>NZ_JBIBYO010000002.1:138138-852810 GCF_043083385.1 Streptomyces sp. NPDC014733 | reverse complement strand
GCTTTCGCTTTCCGGCCTTTCCGACTCTATCAGATCCGTTTCTCGCCGTTTCCGGTCCGAATTCGTTTCCGATTACCCGTCGGAGGGGTTTGCCTCGGGCTGCTTACTTTCGTTTGCGGCGCCTTGGCGTGGTCACTACTTTAGCGGAATTCCTCGGTGACGCATAATCACGTCGCGGTGTGAAATTCGGGCATGCCGAAATTCGTCCCGGTGAGGAGTCGTGCAGTAGTGGTGTGCCGCGATGCGGCGGACGGCTGCCGTGGAGACCTGTCGGCTCGTGGCAACTCGAACAACTTACACGACCCCGTAGGCACCCCACGACCGGGGGTGCGTCCGCGGAGATCCGGGCCCTCCCGGACCGCCGGGCCCGCACCGCCCGGCCATCCGTACGCGTCCATACGTATCCGTACGCCTCCGTACGCATCCATACGTAAAGGAATCCGTGACGGCCTCGGGGAGAGCCGGTGTCAGCGTTCGCCGGCGACGTCCAGATCGGCGGTGCGCGGCTCCGCCGCGACCTCAGCGGCCCGCGGGCGGCGCCACGGATGGGCGATCGGATGGGACACCGCCCGCCACCACGGCTCCCCGGGCAGCTTTCCCCCCGGCTCGAACGGCTCGCCGGGGCGCGGGAAGGCCACCGCCTGGCCGACCTCCTCGGCCGCGTCCTTCGTCCACTCCGCGGGCTCCGCCCACGGGTGCGGGGCGAGATTGAAGGTGCCCCAGTGGATCGGCAGCAGCGCGCCGGCCGGGCCGCTTCCCTGGAGGTCGAGGTGGGCCTGGACCCCCTGGGCGGGAGTCATGTGGATGTCGGGCCATGCGCCGGGCAGTGGGGTGTGGTCCGGGTGGTTCCTGGGCCAGAATTCGCTGTACGCGCCGATCTGGACCATGGTCAGGTCGAACGGGCCGTGACGTTCACCGATCTCGGTGAAGCCGGGGAAATAGCCGGTGTCGCCGCTGTGGTGGATGCGGTGCTCGGGCCCGGCGACGGCCCAGGAGGCCCACAGGGTGTGCTGGAGTCCGCGCAGACCCCGGCCGCAGAAGTGCTGGGCGGGGGTGGCGGTGAGGGTCAGCTCGCCGACCCGGGTGGACTCGTGCCAGTCCAGCTCCGTGACGCGGGACGGCGGTACGCCCCAGAACTCCAGGTCGGCGCCGACGCCCAGGGGCACCACGAAGGCGGCTCCGGTGGCGGTGAGGGCCTGGATCGTTGCCATGTCGAGGTGGTCGTAGTGGTCGTGGGAGATCACCACGGCGTCGACGGGCTCCACCGCGGCCAGCTCGACGGGGGCCGGGTGGAGCCGCTTGGGACCGGCCCAGGCGAAGGGGGAACAGCGCTCGCCCCACACCGGGTCGAAGAGCAGCCGGTGACCGTCGATCTCGGCGAGCACGCTGGAATGCCCCATCCAGGTGACGCGTAGTCCGGTGCGCGGGGGCCCGGCGGTCTCCCCCGGGGCCGGGCGGTGCAGCGGTATCGGGGCGGCGGGGGCGCGGCGCAACCGTGCCTCACGGTTCAGCTGCGAGCGGGCCATCGGCAGTGCGGAGCCGCGCAGCAGCCGGCTGATCGGTGTCGGGTTGCGGAACTGACCGTCCACGAACTGCGGTGACCTGCGCATCCTGGCCAGTCGCTCGCCGGTGGGTGCGGCGCCGAAGCTCGCGGGGCGCAGCGCACGCCACGGCGTACGGCGGGGGCGGGGACCGGTCACGGAACCTCCAATGTCGGGCGGTCGCCACGTTGAACGGATCGAGCGGACCGCAGGTTCCGCCCCCGGCCCACCCAGGAGGCCGCGGCGCCCGGGCACTTCCACAGCCTCTCTCCGCGCCCGGGACGGCGCGACCTGCGGCCTCCTGTACGGTCCGGGTGGGGTGCGCGGTCCGGGTCCGGCGGGACGCACGCCGCGACCGGGCGTCAGACCTGGGCCCGGGGAGCCCGCCGGGCACCGCAGCCTCGCCTCGGACTCCCCTTCACCCGGATGTGGCCCCCGTCTCCGCCAGGTCCGCCCCGCTGAACTCCACGACCACCCGGTCCCTCACCGACTCGTACCCCAGCCGCTGGTACAGCGCGTTCGCGGTCGGGTTGGCGAGGTCGGCGAAGAGCAGGACCTCGTGGGCTCCGGTGTCGCGGGCCGTCCGGGACAGGGCCGCTGTCACGGCGCCTGCGTAGCCGCGGCCGCGGAGTCCGGGTGGGGTGTAGACGGGGGCGACGCGGGTGATGCCGTCGTCCGCGCCGGTGTGGGCGGCCATCGCCACGGGGCGTCCGGCGTCCTCCCAGAGCAGCACCCGGCCGTGCGCGATCCGGTCGTCGACCGTACGGGCGTCGCGCGGCGGGGCGACCCCGGCGTCGGCGGCGAAGGCGGCGAACCACTCCAGGACGAGGGCGCGGTCGGCGGTGGTGGCCGGGCGGGCGGCGCCCGGCGGGCCGGGGTGCGGGGGCACGAGCGTGCCGAGGCGGTGGAGGCGGCTGCGTTCGACGGTGTCGGCGGTGCCGCCGTGGTGGCGCAGCCAGGTGGCGGCGAAGGCGTCGACGGCCGTGTGGTCGCCGCCGACGCCCGGGACGGGCCGCCGCTCCCGGGTCAGGGTGTCGGCCAGGGCGCCCGCCGCCCGCGCGGACATGGCCGAGAGCAGCACCGGGCGCGGCGGTGTCCAGAGGAAGGCGGCGTCCACCTCGCCGCCCTCGTGCCTCCAGCCGTACCGGGGCGGTTGGTCGCCGTAGGTGTCGGCGCCGCTCGCGCGGACGGTCGCGGCGACGGAGAGGAGCATGGTGTGCTCGACCGGCCGTGCCCTCAGGAAGGCTCCGGCGGCCGCTTCGAAGGCGTCGGGGTCCGTGGTCGTGGTCCAGGTCATGCCCCAGTTTCCGGCAGGGGCCGCCCGTGGTGCACCGCATTTTCCGGGCCGTCCGCCGGGCCCGTACGGGTCGTCGCGTACGGGGTCAGACCCCTGCTCCCGTACGCCGGGCCGGCTCGGGTGCCGTCGGCGGGGCGGGCAGGGCGGGGCGGCGGGGCAGCAGGACGGTGCGGGCGGCTATCCGGGGGCCGAAGAGGCGGGGCAGCGGGGCGGTGAGGCAGAAGACGTCGCGGAAGGCGGCGCCGACGACCGGGTCGAGGGCCGCGCGGGCGGCCAGCCGGTCGAGGTACCACGCCGTCAGCCGCTCCCCGGCCGTCCGTTTCCCGTCGGCGTCGCGGAGGTAGGGCAGGTCGGCGCCGACCGCGGTGATCCACGCCGGGTCGGTGACGGCGGCGATCTCCCGCTGGACCGTGGCGGCGGTGTCCGGCAGCAGTCCGCCGGTGCGCTCCACGGTCTCGCGCAGCGCGTGGGCGCCCAGGGCGGCGACCGACATGCCCTGGCCGTAGACCGGGTTGAAGGTGCAGTGCGCGTCCCCGAGGACGAGGAAGCCCTGCGGTGAGGCGCCGGGACGCTCGTAGCGGCGACGGCGGTTGCGGGTGTCCTGGAAGCCGTGGACGGGGGTGAGCGGTTCGGCGTCGGAGACCAGGGAGTGGAGGTACGGGTCGCCGACGGTGGCGCAGAAGGCCAGGAACTCTGCCGGGTCCGTGGGCGGGTGGTCGCCGCGCATGCCGGCGAGGGTCAGCATCCAGATGCCGTCCTCGACGGGGAGGTAGCAGCCGCCGCGCGGGGAGCCCGGCCAGTTGGGGATGTTGACGCCGGTGTCCGGGGGGCCGGCGGGGCCGGGTCGGTACTGCCGGGTGGCGTAGCCGAGGCCGGTGTCGACGATCTCCTCCTGCGGGGCGGCCAGGCCCAGTTCGGCGTACCAGCGGGGGGCGCGGGAGCTGCGTCCGGAGGCGTCCACGACGAGGGCGGCGGTGAGGGTCCGCGGGGCGCCGCCGTCGCGTGGGCGGACGCGGACGCCGGTGACCCGCCCGGCGTCGCCGATGAGTCCGACGGCCTCGGTGGCCTCCCGTATCTCCACGTGGGTGGCGGAGTCCGCGAAGGCGGCCCGGGCCCGTTCGGTGACGACGGCGTCGAGCACCGGGCGGGTCACGCTGAGGGTGTGGTGGCGGCCTTCGTCGAACCGGCGCGGCCAGCCGGTGGGGGTGCGGGTGAGGATGTCGCGCGGCAGGTCGAGGCGGTGGGCGCCCGCCTCGGCGAGGGCGGTGCAACTGCCCGGCAGCAGGGCGTCCAGGGCGCGTTGGCCGCCGGTGAGCAGGATGTGGGTGTGGCGTGCCTGGGGGACGCCCTTGCGGAAGCCGCGGTGTTCGGGGTAGCGGTCGCGTTCGATGACGGTGACGGTGTCGGCGTGGCCGAGCAGGGCGGTGGCGGCGAGCATGCCGGCCAGCCCTCCGCCGATCACTATCGCGTCCCGTGCGCCGTCGGTGTGGTGCTGTTCCATTCCCGCTCCCCTCGGTCGGCCGCCGTCCGGCCGCCCGCCCCAAGTGATCAACTACGGTTCCGGAGGCCAGACTTCAACGCTCGCCACCCCTTGTCAACGCCTTCCCGGAGGCTGTCCCCGGCGGCGGCGCGGAGGGGCTCCGCCGTCGTCCGGCGCACCGTCGCACATGTTTTCCCCACCCTCGTCAGCCCTCCGGGATCCTGTACCTGACGCCCCGTTTTGCGGCATCTTGGGGCTACAATCCGGGCCTGCGGACGTGGCCTGTCCGCAGACCGCCGCCACCAGCCAGGGATGCGCCTGTGACACATCAGCCGGGAACCGAGCCCTACGACGTCCTGGTCGTCGGCGGATCGGGGGTGGACACCGTCGTACGGGTCCCCACCCTGCCGATCCCCGCGGCCGATTCCGTGCCGGTGCCGCCGGTCCTGGAGTACGCGGGCCACACCGGCACCGGTGTCGCCCTGGGCTGCGCCGCGCTCGGACTGCGCACCGGATTCCTCGACTTCATCGGTGACGATCCGCAGGGCACGCTGGTCCGGGAGCGGCTGGCCGGCACCGGTGTCGACTTCCGGCCGTTGATCTCTCCGCACGGCACCCGTCGTTCGGTGAACCTCGTCGCCCCGGACGGCCGCCGCACCTCGCTCCACGACGCCCGCGATCCGCTGGATCTGCGGATGCCGCCCGAGCACTACCTCCCCGCGCTGCGCCGGGCCCGGCACGTCCATCTGTCGATCACCCACTTCACGCGGTTCCTGTACGACGACATCGCCGCGCTGGGGCTGCCGGTCTCCACGGATCTGCACGACTGGGACGGACTCACCTGCCACCACAAGGAGTTCGCGTTCCGTTCCGACCTGGTGTTCCTGAGCACCGCGGGGGCGGGTGAGCGGATCGGGGCGGTGATGCGGGAGATCCTGCGGGAGGGCCGGGCGTCCGCGGTGGTCGCGACGGCGGGTGCCGGCGGCGCGTACCTGCTCACCCCGGAGGACCGCACCCCGCGTCATGTCCCGGCGGCCGTGCCGCCCGGCCCTGTGGTGGACAGCAACGGCGCCGGGGACGCGTTCACCAGCGGGTTCCTCCACGGGCATCTCGCCGGGCTGGAGTTCGGGGAGTGTGCGCGCCGGGGCGCGCTGGCCGGGGCGCACGCCTGTGTCGCGCACGGGACGCACACCGCGCCCCTGGACACGGAGGCTCTGGCGGCGGCCGCCGAGGAGCCACAGGCGGGGGCGGCGGACACCGTTCCGGTCTGAGCGCGGGGCCGTCGGCCGCCGCCCGCGCGTCAGTCCTTCCGGCCCATCCCCCCGTAGAAGATGGTGTTGTTCAGCTCCTCGGCGTCCGGGATCTCGCCGTCCGGGCGCCACAGCGGAACGCGGACGACACCGGGCTCCAGCAGCGTGAACGGGCCGAAGAGTTCGGTGATCCGGGCCCGGGAGCGGAGGTTGAGGGTGGCGGTGGCGTTCTTGTAGACGTTGACGACGCCGTCGCGGGCGGTGACGTCGACGCGTCCGCCGGGGTACTCCTCGTAGGGCTCCTCGGTGGCGTGCGAGAGCACGAGGTGGCTGCCGGCGGGCAGGGCGTCGGCGAGGGCGGTGACGACGGCCGCCGGGTCCTCGTCCTCGCGGACGAAGTGCAGCACCGCGAGGAGGAGGACGGCGACCGGGCGGTCGAAGTCGATGAGCCGCCGTACGGTCGGGTGTGCCAGGACGGCGCGGATGTCGCGGACGTCGCCGAGGACGAAGCCGGTGCGGTCGGCATCGGTCAGCCGGGCCCCGGCGTGGGTGGCGACGATCGGGTCGTTGTCGACGTAGACGACCCGGGTGTCCGGGGCGCTCGCGCGGGCCACCTCGTGGGTGTGGGGTGAGGTGGGGATGCCGGTGCCGAGGTCGAGGATCTGGCGGATGCCGCCGTCGACGAGGGTGCGGACCGCGCGGCCGAGGAACGCGCGGTTGGCGCGGGCGCTGAGCCGGACCTGCGGGTGAACCTCGATGACGCGGTCGGCGGCGATCCGGTCGACCTCGTAGTTGTCGCGGCCGCCGAGGTAGTAGTCGTACATCCGGGCCGGGTGCGGGGTGCCGGTGTCGATCTCCTCGGGGCGGAAGCCGCCGTGGCCGGTGCCGTCGGGCAGCGGCGGGTGCAGCGGCCCCCGGGCGATCTCGGCGTCGCTCATACCGTTCTCCGTTCGGGGTGGCGGTGCGGTCCGCCGGTCAGCAGGAAGTCGGCGTCACCGGCCTTGGCGCCCTCGATGAAGCTGACGATCTCGTGGTGGGTGTAGATCAGCGCGGGGCCGTCGGGGTCGGTGGACTGGCGCAGTGCGACGCGGCCGTCACCCAGTCTCATCGCCTCGACGCACTCGCCGCCGTTGCCGCCGCTCCAGGGCTTGTGCCAGCCGTCGGTGCCCAGTTCCTTGGCGGGCATGCCGTTGTAGATGCGTATGCGATCCATGGTTCAGATCTCCTTGCGAAAGCCACCCAGGATGTCCTCGGTGGCGTGTGCCGGTGCGGCCTGCGCACACATCCGGTCGAGGGCCTCCAGAAACTGCGAGACGTCGTTGCGCTGGTCGAAGTACTGGGCTCCGACGAGGCTCTCCGCGTACGCGATGTCCGGCAGCTCCGGAATCGGGAAGCGGAAGATGTGGAACGGTCCGTACATCGCGGGGTGCGGGCCCGCGGCGAACGGGATGATCTGCAGCCGGACGTTGGGCAGCGCGGTGGCCTCCGCGAGACGGGCGATCTGGTCGCGCATCACCTGCGGGTCGTCGCCGATCGGACGGCGCAGCACGGTTTCGTCCATGACCACCCAGAGCGTCGGCGCGTTCTCGCGGGTGAGCAGGGACTGCCGCTCCATGCGGAGGGCGACACAGCGGTCGATGTCGTCGGCGGCGGCGTGCGGCATCCCGGCGCGCAGCACCGCCCGTGCGTACTCCTCGGTCTGCAGCAGCCCGGGAACGTAGGCGGGCTGGTAGCCGCGGATGAGGGTGGCCTCGCTCTCCAGGCTGACGTAGGCGCTGAACCAGTCGGGCAGGACGTCGCGGAAGCGGTGCCACCAGCCGGGGCGGTTGGCCTCGCGGGCGAGGGAGACGAAGCCCGCAATCTCGGTGGGGTCGGTGATCCCGTAGGTGGCCAGCAGCTTCTCCACGTACGGGATCTTCAGGCCGACCTCGGCCTTCTCCATCCGCCGTACCGTCGCATGGGTGACGTCGAGGGCCTCGGCGGCCTGCTCGAAGGAGAGGCCGGCCTTCTCGCGCAGGTCCTGCAACCGTTTCCCGAGCACCACCCGCAGGACGGTCGGCGCCCCGCCCGACCGTGCTTCCACCACGTCCGATCCCTTCTGCCTGCTTCCGGGCAGCAGTGTGTCATGCCGTCAGTTACGCGAACAGACTGCATAATCCGATTCTGTAATTTGCAGATTGATCCTTGCCATCGATCGTCGGCATCGCACATAGTTGCGTAGTGGCTTCCTCCAGCAACGCCCCTTCGTTGGCGCCCCGCGGCTGTTCCGCCGGGCGCCGGGACGCGTTCCATCTGCCGGCGTGCCGCACCTCCGTCCCCGAGGCACGGCGGCGGGTCACCGCGCTGCTGCACGCCTGGGGCACCGCGCCCGGCGTCCGGGACGACGTGGAGCTGGTGGTCTGCGAGCTGTTCACCAACGCGCTGCGGCACACCGCCAGCCGGCGGGTCGGCTGCGAGCTGTCGCTGCACGCGGGGTACGTACGGATAGCCGTCACCGACGAGGGCGGCGCGGGCGCGTCGGCGCCGCGGGTCCGCCCGGGCAGCGTGGACAAGGAGTGCGGCCGCGGCCTCTTCCTGGTCGGCGCGCTCTCACGGAACTGGGGCACCCGGCCCGACGAGCACGGCGGCCGGGTGGTGTGGGCCGAGGTCGGGCGCCAGGGAGCCACCGGCTGACTCCGGGCGGCGCAGGCCCGGACACGGCGACGGCCCCGGATCCCGTCAAGGGATTCCGGGGCCGTCGCGCTTGCCCTGGAGCGGAACTAGAGCGGAAGCAGGTCCGGGCGCTTCGGCTCGACGTGGTCGCCGGAGGACTCGCCGCGCAGCCGGCGGCCGATCCAGGGCACCAGGTGTTCGCGCGCCCAGTGGATGTTGTCGCGGCGGGCGTCGGCGGCCGACCGTTCCGCCTCCGGGGGCCAGGGCTGGTCCGGGTCGGCCGGGACCTGGAGGCCGAGCACCTGACCGGCGCGGAGCGCGACGCGGGTGTGGCCGTCGGCGGACAGGTGCAGCCGGTCGTCGCTCCAGGCGCGCCGGTCCTGGACGGACTTGAGCGACCAGAGGTCGAGGACCGGGCAGCCGTGCCGGTCGGCGATGGCGCGGACGTGTGCGGTGTACGTCGCGATCTTGCCGCGCAGATGCTTCAGGACGGGGATGCCGCGGGTGTCGAAGCCGGTGCAGAGCAGGACCGTGCCGACGGTTTCGCGCAGCTCCGCGACGGCCGCCTCGTACCGCTCGGCGACGTCGTCCGGGTCGGAGCCGGGGCGCAGGATGTCGTTGCCGCCCGCGCAGAAGGTCACCAGCTCGGGGGCCAGCTCCTTGGCGCGGGGCACCTGCTCCTCGACGATCTGGTCCAGGAGCCGGCCGCGGACCGCGAGGTTGGCGTAGCGGAACTCCCCCTCCGCGCACTGGTCCGAGAGGAGAACCGCGAGGCGGTCCGCCCAACCGATGTACGCCCCGTCACGGCCCGGATCCCCGACTCCCTCGGTGAAGCTGTCCCCGACGGCTGCGTACGACCCGATGGCGCGCACGGCGCCGCTGCTGATGTTTTTCGAATCGTCTCCCACGTCAGGACATACTTCACCGTGAGAAGTGACCTACGCCACCGTAACCAGGGGTTGACGGGAGGTGATTAATGCCACCCGGTCAAATTCTCTTCAAGTTGGAATACACAACGATCGCCCGGTGTCGCCCGAGGAGGGCCCACCGTGTCGGTATCGGTCGGCTCCCGGCCCGGAAGCATCATTTCCCCACCATGGTTGCCTGCGGCACCCGTGTCGTATCGTCAGGGACGGCCACGTCTCGCCGGCGACCGCGCCGGCGACCGAACCGAGGAGCGCCCGTGACGCAGACGCCGCAGGTCCCACCGGCCGATTCCCCTCTCGTGGAGGTCCGCAACTTCCGCGACGTGGGCGGGCTGCCGACCGTGGACGGGCGGCGGGTGCGGACGGGACGGCTGTTCCGCAGCGGCCACCTCGCGCACGCGACCGACGCCGACGCCGCCTTCCTCGGCGGTCTCGGCCTCCACACCGTCTTCGACTTCCGCAACGCCGCGGACATCTCCCTCGAAGGCCCGGACGTCACGCTCCCCGGCGTGCGGAACGTCAACATCCCGCTGACCGACCCGGCCGACGGCGCGGAGTTCTGGACCATGGTCCGCGACGGCGCGCTGGACCAGCTGCGCCAGATACTCGGCGACGGCAAGGCAGCCGCACGGATGGCCAAGAGCTACCGCCACATCATCACCACCCGAACCGCCGACCACAGCCGGCTGCTGCACGCCCTCGCCGAGGACAGCACGCCCGCGCTGCTGCACTGCGCCGCCGGCAAGGACCGCGCCGGACTGTCGGTCGCCGTCACGCTGCTCGCCGTCGGCGTCGAACGGGACGCGATCGAGGCCGACTACCTCAAGTCCAACGACCCGCACCGGCGCTACAAGATCCGCCGCTCGGACAACTCCCCCGCCGCGATGTCCCCCGAGGTCATGGAGCTGCTGTCGCCGCTCTTCGGCGCCGACGCCGGCTACCTCGCGGCCGCCTACGACGCGATCGCCGCGACCTGGGGCTCGACCGATGCCTACCTCACCGAGGGCCTCGGCCTGACCCCGGCCGTCCGCGAGCGGCTGTGCGACCGGCTCCTGGAGGGCTGAGGCCCCACGCCCCGGCGTCCGCCCCCGGCCTCACACCGCCGGGTACGGATCGGGGTCGGTGACCCACCCGGCGACCGGCACCAGACCGCTCGCCCGGTGCACCGCCAGAAAGCCGAACGGCCGCGTGAAGCGCGCCGTCACCAGCCGGGAGCGGAGCGGCGGCGGCAGCGCCATGCCCGCCGCCCGCATCCCGATCGCGGTGACCGCCGCCGCCCGGAAGCCGAGCGGCCCGAACGTCGCCGTCGCGGTCTGCCGCGCCGCGGAGACCGCCAGCAGCCGCGTGGCCATCCCCGGGAAGTGCCCGGCCGACGCCCGCGCCGCCGCGCCGAGCCCGAACACCTCGGGCCACCGCAGCAGATCGTGATCGGCATCGACGGTCCACCGCGCGGTGCACACCTCGGTCAGCGGGCGGCCGTGCGGGGACGGCACCGAGGAGACGGCGAGCCCCGGCCCGTTCCCGTCCGCGCCGGGCGCCATCGGATACGCCCCGCCGAGCGCCGCCACGCCGTGCGCCAGCACCTCGCCGCCCGGCAGCCGCTCCGGGCCGAGCAGCAGATGGACGTCGAGGCCGTTCGTGCCGGCGACCCGGGCGTCGGTCAGCGGACCGTCCGGCGTGTGGTGCACCCGCAGCTGCGCGCCGTCCTCCGTGCGGCGGTACAGCTCCGTCAGCGTCCGCCCCGCCCACGGGCCCTCGACGACGCGCAGCGGGCGCTCGGCGAACGGTGTCTCCCAGGCGGTCCGCAGCAGCAGCGCGCTGGCCAGGACCAGCAGCGTCCCGGGGCCGACCGCCACCGGCATCCGTTCGATCATGCCGTCGGTGCCGCGCCGCGCCCAGTCGTCCAGCGCGGCGCGGTCGGCAGCCGCATCGCCGGTCAGCTCGCCGAGCGCGCCCTCCGGCAGCCGCGCGCACCACTCCGGGCGCAGCCCGGCGGAGCGGGCGGCCCACACCCCGGCGGCCGCGTCGGTGCCGTCCATCGCGTCCAGCGTGGCGAGCAGCGCGCGGGCCTCGTCCATCGCGTGCTCCGGGGCGGTACCCAGGGCGGCTGCCAGCTCCGTACGGGCCGGGCCCGCGGCCGGGGTGGTGAGCAGGGCGAGCAGCGGCCAGACCCCGGCCGCGGCCAGGACCGTGCCCCGCTCCCCCACGGCCGACCGCGCCCAGCGGGCCGTCATCGCGTTGACGGCCCGCACCGTGGCGTCCTCGCTCATCTCTCCCCCTCCTGTGGGCCGTCCCGTCAGCGGTGCGCGACCGCCTGCTTCACCAGCGTCCGGCCGAAGTCCCACATCAGGCCGGAGCCCGCGTGCGCCTCGTCCATGACGGCGGTGAACGCGTCGACGAACCGGTCCACCTCCCGCTCACCGATGATCAGCGGCGGGAGCAGCTTGATGACCTCCAGACGGTCGCCGGAGACCTGGGTGAGGATCCGGTGGCGCTGGAGCAGCGGCACCACGACCATCTGCGCGAACAGGCCCTTGCGGGCCGCCTGCAACATCGTCCAGCGACCGCGCAGCCCCAGCGACGCCGGCCGGCCGAACTCGATGCCGATCATCAGGCCCCGGCCCCGTACCTCGTGCAGCAGCTCGTACCGGTCGGTGAGCGCGGCCAGCCGGGTGCGCAGCAGATCGCCGGTGCGCCGGGCGTGGGCGACGAGCTGTTCGTCCTCCATCACGGCGAGGACCGCCAGACCCGCCGCCATCGCCTGGGCGTTGGCGCCGAAGCTGGCGGAGTGGACCAGCACCCGGTCCATGGACGAGTAGACCTTCTTGAAGATCCAGTCCTTGCCGAGCGTCGCGCCGACGGGCACGTACCCGCCGGACAGCGTCTTGGCTACGCAGACCAGGTCCGGCTCGACGCCCGCCTCGTGCTGGTAGGCGAAGAAGTCGCCGGTGCGGCCGAGGCCGGTCTGCACCTCGTCGGCGATCAGCAGGGCCTTGTGGCGGTGGAGCAGTTCCTGGGCGGCGGCGAGGAAGCCGGGCGGGGCCGGCAGTACGCCCTTGCCCTGGATCGGCTCGACGACCAGCGCCGCCACGTCCCCGCGGCGCACCTCGCGCTCCAGCGCCGCCAGATCGCCCAGCCCGATCGCGGTGTCCGGCAGCAGCGGGGCGAAGCCGTCGCGGAAGCCGTCCTCGCCGTTGACCGACAGCGAGCCGGTCGTCAGACCGTGGAAGGCGTGGGTGCAGTACAGGACGCGGGGTTTCCCGGTGGCGTAGCGGGCGAACTTCAGGGCGGTCTCGACGGCTTCGGTGCCGCTGTTGCCGAAGAACACCCGGTCCAGATGGGGTGTGTGGGACAGCAGCTTCTCGGCTAGCAGACCGGGCAGCGGCTGGCAGTCGAAGCGGGTGAGGTCCGCCAGCTGCGCGTCGAGGACGTCGTGGAGCGCCTGCCGGACGACCGGGTGGTGACGGCCCAGGCCCATCACGCCGAAGCCGGCGAGCATGTCGAGGTAGTCCTGCCCGTCGGCGTCCCAGAAGTACGCGCCCTCGGCCCGCTCGTAGACCTTGTCGAAGCCGAGGGTGTGCAGCATCCGCGGCAGTTGGTGGTTGAGATGGCGGCTGTGCAGGTCGTAGCGTTCGCCGCCGCGCTCGGCCAGCAGCGCGCCCAGATCGAAACCGGTCACCGGTGGCTCCCCTCCCCGTCTCGTCCCGCGGCCCGGGCGGTGCGCGCCCGGGCCGCTCCGGCGGGCGCGTCAGTCACGGTTGCCCGCGATGGTCTCGCGCGCGGCGCGCAACGACTCCTTGAGCGACCCCATGGTGGCCAGCACGGCGGTCGGCTCGTAGCCGCAGTGCGCCATGCAGTTGGCGCACCGCGGGTCCTTGCCGCGGCCGTACTTCTCCCAGTCGGTCTCCTCGATGAGCTCGCGGTACGTGGGGACGTAGCCGTCGCTCATCAGGTAGCAGGGGCGCTGCCAGCCGAAGAGGGAGTAGTTGGGGATCGCCCACGCGGTGCACGGGAAGTCCGCCTTGCCCTCCAGGAAGTCGAGGAAGAGCGGGCTGTGGTTGAGGCGCCAGCGGCTGCGGTTGCCCCCGGCGAACGCCTTCTTGAACAGCTCCCGGGTCTGCTCGACGCCGAGGAAGTGCTCCTGGTCGGGCGCCTTCTCGTACGCGTAGGCGGGCGACAGCATCATCTCGTCGACCTGGAGGTCGTCGTTGAGGAAGTTCAGCACCTCGATGATGGTCTGCGGGGTGTCGGTGTTGAAGAAGGTGGAGTTGGTGGTGACCCGGAAGCCGCGCCGCTTGGCCTCCTTGATGGCGGCCACCGCCTCGTCGAACACGCCCTCCTTCGCGACGGACTCGTCGTGGCGTTCGCGCATCCCGTCGATGTGCACCGCGAAGGCGAAGTACCGCGAGGGCGTGAACTTCTCCAGCTTCTTACGGAGCAGCATCGCGTTGGTGCAGAGGAAGACGTATTTCCGTTTGGCCACCAACTGGCGGACGATCTCGTCGATCTGCGGGTGCATCAGGGGCTCGCCGCCGGCGATGGAGACCATCGGGGCGCCGGACTCCAGCACCGCCCCCACCGCCTGCGCCACCGGCATCCGCTGCTTGAGGACGCCCGCGGGGTGCTGGATCTTTCCGCACCCCTCGCACTTGAGGTTGCAGGCGAACAGCGGCTCCAACTCGACGATCAGCGGAAACTTGTCGCGCCTCCGCATCTTCTGTTCAAAGAGATAGGTCCCGACCCGGATGGACTGGCGGAGCGGCATGGCCATCTGGCTCACCTCCAGGGGAGCAGCAAAGAACGGTGCCATTCGAAGAAAACAGGAAGGACGGACCGCAGGACGCGGAAGGCCGATATTCCTCCGCGCAGGGTCGCCAGGCGCAGCAGCTCATGTTCTGGAGCGTCCACGACCACCCGGACGGCCGCAACCGGGCGCTCGCCGGTCCGCCGCGCCGCGCCCAGCGTCGCGGCGGACTCCATGTCCACCGCGACCGCGCCCGCGGCGTGCAGCGCCGCCCGCTCCGCACCGCGCACCACGTGGTCGCTTCCCTGGAGCAGCCCGGTGTGGACGGTCAGTCCGCGCGAGCGCAGCGCCTCGGCCAGCGGGCCGCCGTGACAGATCACGTCGGCCGCGTCCGGTCGGTGGTCGCGGGTCCGCTCGGCCACCACCACGTCGCCGGGGCGCATGCCCGGGGCGAGCCCGGCGCAGAAGCCGCTGGCGATCACCGGGGAGTGCGCGGTGGCCGCGCCCGGGGCGAGCGCCCGTTCCATGGCGCGTTCGGCGGCGCCCGGCCCCATGCCGGTGCGCAGCGTGACACGGGCCCCGGCGGCGTCACGGCCCCCGCCGCGCAGCGCGAACCGCTCGATGCCGAGCGCACAGGCGACCAGCAGCGGCGGCGCGCCCTCAGGCGGGGGCCGTCCCGTCATCAGACCCCCAGCGGTGCGGCGGCCGGCCCGCCGCCCACGTAACGGCCCAGCGCCGTCAGCGGGAAGACCTGGCGGTACAGGTGGTAGTTGATGGAGAAGTCCCAGGGGAAGCCGGTGCCGGTGAAGTACGGCTCGTCCCAGGAACCGTCCGGCAACTGGGTGCCGGCCAGCCAGCGCACCCCGCGCCGGACCGCCTCGTTCTCCCGCTCCCCGGCGGCCAGCAGCGCCATCAGCGCCCACGCGGTCTGCGAGGCGGTGGAGGCGCCGCGGCCCGTCCAGGTCTCCTTGTCCTGGTACGAGCGCTGGTCCTCGCCCCAGCCGCCGTCGGTGTTCTGCACCCGCTCCAGCCAGGCGACGGCGCGCCGGACGGCCGGGTGCGAGCGGGGGATCCCGGCCGCGGCGAGGGCGGGCAGCACCGAGCCGGTGCCGTAGAGGTAGTTGGTGCCCCAGCGGCCGAACCAGGCGCCGCAGGGTTCCTGCTCGGCCAGCAGCCAGGCGAGGCCGCGGCGGGCGCGCGGATGGTCCGCGCGGCCGGTGTCGGCGAGCATCTCGACGACATGGGCGGTGACATCCGCCGACGGCGGGTCGATGACCTCGCCGAAGTCACAGAACGGCAGCCGGTTGGGGAACGGGCTGGTGTTGTCGGCGTCGAACGCGGCCCACGCGCCGTTCTTCGACTGCATCCCGGCGCTCCAGCGCACCCCGCGCGCCACGGCCTCCTCGATCCGGTGCGGTTCCGGGTGGTCGACCCGGCGCAGCGCGAGGACGACCTCGGCGGTGTCGTCGATGTCCGGGTAGTTGTCGTTCTCGAACTCGAAGCCCCAGCCGCCGGAGGCGAGACGCGGACGGCGGACGGCCCAGTCGCCGGGCCGGTCGATCTGCTCGGCGAGCATCCAGTCGGCGGCCCTGACCAGCGCGGGGTGGTCGGCGGGGAGTCCGGCGTCGGCGAGGGCGATGGTGGCCAGACAGGTGTCCCAGACCGGCGACTGGCACGCCTCGATCATCCGGGAGCCGTCCTCGCGCCACACCGCGAAGCGGTCGAGTGAGGCCAGGCCCGCCTTGAGGACCGGGTGGTCGAGGTCGTAGCCGAGCAGGTGCAGGGCGATGACGGAGTAGACGGCGGGCGGCTGGATGCCTCCCCAGCAGCCGTCGTTCTCCTGGCGTTCGATGATCCAGCGGGCCGCGGAGCGCATCGCGGCGGCGCGCACCGGGCGGACGGCGACCTTGTGGTAGAGGTGCAGCGCCTTGTCGAGGCGCTGGAAGAGGCCGTCCCAGCTGGTGGCCGGCGCGAGCGGGCGCGGCGGGTTGGGCACGGCCGGGTCGGTGTGCAGCTCGTCGAGGCCGAACGGCGCGGGGCGCACCGGGCGCTTGGCCGAGACGATGGTCAGCGGCACGATCGTCTGCCGCGCCCAGCACCCGAAGTCGTAGATGTTGAGCGGGAACCACTTCGGGAGGTGGATCAGCTCCGGCGGGAGTTCGGGGAGGTCCTCCCACTTCCACCAGCCGAAGAGGGACAGCCAGATGCGGGTGAAGACGCGGGACGCGGCGATCCCGCCGGCCTCGCGGACCCTCGCCGCGGCGCGGGCCATGTGCGGGGCGTCGGGGGCGTCCCCGGCGAGCCGCAGGGCGACATACGCCTCGATGGTGGCGGAGAGGTCGCCGGGCCCGCCGTGGAAGGTGGCCCAGGCGCCGTCCTCGCCCTGCTTGCCGCGGATGTACCGGGCGGCGGCCTCGGTGGTCCGCGCGTCCCTGATCCCCAGGAACTGCCGGAGCATCAGGTCCTCGGCGTCCATCGTGACGTTGGTCTCGAGGTCGCCCTTCCACCATCCGGCGGGGTCCTGGACGGAGAGGAGATATGCGGTGGCGCGCTCCGTCGCACGCCGGGCCTGCTGTGCGATGCCCGCCGGATCTCCGGTGGGACCGGCGGCATCACTGGCCGAGGGGGCCCGGGGCGGCAGGGCCCCGGTGCTTCCGTCGGTCGTCGCTGTCATGGCTTCCCCTTCTGCAGTGAACTGTGAAGCGTGCTCAGGGATTCCGTCGGCCGGCGCCCGGCTGGCACCGGCCGGCGACTGCGATCAGTTCGTGTCGATAGCGCTCATCTCTGTCGTACGACAACGAAGTCCGCGAGCGCGACGAGCTGCGCGCGGACCTTCTCCGGCATCTCGACCTCGTCGAGTGCGGCGATGGCCGTGGCGTGCTGGCGGCGGGCCTCCTGCGAGGTCCACTCCCGGCCCCCGGCCTCCTCGATCAGTGCGGCGCGGGAGGCGAACTCCTCCTCGGTGAAGTCGGCGATCTCGTCCTCGGACTTCTTCGCGTCGGCCGCCAGGATCTCGGCGAGCCGGCGCGAGGCCGGGCCGTCGGCGTCCAGCGCGGCGACGACCGGCAGCGACTTCTTGCGCTGACGCAGGTCGCTCCAGGTCTGCTTGCCGGTGGACTCCGGGTCGCCCCAGATGCCGAGCAGGTCGTCGACGGCCTGGAAGGCGAGGCCGAGGTGGTAGCCGTAGCGCTCCAGGGTGTCGGCGGTGCGGTCGTCGGCGCCGCCGAGCACCGCACCGATGGAGACGGCACAGGCCAGCAGCGCACCGGTCTTGTTGCCCTCCATCTCCAGACACTCCGCGACGGTGACCCGCTCGCGGTGCTCGTACGAGATGTCCTGCGCCTGACCGTCGATCAGCTTACGGGTGGCGGTGGTCAGACGGCGGGTGGCACGCCCGGCCTCGACGGTGCCGAGTTCCAGCAGCAGCTCGTTGGCGAGGGCGAAGAGCGCGTCGCCGACCAGGATCGCCTGGGCCGGGCCGTGCACCTTCCAGACCGTGTCGCGGTGGCGGCGCTGCTCGTCGCCGTCCATCAGGTCGTCGTGGAGCAACGAGAAGTTGTGCACCAGCTCGACGGCGACCGCGCCGGGGATGCCGACCTCCGGCGCCGCGCCCGCGGCCTCGGCGGACAGCAGGGAGAGCGCGGGGCGTACCGCCTTGCCGCCGTCGCCCGCCGAGGGGTGCCCCGCGGCGTCGATCCACCCGAAGTGGTAGGCGGCGACGGTGTCCATGGGAGGGGCGAGTCTGTCCACGGCGGCACGCAGCACGGGAGTGGCGAGCGTGCGCCCGCGCTCCAGCAGCGCGGTGACGCTCTCGGTGTCGATAGCTGGGGAAGCCGGGTTCACGGTTTCTCCTCTGTTTCCGATGCTCGTGCTCATGCGAGCGCTGGTGCGCGTTGTCATGCTGCCTCCCGGGGCAGCCGGCCCCGGGGGAAGCCGAGTTCGGTGAGCGCGTGACGCGCGGCCTCGTGACCGCTGCGCACAGCGCCTTCCATGGTCGCGGGCCACCCGGTGGCGGTCCACGCGCCGGCCAGGTACAGGCCGGGGGTACGGGTGCGGGCGGCGGGGCGGAGCCTGCCGACGCCCGGGGTGGGGGCGAACGTCGCGGTGCGTTCGCGGGTGACGAAGAAGTCGCGGACGCGGGCGCCGCGCGCCGCGGGCAGCAGCCGCTCCAGCTCCGGGAGGTAGCGGGCGCGCAGCTTGGCGACCGGCTGCCCGATCTCCTCCTGCGCGGCCGACTGGGACACCGCCAGATACTGGCAGCCCGCGCCCTCGGGGAGGGCGGCCAGGCCGGAGGTGTCGGTGCGGTCGAAGACCCACTGGACCGGCGAGCCGATCGCGGTGAAGAACGGGCGGCGCAGCACCTTGCGGTCGTAGACGACGTGGAGGTTGAGGATCGGCGCGGTGCCGATGCCGAGCAGCCGGTCCTGGTCGTCGAGGGTGCCCGCGGGGAGCAGCGCGTGGGTCTCCCGCTGCGGCAGCGCCGTGACGACGGTGTCGGCGTCGAGCACGTCGGTGGCGTCCGGCCCGTCGGCGACGGCGACCCGCCAGCCGGACTCCGTACGGGTGAGGCCGGTGGCGCGGGTGCGCAGCAGGACGCGGACCCCGGCCTTCTCCAGGGCGGTGCGGGAGAGGGTGTCGTGGACGTCGCCGAGCGGGACCCGGGCCCAGCCGATGTCGGCGGCGCCGCGCGCGGAGAGCAGCCCGGTCTTGAAGACCTTGGCGGCGAGTCCGAGGGAGGCGTCGGCGGCGGGGGCGTTGAGGGTGGCGACGCCGACGAGGTCCCACAGCGCCTCGACGGCGCGGGCCGACTGGCCGTGGCGCCGCAGCCAGCTGCCGAAGTCGACCGCGTCGAGCGCCGGGTCGTCGAGGTCGAGGCGCTGGAGCGCGAGGGTGGCGCGGACCACCGAGGCACGGTCGGCGGCGGTCAGGTGCGGGTAGCGGGCGAGGCTGCCCGCGAGGTGCAGCGGGACGGGCAGCGCGGTGCGCCGCAGCCGGCCGAGACGCATCCGGTCGGCGTCGAGGACGGGCACGTCCATCCGGTCCTGGAGCGGGACCAGGTCGGTGGCGCCGAGCCGGTCCAGGAAGGCGCTGTAGGCGGTGCAGCAGCGCAGGAAGACGTGCTGGCCGTTGTCGATGCTCAGCTCGCCGCCGCCGAACTCGCGGCGGAAGGAGAAGACCAGTCCGCCCAGGCGCGGGCGGCCCTCGACGAGGGTGACGCGTGCCCCGGCGTCGGCGAGCGCCAGCGCGGCCGCCGTACCGGCCAGCCCGCCGCCGACCACCACCGCGCCACCGGTACGCCCTGCTCCGGCTGTCATGTGTCCTCCCCCGTCGCCGACCACAGGGACGCCATGATCACCGGAAGGGTTGCCCCCGGTGCCGCGGGGCGCGTCGGCCGGGTCCCCGGGGAGCCGGGCCGTGCGGGGGTGCGGTCGTACATCAGCGCCTCCCGGTGGTGCGGCGGCCCGCCGCGCGGGCGTCCAGGCCGGACAGGCCGCGCACCGCGACGAACGCCTTCTCCCGGCCCGGCAGGGACACCCGGCCGCGGAGCACGGCCTCCGGGTTGTCGGCGATCCGGGTCAGCAGCCGGTGGTAGATCCCGGCCATCGCCGCGACGCAGGCGCCGCTGCGGCGGTCGAGCATCGGCAGCAGCCGGAAGCCCTCGGCGAAGAGCGCGCGGGCGCGGTTGGCCTCGAAGTGCACCAGACCGGCGAAGTCCGCGCCGGGCGGCGGTACCGGCGCGTCGAACCCGGCCGAGCAGCCGAACTTCGCGAGGTCCTCGGCGGGCAGGTAGGTACGGCCGTTGGCGGCGTCCTCGCGGACGTCGCGCAGGATGTTGGTGAGCTGCAGGGCGAGGCCGAGGGTGTCGGCGTACTCGGGGGCGCGCGCGGCGTCCGGCGCGCCGGGCACCGTGCCGAACACGCCGAGCGAGAGCCGGCCGATGGCCCCGGCGACGCAGCGGCAGTAGAGCTTCAGCTCGTCCCAGGTGCGGTAGGTCTCGCCGCGGACGTCCATCAGGACGCCGTCGATCAACTCGTCGAGCCCGACCAGGGGCAGCGGGAAGCGCCGGGCGGCGTCGGCGAGGGCGACGGCGACCGGGTCGGTGTCGTCCTCCTCGATCTCACCGTCCTTGATCCGGCCCAGCAGCGCCCGGGTGTGCTCCAGCCGGACGCGCTTGGCCTCCGGCTCCAGGGCGCCGTCGCCGATGTCGTCGACGCGGCGGGAGAAGGCGTACAGCGCCGACATGGCCTGCCGCTTGGCGGCCGGCAGCAGCCGGATGCCGTAGGCGAAGTTCCGGGCCTGGTGTCCGGTGACTGCCTCGCAGTAGCGGTATGCGGCGAGCACCGGCGCGGATGTCTGTGCGGTTTCCTCCACGGTCCGACTCACCCCTCTCTTCGCAATGTCGCCCCCACCGCGCGCAGCAGGCTGAGCTTGGTCGGCTTGGGCGGTCCGGGGAGTACGTCGTGGCCGGCGTCGGCGACGGCCTGCAGGGCGGCGCGCCCGCCGCCGACGAAGCCGGCGAGCAGCAGCCGCAGCCGGCCGTGGACGCTGCCCACCAGCGGGGCTCCGGCGTCCAGCAGCCGGTTGGCGCGGTCCGCCTCGTGGACGATCAGCGCGCGCACGGCGGGAGAGGCGTGCGGGGCGGCGAGGTCGGCCTCGGTGACGCCGAAGCGCTTCCGGTTCTCCTCGGGGAGGTAGATCCGGTCGCGGGCCAGGTCCTCGGCGACGTCCTGGAGGTGTTCGACGATCTGCAGCGCGGTGCAGATCTCGTCGGAGCGCCGGACGCGTTCGGGGCTGGTGGTGCCGGTGATGCCGAGGACGAGGCGGCCGACGGGGTTGGCGGACAGCTCGCAGTACGCGTCGAGGTCCGCGGTGGTCGCATAGCGCGAGATCCGCTGGTCCTGGCGGTTCGCCTCGATCAGGCCGAGGAAGGGCTCGGGGGTCAGTCCGCAGCGGCGGACGGTCGGGCCCAGGCGGCGCAGGAGCGGGTGGCGGGGGCCGGGGGCGCGGTCGCTGAAGACGCGGAAGAGGTCCGCCTCCAGGGCGTCGAGCAGCGCGAGGCGGTCGTCGGCCTGTTCGCGCTCCAGCCCGAGGAGGACGGCGTCGCCGCCGCCGGGGGCGAGGTCGCCGTCGCCGATGTCGTCGACCAGACGGGCGTAGCCGTAGACCGCCATGAGGTCGCCGCGCCAGGCGCGGGGCAGGAAGAAGGGCGCGACCGGGAAGTTCTCGTGAGCGGCCTGGTCGAGGACGGCGCGCGAGGGATCGTCCACCGGCCGGCCTGCGGGGGCCTGGGCCGTTTCTCGGCTCACCGAAGTCTGCCCGGCGCGTTTCGGAGCCGGAGCGGTCCAGTAGCCATTGCCGTCACGTCTCCCGTTCTACACCGCCAAGCCAAAACATCCCATTTCGGACACGCCACGCCCGACAGGACCGTTCCATGCTCACAAATGGCGAGCATTGCCCGACTTATACCACTTATTCTGATCAGTACCTGTACAGCTTACGCGGTAGATCTTCGCGACGGATGACCGGGTCCCGCACCTCCAGGGCCCGCCCGTCGGGGCACCGCAGGGGGCCCAACCCCCGTCCGGCCCGCGGAAGTTGACAGGCCCATGACGGCCGTCGGGCCCCCGCGAGCGGTCTCGCGGGGGCCCGGGCCGGAGGCGGACTACTTGCCCGACTCCTTTTCGTACGCCTTGATGACCTCGTCGGTCGGGCCGTCCATCAACAGCTCGCCCTTCTCCAGCCACAGCACCCGGTCGCAGGTGTCCCTGATCGACTTGTTGTTGTGGCTGACCAGGAAGACCGTACCGGCCTCCTTGCGCAGCTCACGGATGCGGGCCTCGGAGCGCTTCTGGAACTTGCGGTCGCCGGTGGCCAGCGCCTCGTCGATCATCAGCACGTCGTGGTCCTTCGCCGCCGCGATGGAGAACCGCAGCCGGGCCGCCATACCGGACGAGTACGTCCGCATCGGCAGCGAGATGAAGTCACCCTTCTCGTTGATCCCGGAGAAGTCGACGATGCCCTGGTAGCGGTCGCGGACCTGGTCGCGGGACATACCCATCGCCAGCCCGCCCAGCACCACGTTCTTCTCGCCGGTCAGGTCGTTCATCAGTGCCGCGTTCACGCCCAGCAGCGACGGCTGGCCGTCGGTGTAGACCTTGCCGCGCTCGGCCGGCAGGAGACCGGCGATCGCCCGCAGCAGCGTCGACTTGCCCGAGCCGTTGGAACCGATCAGCCCGATGGCCTCGCCGCGGTACGCGGTGAAGGTCACGCCCTTGACCGCGTGCACCTCGCGGACGCTGCCGCCCGGCTTGCGGCGGATGATCCGGTTGAGCGCCGCGGTGGCACTGCCCTTGCCGCTGCTGCCGCCGTAGACGCGGTAGACGATGTGCAGATCGTCGGCGATCACGGTGGGGGTGGCCGGGGCCGCCTGCGCGGTGGCGCCGGTGTCCTGCTGCTGCTCAGCCACGGCCGTAACGCTCCTCAGCCTTCCAGAAGTACACAAAGCCCAGGGCGCCGACGAGCAGCGCCCAGCCGAGGGCCAGCGCCCAGACGTGCGGCGGCAGATCGGCGTGGTTGAAACCGTGACCCAGCAGCGAGTACCGCATCAGGTCGATGTAGACCGACGCCGGGTTCGACGCCAGGAGGTTGATGAGCCACTCGGCGGCGTGCTTGTTCCGCAGCTGCTCGGTCAGGTTGTACATGACGCCGGACGCGTACATCCACGTCCGCATGATGAACGGCAGCAGCTGCGCCAGGTCCGGGGTCTTCGCGCCGGCGCGGGCCATGATCATGGCCAGACCGGTGTTGAAGACGTACTGGAGGACGAGCGTGGGGAACACCAGCAGCCACGAGAGCGACGGGTAGTGCCCGAACCCGAGCAGGACGATGACCAGCACGATCATCGAGAACAGCAGCTGCTGGAGCTGCTGGAGCGCGAACGAGATCGGCAGCGAGGCACGCGGGAAGTGCAGCGCGCGCACCAGCCCGAGGTTGCCGGAGATCGCCCGGACACCGGCCATCGCCGAGCTCTGGGTGAAGGTGAAGACGAAGACACCGGTCACCAGGAACGGGATGTACACGTCGTTCGTCATGCTGCCCCGGCCGCCCATGAGCAGACCGAAGATGAAGTAGTACACCAGCGCGTTGAGCAGCGGCGTCGCCACCTGCCAGACCTGGCCCAGCTTCGCCTGGCTGTACTGCGCGGTCAGCTTGGCGCTGGAGAAGGCGGCGATGAAGTGGCGCCGGTCCCACAGCTGCCGGACGTATTCGAACAGGCCGGGCCGGGCACCGCTCTGCGACAGCCCGTACTTCTGGGCCAGCTGGGCAGGGGTGAGCCCGTCGTCGGGGGATGGCGGGGCACTCATGGCGACCGCACTGTCGTGCGTGGTCTCGCTCACAGTTGACACTTTCGTCCTCAAGGTGCGCTGCCGGGGCCACGCCCCGGTTCGCGCCTGATGCTCTCAGATATTGAGCTTGTCAGATGACGGGAGGGCGACCCAGCCGGGTCAGGCGCCACACGGTACGCCACTTCATGGGCCGCCTGGGGCCGCAAGGGGTCGTCCAGCCCTCCTTGAAGCCCGCCAGCCAGACACGCAGCGCCGGCAGGGAGGGGCGCCGGGCCAGCGTCAGCAGGAACCAGACACCGAGATAGACCGGAACCAGCGGGACGGGCAGATTGCGCCGGGCCAGCCAGACGCGGTTGCGGGCCACCATCCGGTGGTAGACCGCGTGCCGGCTCGGCGCCATCGTCGGGTGGAGCAGCAGCATGTCCGCGCGGTAGTCGACCAGCCAGCCCGCGTCCAGCGCCCGCCAGGCCAGGTCGGTCTCCTCGTGCGCGTAGAAGAAGTCGTCGGGCAAGCCGCCGACCTGCGCGAACACCGCCGTGCGGGCCGCGTTGGCGCCGCCGAGGAAGGTGGTCACGCGCGAGGAGCGCATCGGGTCGGAGGCACGCAGCCGCGGGACGTGGCGGCGCTGGGTCTCCCCGGTGTCCGGGTCGGCGATCCGGAAGCTGATGATGCCCAGCTTCTCGTCCGCGGCGAACGCCTGACGGCACAGCTCGGCGGTGTCCGGCCGGGCCAGCAGCCCGTCGTCGTCGAGGAAGAGCAGGATGTCGACGTCGGTGCCGCCGGGGCCGAACGCCTCGATGCCGACGTTGCGGCCCGCCGGGATGCCGACGTTCTCCGGCAGCTCGACGGTGCGCACCGTCAGCCCGGGGACGTCCAGCTCGGGCAGGGGTGAGCCGTTGCCGACCACCACCACCTCGACCGGATCGCCCTCCTGCTTCGCGACCGAGTCCAGCAGCGCGCGCAGTTCCTCGGGGCGGTTGCCCATGGTGAGGACCACCGCGCCGACCGTCATCTTCTGAGGGGTCTTCGTCACTTGAGCCTGCTGGAAGCGAGGATGGACACGAGATGGAGCACGGTCTGGAGCAGCGCGATACCGGCGAGCACCGCGACGCCGAGCCGCGAGAAGAACAGATCGCCCCGGACGGAGTCCACGATCGCGAGGGCCAGGATCAGCAGGGACGCCTCGACGCCGAGGACCAGCCGGTGGAACTTGAGGGCCGCGGCGGCCTTGCGGGCCAGTGCCATGCCGGAGGAGCGCGGTTCGGACGCCGCCTCCTTGACCGGCGGCAGACCCTGCTGGTGCCGTGCCACGCCGACGAGGTCCGTCTCCGCCTTGATCAGGATCGCGCCGAGGGCGGCGAGGGTGCCGAGGAAGGCCCACAGCCAGTCGATGCGGCCGGTGCCCCACAGGTCGGCGGCGCGCAGGCCGAAGCCGACCAGGACCGCGGCGTCGCACAGATAGGCGGCGACACGGTCCAGGTAGACCCCGGACATCGAGTACTGCTTCTTCCAGCGGGCGATCTCACCGTCGACGCAGTCGAACAGCAGATACAGCTGGACCATCACCACGCCGAGCACGGCGCCCCAGATCCCCGGCACCAGCAGGGCCGGGGCGGCGAGGGCGCCGGCGACGGTCATCACGTAGGTCAGCTGGTTGGGCGTGACCTTCGTGTTCACCAGGTGCCGGTCGATGCGGAGGGAGACCTCGCGCATGTAGAGCCGGCCGGCCCAGTGCTCGCCGCTCCGCCGGTCCTTCACGCCCGGAGGGTGAACGACCGGCCGGAGCTCAGCTACGGATGGTTTTGGCATAGTCGGCGTATGCGTCCCTGATCTCGTCGGTGGACAGGTCCAGGTGTTCCAGGATGGTGTACCGGCCCGGCCGGGTCTTCGGGGCGAACTCGACGACCTGGACGAACTCCTCGTCCGTGAAGCCGATCTCGCCCGGCGTGACCGGCAGGCCGTGCCGCTGGAGCGCCTCGACCATCAGCGCGGACGTCTCCGCGTCGCCGCGCAGGTGGGTGGCGAAGGCGGCGCCGAGGCCGCACTGTTCGCCGTGGCTCGCCGCCCGCTTGGGGAAGAGGATGTCGAAGCCGTGGTTGATCTCGTGGCAGGCACCCGAGGCCGGCCGGCTGTCGCCCGCGACGGACATCGAGATGCCGGTGAGGACGAGGCCCTCGGCCAGCACCTGGAGGAAGTTGTCGTCGCCGACACCGCCGGGGTGGCGCAGCACGGCCTCGCCGGCCTGGCGCGCCATCGCGGCGGCCAGCCCGTCTATCGCCTCGCCGTTCTCCTGGTGGGCCAGCTCCCAGTCCGCGACCGCGGAGATGTTGGAGATGGCGTCACCGATGCCGGAGCGGACGAAGCGGACGGGCGCCTCGCGGATGATGTCGAGGTCGATGACGACGGCGATCGGGTTCGGCACCCCGTAGGAGCCGCGGCCCGCGTCGTTGTCGAGCGTGGCGACCGGCGAGCAGAGGCCGTCGTGCGACAGGTTCGTCGCGACGGCGACCAGCGGCAGGCCGATCCGCGCCGCGGCGTACTTCGCGCAGTCGATGATCTTGCCGCCGCCGAGGCCCACGACGGCGTCGTAGTGCCCCTTCTTCATGGCGTCGCCAAGCTTGATCGCGTCGTCGAGCGTGCCGCCGCCGACCTCGTACCAGTCCGCGCCGGGCAGCGCGGGGGACAGCCGCTCCCGCAGCCGGGCGCCCGAACCGCCGGAGATGGCGATCGCGAGCTTCCCGGATGCGGAGATGCGCTGATCGGCCAGGAGGCCCGCCAGGTCGTCCAGGGCGCCGGCGTTGATGTCGACGACGACCGGGGACGGAATGAGGCGGGTCAGTACTGGCATGCGATCTCACGGCCCTTCGCGAGGTCGTCGTGGTTGTCGATCTCGACCCACTTGACGTCGCCGATGGGGGCCACGTCGACCTGGAAGCCGCGGTTGACCAGCTCCTGGTAGCCGTCCTCGTAGTAGAGGTCGGGGTCCCGCTCGAAGGTGGTCTTGAGGGCGTCGGCCAGCTCGTCGGCGGCGGAGCCCTCGATGAGGGTGACGCCGATGTACTCGCCGGTCGCCTCGGCCGGGTCCATCAGCTTGGTGATCTTCTGGACGCCCTTGGCCGGGTCGGTGACGACCTTCATCTCCTCGTCGGCCAGCTGCTTGACGGTGTCCAGCGCGAGGATGATCTTCTGGCCGTTGCCGCGGGCGGCGAGCAGCGTCTTCTCGACGGAGACCGGGTGCACGGTGTCGCCGTTGGCGAGGATCACGTCGTGCTTGATGGCGTCACGGCCGCACCACAGGGAGTAGGCGTTGTTCCACTCCTCGGCCTTGTCGTTGTCGATCAGCGTCAGCTTGAGACCGTACTTCGCCTCCAGGGCGGCCTGGCGCTCGTAGACGGCTTCCTTCTTGTAGCCGACGATGATCGCGACCTCGGTCAGGCCGATCTCGGCGAAGTTGCCGAGCGTCAGGTCCAGGATGGTCGTGTCCCCATCAACCG
This sequence comes from Streptomyces sp. NPDC014733, assembly GCF_043083385.1. Classification (NCBI taxonomy): domain Bacteria; kingdom Bacillati; phylum Actinomycetota; class Actinomycetes; order Kitasatosporales; family Streptomycetaceae; genus Streptomyces; species Streptomyces sp. NPDC014733. The sequence continues at coordinate 826,079 of NZ_JBIBYO010000002.1, read as the reverse complement.
GCACCAGAGCCTTGGGCAGGGTGTCGGTGTAGGGGCGCAGACGCCGTCCGGCGCCGGCGGCCAGCACGAGGCCGATCATGCGGGTTCTCCTTCATCGTGTACGGCGGGTGCGCCGGTCTTCGCGGCACGCACCCAGAAGCGGATGCTCTCGACGAGCACCAGCAGACCCAGCACGCCGGCGAGGACCGCGAGCGCGAGGGGGAAATCGGAGGGGGACAGCGCAGCGGCGAGGACGGTGACCACGAGAATCCGCCCCTCGCTGCCACCGGCGGCCCGCACCAGCCACCGCGGCGGCGCGCCGCTGCCGCCACGGATGCGGTAGACCGCGTCGTAGTGATGGTAGGCGACCGCCGCGACCAGCCCGAACGCCGCGGGCAGCGCGCCGTGCGCGCCGCTGCGGGCGGCGAGCACGAGGATCGTGACGTACTCGGCGACGCGCAGGAACGGCGGCACCAGCCAGTCCAGGGCGCCCTTGAGCGGACGGGCCACGGCGGCGCCGGTGAGCAGCGCGGCGCAGCAGGCCAGGCCGACGGTGAGCCAGGAGGCCGGGTGGTCCGCGAAGACCACCGCGACCAGCAGGACGGCGGCGGCGAGGAAGGCCATGGCCGGGGCGAGGAACGAGCCGGTGCGGCCGCGGCCGCGCATGGGGCGGGCGATCAGCTCGGCGACGGCGCCGGTATCGGCGAGGTCGGCCAGCGCACGGGCGGCGCGGTCGGTGCGCCGGGCCCGGCGGGTCAGCGAGCGCAGTACGCGTCCGGCGGTGGTGTAGCAGGCGGCCAGCGCGCAGCCGATGAGCAGGACGGAGAAGACGATGCGGGGCGTGGTGCAGGCGGTGAGCACGGCGATCAGCGCCCAGCGCTCACCGATCGGCAGCACGATCATCCGGCGCGCCCAGACCGTCCAGCCGACGCCGTCGAGCCGGTCGGAGAGGGCGGCGGTGGGGCTGGTGTTGGCCGTCGCGTCGTGGTTGGCCTCGTTGAACGAGAAGTCCACGACGTGCCGGCAGGTCTGGAGGATCATCGCGCCGAGCGCCAGCGCCCAGACGTCATCGCCGCCGCGGGCCGCGCCCAGCGCGAGACCGGCGTAGTAGGCGTACTCCTTGGCCCGGTCGAAGGTGGCGTCGAGCCAGGCGCCCATCGTCGAGTACTGCAGGGAGTAGCGGGCGAGCTGCCCGTCGGTGCAGTCGAGGACGAAGGAGAGGAGCAGCAGGACGCCGGCGGCGACGAAACCGCCGCGGGTGCCGGTGGCCGCGCAGCCCGCCGCGATCAGCGCGGTGAGCAGCGAGGCGGTGGTGACCTGGTTCGGGGTCAGACCGCGCCGGGCGCACCAGCGGGCGAGGTAGCGGGAGTACGGGCTGATGCAGTGCGTGGTGAAGAACCCGTCGCGGGACTTGACCGCGCTGCGCAGCCGGACCGCTTCCTCGTCGACCGCGGCGACGGCCTCCCGGGCCTCCTCGCGGGTGGCCGGGGTGAGCGGGACGGCGGCGACCAGGGTGCCGGGCTCGATGCGCTGGAGGCCGACGTCGGCGCGGTCCAGGGCGTCGGTCAGGGTGCCGGTGAGCACGTCGGTGAGGTGGGCGCTCCCGGCGCCGACCGGGATCCGGGCGGCGGCATGCTCCAGCGCGGCGCGGGCCGCGGGCTGCGCGGTGAGCGCGCCCTCGACGGCGGCGGCCGGGAAGCGGGGGTCGGTGAGCGCGAGGCGCAGGGTGTGCCGGTGGCCGACGAATCGGGGGTCCACGACGGCGATCCGCTCATGGGCGGGGACCGCGGCGATCAGCTCGGCCGCGGACGCGGGGTCCTGCGCCGTACGGATGTCGAAGCCCAGCGCGCGCAGATCGCCTTCGAGCGGCGACCCGGCGACCGGCGGACCGGTGAGGATGGCGGTCGACAGACGAACTCACTCCTTGAAAGCTGACAAGGCCGCGCCGTCCGGTCCGCATTCGGCACGGACTACCCGGGCAGTGGGCGCGGCACACCTCGCCCCGTGGGGCCGGTGGCACATCGGCAGAGGCTATCGGATGCGGGTTGAGGCCGTTCACCGCGGATTCACCGCACGATCGGGTGACCGACGGCTGCGCCTGCCGCGATCATCATGGTGGATCGGGCGGTGCCGGAACAACTGGCGCCCGGGGCGGCGGCACGATTCGGCGCCGGTTATGCGGGGGCTGGTCACGGGTGGTGCGGGTTGATCCGTGACGCGTCCGGCACTCCCGGGCCGATGCGCAGCTGCGCTGGTCACAGGCGTACGCCTGGCGCCGGCCGGGGCGCGCGGGCTGTGGACCTTCTCACGGGCCGGACGGAGCCGGACGACGCGCCGGGCGGCGCGGCACCCGGCACACCACCGCGCGGCGCCTGAACCGTGCCCGGCACCACGGTGGGGCAGACTTGGCGTCGAAGACCGACGACAAGGATGGGCATGCCGATCACACCTGCCAACGGACAGACCGCCGAGCACGCGGCGGTGAACGCGCCGGACGGTGCCGCCGGGCCGATCATGCTGGAGCTGGTCGACGAGGACGGCGCGACGATCGGCACCGCGGAGAAGCTCGCCGCCCATCAGGCCCCCGGTCAGCTGCACCGCGCGTTCTCGGTCTTCCTCTTCGACGAGCAGGGCCGGCTGCTGCTGCAGCGCCGGGCGCTGGAGAAGTACCACTCCCCCGGCGTGTGGTCCAACACCTGCTGCGGCCATCCGTACCCGGGCGAGCAGCCGTTCGCGGCGGCCGCGCGCCGCACGGCGGAGGAGCTGGGGCTGGCGCCGTCGCTGCTGGCCGAGGCGGGCACGGTGCGTTACAACCACCCGGACCCGGACTCCGGGCTGGTGGAGCAGGAGTACAACCACCTCTTCGTCGGTCTGGTGCGCCAGACGCCGGCGCCGGATCCGGCCGAGATCGGCGAGATCGCGTTCGTGACGCCGCAGGAGCTGGAGAAGCGGCACGCCGAGGATCCGTTCTCGGCGTGGTTCATGACCGTGCTGGATGCGGCGCGTCCGGCGGTGCGGGAGCTGACGGGCTCAGCGGCGGGCTGGTAGGCGGCGCGGCGGCCGGCCGGGCCGCCAGCGGGAACTCCACCCAGATGATCTTGCCGCCGCCGGGGGCCGGGGCGACGCCGCAGGCGCCCCCGGCCTCCGCGGTGACGGTCTTGACCAGCCACAGCCCCCGGCCGCCGAGGTCACCCGCGCCGGCTTCGAGCGCTTTCGGGCAGGAGGGGTGCAGGTCCGCGACGGCGAGGCGCAGCCGTCCGTGGCCGAGGTCGAGGTGGACCGCGACCTCCGCGGAGAAGCGGGCGGCGTGCCGGACGGCGTTGGTGACGAGTTCGGAGACGATCAGCAGCAGACCGTCGAGGGCGGCCGGGGCGAGGGGCACCCGCCCTTCGGTGAGCAGGTCCCGGACGGCGTGCCGGGTCCGGGGTACCGATGCCGTTTCGAGCGGTGCGGTGAAGCGCCAGGTGCCGTGGGAGGCGGGCGGCGCGGTCAGTTCCTCGGGGGATTCGGCGGGTGGTCCGGGAGGGGTCCTCACAGGTCGAGTGTGGGGACAGGGGCCGGTCCGGTCCGGCCTACTGAACGTAAGTCAGCATCAATCGACGCTTCCCGACCGATTCGGCGAGTTTTCCTTACTCGGATGACCGGTCCTGTCGCTTCTGCTTCTTCGTCAGGGAACTCCAGGGCGCGGTGGACGATCGTTCCGAGCCATTCGTGACGCCGTACCCCGCCGCTCCCGGCCCGCGGCGGCCCTCCTCGACCATGCCGACGATCCGGCGGCCGCCGAACCCCATCGCGAAGAGGCCGAGCCCGTCGAAGAGCAGCGCGAGGGAGATGAAGATGCCCAGCACATAGCGGCTGCTGTGCGGCCAGTCGGTGAGCACCAGGATGCCCAGCAGGAGGTCGAAGGCGCCCTGCACCAGCGTCCAGCCGAACTGCGGCCCTCGTACCACCACCCCGCCGACCAGCCGGAAGACGCCGCCGGTGAGGAAGAGCAACGCGGCGAACATGGTCAGCGCCGCCGCGGCCACATCGGGCCGGACGATCACCACGACACCGGCGGCGAGGTTCAGCGCCGCGACGATGACCGCCAGCCACACGAAGTTCGTCCCCCGCGACTGGAGGGCGTGCAGCAGCCCCACCGCGCCGCCGACCAGCAGCAGCCAGCCGAAGAGCAGCATCGAGGTGAGGGTGGCGACCCCGGCGTACACCAGACCCACCGCGCCCGCGACGACGAGGACGATGCCGAGCGCCATCAGCCGGCCGAAGCCGCGGCCCAGCTCGTCGGTGTGCCGCTGCTCGGGCGTACGGTCACGAGCGGATCTGCGGGTCATGGCCGCCTCCTCGAAATGCCTGATTCGTCCGTGTATACCGCGTTTCGGCGGAGGAGGCAGTGCGAACGGGCGACGACATACGGAAACGACGGAGGCCCGGTGCCATGAGCACCGGGCCTCCGTCATGAGTAGCGGGGACAGGATTTGAACCTGCGACCTCTGGGTTATGAGCCCAGCGAGCTACCGAGCTGCTCCACCCCGCGTCGGTTCGTCCCACCATACGGGCCGCCCGGCGCAGGGCCAAATCGGCGACCGGGGCCGCCCGGCCGCCGCGTCACACCGCCCGGTCGGTGACCGTCCCGGCGTCGACCTCGATCCGGCGGGTGGTGTGCACCGCGTCCAGCATCCGCCGGTCGTGCGTGACCAGCAGCAGCGTGCCGCCGTACGAGGCGAGCGCGGACTCCAGCTGCTCGATGGCCGGCAGGTCGAGGTGGTTGGTCGGCTCGTCCAGGACGAGGAGGTTGACGCCGCGGCCCTGGAGGAGGGCGAGGGCGGCGCGGGTCCGCTCCCCCGGCGACAGGGTGTCCGCCGGGCGCAGCACATGCGCCGCCTTCAACCCGAACTTCGCCAGCAGCGTCCGTACGTCGGCGGGGGCCATCTCCGGGACGGCGGCGCGGAAGGCGTCCATCAGCGGGGCATCGCCGAGGAAGAGGCCGCGTGCCTGGTCGACCTCGCCGACCACCACACCGGGGCCCAGCGCCGCCGCGCCCGCGGTCAGCGGCAGGCGGCCGAGGAGCGCGGCGAGCAGCGTCGACTTGCCGGAGCCGTTGGGGCCGGTGATCGCGACCCGGTCGCCCCAGTCGATCTGGAGGTCCACCGGGCCGAAGCGGAAGGTGCCGCGCTGCGCCTCGGCGCCGCGCAGGGTGGCGACGACGGCTCCGGCGCGGGGCGCGGCGGCGATCTCCATCCGCAGCTCCCACTCCTTGCGCGGCTCCTCGACGACGTCGAGCCGGTCGATCAGGCGCTGGGTCTGCTTCGCCTTGGCCGCCTGCTTCTCGGTGGCCTCCACCCGGCCCTTGCGGGCGATCTTGTCGTTGTCGGGAGCCTTGCGGCGGGCGTTGCGGACGCCCTTCGCCATCCAGTTGCGCTGGGTGTGCGCCCGGGTCTCCAGGGACGCCTTGGTCTCGGCGTACTCCTCGTACTCCTCACGGGCGTGGCGCCGGGCCCGCTCGCGCTCCTCCAGATACGAGGTGTAGCCGCCGCCGTAGGTGTTGACCTGCTGCTGGGCGAGGTCCAGTTCGACGACGGAGGTGACGGTGCGGGTCAGGAACTCGCGGTCGTGGCTGACCAGGACCGTGCCGGCGCGGAGACCGGAGACGAACTCCTCCAGGCGGCGCAGTCCGTCGAGGTCGAGGTCGTTGGTCGGCTCGTCGAGGAGGAAGACGTCGTAGCGGGAGAGGAGGAGCGAGGCGAGGGAGGCGCGGGCGGCCTGGCCGCCGGAGAGGGCGGTCATCGGGTGGTCGAGGCCGGTGGCCAGGCCCAGCTGGGCGCAGGTCTCCTCGGCGCGTTCGTCGAGGTCGGCGGCGCCGAGGGCGAGCCAGCGCTCCAGCGCGGTGGCGTACGCGTCGTCGGCGCCGGGGCGTTCGTCGACCAGCGCCTGGGTGGTGGCGTCGAGGTCGGCCTGGGCGCGGGCGACGCCGGTGCGGCGGGCGAGGAAGGCGCGGACCGACTCGCCGGGGCGCCGGTCGGGCTCCTGCGGGAGGTGGCCGACGGTGGCGGTGGGCGGGCTGAGGGCGAGTGTGCCCTGCTCCGGGGTGTCCAGACCGGCGAGCAGGCGCAGCAGCGTCGACTTGCCCGCGCCGTTGGCGCCCACGAGTCCGATCACCTCGCCGGGGGCGACGACCAGATCGAGGCCGGAGAAGAGGACGCGCTCACCGTGGCCGGCGGTGAGGTCTTTGGCGACGAGAGTGGCTGACATCAGACCGTCGATCGTAGCGGCCCGGCGACCGGCGGTCGCTCTAATATCCGGGCATGGAACCGGGCCTGGACACGCATGTCAGCGACGGCACAGCGACCGTCGTCCTCAGCAATCCCGCCAAGCGCAACGCGATGACGCCGCGGATGTGGCGGGAGCTGCCCCCGCTGCTGGCGCGGCTGGCCGCGGACGGCGCGGTGCGGTCACTGGTGCTGACCGGCGCGGGCGGGACGTTCTGTGCCGGTGCGGACATCGCCTCGCTGCGTGAGCACGCGGGCGAGGCGCAGCGGCTGGCGGTCGCGGCGGAGGAGGCGGTGGCGGCGTTCCCCCGGCCGACGCTGGCGGCGATACGGGGGCACTGCGTGGGCGGCGGCGCGCAGTTGGCGGCCGCCTGCGATCTGCGGTTCGCCGAGGAGGGCGCGGTGTTCGGGGTGACGCCTGCCAAGCTGGGCGTGGTCTATCCGGCGTCGGCCACCCGGCGGCTGGTGCGGCTGGTGGGCCTTTCGGCCGCCAAGTACCTGCTGTTCTCGGGTGAGTTGATCGACGGGGCGCGGGCCCTGCGGACCGGTCTGGTCGACGAGGTGTGCCCGGCGGGCGGGCTGGCGGCGCGGGTCGCGGAGTTCACCGCGGTGCTGGCGAGCCGGTCGCCGATGACGCAGGCGGCGGCGAAGGAGCTGGCCGACGGCGCCTGGGACGTCCCGCCGGAGGAGGCCGTCCGCCGGGCCGCGCACTGGGCGGCCCGGGCGCGGGCGAACGGTGACACGGCGGAGGGCGCCGCGGCTTTCCTGGAGCGGCGGAAGCCGCGGTTCGGGCCGGTGGGCTGAGCGGCCCCGCCGGGCGGTCCGTCCGCGGAGCACGCGAGCGGGCCGTCCGGCCGGGGCGGACCACGGAACGGACGCCGGGCCACCGAGCGGGCGCCGGGCACCGTTCGGCGGCGCGGAGCGCCTCGCCCGGTCAGGCCCGCAGAGCCCCGTGGCCGTGCGCCCCACATGGCCGGTGGCGCCCGCCCCGCGCGCCTCTCCACCACCGCCCTTTCCGCCATACCAACGGGTCGGTAACCTGCCGGGCATGACCTCTGCGACCACACCGGACCCGCGCGCCGGACGGCACTGCCACAACGTCGTCAACCCGTTCCACTCGACGCACTACTTCTCCCCCGACCTCGGCGACGAGCTGGCGAAGCTCGGGGTCGAGGACCGCAGCGCCGGGTACTTCGCCATCCGCTCCGCCGCCATGGGAGCGGTCGGCCCCGGCACGGTCACCGCGACGTTCTACAACTTCAGCCACGCCCTGGTCGCCCGGCACGTCCCCGCCGTCTGGGACACCGTCACCCCCGAGGCCGCCCTGGCGGCGCGGCTGCGGGCGGCCGACCGTACGCTGCGGCGGCTGCTCGGCGAGGAGACGCTGGCGTCTCCGGAGATGGCCGAGGCCGCGAAGCTGGCGCTGCGCGCCGCCGAGGCGGGCGGCCGCAGCGCCCGGCCGCTGTTCGCCGCCCACGCCGATCTGCCGGTGCCGGACGCCCCGCACCTGGCGTACTGGCACGCCGCGACGCTGCTGCGCGAACACCGCGGCGACTCCCACCTGATCGCGCTGCTCGACGCCGAACTGGACGGCCTGGAGGCGCTGGTCACCCACAACGCCGGCGGCCGCGGCATGAGCTATCTGGGCATCATGCGCACCCGCGGCTGGTCCGCTGAGGAGTGGTCCGCGGCGCAGGAGCGGCTGCGCGGGCGGGGACTGCTGGACGCCGACGGCGAGTTGACCGAGGCCGGGATACGGCTGCGCAAGGAGCTGGAGGACACCACCGACCGGCTGGACCGGGCGCCGTACGCGCACCTCGGCGCCGAGGGCGTGGCGCGGCTCACCGCGCTCGGCGGGGCGTTCACCCAGGCCGCGATGGCGGCGGGCGCGTTCCCCGCGGAGCTGTTCGGCCGGTGAGCCCCGGTGAGCCACTGCCCCGGGCCCACGCCCGTCCGCCGTTCCCGTACGGGGGCTCCGGGCGGGCGTGCGCCTTCTCACAACCCGGCGCTCCCGGCCGGGTGGTGCGACACCGCGACCGCCGAACCTGCACAATGCAGGCTCAAGCGAGCGCTGGAAGGCGGGTCTGGTTCAACGTGACGGCATCCACCGAGGTCATGGTGTCCATCGAAGCGAGGATCGCCGGGGAGCTCGGCGTCAAGGAGCGGCAGGTGAGCGCCGCGGTCGCGCTGCTGGACGGCGGCTCGACGGTCCCGTTCATCGCGCGCTACCGCAAGGAAGCCACCGAGATGCTCGACGACGCGCAGCTGCGCGCGCTGGAGGAGCGGCTGCGCTATCTGCGGGAGCTGGAGGAGCGGCGCACCGCGATCCTGGAATCCGTCCGCTCCCAGGGCAAGCTGGACGAGGCGCTGGAGGCGCGGATCCGGGGCGCGGAGTCCAAGGCGCGCCTGGAGGACATCTACCTCCCGTACAAGCCCAAGCGGCGGACGAAGGCGCAGATCGCGCGGGAGGCGGGGCTGGAGCCGCTCGCCGACGGGCTGCTGACGGACCCGTCGGTTGCGCCGCAGGCCGCCGCGGCGGCGTTCGTCTCCTCCGACAAGGGCGTCGCCGACCCCGCGGCGGCGCTGGAGGGCGCGCGGGCGATCCTCACCGAGCGGTTCAGCGAGGACGCGGACCTCATCGGTGAGCTGCGGGAACGGATGTGGTCGCGCGGCCGGGTCGGTGCGAAGGTGCGCGAGGGCAAGGAGGAGGCGGGCGCGAAGTTCGCCGACTACTTCGACTTCGCGGAGCCGTTCACCGAGCTGCCCTCGCACCGGGTGCTGGCGATGCTCCGCGGCGAGAAGGAGGAGATCCTCGACCTCGCGCTGGAGCCGGACACGGAGCCCGTCGAGGGCCGTACGTCGTACGAGCAGGCCATCGCCGCGAAGTTCGGCATCGCCGACCGCGGGCGGCCGGCCGACGGCTGGCTGCTGGACACCGTCCGCTGGGCCTGGCGCACCCGCGTCCTGGTCCACCTCGGCATCGATCTGCGGCTGCGGCTGCGGCAGGCGGCCGAGGACGAGGCGGTCCGGGTCTTCGCCTCCAACCTGCGCGATCTGCTGCTGGCGGCGCCCGCCGGGACGCGCGCGACGATGGGCCTCGACCCCGGTTTCCGTACCGGGGTGAAGGTGGCCGTGGTGGACGCGACCGGCAAGGTCGCCGCGACGGAGACGATCTACCCGCATGTGCCGCAGCAGAAGTGGGACGCGTCGCTGGCCACGCTGGCGCGGCTGGCGAAGGAGCACGGTGTCGAGCTGATCGCGATCGGCAACGGCACCGCCTCCCGCGAGACGGACAAGCTGGCCGCCGACCTGATCGCCGCGCAGCCGGAGCTGAAGCTGACGAAGGTGATGGTCTCCGAGGCGGGCGCGTCGGTGTACTCCGCCTCGGCGTTCGCCTCGCAGGAGCTGCCGGGGATGGATGTGTCGCTGCGCGGCGCGGTCTCGATCGCCCGGCGTCTCCAGGACCCGCTGGCCGAACTCGTCAAGATCGACCCGAAGTCGATCGGCGTCGGCCAGTACCAGCACGACCTGTCCGAGGTGAAGCTGTCGCGGTCGCTGGACGCGGTGGTCGAGGACTGTGTGAACGGCGTCGGCGTGGACGTCAACACCGCCTCCGCGCCGCTGCTCTCGCGGGTCTCCGGCATCAGCTCGGGCCTGGCCGAGAACATCGTGGCGCACCGCGACGCCAACGGCCCGTTCCGCTCCCGCAAGGCGCTCAAGGACGTGTCGCGGCTCGGCCCGAAGGCGTACGAGCAGTGCGCCGGCTTCCTGCGGATCCGCGGCGGCGACGACCCGCTGGACGCCTCCAGCGTGCACCCGGAGGCGTACCCGGTGGTGCGCCGGATGGCCTCCGCGGCGGGCGGCGCGGTGGGCACGCTGATCGGCAACACCACGGTGCTGCGGTCGCTGCGGCCGGCCGATTTCGTCGACGACTCGTTCGGTCTGCCGACCGTCGGCGACATCCTGCAGGAGCTGGAGAAGCCGGGCCGCGACCCGCGTCCGGAGTTCCGGACCGCGACGTTCAAGGACGGTGTGGAGAAGATCGGTGACCTCACGCCGGGGATGATCCTGGAGGGCGTGGTCACCAACGTCGCCGCGTTCGGCGCGTTCGTGGACGTCGGTGTCCACCAGGACGGTCTGGTGCATGTCTCCGCGCTGTCGAAGACGTTCGTCAAGGACCCGCGTGAGGTGGTCAAGCCCGGCGACATCGTGCGGGTCAAGGTCCTCGACGTCGACATCCCGCGCAAGCGGATCTCGCTGACCCTGCGGCTGGACGACGAGCCCGGGCGCGACGGGCGGACCGCGGGTGAGCGGCGCGGCGGCGGGGAGCGGCGCGACGGTCAGCGGCCGGACGGCCGGCGCTCCGGCGGGCGCGGCGGCGCGCCCCGGTCGGGCGGCGGGCGCGGCGGCGACCGCCGGGGCGGCCAGGGCCCCGCGCCCGCCAACGACGCGATGGCCGACGCGCTGCGCCGGGCCGGTCTGCTCGGCGGTGGCGGCGAGGGCGGCGGCAAGCGGCGCTGAGCCGGGCCGGGGCCACGGCCCCGGCGCACGGGAGCGGGGCTTCGCGGGGTTTCCCGCGGGGCACCGCTCCGCGTCGTGGCACCCGCGTACGGGGCCCGCTCCGCGGGGCACCGTCACGCCGGGTCCCGGCCGTGCGGCGCCGCTCAGAGCGCGCCCGTGTGGCCCCGCATCCGTTCCAGTTCGGCCGCGACGTCGGTGAGCGTGGCGCAGTCGGGGACGGGCGCGACCGGGCGGTCGGTCAGGTGCGGCAGCCGGTGGCCGGGCTCGGCCAGGGCGCCGGCCATCGCGGACAGCGCCTCGCCGAGCCGGGCCGCCTCCTCGGGGCTGGGACGCCGCGCCCCGTGGTCGATCCGGATCGCGGCGGCGGTCGCGGCGTCGACGATGCGTTCGGCGGCGGCGAGGATCGCGGGCCAGTCCGGGGTGCGGTCGCGGGCGGCGAGGAGTTCGGCGGCGGCGGTCTCGGCCGCCGTCCGGGCCTGGCCCAGGGCCCGGTAGGCGTGGCGGCGCAGCGCCAGCCGCTCGGCGGTGCTCCCGGCGCCGGGCCCGGCCGCCAGGACGTGCCGCAGATACGCCTCCGTGGCGCGCAGCGCCGCCACCGCGCGCTGCGCGATCCGGCGGCGCGGATCGGCCAGCCGCGGCAGATGCCCGACGACGAGGACGATGCCGCAGGCGATGGCGGTGTCCGCGATCCGCTCCCCCGCCGCCTGCGGGTCGCCGCCCACCCAGACGAACGCCAGCACCATGAAGGTGATCGCCGAGGTCTGGAGCGCGAAGTGGCGGGTGGCGAACGGCAGCACCGCGCCCCCGATCCCGGCGGCCAGCGCCGGCCACCAGGAGCCGGGCAGCACCGCGCTGCCCAGCGCGAAGACCAGGACGCCCGCGACGGTCCCGGCGAACCGGTTGACGGTCCGCGAGAACAGCGGGCCCAGATCGGGCTTGACCAGGAAGGTGGCGGTGGCCGGGAGCCAGTACCAGTGCACGGGGTGGAGCAGCAGCGCGACCGCCGTGCTGGCACCGATGCAGACGGCGACGCGCAGCCCGTAGTCCCGGGCCGCGGGGCCCAGCAGATCGCGGCCCCGCCGGGTACGCCGGTCCAGGAAGCCGCGGACCCGGCCGGGCAGAGCGCGCCACCGTCCCGCCGCGCGCGGGGACTCCGGGGCGGGCGGGCCGGCCGGCTCCGCGGGCCCGGGCGGCGCGGGGACCGTACCCGGCTCCGCCCCGTACGCCGCCGACGGCTCGGCGCGGGCGAAGACGACGGCCGCGGCCAGCAACGCGCGGTCGAAGGCGCCGCGGGCGGCCGAGCTGTTCGCGGGGGCGGAGAGGCGGCCGGGGGCCTGGCCGGTGCGGAGCGCGGCGGCGAACCGGCGGGGGCTCTCCGCGACCGCGGCGGGCAGCGGCCGGCCCTCCCACAGGAGCGCCACGCTCGCCTCACAGAGCGCGGCCGCCGCGGCGAACCGCTCGGCCAGCAGCGCCTCTTCGGTGCGGACCGCGCGGCGCAGCAGCCGGTCGGTGAGGCGGCGCAGCCGCAGCGCCTCGTCGGCCCGGTCCAGGGCCGATGTCAGGCGGCGGCGGGCCGGTTCCGCGCCCTCGCCGCCGACCGCGGCGAGCGCGTCGGCCAGCGCGTCGAAGACGGCGGCGACGGCGGCCCGCTCCCCGCCGAGCGGCCCCCCGGGCGGCCGCGGCGAGCGCAGCACCAGCCGCAACAGCAGCAGCCAGGCACACCCGGCGAGGACGTAGAGGCTCTTCGCCCAGGGTGAGCCGGGCAGCGGCATACCCGCGCCGAGGACGGCGGTGGCCAGCATCTGCACCCCGGCGGTCGAGCGGACCGGTCCGGCCACGCTCGCTGCGCCGGAGACGAAGGCGACGGCGCAGAGCGCGGGCACCGTCCACCACCCGGCGTGCGCGGACTGCAACGAGGCGCCGATCAGCGTGCCGAGGCCGCAGGCGAGGGCGGGCAGCCCGATGTGGACCATGCCGGTGCGCCGGGTGCCGGGCCGGTCGTTGACCCCGGCCATCATCGAACCGAGCCCGGTCAGGACGCCGGGCGCGGGATGGCCGGTGGCGATCCCGGCGCCGAGCAGCGGGCCCGCGCAGAGCGCGCCGCGGACGACGGCGGGCCACGGCACGGGCAGACGCTGCCAGCGGAACGGGTGGGCGAGCCAGACGGGAACGGCCCGCGGGGCGCGGGGCATGTGCCTCCTCAGTCGACGGATGACGAACACGATCCGAGGGGCGACATCGGCCGACGGTGCTGCTCTCCAGCCTAAGGTCTGCCCCGGACCTGCGACGTTCCCCCACCGCGCGCCGCCGTGCCGGGCGTCGTCCCGGCGCCCGGTCACCCGCTCGCGTAGGCCGTCCGTGGGCGGGCCCGCTCTCGCCCGTTCGAACGGCAGCCGATAGCGTCCAGACATGACGAGCGAGGCGAACGACATTCTGGTGATCGGTGGCGGTGTCATCGGTCTGACCTCGGCCATCACGCTGGCGGAGGGCGGGTACCGGGTGCGGCTGGTGAGCCGGGATCCGGCCGCCGACTCCACCTCCGCGGTGGCCGGCGGGCTGTGCTGGCCCTACCGCATCCGGCCCCACGCCCCGGCGGCGCGGTGGTCGCTGCGCGGCTTCGAGGTACTGGCACAGCTCGCCGAGCGGCCGCGGGAGACCGGGGCGCGGATGGTGGCCGGGACGATGACGGAGCCCGCGGCCCCCGGCGGACCGGACGCCGACGCCGATCCGTTCGCCGCCTGGTACTCCGCGGTGCCCGGTCTGCGCCGGGCCCGCCCCGACGAGGTGCCGGAGGGCCACACCGGCTGGCGGGCGCGGACCCCGCTGGTCGACATGCCGACGCATCTGCACTACCTGGAGCAGCGGTTGCGCGCCGCGGGCGGTGTGGTGGAGCGCGCCACGTTCACCTCACTCGCCGAGGCGGGCCAGGAGGCCGCGGTGGTGGTGAACTGCTCCGGCCTCGGCGCCCGCGAGCTGGTGCCGGACCCGCAGGTCCACCCGGTGCAGGGCCAGTTGGTCGTGGTGGCCGACCCGGGCATCGAGGAGTGGTACGTCTCCGCCGCCCCGGGCGCCACGGACACCACGTACGTCCTGCCGCAGCCCTACGGCGTGGTGGTCGGCGGCACCGCCCACGAGCACGCCTGGTCGACGGAGCCGGATCCGGCGGTGGCCGAGGCGATCGTGGCGCGCGCCGCCCACCGTTTCCCCGCGCTGGCCGGCGCCGAGATCCTGGCGCACCGGGTGGGCCTGCGCCCCGCCCGCGCCGCGGTCCGCCTGGAGGGCGAACGGCTGCCCGGCGGCGCCTGGTGCGTGCACAACTACGGCCACGGCGGCGCGGGCGTCACCGTGGCCTGGGGCTGCGCCGACGAGGTCGGACGGCTGGTGCGGGAGGCGCCGGTCGCGTGACGGGGGTGGCGTGGGCGCCGGGTCCGGCCCGGCGGTCACGCGGCGCACCGGGATCCGGGACCGCCCGACGGCACCGCCGCACCGCGCCCGTATGTCGTTCCTGTGTCATCTGAGGCCATGGACATGACGAGGGACAGGGGCGTACATAGGGTCGGAACGGTTCCACCACCCCTACGAGTTGGAGGACTCGGTGCGTCACAGACTCCTCGTCCCGGGCGCGGCCGCGCTCAGTCTGCTGCTGGCGATCCCGGCATCGGCGGCGAGCTTCACCCCCGGCGCGCCCGGTGCGGGCGACTCCTACTACCCGGAGAGCGGGAACGGCGGCTACGACGTCTCCCACTACGACCTGCGCCTGAAGTACCAGCCGAAGACGGACCTCCTGGAGGGCACGGCGACGTTGCTGGCCAAGACCACCCAGGACCTGTCCCGCTTCAACCTCGACTTCGCCCTGAAGGTCAGCGAGGTCCGCGTGGACGGCAAGAAGGCGGCGTTCACCACCTCGGGCGCCCATGAGCTGGAGATCACCCCGGCGGCACCGCTGGAACGCGGCAAGCAGATCAGCGTCGTGGTGCGGTACGCGGGCAAGCCCTCCGAGGTGAAGATCGACGGCTGGACCGCGTGGGCCCGTACGCCCGACGGCGGCGTGGCGGCGCAGGAGCCGGATTCCGCCGTGTGGTGGTACCCGAGCAACGACCACCCCACCGACAAGGCGACGTACGACATCTCCGTCTCGGTGCCGGACGGCACCCAGGCGATCAGCAACGGCGTGCTGGCCTCGCAGACCTCCAAGCTCGGCTGGACGCGCTACAACTGGCGCTCCGACAAGCCGCAGGCCACGTATCTGACGACGCTCGCCATCGGCAAGTTCGACATCACCACCGGCACCACCGAGGGCGGCGTGCCCGTCATCAACGCCGTCAGCAAGGACCTCGGCGCGAACGAGGGCGCCGCCCGCGCCAGCATCGAGCGCACCGCCGAGATCACCGGCTGGCTGGAGTCGGTCTACGGCCGCTACCCCTTCAACGCCGTCGGCGGCTACGTCCCGAATGTCCCGGCCGGATACGCGCTGGAGACCCAGACCCGCCCGTTCTACGGGAAGAAGGCGTTCGACCGCGGCGCCAACGTCTCCGTCGTCGTCCACGAGCTGGCGCACCAGTGGTACGGCGACAGCGTCTCGCTGAAGGACTGGAAGGACATCTGGATCAACGAGGGCTTCGCGGCGTACGCGCAGTGGCTCTGGTCCGAGAAGGAGGGCGAGGGCACCGCGCAGGAGCTGGCCGACTACGTCTACGACCAGCACCCGGCCGACGACCCGTTCTGGACCGTGAAGCCCGGCGACCCGGGCCCGGACAACCAGTTCGACGACGCCGTCTACGACCGCGGTGCGGTGGCCCTCCAGGCGCTCCGCAACAAGCTCGGCGACAAGGTCTTCTTCGGTCTGCTCAAATCGTGGCCGCAGGAGCACGCGTACGGCAACGCCTCCGTCGCCGACTTCGTGTCCTTCGCCGAGAAGAAGTCCGGCAAGCCGCTCGCGGACTTCTTCGACACCTGGCTGTTCCAGCAGTCCAAGCCGTCGGCGGGCGCGGCCCGGCAGGCCCTCGGCGCCCGCGGCGCGACCCCGGCGCCGCGCCCCGCGTCGTGGCCGAAGATCGCGGCCGCGCACGCCGCCCACCAGGGCTGAGCGCGGACGGCACGACAGGGGCCGGGGGCGCGCGGTGGTCGCGCCCCCGGCCCCGCCCCCCCGCGGGACGGGTCCGTCGCCGTCGGGGAACCCCGTGCACACCCAACGGTTACCAAGAGGTAACCGCGGCTGGTTGGATGGGCGGCTCCGGGTCATGTCCCCATCCCCCAGGGAGATTCCGTGTCGTACCTCTCGCCGCGCGTCCGCCGGTCCGCCGTGATCACCGCGGCGCTGACCGCCGCCGCCCTCGCCGCCACCGCACCCGGCGCCTCGGCCGCGGCGGCGCCCCCGCGCCTGAAGGTCCTCACGTACAACACGTTCCTGATGAGCAAGACGCTCTACCCCAACTGGGGCCAGGACCACCGCGCCCAGGCGATACCCGACGCGGACTTCTTCCGGGGCAACGACGTCGTGGTCCTGGAGGAGGCGTTCGACAACTCCTCCTCGGACGCCCTCAAGTCCCGGGCCGCCGCGGAGTATCCGTACCAGACCCCGGTGGTCGGCCGCACCAAGGACGGCTGGGACGCCACCGGCGGCGCCTACTCCGCGGTGACTCCGGAGGACGGCGGGGTGACGCTGCTGAGCAAGTGGCCCGTGCTCCGCAAGGAGCAGTACGTATACAAGGACGCCTGCGGCTCGGACGCCCTCTCCAACAAGGGCTTCGTCTACGCCGTCCTGGACGTGAACGGCACGAAAGTGCACGTGGTGGGCACCCACACCCAGTCGACGGACTCCGGCTGCAAGGCGGGCGAGGCGGCCGCGGACCGCGCCTCCCAGCTGACGGAGATGGACGCGTTCCTGGACGCCAAGAAGATCCCCGCCGACGAAGAGGTGATGGTCGCCGGCGACTTCAACATCGACTCCCGCTCCCCCGAGTACGACGCCCTCCTCACCAACGCGGACCTGGCACCCGCCGACAGCCGCACCGGCCACCCGTACTCCTTCGACACCCAGGAGAACTCGATCGCCAAGGACCGCTATCCGAACGACCCCCGCGAGGACCTGGACTACGTCCTCCACCGCAACGGCCACGCCCGACCGGCCGGCTGGAACAACACGGTCGTCAAGGAGGAGTCGGCCCCCTGGACCGTCTCCAGCTGGGGCACGCAGTACACGTACACCAACCTCTCCGACCACTATCCGCTGATCGGCGGCTGAGGCGGGGCCGGGCGCGGGCGAGTACGTCCACGTCCCGGCCCGCCGGCCGGTCCCGGGGAGGGAGAGAAGGCGCCTCCCCCCCGGGTCAGCCCTGCCCCGGAGCCTTGCGCTCCCACCACCGCCCGTCGCGGCCCGCCTGGCCTGAAGCAGGGCCACCGCGGCGCCCACGCGGGCTGCGGGGCCGTGCTACTTCGCCGTCTCGGCGTCCCGCTCCGCGGCGATGCGGCCGACCCGGCCGCGGACCGCGAACCAGCCGCCGGTCAGCGCCAGCGCGAGGACCGGGATCAGCATCACGGTCTGCCGGCCGACGCCGTCGTCGAACCACATCAGCACGATGACGCCGAGCAGGAACGCGATGGTCACCAGGTCCGTGACGGGCGTGCCGGGGAGCCGGAAGCGGGGCCGCTGGACCACGCCCTCCTTGGCGCGGCGCACGAAGACCATGTGGCAGACCATGATCGTGCACCAGGTGCTGATGATGCCGAGCGCCGCGATGTTCAGCACGATCTCGAACGCCTTGCCCGGGACGACGTAGTTCAGCACCACGCCGAGCACACAGACGGCGGAGGTGAGCATGATGCCGCCGAACGGGACCTGGTTGCGGTTCATGAGCCCGGCGAACTTCGGCGCGGAGCCCGCCATGGACATGGAGCGCAGGATGCGGCCGGTCGAGTAGAGGCCGGAGTTGAGGCTGGACATCGCGGCGGTGAGCACGACGAGGTTCATCACATCGCCGGCGGCCGGGACGCCGACGTTGGAGAGCACGGTCACGAAGGGGCTCTCCCCGCCGACGTACTTGTTCCACGGCAGCAGCAGCGTCAGCAGCAGCACCGAGCCGACGTAGAAGACGCCCACCCGCCACATGATCGAGTTGACCGCCTTGGGGACGATCTTCTCGGGCTCGCTGGTCTCACCGGCGGTGACGCCGACCAGCTCGACGGCGGAGTACGCGAAGACGACGCCCTGCAACACGATCACCACGGGCAGCAGACCGGTCGGGAAGAAGCCGCCGTTGTCGGAGAGGAGATGCAGGCCCGGGGTGTGGCCGCCCACCGGGTGCTGGGTGGCCAGCAGGAAGATGCCGATGAACATGAACACGACCAGCGCCGCGACCTTGATGATCGCGAACCAGAATTCCAGCTCACCGAAGATTTTGACCGAGATGAGGTTGACGGTGAGCACCACGGCGAGGGCGATCAACGCCATCACCCACTGCGGAATGTCGGTGAAAAGACTCCAGTAGTGGGTGTAGAGGGCGATCGCGGTGATGTCGGCGATACCGGTCGTGGACCAGTTGACGACATACATCCAGCCGGCGACGTAGGCACCCTTCTCGCCAAGGAATTCCCGGGCGTACGAGACGAACGAGCCGGACGACGGGCGGTGCACGACCAGCTCGCCGAGGGCACGGACGACGAAGAAGGCGAAGAGGCCGCAGACCGCGTAGGCGATGGCCAGCGCCGGTCCGGCGGAGTGGAGGCGACCGCCCGCGCCGAGGAAGAGCCCCGTTCCGATGGCCCCGCCGATGGCGATCATGTTGATGTGGCGGCTCTTGAGGCCCTTGCTGTATCCGGCATCCCCCGCGTCCTGCCGTCCGCCGCCGCCCCCACCCGGCGACTGCGGTACTTCTTCCGTAGTGGTCTCTGTACTCACTGGTGGTTCAACTCGCTTTCAGGCAGGCGCCGGGAACCGTGGCCGAATCCCACGGCTCGCACGAATGGCCGATGGCACACCTTCCCCGAACCCGGACCCCTCGTCTGTGGTGCAGATCACAGGGGTTATCAGCCAATCTGAAGTTCGGCCCGTTTGCCCACTGTTGCCCCCGCCGGGACATTTTGAAATCGCTGATCCGTACGCACTCGGATGAATTCCCGGCGATCTTCACGGGAAATGACGACGGACGGGCGCATCGCTCCCGAAACCACACCGAAGAGGCCGCGCGCGGCGCCGCGCGGATTCCGATGAGACGTTCGCGAGGTTTCACACTATTGGTGAGACAGCAATACTGTTCCGCATGGAAGAGTCCGCCACGGAGGCCGGAACCGAGCCCGGCACCGCCCTGACCGTCGACGAACTGGCCGCCCGCGCCGGCGTCACCGTCCGTACGATCCGCTTCTACGGCACCCGGGGACTGCTGCCGCCGCCGGAGATCGGCCCCCGCCGCGTCGGCCGCTACGGCCCCGGCCATCTCTCACGGCTGGCGCTGATCGAGGAGCTGCAGCACCAGGGCATGACGCTCTCCGCCATCGAGCGCTATCTGGAGCAGCTGCCGCCCGATCTGAGCGCCCAGGACCTGGCCATTCACCGGGCGCTGGTGGCGAGCTGGATCCCGGACACGGCGGAGGACACCACCCGTGAACAGCTGGAGCGCCGGGTAGGCCGGGAGCTGACCGAGGACGATCTGGACCGGCTGGCGGCGATGAGTGTGCTGGTCCGCACCGACACCCCGGACGTCTTCCAGGTCGATCCCGGGCTGCTGCATCTGGGCGTCCGGCTGCTGGACGTGCCGATCGCGCTGGAGACGATCCTGGCGGCGCGCACCGTCGTGCTGGAGCACTCCCGGTCGGCGGCGCGGGAACTGAGCCGGCTCTTCAAGGACGAGGTCTGGGAGCCGTACCGGGAGGCCGGCCCGGACGCCGAGGACGTCGCCCGGATCAAGTCCCTCTCCGCCCATATGCAGCCGTTGGTGGTGCAGGCGCTGGTCACCGCGTTCCAGCGCTCGATGAAGGAGGAACTGCGAGAGGCTTTCCAGGAGGGGTAGGTAGGCCGTTCGGAGGGTGGCGCGGCTCCCTTGGGGCCCAGGGCGGCCGTGGGGGCTCGGGGCGGCCGGGCTGTCGGGGCTCTGGGGGGCTCTCGGGGGCGAGCGGGGCTCGGGGTGGCCGGGGGGGGGCAGGTGGACGCGGGGCTTCCCGGCAGGCCGGGCTGTCGGGGCTCGGGGGCTGACCTGGTGCTTGCGGGCTCCGGTGCCTGCCGTGCGCGCGCGGGACCCGGGCACCTGTCCGGCACCGGGCGGGGCGAGGCTCGGACGGGTGTGGCAGCGACGGGCCGGGCGGGCGGCGAGGCCGGGCGCGGCAGCCGCGGAGTCGCCCCGCCGTGCCCGGTCCCGCCGCCCGTCCGGCCCTTTCGGTCAGGCGTCGCGGAAGGTCTCTCCCCTCTCCGCCTTCTCGACCAGCAGCGCGGGCGGTGCGAAGCGCTCGCCGTACGCCGCGGCCAGCTCCCGGGCGCGGGCCACGAAACCGGGCAGGCCACCCTCGTAACCGTTGATGTACTGGAGCACGCCGCCCGTCCAGCCGGGGAAGCCGATGCCGAGGAGGGAGCCGATGTTGGCGTCGGCGACCGAGGTCAGCACGGCTTCCTCCAAGCAGCGGACGGTGTCCAGCGCCTCGGAGAACAGCATCCGCTCCTGCATGTCGCGGAACGGGACGGCGGCGTCGGGCCGGGTGAAGTGCTCGCGCAGCCCGGGCCACAGGCCCGCGCGGCTGCCGTCCTCGGCGTAGTCGTAGAAACCGGCGCCGCCGCTGCGGCCGGTGCGGCCGAACTCGTCGACCATCCGGTCGACGACCGCGTCGGAGGGGTGCGGCGCCCAGGTGCCGCCGGCCGCCTCCGCGGCGCGCTGCGTCTCCCGGCGGATCTTGCGCGGCAGGGTCAGCGTCAGCTCGTCCATGAGGGAGAGCACCTTGGCCGGGTACCCGGCCTGGGCGGCGGCCTGTTCGACGGAGGCCGGGTCGAGACCCTCGCCGACCATCGCCACGCCCTCGTTGATGAACTGGCCGATGACCCGCGAGGTGAAGAAGCCCCGCGAGTCGTTGACCACGATCGGGGTCTTGCGGATCGTGCGGACCAGGTCGAAGGCGCGGGCCAGCGCCTCGTCTCCGGTGCGCTCCCCCTTGATGATCTCCACCAGCGGCATCTTGTCGACCGGCGAGAAGAAGTGCAGGCCGATGAAGTCGGCATCGCGCTGCACACCCTCGGCCAGCTGCGAGATCGGCAGCGTCGAGGTGTTGGAGCAGAGCAGCGCGTCGGGCGCCACGATGTGCTCGATCTCCTGGAAGACCTTGCGCTTGAGCGCGGCGTCCTCGAAGACCGCCTCGATCACGACGTCGCAGCCGGCGAGGTCCTGCGGGTCGGCGGTGGGGGTGATACGGGCGAGCAGCTCGTCCCGCTTGCGCTCGGTGGTGCGGCCCCGGGCCAGCGCCTTGGCGAGCAGCCCCTCGGAGTACGCCTTGCCCTTGGCGGCGGCCTCCGGCGAGACGTCCTTGAGGACGACCTGCAGCCCCGCCCGGGCACAGCTGTAGGCGATGCCCGCGCCCATCATCCCGGCGCCGAGGACGGCGACCTTCCCGACGGTGCGGGGCTCGATGTCCTTCGGGCGGCTGGCGCCGGAGTTGACGGCCTGGAGGTCGAAGAAGAACGCCTGGATCATGTTCTTCGAGATCTGGCCGGTGACCAGCTCGGTGAAGTACCGCGCCTCGATGGTCTGGGCGGTCTCGAAATCGACCTGGGAGCCCTCGACCGCGGCGGCGAGGATGTTGCGGGGCGCCGGGTAGGACGCGCCGTTGAGCTGCTTCTTGAGGTTGGCGGGGAACGCCGGGAGGTTGGCGGCGAACTTGGGCTGCGCGGGGGTGCCGCCCGGGATGCGGTACCCCTTGACATCCCAGGGCTGCTGGGATTCGGGGTGGGCGTCGATGAACGCGCGGGCCTTGGCGAGGAGTTCCTCGGGCGTGGCGGCGACATCGTGGATCAGCCCGGCGTCCCTGGCCCGTACGGCGTTGTACTGCGTGCCCTGGAGGAGGACCTTCAGCAGGGCGTCGGCGATGCCGAGGAGGCGGACGGTGCGGGTGACGCCGCCGCCCGCGGGCAGCAGGCCGAGGGTGACCTCCGGCAGGCCGATCTTGGTGGCGGGGGTGTCGAGGGCGATGCGGTGGTGGCAGGCGAGCGCGATCTCGTAGCCGCCGCCCAGGGCCGCGCCGTTGAGGGCGGCGACGACGGGCTTGCCGAGCGTCTCGATACGGCGCAGATCGCGCTTGATGCGCATGCCGGCGTCGAACGCCTGCTGGGCTCCTTCGGGGGTGACGGCGATCAGTTCGCGCAGGTCACCACCGGCGAAGAAGGTCTTCTTGGCGGAGGTGACGATGATGCCGCGGACGGTGTCCGCCTCGGCCTCCAGGCGGTCGGCGACCGCGCCGAGGGAGGTCTTGAAGGCATCGTTCATGGTGTTGGCGGACTGGCCGGGATCGTCCAGGACCAGGGTGACCACGCCGGTCTCGTCCTGCTCCCAGCGGATGGTCGACATCGCAGAGGTCTCGCTCACTGTGGATTCTCCGTAAGGGGTGGGACGGGCGGTCAGAGGCGCTCGATGACGGTGGCGATGCCCATGCCGCCGCCGACGCAGAGGGTGGCCAGGCCGTACCGCTTGTCCTGGCGCTCCAGTTCGTCGATGAGGGTGCCGACGAGCATGGCGCCGGTGGCGCCCAGCGGGTGGCCCATGGCGATGGCGCCGCCGTTGACGTTGATCTTGTCGAGGGAGAGCCCCATGTCGTCGGCGAAGCGCAGGACGACGGCGGCGAAGGCTTCGTTGATCTCGACGAGGTCGATGTCGTCGATGGTCAGTCCGGCCTTGGCGAGCGCCTTGCGGGCCGCGGGCGCGGGGCCGGTCAGCATGATCGTCGGGTCGGCGCCGGAGACCGCGGCGGCGGCGATCCGGGCGCGGGGCGTGAGGCCGTGGCGCTCGCCGACGGCGGCGTTGCCGATGGCGACCAGGGCGGAGCCGTCGACGATGCCGGAGGAGTTGCCCGCGTGGTGCACGTGGTCGATCTTCTCGACCCAGTGGTACTTCTGCAGCGCGACGGCGTCGAAACCGCCCGCGTCGCCGATCGTCGCGAAGGACGGCTTGAGACCGGCCAGCGACTCCGCGGTGGTGCCGGGGCGGAGGTGCTCGTCGCGGTCGAGGACGACCAGGCCGTTGCGGTCGCGCACCGGGACGACGGAGCGGTCGAAGCGGCCTTCCTTCCACGCCCGGGCGGCGCGTTCCTGGGAGAGCGCGGCGAAGGTGTCGACGTCGTGCCGGGTGAAGCCGCCGAGGGTGGCGATGAGGTCGGCGCCGACACCCTGCGGGACGAAGTCGGTCTCGAAGTTGGTCATCGGGTCCAGGTGCCAGGCGCCGCCGTCGGAGGCCATCGGCACCCGTGACATGGACTCGACGCCGCCGGCCAGCACCAGGTCCTCCCAGCCGGAGCGGACCTTGGCGGCGGCGAGGTTGACGGCTTCCAGGCCGGAGGCACAGAAGCGGTTCTCCTGGACTCCGGCCACGGTGTCGGGGAGTCCCGCGGCGATGGCCGCGATCTTGGCGATGTCGGCTCCCTGGTCGCCGATCGGGCTGACCACGCCGAGGACGATGTCGTCGATGGCGGCCGGGTCCAGCCCGGGGAAGCGGCGGCGCAGTTCGTGGATGAGACCGACGACGAGGTCGACGGGCTTGGTGCCGTGCAGGGCGCCGTTGGCCTTGCCGCGGCCGCGCGGGGTGCGGATCGCGTCGTACACGTACGCTTCGGTGCTCACGTCAAGCAGCCTTTCGGAAGAGGGAGAAGTCACGGCGGGGCGGGCCGGGCGGCGCCGGGTCAGCCGAGCAGGGAGCGGCCGATGATCTCTTTCATGATCTCCGTCGTCCCTCCGTAGATGGTCTGGATGCGGCCGTCGGTGTACGCCTTGGCCACCGGGAACTCGGCCATGTAGCCGTATCCGCCGTGGAGTTGCAGACAGCGGTCGGCGACGCGTTTGTGCAGTTCGGTGGCCCACCACTTGGCCATCGAGGCATGTACGGCGTCCAGCTCGCCGGCGGCGTGGTCGGCTGTGCAACGGTCCAGGAAGGCGCGGGTGACGGCGCATTCGGTGGCCATCTCGGCGATCTCGAAGCGGATGTGCTGGAGCCGGGCGAGGGGGCGGCCGAACGCCTCGCGCTCCTTGACGTACCGGGTGGTGATCTCCAACAGATGCTCGGCGCCCGCGATCGCGGCGACGGCGATGCCCATCCGCTCCTGTGCGAGGTGGGTCATCAGATGAAGGAAGGCGCCGTTCAGCTCGCCGAGGAGGTTCTCCTTGGGCACCCGGACGTCGTGGAAGAAGAGTTCCGCGGTGTCCTGGGCCTTCTGTCCGATCTTGTCGAGGTTGCGACCGCGCTCGAAGCCGTCCATGCCGCGCTCGACGACGAGCAGGCTCAGACCGTGGGCCCCGCCCTCGGGGGTGGTGCGGGCGACGACGATGACGAGGTCGGCGAGGATGCCGTTGGAGATGAAGGTCTTGGAACCGTTGAGGATCCAGTGGTCGCCGTGGTCGGTGGCGGAGGTGCGGATGCCCTGGAGGTCGGAGCCGGCGCCGGGCTCGGTCATCGCGATGGCGGTGATGATCTCGCCGCTGCAGAAGCCGGGCAGCCACCGGCGCTTCTGTTCGTCGGTGGCGAGGGTGGTGAGGTAAGGGCCGATGATGTCGTTGTGCAGTCCGACGGCGAGGCCCGGCGCTCCGGCGCGGGTGAACTCCTCGGCCAGCACGGCGCTGTAGCGGAAGTCGCTGTTGCCTCCGCCGCCGTACTCCTCGGGGACGGCCAGGCCCAGCAGGCCCTGCCGTCCGGCGGCCCGCCAGGCGTCCCGGCTGACGATGCCGTCCTGCTCCCACTGTGCGTAGTGCGGGGTGACCTCCTTGGCGAGGAAGGTGCGTACCGTCTCGCGGAAGGCTTCGTGGTCCGCGGTGAAGATCTGGCGCTTCATGGTGTGCTGGCCCTCCTGGGAGCCGGATTGCGGTGGGCGACGAAGGGGCGCGCGGCCGTCAGCGGGCCTCCCGCGTGCCGCTGCCGGGCTCCGGGGCGGGGTCCGTCGCGGTCGGTTCCGGGGTGGGCGGTCGAGCGTCCGGCGGGGCGGGGAGCAGCCCGGGGACGGCCCAGTCGCGGGCGATCTCCTCGGTGTCGGCGCCCGGTTGGGCGGGCGGGCGGCGGACGGCCGCGGGGGTGCGGGAGAACCGTGGCGCGGGGGCGGGCTGGGTGAGCCCTCCGTGGTCGAGGAAGGTGCCGCGGGCGGCCAGATGCGGGTGGTGGGGGGCCTCGCGGAGCGACAGCACCGGGGCGACGCAGGCGTCGGTGTCCTCGAAGACGGCGGTCCATTCGGCGCGGGTGCGGGATCTGAAGCGGGCGGCGATGGTGTCGCGCAGCGCGCCCCAGGAGGCGAGGTCGTCGCGTGCGGGCGCCTCTGCCTCGATGCCGAGCAGGCGGATGAACTCGGCGTAGAACCGCGGTTCCAGCGCGCCGACCGCCATGTGGCCGCCGTCCGCCGTCTCGTAGGTGCCGTAGAAGGGCGCGCCGCCGTCGAGGAGGTTGCTGCCGCGCCGGTCCTGCCAGCCGCCGCCGGCGAGCATGCCGTGGATCATCGAGGAGAGGTGGGCGGTGCCGTCGACGATGGCGGCGTCGACGACCTGCCCGCTGCCGCCGGGGGCGGTGGCGTGCCGGAGTGCGGCCAGGAGACCGATGACGAGGTAGAGCGAGCCGCCCGCGTAGTCGCCGAGAAGATTGGCGGGGACGGTGGGCGGGGCGTCGGGGGCGCCGATCATGCCGAGGGCGCCGGTGAGCGCGATGTAGGAGATGTCGTGTCCGGCAGTGTCGGCGAGCGGGCCCTGCTGGCCCCAGCCGGTCATCCGGCCGTAGACGAGCCGTGCGTTACGCGCCAGGCAGGCGTCCGGGCCGACGCCCAGGCGTTCGGCGACGCCGGGGCGGTACCCCTCGATGAGGATGTCGGCGCGCTCGGCCAGCTCCAGCACCCGCTCCGCGCCTTGGGGTGTCTTGAGGTCGATGACGACCGAACGTTTGTTGCGGTTGGTGAGGTCGTACGCCGGGTCGATGCCCAGTGCGGCGCCGCCGGGGCGGTCGACGCGTACGACGTCGGCGCCGAGGTCGGCGAGGGTCATGGCGGCGAAGGGGCAGGGGCCGATGCCTGCCAGCTCCACCACGCGCACCCCGCTGAGCGGGCCGTGGCCTGACTCCGTCATCACGCTCCTCGCGCACTGTGACACTTCTGATGTAACACTCGTGATGTTAAGAACGTGTTCCACTTTCCACAAGCCCCCTGGGCATCGCTTCCGCGCCCCTGGAACGGCAACGGCGGCGAGGCTCAACCGCCTTCGCCGCCACGGGTCTTGCGCGCTGCGCCGCGCGCCGCTATCCCCCGTCGAACCCGGCGATGGGCCACGGCAGGGCTATGCCGCGGTACGGCCCCGCCGCCCGGCCGCGCATCCACACTCCACGTGACTTCGCCATGCCGCCCTCCCCTTCCGTTCCGCCCGGCCCCGCCGGACGTGCCCGTCTCGCTGCGTTCCGGTCCTTCCGGCGCCTTCCGGGACGCTTCCGCCCCGCGTCGGCGCCCTCGTCCGACCTCGGCACCCACGCTAACGGCGACCACTGACAACGGCCGCGGAGCCGCTGTGCGGAGGCTCTCCCGGGAGGACAATGCAGGCATGTCTCACCTTCCTCTCGCCACGCCGCTGTTCGCCCTCCATCCGGGTCAGGGCCCGCGACAGTTCGCGGAGTTGGCGCTCGCGTTGCTGCTGTCGTCACTGATCGGGATGGAACGGGAGGCCCGGCAGAAGAGCGCCGGGCTACGGACCCATACGCTCGTCGGGGTCGGCAGTGCCCTCTTCATGGAGGTGTCGATCCACGGCTTCGGGGCGATGCTGGGCGTGGACGGCGTGGCGCTGGACCCTTCCCGCGTCGCCGCGCAGGTCGTCTCCGGCATCGGCTTCATCGGCGGCGGTCTGATCTTCGTGAAGAAGGACGCGGTCCGGGGCCTGACGACCGCCGCCACGATCTGGTTGACCTGCGCCATCGGTATGGCGTGTGGCGGCGGGCTGCCACTGCTGGCCCTCGGGGCGACGGCGGTGCACTTCCTGATCGTGCGCGGGTTCACGAAGGTGTCGGAGCGGATCGGCACCATGCCGTCGGCGGAACGGTTCGATCTGCGGCTGGCCTACCGCCCCCGGCGGGGGCTGCTGGGCGGGGTCCTGGAACTGTGCACCAGCAGCGACTTCGTCGTGTCCGACGTGCAGGTGGAGACCGGGCCTCCGGAGGGCGCCGTCTCCGCGGAGGTCCTGCTCCGGCTGGAAGGTACCGGGTCGGCGCTCGCCCTGGTGGAGGCGCTCGCCGACCTCGACGGGGTACGCGGGGTGCAACTGGGGCGGCAGGCGGACGCGACCGAGTGACGGCCGCCCCCCTCAGAGCAGTTCCGCCTCCTCCAGCAGACGGCGCACCGCATCGCGCGCGGCGCCGTCCAGCGGGATCTGCGGCGGCGCGGTGTCCGGGCAGCCGATGACGTCCAGGAGGTGCAGCGCCGCCTTGAGCGCCCCCAGGGCGGACGAGCCGCGCCCCATCGCCGTCGCGTCGCCGGCGTCGGTGAGCGCGAACAGCGCGGCGAGCCGGTCCTGTTCCGCGGCGGCGGCCCGCCAGTCCCCCGCGCGGGCGTGCTCGTAGAGTCGCACATAGGCCGCGGGGTCGACGTTGCCGAGCCCCGGGACGACGCCGTGCGCCCCGGCCAGCAGGGCTCCGTCGACGGAGAGTTCGCAGCCGGTGAGCACGGAGAACGGCCGGTCGAGAGCGGGCAGCCGCACCAGGAGGCGGCGCAGGGCGCCGGTGTTGCCGCTGCTGTCCTCGATCCCGTCCAGGACACCGTCCGCCGCCAGGTCGAGCACCGTGTCCACGGGGAGTTCGGCGGGGAGGGAGGCGGGGGCGTTGCAGGCGAAGAGCGGCAGGTCCACGGCGGCGCGGATGCGGCGGTAGTGGTCGGCGATCTCGGCCGGGTGGGTACGGGTGCAGAGGGGCGGGGTGGCCACGATGCCGTCGGCGCCCAGGGCCTGGGCGGTGCGGGCGTGGTCGAGGACGCGGCTGGTCGCCATGTCGAGGGCGCCGGCCAGTACGGGGAGCCGTCCGCGGGCCGCCGCGACGACGGTTTCGATGACGGTGCTGCGCCTGCCGTCCGACAGGCAGGCCGCCTCCCCGGTGGAGCCGAGCACGAACAGGGCGTTCACCCCGGCGTCGATGAGGCGCTCGGTCAGGGCGGCGAGTGAGTCGACGTCGACGCGACCGGACGCGGTGAGGGGCGTGCACACGGGCGGCACGACGCCCGTGAGTGGTGCGGGGAGGGGCATGCAGGTCCAGCCTTCTGCCGTACGGGGCCGGTGGCGCGGGTGCGCTGCGGGGCACACAGAGCGGTGGGGGCCCGTACCCATGCCGCCGTCCGGACATGGGACGTCCCATGTCATCGGTGAATGTGGACCAGGCCAGGCGGGGTGTCAAGACCGCGCGTCTCGGGGCACTTCCCCAACGGACGGGAAACAGAGGCCGGACTCCATGAGTACGGGGCCTCGCCAGGTCACCCGGAAGTGGCGGCCGTGCCCGCGAGTTCGGGGAAGACCGCCATATCTTCGGGCTCGCCGGGAAGAGGATTCCGGGCCCCTCGGGCGTCCCGCGGCCCCGCCGAACGGCCTGGCGGCTGGGCCGGAAATACGCCCCGGACGCGCCTGCCCCGGCCCAGCCTTGAGGGAGGCGGTTTCTCAGCCGGCGGCCAGGGCCCGGCGGCAGAGGGCGTCGGCCGCGCGGGTCGTCTCCGGGAGCCGGTACTTCGGCGCAAGCCGGAGCGTGTGTGCGCAGGCACCGTCGAGGCCGGTGCGGTGGCCCACGGAGACGAAGACGGGCTTGACGCCCTGTTGGGTGCGGACGGCCCGGCCCACCTCTTCCGTGGTGCCGTCGAGGTCGTCCAGGAGCGGCGAGGTCGCCCCGCGGCCGTCACCGGGGGCGTCGTAACGGAAGGTGAAGGGGTTCTTGGCGACGCCGATCGTGGGCAGGCCGGTCAGGACACCGAGGTGGCTGGCGAGGCCGAAGCGCCGCGGGTGCGCCCGGCCGTAGCCGTCGCACACCACCAGGCCGGGCGCCTGTGCAAGAGCGGCCAACGCGTCGACGACCGTCGGGATCTCCCGGAAGGCCAGCAGCCCCGGGACATAGGGGAAGGAGATCCGGCCGACCGCGGTGGCCTCGTCCACGACCTCCAGGGTGCGGGCGTCCAACGCGACGGCTGCGGCCGCGACGACGTCCCGCTCATCGTCGTACGCCACGTCGACACCGACGACGGTGCCCTCGAAGTCCGGCGGCGGGCCGGGCTCGTCGAGGCGTACATGACGCCGCAGCCGGTCCTGGACCGCGCGCGCCTCGGCCTCGTCGGTCGGCCAGTTCCGCAGTTCGTCATCGAGGGAGACGGGGCTGGTGGTGTCCATGATGACGCCACGGTACCGAACGGGCGGAGCAACGATCTCACCGCCGTCCGGACCGCCATGACCGGCGGTCCGGGTCGGCGTCCACGGGGTCAGCGCACCACCTCCGGGGCGGGCGCGGGGGCGGAGGGGCCGGTGGGCCAGCGGCCTCCGTTGCTCCAGTAGCTCTGGATGTCCTCCAGCGGGCGCCCCTTGGTCTCGGGTGCGGTGAAGGAGGCGAAGACCAGTGCGCCCAGCGCCAGTACGCCCAGCCCGGCGAAGGTCAAGGAGGCCCCGACCCAGGCCATCAGCGACGGGAAGAACTGCGCGATGAGGAGGTTGGCGACGAGATCGGCGGTGAGCATCACCGAGGCGCCGGTCGACCGGAGCTGTGCGGGGAACGCCTCGCTCGCGTAGACCCATATCAGCGAGCCGAAACCGAAGTTGAAGGCCGCGGTGAAGAGCAGAATCGCGCCGAAGCCGATCCAGGTCACGGCACCGTGCGGATCTCCCATGGCGAAGACGGTTGTGAGCACGGCGAGCATGACGACCATCGTGCCGATGCCGGTGAGCAGGACCACGCGGCGGCCCAGCCGGTCGATGATGAGTATCGCCAGCACGGTGGCGGCCAGCGAGGCGAGCTGGACGAACGAGGGCAGCAGGAAGTTCAGTCCGTTGCCGGTGAATCCCATCTGCGTGAAGATCTGCGGGCTGTAGTAGGTGACGGCGTTGATGCCGGTGATCTGGCAGAAGAAGCCGAGTCCGATGACGAAGACCGTGGCACGGACGTAGGGCTTGCGCAGCAGCGAGCGGGCGGAGCCGCCGCTCTCCGCGGTGAGCGCCGCACCGACCGCCGCCACCTCGGTGCGGGCGTCGACCTCCGGATCCGTCAGCGCCATGACCTCGACCGCGCGCTCGGTCCGGCCCTTGAGGACGTACCACCGGGGCGTGTCCGGAAGCCGGAACAGCGGAATCATGACCAGCGCCGCGGGGATCGCCGACGCCCCCAGCATCCAGCGCCAGTGACCACCGTCCGACAGGCCCCAGTTGACGAAGTACGTGATGACGATGCCGGTGACAGTCGCGACCTGGTAGGCGGCGACGGAGGCACCGCGGATGCGCGCGGGTGTCGATTCCGCGATGTACAGCGGGGCGGCGACGATCGATATGCCGATCGCGACCCCGAGCAAGAAGCGCACCGCGTCGAGCACGACGACATTGGGCGCGAGCGCGGAGAGCGTGACGAAGAGGGCGTACGAGCCCGCGACGATCAGCATCGCGGCCTTGCGGCCGAAGGCGTCCGCGAGCTTGCCTCCGAGGAGCGCACCCACGATGCAGCCACCCACGAGAATGCTGTTGACCAGGCCTTTTTCCGCCTCGGTGAGCTGGAAGTCCCGACTGAGGAACACCAGCGCGCCGGAGATACTGCCGGAGTCGTAGCCATAGATGACGCCGACGAAGGCCCCCGTCAGCGCGAAGAGCCGCCCCGTGCGGCGGGCCTTCCCGGGCGGTGGCGGCTGGGGCGTCCCGGAGAGCGTTGCAGTGGACATGGCGGGTCCTTCGCGCAGCGTGCCGACCTACTCATGACTGATCATGCAAGTATCGAAGTCCTTTCGCGCAACTGTCAACACTCCTCAGTGAACCTCGCCCGTCCGACATTCACCGCCCAAAAGGGCCAGTCGAGCGACATCACACCCCACACCCTTCGAACACTTCACTCGCACGAGGGATGGCCCGACCCACCCACCATGCGTAGAGTTGATTGCAACAGCCGAGAAGAACGCACTTTCACTCACTTTCCCGGCAGGCGATGAGTCGAGCAGTCCAATCCACCGTTCACGAAGGGTGTGCCATGAGCGAGACGTCCTACATGGAGCAGGAGCTGCGCAGTCAGCCGGAGACCTGGGCCGAGGCCGCCGGCATCGGCGCCGCGGGCGGCCCGCTGCCGGAGCCGGGCCGGCGGGTGGCGGTCGTCGGCTGCGGGACCTCCTGGTTCATGGCGCAGTCGTACGCCGCGCTCCGCGAGAGCTCCGGAGCCGGGGTCACCGACCCCTTCGCGGCCTCGGAGGCCTTTCTCGGTCATGCGCGCGACTACGACGCAGTGGTGGCGATCACCCGCTCCGGCACCACGACCGAGGTACTGCGCATCCTGGAGGCCGTCCAGGGGCGCATCCCGACAGTCACGATTCTGGGCGACCCGGACACCCCGGCGAAGGAACTCTCGGACGCGACCGTCACCCTTCCCTTCGCCGACGAACGCTCGGTGGTCCAGACCCGCTTCGCCACCACCGCCCTGACGTTGCTCCGCGCCCACCTGGGCGAGGACCTGACCGAGGCGATCAACGACGCGCATGACGCCCTCACCGCTCCGGTCGCACCGGAGTGGGTGGAAGCCGAGCAGTTCACCTTCCTGGGTACCGGATGGACCTACGGCCTGGCCAACGAAGCGGCCCTCAAAATGCGGGAGGCATCCCAGAGTTGGACGGAGTCCTACCCGGCGATGGAGTACCGCCACGGCCCGATCGCCATAGCCGCCCCCAACCGTGTGACCTGGCTCTTCGGCACCGCCCCGGCGGGCCTGGAGGCGGAGGTGACCCGCACCGGTGCCCGCTTCATCCGCCACGATCGCGACCCGCTCGCGGACCTGGTGCTGGTGCAGCGGGTGGCCCTGGAGCGGGCCCGCGCCCGGGGCCTGGACCCCGACAGTCCCCGCAGTCTCACCCGGTCCGTGATGCTCACCGTTCCGGCAGCCCGATAGGCAGCGCCCCACCCGACCTGTACACAAGGGAGTCAGCGTCCCATGCCTCTCGTTTCGACCTCCTCACTCATCGACGCCGCGCGGGTGAACGGCGTCGGCGCCGCGGCCTTCAACGTCATCCATCTGGAGACCGCCGAGGCGCTGGTCACCGCCGCCGAGCGCGCCGAGGCGCCACTCATCCTGCAGATCAGCGAGAACTGCATCCGGTACCACGGCAGTCTGCGCCCGATCGCTCTGGCCACCCTCGCGCTCGCTGAGGATTCATCCGCCGCCATCGCCGTCCATCTGGATCACCTCACCGACCCGGAATGGGTCCATGAGGGCGCGGCCGCCGGAGTGCGTTCCTTCATGGTGGACGCCTCGGCACTCCCCTACGACCAGAATGTCGCGACCACCGCCGCGCTCACCGCCTGGTGCCATGAGCTTGATGCCTTCGTCGAGGCGGAACTCGGCGAGGTCGGCGGGAAGGACGGCGTACACGCGCCCGGTGCGCGGACCGATCCGGACGAGGCACTGGCGTTCGTCGAGGCGACGGGCGTCGATGCGCTGGCGGTCGCCGTCGGCTCCTCCCATGCGATGCGGGAGCGGACAACGGTGCTGGACAAGGAGTTGATCTCCCGATTGCGGGAGACACTCCCGGTACCGCTGGTGCTGCATGGCTCATCCGGTGTGCCCGACGACGAGTTGCAGCGCGCCATCGCGGCCGGAATGACGAAGATCAACATCTCCACGCATCTGGTGTCGGTGTTCACCCGCTCCATACGGGAGACGCTGGGAGCCGATCCCCGGCTCATCGACTCGCGTAAGTACCTGAAGCCGGCCAGGGAGGAGGTGGCCAGGGAAGCCGCCAGATTGCTGGAGGTGGTGAACACGGCTCCCGACCTGCCCGAGCAGTACGTCGCGCAGGCGCCGGCGGCGCGGGGGTGAGCGACGGGAACGCGCAACCGCAGCGCGGCTAGGCTCGCCGCATGAAGCGCCATGAACGGATGAACGCACTGCTTGAGCTGCTCGGTGAACGGGGCCGGGTGGACGTCGAGGAGGCGGCGACCGCGCTGGAGGTCTCCGCCGCCACGATGCGGCGCGACATGGACGCACTCGCCGAGCAGCAGTTGCTGACCCGCACCCGGGGCGGGGCAGTGCTCAGCTCGGTGGCGTACGACCTGCCGATCCGCTACAAGCACGCGCATCGGTCCGAGGAGAAGGAGGCGGTGGCGCAGGCGGCGGCGCGGTTGGTCGAGCGCGGCGACGTGGTCGGTCTGAGCGGAGGCACCACCACCACGGCCATCGCCCGAGCGCTGGCCGTCCGCCCGGACTTCGCCGAAGCCGGTCCGCAACCCCATCTGACGATCGTCACCAACTCGCTCAACATCGCCAACGAGCTGGCGGTACGCCCCCAGATCAAGATCGTGCTGACCGGTGGCGTGGCGCACTCCCGCTCCTTCGAGCTGGTGGGCCCGTTCAGCGAATTGGTGCTCCAGCAGATCTCGGTGGATCTCGCGTTCATCGGCGCCAACGGGATGGACCCGGTGATGGGGGCGACGGTTCACGACGAGGCGGAGGCCCGGATCAACCATCTGATGGCCGAGCGGGCGCGGCGAGCGGTCGTCGTCGCCGACTCCTCGAAGATCGGCGAGCGCTGCTTCGCCCGGATCGGCGGGGCGGACGTGTTCGACACCTTCATCACGGACGGCGGCGCGCCAGAAGAGGCGCTACGGGAGTTCGCCGAACGCGGCCTGAAGGTCGTGACGGCGGGCACTGTCGACGCCGGGTGAGCTGCGGGGCCGGTGGCGGCCTGGTGGTGGGGGGCCAGGGTGGGGTGGGCCAGGTTCGCTCAGGACCGGGGTGGCCCGGCGGGAGGGGAGGGCGGGGCGGGGGGATGGTGCGGGGTTCCAGGTGGGCCGGTTGCCCGGTGTAGCCGGAATAGGGGCGGCGGGTGGCTGGAGCTGATAGCCGTTGTCGCGTGTGGAGAATGGAGAATGAGTGGACGAAGCGAGCTGAGCCCCGTTGGCGGGAGAAGTATCGCGGGCCTGATCCGGGGGAGAGTGTAGTGATGCGGAAGTTGCTGGTCACCGCGTTGGCCGCGGTGCTGTGCGGGGGCACGTTGAGCCTGACGACGGCGTCCGAGGCGGCCGCTGCCGGGCCGCCCGTGCAGTGCGTGAAGGTGCGGAAGTTCTACACGAAGGGCCATCAGCGGTATGTACGGCTGACGAATCTGTGCAGTCGGCGTCCGGCGTGTTACGTCATCGTGGTCCCGCATCATGCCGATCCTCGGGGGCGGCTCGCCAAAGGCGCGACGAAGAATGTGCGCTACGCCAAGACCAGTTCGGCGCGTGCTCTGTACGTGAAGAACGTGCGCTGCTGATCCGGGGAGCGGAGACCTGCGGCGGGCCGGGCGGATAGCCCACGCAGAGCGCCTGGTAGCCCGCCCGGGGCGCCTGGCCGGCTCGGAACCACAGGCCATCTGGTCAGCTGGACGGGCGGGGGGCTGCAGGAGTCGCCGGTGGGACGGCCTAGGCACTCCAGGCACCACTTCCGCCGCCCCTCAGATCTCAGCTACGCCTCGCCCCATATCCAGGCGTCCGGTCGGGATACGCGGTTCTGGTGCGGATGCACGCGTCTTGCCCGGCGGTACAGAGCCAGGCGCCCCGCTTCGCTTCCATCCGGCGGACGCCGTGCCGCCGCACGCACGCGCTCCCCTCACCTGTCAGGGGAGCTGAACGCGCCCTCCCCTGACAGGCAGGACAGCCGTACGGCCCGAGCACCTCGCACCACCACCCGCCTCCGGTCACCCGCCGCTCGCCGCTCGCCTCCCAGCAGGGGCTGAACACCGAACAGCAACGCATCAGCACCTGCACAATCAGCCACCCCGAGCCTGTCCTCCCTATTGGGCCGCGCCCGGCCGATACCCCAGGGCCGACCGATGGCTCGGCGCCGCCCACAGCAGCCGCCCTCCGCCTCCCAAAAGCCCCGGCCCGCCCCCGCCACCCCTACGTGATCCGCGGCATACCTTTTACGAGTAAAACACCTGTTAATCTTCTTGTATGGGTAAGCACGTCAAGGTGGGTGGGAAGCGTGGGGGCGGGGCGCTGTTGAGTGGGGTGCGGCCGTTGCCGGTGCGGAGTTCCGTGCGGTTGCGGCGGCCGGTGGACATCTGGCACAAGCCGGCGTTGAGCGCGGTGGTGGCGCTGGCGATCCCGGACTTCACGCTCCTCGCGCTGGGCCGGATGGACCTGGTGCTGTACACCTCGGCCGGGGCGATGTGCGCCCTCTACGGGCACGGTCTGCCGTATGCGGCGCGGGCCAGGACCCTGCCGTGGGTGGTGCTCGGCATGGTGGCGAGCCTGGGGGTGGCGCTGACGGCGGCGTCGTTGATCTCGTCGGCCGTGGTGCTGGTGGCGGTGGCCTCGGTGCTTGCCGCGGTGCACAAGGTGGTCTGCGATGCGACGCGGATCGGGCCGCCGGGGAATTTGATCTTCACCTTCATCGCGGCATCGGCGTTCTTCGTGCCGCAGCGGATCTCTGAGGTACCGCTCCACCTGGTGCTGGCGCTGGTGGCCGGAGCCGTGGCGTGGCTGGTCGGGATGGCGCCCGCCCTGGTACGGCCGCGGGGGCCGGAGCGGATCGCCACCGCTCGGGCGCTGGAGGCCGCGGCGGCGCAGCTGCGCGCCGAGGCGGCGGCCGGCGCCGAGGCGGCCGGGAGCGCCGTGGCGCGGGCGCGGCAGGCGACGGCGGCCGCGGTGAACGCCGCGTGGCACACGGTGTTCCTGGTTCCCGCGCGTACGCCTGCGAAGGCCGAGGCGCGGGCCGGTCTGGAGCGGCTGCTCATCCGGGCCGAGGCCGTGCTGAGCGGGGCGGCGGACGGGGAGGACGGTGCCGGCGCGCCCGTCGAGGCGGACCTGTTCGGGCAGTGGGCGCAGGAGGTCCGGGGCGGTGGGCCGCTTCCCGTGGTGGCGCTCACGCCGTCGCAGCAGGCGGAGCTGGCCGGCGTCGAGCTGGACCACCAGCAGGCGGAGCAGCGGGGCGCGTACCGAGTCGACCGGCCCCTCGTCTCCGCCGTGACCTGCGCTTCCCCTGACTACGGCCCGCGACGGCCGGCGCCCGGGCGGACGGGGGGATGGCGGACCTTGGGGGCCGCGTTCCGGAGCGGTTCGCCGTTGTTGCCGGTGGGGGTCCGGACCGCCGCGGGGTGTGCGCTGGCCGGGTGGGCGTCGATGGCGCTCGGGGTCGGGCATCCGTACTGGGCCGTCGTCACGGCGGCGTCGGTGTTCCAGGCGAACACGACGCTGTCCTGGCAGCGGGCGTTGCAGCGGTCGGTGGGGAATCTGCTGGGGCTGGTGGTGTTCGCCCTCCTGCTGCCCGTGATCCACACCGGTCATCTGGCGATGATCGCGCTGGCGCTGGTGTTCCAGTTCGGTGCGGAGGCGTGGATCACCCGGAACTACTGGCTGGGGTCGGTGTGCGTCACGCCCATGGCGTTGCTGCTGACGGAGTTCGGCAACCCGTTGCCGGCCCGGGTGCTCGTCGCCGACCGGTGGATCGACACGGTGGTGGGGGCCGCGCTGGGGCTGGTCTGCTGTGTGGTGGTCACCAATCGGCGGGCCGGTGACCGTATCGGCGCGGCGTTGGAGCGGACCGCTGCGGCGCAGCTCGCGGCCGGGCGGTTGCTCGCGGCGGACGCGGTCCCCGGCGCGGCGCACGCGCAGGAGACGGGCTGGGCGCGGGACCGGCTGGCAGGGGCGTTGGCCGAGTTGCGGGAGGCCGTCGAGGTGGCCTCGGGTGAGTGGTGGCAGCGGGCGTTGCCGGAGGAGCGGGTGGCCCGGGCCGAACAGCACGGTCACCGCACCCTGGCGCTGCTCGCGCGGCGCCTGTCCGGCACTGCGCCGTCCGTCCGCCCCGTGCCGGAACCGGCGGCCGCGGCAGGCACAATTGACGGCGTACGACGGTGATACGACGGTGAGCTGAACCGGGCCGACGCCGTACGAGGGCGAGAGGAGAGCCGGGTGGCCGAGGACATCGTCGCGGGGGTGCTGCGCCAGTGGCAGCAGGTGCACCCGGGGCTCGACACCGGCCCGATGGCGTTGATCGGGCGGCTCAACCGCTGTTCGGCGCTGTTGCAGCAGGCCGCCGACGCGCCGCTGCGGCGGGCCGGGCTGTCCCGCCCGGAGTTCGACATCCTGGGCACGCTGCGCCGGATGGACCGTGAGCTGACGCCGGGCCGGGTGGCGCGGGAGACGTTCGCGTCGGGCGCCGCGGTCACCAAGCGGCTGCGGCAGTTGGAGGCGCGCGGGCTGATCAGCCGCCGGGTGGACGACCGCGACCGCCGGGTCGCCCATCTCTCCCTCACCGACGAGGGCCGCGATCTGATCGACCGGATCCTGCCGGAACAGCTGGCGTACGAGGCGACGTTGCTCGGCGGGGTCGGTGAGCGCCGCCGCGACGAACTCTCCGAGGGGCTGGGCGAACTCCTCGTCGTCCTGGAAGGCCGCCTCGGCAGCCTGATGGATTGAGGGCGAGGTCCCGGGGCGCGGCAGACGTGTGGTGGCCGACGGTGACACATGCGGCCGTCGCGCCGTCCGCCGCCCCACCGTGGCCACCGCCCGCACGGTGACGGACCGGCCCCCGCCCCGCCCTACCGCTGCCGCTGCCGCTGCCGCTGCCGCTGCCGCGCGATCATTCCCCGCCCGGGGTGGCACCTCGGGCCGCGGTCACCCCGAGCAGTTCCACACCCACTTCGAGCCCGTCCAGTGCCAGCCGCAGCGGGAGGTGGACGACGGGCTGGGCGAGGCCGTGGGCTGCGTGAACGTGGGTGACGGGGTCGGCGTGGGTGTCGGGGTCGGTGTTTCCGTCGGGGTCGGCGTGGGGGTCGGGCTCGGGCTCGGTGAGGTCGTGGGCGTGGGCGTCGGACCCGGCGTCGTGGGGGTGCCGGACGGAGCCGTGGGGCCGGGTGTGGGCGGTGCGGTGGTGGGCGACGCGGACGGGGATTGCGACGCGGACGCGGACGGGGATTGTGACGGGGAGGGCGACGGTGCGGCCGGAGTACCCGGGGCGGGCGGTACCGCGGGCGGCGCCGGGGACGGCGCCTGCGGGCTGTGCGGCGGGGCGTCTGAGGAGGCCGGGGCGGCGGGCGTCCGCGGTGCGGCGGCTGCCGCCTGCGATCGGGCCTTCGGGGCGGGGGTGTCGTCGGTGAGGACGTATCCGGCGGCCATCGCGGCTCCGGCGACGGCGACGACCGCGACACCGGCGGCCGTCGCGGCGGCCGGGCCGGAGCGGATGCGCAGCAGTCGGCGCAGCGCACCGAGGACGCTGCCGGGGGCCGGGGTGGTGCCGGACGCGGCGGCGGCCGCTCCCGCACCGGCTCCGGCGCCGAGCAGCGGGAGCAGGAACTTCGCCGAGCCGCCGGCCAGGAACACCAGCAGTGCGGGGCCGGTGAGCGCGGGCAGGCGGTGGTTGGCGCGGGTGAGGAGGGCGAGCCGGTCGCGGCAGTCGGCGCAGTCCGGGAGGTGTGTGGCGATGCCGTCGGCCTGCCGGGCGGTGGCCTCGCCGCGCAGGTAGGCGGGCATCCGTTCCCAGTGGGTGCCGCAGGCGTCCGCCTCGGGGCTGCCGGGCAGTCCGCGCAGGAACGCCTGGCGCATGCCTTCCCTGGCGCGGTGGAGGAGGACGGCGGTGGCGCCCTTGCCCGCGCCGATGGCCTTGCCGACGGCTTCCAGCGGCTGGCCTTCGGCCTCGGCGAGCCAGAGCGCCTTCACCCAGCGGTGCGGGAGTTGGTCGAGGACGCGGGCGAGCTGGTCGACGTAGGCGACGCGCTGTGCGGGGTCCTCCGGCGGGGTGGCGCCGCCGACGGTGACGGTCTCGGGCCAGGCCTGGCCGTCCTCGGGGTCGCGGGGGACCTCGCGGGCGGCGTCCGATCCGGCGCTGGAGGCGAGGTGGCGGATGGTGGTCCGCAGATAGGCCGGGACGTTGTCGATGTGGTGGCCGCCGTTGATGCGGCGCCAGACGCGGAAGTGCGCCTCGGCGACGACGTCTTCGGCGAGCCAGGCGTTGGCGATCAGCGAGCGGGCGTAGCCGACCAGGCGCGGATGCTCCTGGGCGTACAGCTCGGTGTAGACGTCCACGGCGGAGGCGCCGGGTTCCTCGGGGGCGCCGGCCTGTGCGGGAACCGACACCGTGGGGGTGAGCCGGTCCTCGGGCCACGCGGGGTCCGCGGGGGCTTCAGACATGGGGGGCAACCTTCGGAGTTCGCCCCGGGGCGTGCGGTGGTGGCCGCGCGTTCCGGGGAGGGTCGGTCCGGGAGCTGGCCCGGAGGAGTTCGTCCACCTAGGAGCCTTGATTCTCCCATCTGTCGGGCCATGACCGGCACGTGGCTTTGGTGAAAGGCGTCACGGCGCGCTCCCGTGCGCCCCGTGTGAGGCGCGGCGCCCCGCCCGAAAGCGATAAGTATGGGTAATTCAGAGTGGATAAGGGTAGGTAGGGGAATTCGCGTGTTCAGTGCGGGCCGGGAGGCGCTCGCCCCGGAGGCCGCGTATCGACTTGACGCACCATCAGGGCGTTCGGTGGGCACCAAGCCCCCGTTGGCCGCCGTTGGTCACTCCCCCGCCTCCGCCGCCGCCTCGAAGAGTTGTCCCAGATGGAGATCGAGCAGGCGCAGCGCCTGTTCCCGGGTGTGGACCTCCAGGAGGAGGTAGGTGGAGAGGCCGTCGACGAGGCTGATGAGGAGCATCGCCTCGTCGTCCGTGGCGCGGGCGGGCGGGAGTTCACCGCGGTCGGCGGCGCGGCGGAGTTGCCCGGCGAAGAAGTCACGGAGGCGGGGGATGCCGTTCTTGGCCTCGGCGCGCAGGTCGGCGTCGTGGACGGCGCGGACGAAGTAGGCGGCGCCGACGAGGGCACCGGTGCGACTGCGGTCATCCAGCGGCAACATGCCGACCAGGCAGGTCCGGAGGACGTCGCGTGGGGTGGGCTCGCCGTCCAGGGCCTCGATGCGGTCGCGGATGCGGCGGTCGGCGAGGGCGTTGATGTGGCGGAGGGCGAAAGCCAGCATGTCGTCCTTGGTGCGGAAGTAGTGCTGCAACCGCCCGAGGGAGATGCCGGCTTCGGCGGCGACGTCGCGCAGTCCGGCGCCGCCCAGGCCGCGGGTGCTCGCGATCCGCCAGAGCGCCTCCGCGATCTCGCGTCGTCTGGCCTCGTGATCGACCTTCTTGGGCACGCCCTGCCTTCCGCCGTCGGGCCGGTCCCGGCCGACCCGTTTTTACAAGTCACTCGTACGGTATAACGTGACCGCGTCCAATACAGTTGACTTGCCAACGGGGGATCGCCATGCCCGGATCCGGAACCGCACCACCCCTTCCCGCCGTGCCGGCGCTGCGGCCGCCACGGCACCGCGTCGATCCGCGGGCGCGCCGCTGGTGGACGGTGCGGGCGCTGCTGACGGTGGGCGGCCCGGTGCTGCTGACCGCGGTGGCGCTCACGGTCTGCGCCCTGCTCTTCTTCCCGGGGGCGCTGCCGTGGCTGGGCCCCCTGCTGGCGGCAGCCGTCGCCCCGGCGCTCACCTTCGCCGCGCTGATGCCGCGGGTGCGGTACGCGGTGCACGCCTGGGAGTTGGGGGAGCGGGCGGTGTACGCGTCCGACGGCTGGTACCGGCAGCGGCGGCGGATCGCGCCGCTGTCGCGGGTGCAGACGGTCGACACCGTCCGGGGCCCGCTGGAGCGCCGGTTCGGGCTGGCGACGGTCACCGTCACCACCGCCTCGACCGCGGGCGACATCAGGATCCGCGGGCTGTCCGCGGCGGGGGCGGACGAGCTGGCGCGGCGGATCGGCGCGGCGGCACAGCTGGTTCCGGGGGATGCGGCATGACGCGCCCCACTCCCCCGGCCCGGGGCGGCGGGTGGCGCCGCACCCATCCGCGCACCCTCCTGGTGCACGCCACCTGGCCGCTGCCGCCGCTGGCCTCCCTCGCGGCGGCGGCCGTGGTCACCGGTGGGCGGATCCCGCCCGGCACCTGGATCGCGCTGGCCGCGCTCACCGTGTCGTTCGCCGTGGTCACCGCGGTGGGCGCGGTGCGGTGGGCGCGCACGGAGTTCCGGGTCACCGGCGCCGCGCTGGAGGTGCGGACGGGGGTGGTGACCCGGCGGCTGCACACCGTGCCGCTGGAGCGGATCCGTACCGTCGATCTCACCGCGACGCCCCTCCACCGGGTGCTGCGGCTCACCGCGTTGCGGGCCGGGACCGCGGGCGACGGGAGCGGCGTGCCGGCGCTGGACGCACTGCCGGTCGCCGAGGCCCGGCAGGTGCGGGGCGCGCTGCTCGCCCGGGCCTCGTCCGGGGCGGGGGCGGACGATCCGGTGCTGGCGCGCTTCTCGCCGCGCTGGTTGCGGTATGCGCCGCTGACGTTCTGGGTGGTCGGCGGGGTGCTGATCGCGGCCGGTACGGTCCACCGCGTGCTGCACGGCATGGGCGTCGACTTCTGGGAACTGGACGTCGTCCGGCGGGCGTTCGCGGCGTTCGGCACGGTGTCGCCGTGGCTGACGGTCCCCGCGGCGCTGCTCGTGCTGCTGGTCGCCGGGGCGGTCGGGGCGGTCGCGCTGTACGCGGAGAACTGGTGGGGTCTCCGCCTGGAGTGGGCCGACGGTGCGACGCTGCGGGTGCGGCGCGGCCTGTTCACCACGCGTACGGTCACGATCGACCGGGCCCGGCTGCGCGGGGTGCTGCTCCGGGAGCCGTTGCTGCTGCGAGCGGGCGGCGGGGCGTCGGTGCGGGCGGTGGCCGGCGGGCTCGGTGACCGCGACGAGAACCGCGCGCGCAGCGGACTGCTGCCGCCCGCGCCACGGGCGCTGGCGGTGCGGGTGGCCGGCGGGGCGCTGGGCGCGCCGTTCCCCGACGCTCCGCTGCCGGGGCGGGGCGTCCCGGGCACGCTGCTGCGCCATCCCCGGGCGGCGCTGCGCAGGCGGCGGCTGCGGGGGCTGGGGTGGGTGACGCTGCCGGGCACGGCGGCCCTGGCCGGCTGCGGGGTGACCTTCGCGCCGGCGCTGCTCGTGTGGGCGGGGGCGTACGCGGTGGTGTCGGCGGCGGCGGTGTGGTGGGCGGCGCGGGAGGCGTACCGGGCGCTCGGGCACGGGCTGTGCGGCGGCTCTCTCGTGGTGCGGTCGGGCGTGTTCAGCCGGGACACGCTGGCGTTGGAGCGGTCGGCGGTCGCGGCGTGGACGTTCTCCAGCACCCCGTTCGGCCGCCGGGCCGGGCTGACGACGCTGACCGCCGCGTTCGCCGCGGGCGAGGGGCGGCACCGGATCCCGGATCTGGCGGCGGCGCGGGCGCCGGGTTTCGCCGCGGCCGCCGCGCCGGGCATCGTCGAGGAGTTCCTGGTGGGGACGGCGGGAACGGGAGACCGCTGAGGGGCGGGACCGCGGCGAACCCCGGCGGCTACCCGCTTCTCCCCCGCCGATGCGCGCCATGACACAGATCACACCCCTTGTGCGTGCACGACCGGGGCCCGTCGTTCGTCCTAAGGGATGAGCGATGCCGTGAACCGACAGTTGTGAGGAGCCGCCGCGATGCCCGCCGCCATCGACCACGCCGTCCAGGTCCGCCTCCTCGCGACGGCCCCCGGGCCGCACACGGTCCCCGCCGTGCTGCGGTACCACCCCCGCGATCCGCTGGCGGTGCGGAT
Source organism: Streptomyces sp. NPDC014733 (assembly GCF_043083385.1). NCBI lineage: Bacteria > Bacillati > Actinomycetota > Actinomycetes > Kitasatosporales > Streptomycetaceae > Streptomyces > Streptomyces sp. NPDC014733. The sequence goes on along the minus strand of NZ_JBIBYO010000002.1, from coordinate 783,381 downwards.
GTCGTTCCCGCCGGAGATCTCCCTCGACGGGGCCGCGGTGGACTGGGCGTTCGCGCGGGAGCTGCTGGCCGAGGGCGTGCACTCCCCCGTCGGCCGGGGCGATGTGCGGGTGCGGCCGGCCGGTCCGGAGCGCACGGTCATGGAGTTCCACGCCGACGAGGGCGTGGCGATGGTGCAGCTGCGCACGACGGATGTACGGCGCTTCCTGGCCCGGTCGTACGCGGCGGTCCCGGCCGGTCAGGAGCCGACCCACCTCGATGTCGACCGTGGTCTGGCCGCACTCTTCGGCGCGGCCTGAGCGCCCGGCTTCCGCTCCCCCACGCGTCCCCGGCGGGCACCGTTCCGTGCCCGCCGGGGACGCCGTGTCAGTGCTGGGGGAAGCCGAAGCCGTAGCCCTGCTGCCGCAGCCACGGCAGCAGGTGGTCCAGCGCCTCGACGGTGCGGGAGCGGTCGCCGCCGCCGTCGTGGAAGAGGACGGTCGGACCGTTCGTCAGCTCGCTGCGGACTCTCGCCTCGATGGTGGCGACGGAGCCGCCCTCGAAGTCCTTGCTGTCGATGTTCCAGCCCAGCGGACGCATCCCGTGCTCGGCCGCGAGGGTACGGCTGTAGGGCGTGAACGCGCCGCCGGGCGCCCGGTAGTAGCGCACCGGCACGCCCGCGGCCTTCTCGATCATCTGCTGGGCGGGGAGGATCTGGTCCGACTGGTAGCGCTCGGGCCGGTGGTCCATACCGGTGTCGTGGCTGATGGTGTGGTCGCAGAGCCGGTGGCCGGCGGCGACGACCCGGCGGACGAGGTCGGGGTGGGCCGCGGCCTGCGGTCCGATCATGCAGAACACCGCCTTGACGTGGTGGCGTTCGAGGACGTCGAGGACCCTCGGGGTCCACACCGGGTCCGGGCCGTCGTCGATGGTGATGTTGAGGCTGCGGCCGGGGCGGTCGGAGGCGTGCACGATCGACGGGTCCACCGGGCGCTCGGTCGGGCGGTGCTCGGCCGACTGCGTCGCCTCGGGGGTGTCCGCCTCCGCGCTGCTGGGGCCGCCGGGCCAGGTCAGGGCGAGTGCCCCGGCGGCGCCGAGCGCCACCACCGTCGCGGTGACCGTCTTGAGAATGCCGCGCCCGCTCCCGAAGCGCCCCGCCCTGTTCATGCCGTCCCTCGCACCGTTTCGTGGGTCTGTCCGTGGTCTCGTACGGTCCGGGCGATTTCTGACTTCCGGCCGCACCCTCACAGATGCGAAGGAAACCGATCAGGATGCCTCTGTTACCGATCCATCATGAAAGTTCTTGATACTGAACCCATGCCACGTGTACTTCTGATCGAGGACGACGCCGCAGTACGGGACGGGGTGTCCCTCGCCCTGCGGCGGCGCGGCCACGACGTCGCGGCGGCGGGCAGCGGCGAGGAGGGACTCGATCTGCTGCCCGGCTTCCGGCCCGACATCGTCCTGCTCGACCTCATGCTGCCGGGCAAGGACGGCTTCGAGGTCTGCCGCCTGATCCGCACCGAGCGGCAGCTGCCGATCATCATGCTCACCGCACGCGGCGACGACCTCGACGTGGTCCTCGGCCTGGAGGCGGGCGCCGACGACTACATCGTCAAACCGGCCCGCGGCGAGGTCCTGGAGGCCCGCATACGGGCGGTGCTGCGCCGCACCGCGCCGCCCGCCGACGGTACGGCCGCCGTCGAGCCCGGCCCCGCGCCCGTCGAGTCGTACGGCGCGCTCGCCATCGACCGCGCCGGGCTCGTCGTCGCCAAGGACGGCCGGGACCTCGCGCTGGCGCCCTCCGAGATGAAGCTGCTGCTCTTCCTGTCGGCCACGCCCGGACAGGTCTTCAGCCGCCAGCAACTGCTGGAACACGTCTGGGAACACAGCTACCACGGCGACGCCCGGCTGGTGGACGCCTGTGTGATGCGGCTGCGGACGAAGATAGAGGACACCCCGCGCAGCCCCCGTTTCGTCCAGACCGTGCGCGGCTTCGGCTACCGCTTCGGCCCCCTGTGAGGCGCCGCCGGCTGCTGCCACCGGGACGGCTGCGGGGCCTGCGGGTCCGGCTGGTCGTGGCGTTCCTGCTGGTCGCCGCGGTCAGTGCGCTGACCACCGCCGGGCTGACGTACCGCGAGGCGCGCAACGCCATCCTGCAGCGCTCCCAGGACATGGCCGTCAACGACCTGCGCACCCAGATCAATTCGCTCGCCCCGGAGCTGACCGTGCCGCCCACCCGCACCGATCTGGAGGCCCTCCGCCTCCAGCTGGAGCGCTCCGGCACCTCCCGCGACTGGGACGTCCGGGTCCGCTACCGCGGCGTCCCCGGCGGCGACGACGCCCCGGCGGCCGGCCCGGTCCACCTCCCCGCCGAGCTGGAGAAGTCCGTCGAGCAGCGTCATGTCCCGGCGTTCCAGCGGGTGGTGCGCGACGGGGCTCCCTGGCTGCTGATCGGTATGCCGGTGCGCCAGTCCGACGGTGCGCCGTCCGCCCTGTCGGTCTACGCCCAGCTCCCGCTGAACGCCGAGGAGGCCAACGTCGAGGCGCTGGTCAGCGCGGCGCAGCGGGGTGCGCTGCCGGTGCTGGCGCTGTCGGTGCTGCCCGCGCTGCTCGCCGCGCGGGGTGTGCTGCGGCCGGTGCGGCGGCTGCGGCAGGCGGCCGGGCGGCTGGCCGAGGGCAAGCTCGACACCCGGCTGGAGGTCAAGGGCACCGACGAACTCGCCGGGCTCTCCCGGTCGTTCAACGACATGGCGGAGGAGCTGGAGGCGAGCGTGGCGGAGCTGCGGCGGCTGGAGGCCAACGCCCGCCGGTTCGCCGCGGACGTCTCACACGAGCTGCGCACCCCGCTCGCCGCGATGACCGCGGTCACCGACGTGCTCGACGAGGACGCGGCGGCGCTGGACCCGGACACCGCGTCCGCGGTCCGGCTGATCAGTCAGGAGACCGGGAAGCTGACGCGCATGGTGGAGGACCTGATGGAGGTCTCGCGGTTCGACGCGGGCGCCGCCGCCCTCCACCTCGACGAGGTGGACGTCGCCGAGACCGTCCGCAAGTCGCTCCAGGCCCGCGCCTGGCAGGACGAGGTCGGCGCGGAGCTGCCCGACGGCGTCCGCGCCCGCGTCGACCCGCGGCGGCTGGACGTCGTCGTCGCCAACCTCGTCGGCAACGCCCTGCACCACGGCGGCAGCCCCGTCCACGTCCGGCTGGAGGCCCCCGGGCCCGGCGCGGACCGGCTGTTGCTGGAGGTCCGCGACAGCGGCCCCGGCATCGACCCGCAGGTCCTGCCGCACGTCTTCGACCGCTTCTACAAGGCGGACTCCTCACGCGCCCGCTCCGAGGGCAGCGGTCTCGGCCTGGCCATCGCCCGGGAGAACGTCCGGCTGCACGGCGGCACCGTCCGCGCCGCCAACGCGCCCGGCGGCGGCGCGGTGTTCACCGTGGAGCTGCCGGTACGGCCGCCGGACGGTACCGGCGCGGACGGTTCCGACGCCCCGGCACCCGATGGCCCGGCACCCGAAGGCCCGGACGGGGACGCCTCCGCCGGACCGGCGCCGGGCCGTCCCGCCGGCTCCGCCCCGGACCCCCTCGGCAAGGAGGCCGCCGCATGAGCGCGCCCCGCCCCCGTACCACCCGGGTGCTGGCCACGACCGCGCTGGTCTGCGCCGCCGTGACCGTGCCGGCCGGCTGCGGTGTCGAGCCCAGCGATGTGATCGACGCGGGCGCCCCGGCCTCCGGGGTGCAGGCCCCGGGCCGCCCGGAGACCGGCGTCCAGCTGTTCTTCTACGGACCGGCCGGACTGCGCTCCGCGACCCGCCCGGCCAAAGCACCCGCCGACCCGCAGGCAGCCCTCGACCTGCTGCTCGGCGGACCCGACCACGCCGAACGGCAGCGCGGTCTCTCCAGCGCGCTGCCCGAGCTGTCCGGCCCGCTGCGGGCCCGTACGGGCCCGGGCCGGGTCGACATCGGGCTGCCCGTCCCCCCGCGGAAGCTGGACACCGCCGCCCTGAGCCAGCTGGTCTGCACGGCGGCCAACGCCGACGTCCCCGGCGGCCACCCGCCGTCCTCGGTACGGGTCACCCTGACCGGCTCCGGCTCCCGTGTCGGCCCGATGCTCTGCGGCGGCGACACCGCGCTGCCGGTGGTCCAGCCGTCCACGGTGCCGCCGCGCCCCTGAGTCCGCCGCCGGCCGCGGCGGGCGGGCTACCGTGGAGGGGCGCCCCCGCACGCGGCAGCGCGGCGCGGCGCGGTCCCGCAGGCCGGAATTCCCGCGAGAGGCATCCGATGACCGAGCGCAAACCCCCCGGCGTCGACTTCGAGTCCTGGATCGACAGGCAGATCCGCGAGGCGCAGGAGCGGGGTGACTTCGCCGGGCTGCCCGGCGTCGGCAAACCGCTTGCCGGTCTCGACAAGCCGTACGACGAACTGTGGTGGGTCAAGGAGAAGATGGCCCGCGAGGACCTCTCCTACCTGCCGCCGTCGCTCGCCCTGCGCAAGGAGGCCGAGGAGGCGGCGCGGGCGGCGGCCGACGCGCCGAGCGAGGCGGCGCTGCGCCGCATCCTGACCGCCGTCAACGAGAAGATCCGCGCGGCCCTGCGCGCCCCGCTCGAAGGACCGCCGCTGGGAATCGCCCCGTTCGACATCGAGGCCCGGGCCCGGCAATGGCGCCGGGAGCACGCCGGCTGAGGTGCGGCAGCAGGCGGCCGGAGCCGCCCCGAGGTGCTCCGACCGCCTGCCGGCGCGCCGTTCCACCCGCACGGATCAACGAGTTCAAGGTCACAGCGAGAGCCCCTGCTCCAGCTAACGGTCGTTCGCCTAGCCTGCTGCCATGACCGCCGAGTCCCCCGAACTCCCCCTGGCCGCCGCGTTCCCGGACGCCGATCGCGCGCAGTGGCAGCACCTCGTCGCGGGGGTGCTGCGCAAGTCGGGCGCCACCCCGGCGGCGGACGCCCCCGAGGACGCGCTCGCCACCGATCTGCCGGACGGCATCCGCGTCCGCCCCCTCTACACCGCCGACGACGCCCCGGCCGACGCCGACGCCGCGGGGCTCCCCGGCTTCCCGCCGTTCGTCCGGGGCAGCCGCCCCGAGGGCGCGACCGTCGCCGGATGGGACGTACGCCAGCGCCAGACCCACACCGACCCCGCCCTCGTCAACGAGGCGGCCCTGACCGACCTGGAGAACGGCGTCACCTCGCTGTGGCTGCGCGTCGGCGCGGGCGGCGTGCCTCTCGGTGCGCTGCCGCGGGCCCTGGTCGGCGTCCATCTGGACCTCGCCGCCGTCGCGCTCGACGCGGGCGAGGAGTTCGCCGCGGCTGCCGAGGCGCTGTTCGCGCTGGCCGCCGACGGCGGCGTGGCCCCGGCCGCCCTCACCGGCACGCTCGGCGCCGACCCGCTGGCGCTCGTCGCCCGCGGCGGCGACGCCACCGCGCTCGACGACCGGCTGGCGGCGGCCGCGTCGCTGGCCGAGCGGTGTGCCGCCCAGGCGCCCGGGCTGCGGGCGCTGACCGTCGACGCGCTGCCGTACCACGAGGCGGGCGGTTCAGCCGCCGAGGAGCTGGGGTGCTCCCTGGCCACCGGCGTCGCCTATCTGCGGGCGCTGACCGCCGCCGGCCTGGACATCGACACCGCCTGCGGTCAGCTGGAGTTCCGGTACGCGGCCTCCGCCGACCAGTTCCTGACCATCGCCACGCTGCGCGCCGCACGCCGCCTGTGGGCGCGGGTCGCCGAGGTCTGCGGCGCCTCGCCCGAGGCCCGGGCGCAGCGGCAGCACGCGGTGACGTCGCCGGTGATGATGACCCGCCGCGACCCGTGGGTGAACATGCTGCGCACCACCGTCGCCGGGCTGTCGGCCGGGGTCGGCGGTGCGGACGCGGTGACGGTGCTGCCGTTCGACGCGGCGCTCGGTCTGCCGGACGCGTTCGCCCGCCGGATCGCCCGCAACACCCAGGCGGTGCTGCTGGAGGAGTCGCATCTGTCGAAGGTGATCGACCCGGCCGGCGGCTCCTGGTACGTCGAGGAGCTGACGGACGAGCTGGCGCGCGCCGCCTGGGCGTGGTTCCAGGAGATCGAGGGCGCGGGCGGTCAGGCCGCCGCGCTCGGCTCCGGACTGATCGCCGGCCGGCTCGCGGCCACCTGGGAGCGCCGTTCCCGTGAGCTGGCGACCCGCCGCGAACCGATCACCGGTGTCAGCGAGTTCCCCCATCTGGCGGAGGCCCCGGTGCACCGCGAGGCCGCGCCGGTCCCGGCCGGGGGCGGGCTGCCCCGGGTGCGGCGGGATGATGCGTACGAGGCGCTGCGGGCCAGGTCGGACGCGCATCTGGCGGCCACCGGCGCCCGTCCGAAGGTGTTCCTGGCGGCGCTCGGTCCGGCCGCCGCGCACACCGCGCGGGTGACGTTCGCCGCCAACCTCTTCCAGGCGGGCGGGGTGGAGACGGTGCACGAGCCCGCGTCGGTGGACGCGGCGACGGTGGCCGCGGCCTTCACGGCGAGCGGTGCGCGGATCGCCTGCCTGTGCGGCAGCGACACGCTCTACGCGGAGCAGGCGGGCGAGGTCGCGGCGGCGCTGAAGGCGGCCGGTGCGGTGCGGGTGTATCTGGCGGGTGCGCCCGGTGCGCGACGCGAGGAGTTCGGGCAGGCCGGGGTGGACGCGTACGTCTTCACCGGCTGCGACGCGGCCGGGGTCCTCGCCTCGGCCCTGGAAGTCATGGAGGTGGCGTGATGGCCGGGACAGAGCGGCCGGGCATCCCGGATTTCAGCGGGGTGCCGCTGGACGGCGCGGCGGACGGCGCGGATCCGGCGCGGTGGGCCGAGGCCGTGGAGAAGGCCACCGGCGCGAGCGTCGCGGACCTGACGTGGGAGACGCCCGAGGGCATCGGCGTGAAGCCGCTCTACACCGACGCCGACCTCGACGGTGTGGACTTCCTGCGGACGTACCCGGGCATCACACCGTATCTGCGCGGCCCGTACCCGACGATGTACGTCAACCAGCCGTGGACCATCCGGCAGTACGCCGGTTTTTCCACCGCCGAGGAGTCCAACGCCTTCTACCGGCGCAACCTCGCGGCCGGTCAGAAGGGCCTGTCGGTCGCCTTCGACCTGCCCACCCACCGCGGCTACGACAGCGATCACCCGCGGGTGACGGGTGACGTCGGCATGGCGGGCGTGGCGATCGACTCGATCTACGACATGCGCCGGCTCTTCGAGGGCATCCCGCTCGACCGGATGACGGTGTCGATGACGATGAACGGCGCGGTGCTGCCCGTTCTCGCGCTGTACATCGTGGCCGCCGAGGAGCAGGGCGTGCCGCCCGAGAAGCTGGCCGGGACCATTCAGAACGACATCCTCAAGGAGTTCATGGTCCGCAACACCTACATCTATCCGCCGCAGCCGTCGATGCGGATCATCTCCGACATCTTCGCGTACACCTCGCAGAAGATGCCGCGGTACAACTCCATCTCGATCTCCGGGTACCACATCCAGGAGGCGGGGGCGACGGCCGATCTGGAGCTGGCGTACACGCTCGCCGACGGGGTGGAGTATCTGCGGGCCGGTATGGCGGCGGGGATGGACGTGGACGCGTTCGCGCCGCGGCTCTCCTTCTTCTGGGCGATCGGCATGAACTTCTTCATGGAGATCGCCAAGCTGCGGGCCGCCCGGCTGCTGTGGGCCAAGCTGGTGCAGCAGTTCGGGCCCGAGAACCCCAAGTCACTGTCGCTGCGCACCCATTCGCAGACGTCGGGCTGGTCGCTGACGGCGCAGGACGTCTTCAACAACGTGACGCGTACGTGTGTGGAGGCGATGGCGGCGACGCAGGGCCACACCCAGTCGCTGCACACCAACGCACTGGACGAGGCGCTGGCGCTGCCCACCGATTTCTCCGCGCGCATCGCCCGTAACACCCAGCTCTTCCTCCAGCAGGAGTCGGGGACCTGCCGGGTCATCGACCCGTGGGGCGGCAGTGCGTACGTCGAGAAGCTGACGCAGGATCTGGCGCGGCGGGCGTGGCAGCACATCGAGGAGGTGGAGGCGGCCGGCGGGATGGCGAAGGCGATCGACGCGGGCATCCCCAAGCTCCGGGTGGAGGAGGCGGCGGCCCGTACCCAGGCGCGGATCGACTCCGGGCGGCAGGCGCTGATCGGGGTGAACAAGTACCGGGTGGAGACCGACGAGGAGATCGAGGTCCTCAAGGTCGACAACTCCGCGGTCCGCGCCCAGCAGATCGAGAAGTTGAAGCGGCTGCGGGCCGAGCGGGACGAGGACGCCTGCCGGGCGGCGCTGCGGGCGCTGACCGACGCGGCGCGGTCCGGTCCCGGTGAGGGGCTGGAGGGCAATCTGCTGGCGCTGGCGGTGGACGCGGCGCGTGCGATGGCGACGGTCGGGGAGATCTCCGACGCCCTGGAGGAGGTCTACGGCCGTCACTCCGGTCAGATCCGTACGATCTCCGGTGTGTACCGAGACGAAGCGGGCCCCTCCTCCGGTGTCGGCCGCACCCGGGATCTGGTGGCCGAGTTCGAGCGCGCCGAGGGGCGCCGGCCGCGCATCCTGGTGGCCAAGATGGGGCAGGACGGCCATGACCGCGGCCAGAAGGTGATCGCCACGGCCTTCGCCGACCTGGGTTTCGACGTCGATGTCGGCCCGCTGTTCCAGACCCCGGCCGAGGTGGCGCGGCAGGCGGTGGAGGCCGATGTGCACATCGTCGGCGTGTCGTCGCTGGCGGCCGGCCATCTGACACTGGTGCCCGCGCTGCGCGAGGCGCTGGCGGCGGAGGGCCGGGAGGACATCACGGTCGTGGTGGGCGGGGTGATCCCCCCGCAGGATGTGCAGACGCTGCGGGACATGGGCGCGGCGGCGGTCTTCCCGCCCGGCACGGTCATCCCGGACGCCGCGTACGACCTGGTCCGGGACCTCGCGCGGGCCCTCGGCCACGAGCTGTGAGGCGCTGATGCCCGCGAGGATCGATGTCGAGCGGTACGCGGAGGGGGTCCGGGCGGGTTCCCGGGCCTGGATCGCGCGGGCCGTGACGCTGGTGGAGTCCAGCCGCGCCGACCACCGCGCGGCGGCCCAGCGGCTGCTCGTCGCGCTGCTGCCGTACTCGGGGGCGGCGCGGCGGGTGGGGATCAGCGGGGTGCCCGGGGTCGGCAAGTCGACGTTCATCGATGCGCTCGGCTCGCAGCTGACGGGCGCCGGGCACCGGGTCGCGGTGCTCGCCGTGGACCCGTCGTCGTCGCGTACCGGCGGTTCCATCCTGGGCGACAAGACCCGGATGGCGCGGCTGGCGACCGATCCGGCGGCGTTCGTCCGGCCCTCCCCCACGTCCGGGACGCTGGGCGGGGTGGCGCGGGCGACCCGCGAGTCGATCATCGTGATGGAGGCGGCGGGGTACGACGTCGTCCTGGTGGAGACGGTGGGCGTCGGGCAGTCCGAGACGACCGTCGCCGACATGGTCGACACGTTCGTGCTGCTGACGCTGGCGCGGACCGGCGATCAGCTCCAGGGCATCAAGAAGGGCGTCCTGGAGCTGGCGGATCTGGTCTCCGTCAACAAGGCCGACGGTCCGCACGAGCGGGACGCCCGCGCGGCGGCCCGGGAACTGTCCGGCGCGCTGCGTCTGTTGCAGCCGCCGGACGCCGCGTGGACGCCTCCGGTGCTCACCTGCAGCGCCCGTGAGGGTACGGGCCTCGTGGAGCTGTGGGAGCGCGTGGAGCAGCACCGTGCGCTGCTGGAGTCGACGGGTGCGCTCGCCGAGCGGCGCCGGGCGCAGCAGGTGGAGTGGGTGTGGACGATGGTCCGCGACCAGCTCGTGGACCGGCTGCGCCACGATCCGGAGGTGCGGCGGATCGCCCCGGACGTCGAGCGGGAGGTCCGTTCGGGCACGCTCACCGCGACGCTGGCCGCCGAACGTCTGCTGACAGCCTTCGGGCTCCCTCCCGAGGAACACTGAGGGGTGCGGCGTGGCGGTGCCCGGGCGGCCGGTGACCGGCCCGCCCGGGCACCGCCGTGTCCGGGGCGCCGCGCCGGAGTTTCCCGGCGCGCCCTGGGTGTCAGGGGCGGGGCGAGAGGGTGGCCCAGACGGTTTTGCCGGAGCTGTCCGGCAGCGTCCATCCCCAGGCGTCACTGAGCTGTTCGACGATGCTGAGACCGCGGCCGGACTCGGCGAGCGGATCGGCCGTGCCGATCACCGGGGCGCCCTCACCGCCGTCGGAGACCGCGCACATGACGCCGTCGTCGCGCCGGGTCAGGGCGAGCCAGGCGGGGGTGACGACGGGGCCCGCCACCCGGCCGCCGCCGGCTTCGCCCACGGCGTTGCGGACGCCGTAGCGCAGGGCGTTGCTGACGAGTTCGGAGACGATCAGGGCGGCGTCGTCGGTGAGGGCCGCGCATATCCGCCAGCCGCGGAGCGTGGCGAGGGTGAAGCGCCGGGCGTCGGCGACGGTGCGGGCGGAGGCGCTGAGCGCGCAGGCGGCGAAGGAGTCGGGGCCGGGCAGCCACCAGCCGTCGTCGTGCGCTCCGTTGCGCGGTGTTGCGTACACGGGCACTGCCGGATGTGTCGTCATCACGTCTCCGCGAAGGGGCGCTTCTGGTCTGGGCTGCACTGCTCGGGACAGCTAATATCCTCGTCAGCCGCCCCCCGCTGCAAGTGCATCTGCAATTACATCGGTAAGGACGGTCACGCAGGGGCTGGTTCACGCCATCGTGGACAACGGCCCGGGAACGGTAGGAGGCCGCGCCTCCAGCAAGGGAGCGACAGTGATGGAGACGGTGCCCAACGGCATTCAGTCGACCCGTATCGAGCGGGCCCAGTGGCGCAAGAGCCGCCGCAGCAACCCCAGCGGCAACTGCGTTGAGCTGGCGGTTCTTTCGGACGGCGGGGTCGCGGTGCGCAACTCCCGGCACGTCGGCGGACCGGCCCTGGTCTACACGCGCGACGAGATCGCGGCGTTCGTCCAGGGCGCCAAGGACGGCGACTTCGACGATCTGATCGGCCGCGGCTGACGCATATGTCGTCCGGATAATCGGTCCGCTGTACGTATCCTTTTCGCAGTGGGACACTTGGCGCTCGCCCAACCACCCAGGGGAGTCAGCATGACCGCCGCGCAGCCGAGCCGCGAACCCTCACTGCGCCACTACCTCGACAATCCGCGGGGCGGGCCGACGGTGCTGCGCATCGTCCTCGGCACCCAGCTGCGCCGGCTGCGGGAGGCCGCCGGCGTCTCCCGCGAAGCGGCGGGTGACGCGATCCGCGGCTCCCACGCCAAGATCAGCCGCCTGGAGCTGGGCCGGGTGAGCTGCAAGGAACGCGACATCTCCGATCTGCTGACGCTCTACGGCGTCACCGCCGAGGCGGATCGCGCCGACTTCCTCGCACTCGCCCGCCGCACCAGCACCCCGGGCTGGTGGCACCGGTACAGCGACGTACTGCCCAGCTGGTTCGAGACGCACATCGGCCTCGAAGAGGCGGCGTCGGTGATCCGGACGTACGAGGTGCAGTTCGTCCCGGGGCTGCTGCAGACCCCGGACTACGCCCGCTCGGTGGCCAGGCTCGGGCATCCGCGGGCGTCGCAGGAGGACATCGACCGGCGGGTGGCGCTGCGCGTGGAGCGCCAGAAGCTGCTGACGGCGCCGCACGCGCCCCGGTTGTGGGCGGTGATAGACGAGGCGTCGCTGCGGCGTCCGCTGGGCAGCCCGCAGGTCATGGCCGACCAGCTGCGTCATCTGCTGGAGATGGCGAAGCTGCCCAACGTCACGCTGCAGATCGCACCGTTCAGCCTCGGCGGACTCGCGGCGGCGGGTGGACCGATCACGATCCTGCGGTTCCTGGAGCCGGATCTGCCGGACATCGTCTATCTGGAGCAGCTGACCAGCGCGCTCTACCTGGACAAGCGCGACGACGTGGACCACTACCTCGCCGTCATGGACCGGCTGAGCGCCCAGGCCGAATCACCGCGCGGCTCGCTGACGATCCTGGAAAAGCTGCTGCACGAGCTGAGTTGAGCCCTCGCACGGCAGCACGGATGAGGGAGGCGGGGCCCGGCGGCCCCGCCTCCCTCATGTCTGCCGGGCGGATCAGTTCTTCCGTGCCACGCCGCCGTACTCGATCCACTCCAGCGTCGTCTGCTTCGGCCCCATGGTGCCGTCCGGCTTCCAGGTGGAGACCTCGACGAGACCCGGCTCCAGGATCTCCAGCCCCGCCAGGATCTCCTCCACCTCGCCGGCCCGGCGCACCCGCCCCCAGTTCCCCTGGGTGGAGGCCCGCATGAACTCCGTGACGAAGTCCCGGGTCGCCTGGTCCTCACTGACCAGGTGGCAGACCACCAGGAAGCTGCCGGGGCAGAGCTTCTCGGCGACGCGGGTTATCAGCGCCTTGGGGTCGTCCTCGTCCGGGATGCAGTGCAGGACGGAGACGAAGAGCGCGGCGACGGGCTGGTCGAAGTCGATGAGCCGCTCGACCTCGGGCCTGGCGAAGATCCCGTCGGTGTCGCGCATGTCCGCCTGGATCACGGCGGTGCGGTGGTCCTCCTCCAGCAGCGCCCGGCCGTGCGCGAGGACGATCGGGTCGTTGTCGACGTAGACGACCCGGGACTCCGGGTCGACCGCCTGGGCGACCTGATGGACGTTGTCCTGCGTCGGCAGGCCGGAGCCGTGGTCGATGAACTGGCGGATGCCCTGCTCCTGCGCGAGCCAGCGCACGGCCCGCTGCAGGAACCGGCGGTTGTTGATGGCCAGCGCCTTGGTGCTGGGCGCGACCCTGTCCAGCTCGTCGCACGCCTCCCGGTCGACGGAGTAGTTGTCCTTGCCGCCGAGGTAGTGGTCGTACATCCGGGCCACGCTCGGGATGCTGACATCGACGACCGTGGACAGCGGCTGGGGCTCTTGGCTCATGACTAACGTTCCCGTCGTTCGGCACCACCGGCATGGTTCGGCGACCGCCGTACGAACGGACGGCCGGGCCGGGCTCCCCCCAACATACCTACGGATGTGCGGTTGTTGCAGTTGGGAGCGGGTTTCGATTGCTCAGCACGCCTACGGAAGAGGGTATTTGACGGACCGTGGTGCAGCGGCGGGCGGCCGGGGCGGAACGGGCGGCGCCGCGCGGGCCGTACCGCCGCCCGGTGTGGCCGGGAATCGTCCCCCCGTTCGGGGGCGGGCCGCCGCCACGCCACTCGAGGGCGGCGGCCCGTTCCCTGTCCCGGCGTCACCCGTGCCGGGTGCGCCCCGCGGTACGGACCGGCCCCGCGCGGGGGCAACACCTGATCCGCACCGGCTCCCGGCGGCGCCCGGTCACCCGAAGACCGGCCGCCGCAGGAGGGAGCGCGCACCGGGCGCCTACCACTCCCGGCGCGTCCTACACCTGCCGTCTCCGGCCGGACGGCGCGGGGGCGCCGTGGCGGGGTCAGGCCCCGGGGATGTCGAAGTAGCGGTGGAGCCCGGCGGCGAGGGTCAGATCGCCGCCGGCCGCGATCTTGCGGGTGAGGAACATCGTCACCGGATTGCCGTTGCCGGAGACCAGCTTGAGGAAGGCGGCGTCCCCCATCACCAGGGTCAGCCGGGCATCGGCGGCCGACCGGCCCTCGGTGACCGTGCAGCGCCCGTCGGCGATGACGGTCTCGTACACCGCCTCGGACTCCCCGGTGATCCGCCACCGGATCAGCGCCCGCAGCTCCCCGGCGGCCGCCGGACGGAACTGCTCGCCCATCCGCCCGAAGATCTCCCCCAGCACCCGCGTGCGCAGCTCCCCGGTGGCGATCTCGGTGATCTGGCGAGAGCTGAGCCCCTTGACGATCCCGGCGAACTCCGCGGGGGTGACCCCCGCGAAGTCCAGCCCCGCCAACCGTTCCCGGACGTCGTCGGCCACGGAAAACTCCCTACCAATCGGTAAAATCCACTGATAAGCGAGGTTACGGGGCGGGGAGCGCCGCAGGCAACAACATCCCTGGTCACAGCGGGTGGCACGGTCGGCGGCCCGGGAACCGGCCGTCATCCTGGCGGCTTCTGTCATCCCACCCGCCACACCGGGTAGGCACTCCCCCATGACCACACAGATGCGCGAGCCGGAGCAGAGCGGCACACCGCCGCGGAACGGGCCGACCGTGGCGGACATGGTGAAGGCCAACGAGGCCAACTGGGACGCCCGCACCCCCGTCCACGTCGCCAGCGAGTTCTACGGACTGGACGGCTCCCGCACCGCCGAGGACTGGTTCGCCCCCTTCGAGTGGCAGGACCTGGGCGACCTGCGGGGCCGTGACCTCCTCCACCTCCAGTGCCACCTCGGCACCGAAACCGCCGCCTTCGCCGACCGCGGCGCCCGCGCCACCGGCCTCGACTTCTCGGCCGCCGCCCTCACCGAGGCGCGGCGGCTCGCTGCCGAGGGCGGCCGGGACCTCACCTTCGTCCACTCCGACGTGCACCGCGCACCCGAGGCCCTCGGCGACCGCCGCTTCGACGTGATCTACACCGGCAAGGGCGCCCTGTGCTACCTCCCCGACCTCACCGCCTGGGCCGGGATCATCGCCTCGCTGCTGCGCCCGGGCGGCATGCTCTACCTCGTCGAATTCCACCCGCTGCTCGACGCGCTCGGCCCCACCCCGACCCCCGACAACCAGGACCTGCTCCTGCGCCACGACTACCTCGCCGGACGCGGCCCGCTGCGGAGCGACAGCCCGCACACCTACACCGACGGTCCTGAGCTCGCGGACGCGCGGACGAGTTACGAATGGCGGCACGGGATCGGCGAGGTCGTCACGGCGGTGTCCGCCGCCGGGCTCCGCGTCGATGTGCTGCGGGAGACGGAACAGGCCCCGTGGAAGCGGTTCGACACGATGGTCCCCGGCGACAACGGCTGGTGGCGGCTGCCGCCCGACGAGCCGATCTTCCCGCTGCTCTACGCCCTGCGCGCCACCAAGGTCTGACGCCGTGCCGGGTCCGCGCGGGTGTGCGCGCCGGGCGTCCGGTGCCGCGCCCGGTCTACCGGCGGCGGTAGACCGAGCGCAGCACCGCCTCCTTGGCCGGTCCCTCGATCCGCCACTCCAGCTCCCAGGTGTCCGGCCCGGTCACGGTGAACGTCGCGGCGTAGCGGTCGGCGGCGCACGGATGGACGGTCCGCCAGAGCCCGGTCCGCAGATCGAGGTCGTGGAAGGGGCGGCCGTCGGCGAACTCCACCGCGGCCGTACCGTCCGGCCGGGGCCGCAGCCACAGCGTCCGGCCCGCCGGATGCACCGCGTCCGCCCAGGTCAGCTCGCCCTCCTCGACATGCAGCAGCGCACCGTCCACGCCCTCGGGCCGGAACTCCGCGATCCCCCGGAAGCTGCCCTCGGCCCCGGCCCGCATGTCGAGGACGCGCCGCTCGATGCTCCAGCGGCCGGTGAGGTAGGCCGCGACGTCGGGCACCGGGCGGCAGGGCCGGGCGGCGCAGAGCGGGACGGGCGGGGGCTGCGGACGGCCGCCGGGTGCGGTGGGCATGACCCGATTCTCCCCCGCCCGGCGCGCCGCCGTTCCCGTACGGGCGGCCGGCCGGCTCCCTTACGGGGCGTGAGCGGCGCCGGGTCCCGTCATTCCGGGGCGAAAGAGGCAGACGCGCCCCGTCCGCGGGCGGACCGCCCCGGGATGGACCGGCCGGGTGGCCCGGCACCCTTACGGGCTGTCGCCGCGACGCTCGGGGGAAAGCCCGGGGTGCCGTGCCGTGCGGAGCGGCACCGCCACGCCTACGCTCGGTACCGAGATCATCACCCGGGTGCGGATCGCCGGGCCGCGGTCCGCGGCGCCCGCACCCCGGCGGCAGGCGGCGCCTCGCCCACCGCCGGCCTGGTGCGACAACCGGAGACCGGAGGCATCCCCATGCCGGACCTGTTCATCGGCGGCCGCTGGACCACAGCGGCCGACGGCCGGCGGCGCGAGATCCGCTGCCCGGCGGACGGCACCCTGGTCGCGACAGTCGACGAAGGCGGCCCCAAGGACGCGGCCGCCGCCGTCGGCGCCGCCCGCGGCGCGTACGACGACGGGCCCTGGCCGCGCACGCCCGCCGCCGAGCGCGGCGCCCTGCTGCTGCGCGTCGCCGAACTGCTGGTGCGCGACACCGACGCACTGGCCCGCGCCGAATCGCTGGACACCGGAAAGCGGCTGGTCGAGAGCGTCTACGACATGGGCGACATCGCGAACTGCTTCCGCTACTTCGGCAACCTCGCGGCGTCCGGCGGCACCGACCGGGTGGTGGACACCGGGCAGCCGGGGATCGAAAGCGTCGTCCGCCACGAGCCGGTCGGTGTCTGCGCCCTGATCACCCCGTGGAACTACCCGCTGCTGCAGACGGCGTGGAAGGTCGCCCCCGCGCTCGCCGCCGGGAACACCTTCGTCCTGAAGCCCAGCGAGCTGACCCCGCACACCGCGATCCATCTGATGCGGCTGCTGGCCGAGGCGGGTCTGCCGGACGGCGCCGCCAACCTCACCCTGGGCACCGGCCCGCTCGTCGGCGCCCCGCTGACCGAGGACCCCCGGGTGGACCTGGTGTCCTTCACCGGGGGCCTGGTCACCGGGCGCCGGATCATGGCGGCGGCCGCCCCCACCGTCAAGAAGATCGCCCTGGAGCTGGGCGGCAAGAACCCGAACATCGTCTTCTCCGACGCCGAGTTCGACACCGCCGTCGACCATGCGCTGACCGCGGTCTTCCTCCACTCCGGCCAGGTCTGCTCGGCGGGCGCCCGGCTGCTCGTCCAGAACGGTCTGCACGACAGGTTCGTCGACGAGCTGGTGGCCCGCGCCCGGCGGATCCCGCTCGGCGGCCCCTTCGACGAGCATGCCCGCACCGGCCCGCTGATCTCCGCGGCGCACCGCGACAAGATCGCCGCGTATGTCCGGACGGGGCTGTCCGAGGGCGCCGTCCTGCGCTGCGGCGGCGGGCCACCGCAGGACCCGGCGCTGCGGGACGGCTTCTACTACCTGCCGACGGTGCTGGACGAATGCACCCCGGACATGTCGGTGATCCACGACGAGTCCTTCGGCCCGGTGCTGACCGTCGAGCGGTTCCGTGACGAGGACGAGGCGGTCCGGCTCGCCAACGACACGGTGTACGGCCTGGCCGGCGCGGTCTGGACGCAGGACGCCGAGAAGGCGCACCGGGTGGCGTCCCGGATGCGGGCCGGCACGGTCTGGATCAACGACTTCCATCCGTATGTTCCGCAGGCCGAGTGGGGTGGCATGAAGCAGTCCGGTGTCGGACGGGAACTGGGGCCCGCGGGCCTCGCCGAGTACCAGGAGGCCAAGCACGTGTGGCGGAACACCGCGCCCCGGCCGCAGAGGTGGTTCGAGTGAGCGAGGCGGGCTCGCCGTCCCCCGGCACCCGGGACGACGGTATGCAGGACGACGACGCTTCGCTGGCCGAGTTCGGCTACAAACCGGAGCTGAAGCGCACACTCGGCAATTTCCACACCTTCGCCGCCGGAATCAGCTACATCTCCATCCTCACCGGCACCTTCCAGCTGTTCTACTTCGGCATCACCCACGGCGGACCGGCGTACTGGTGGTCCTGGCCGATGGTGTTCTGCGGCCAGCTGATGGTCGCGCTCTGCTTCTGCGAGCTGGCCGCCCGCTATCCGGTGGCCGGGTCGATCTACAACTGGGCGAAGCGGATGGGCGGTCCGCACGTCGGCTGGCTCGGCGGCTGGATGATGCTCACCGCCACCATGGTGTCGCTGGCCGCGGTGGCGCTGGCCTACCAGGTGACGCTGCCGCAGATCTCGTCGTGGTTCCAGTTCATCGGCAACGGCAGCGGCCGGACCGACGCCGCGGCCAACGCCGTCCTGCTGGGCAGCATCCTCATCCTGTTCACCACGCTGGTGAACGCGTTCGGCGTCAAGCTGATGGCGCGGATCAACTCCGCGGGCGTCGCCATCGAGTTGATCGCCGCGATCGTGCTGATCATCCTGCTCGCCGCGCACATCACCCGCGGCCCGTCCGCGGTGACCAAGACCTTCGGCCTGGGCGCCGGCCAGAGCCTCGGATACTTCGGTGCCTTCCTGACCGCCTCGCTCGCCTCGGCGTACGTCATGTACGGCTTCGACACCGCGTCCTCGCTGGGCGAGGAGTCCAAGGACCCCGGCCGCAACGCCCCGCGTGCCATCCTGCGGGCCCTGACCGCGTCGTTCCTCATCGGCGGTCTGATCCTGCTCTTCGCCCTCCTCGCGGTGCCCGATCTGCACGCCAAGGAGCTGTCCGTGGACGGACTCCAGTACGTGGTCCTCTCCACGCTGGGTTCGACGGTCGGTCAGATCGTGCTGTGGTGCGTGGTCATCGCGATCACCGTCTGCGAACTGGCGGTCCACACCGCGGGCATCCGCCTCGCCTTCGCCATGGCCCGCGACAACAACCTGCCCGCCGCCTCCCTGCTGGCGAAGGTCAGCCCGCGGTTCCAGACGCCGGTACTGCCCGCGATCATCATCGGCCTGGTCGGCGTCGCGATCCTGCTGATCAACGTCAACCAACCGCAGATCTTCTCGGTGATCACCAGTATCGCGATCATCATGATCTACCTGGCCTATCTGATGGTCACCGTCCCGATGCTGGTCCAACGGCTCCGCGGCCGCTGGACCCCGGCCGAGGGCACCTTCTCGCTGGGCCGCTTCGGTCTCCCCGTCAACATCCTCGCCGTCCTGTGGGGCCTGGCGATGTCCCTCAATCTCGCCTGGCCCCGCGCCGCCGTCTACAACGCGACGGGCCCCCAGCACTGGTATCTGCGCTGGGGCGCCTTCCTCTTCATCGGCGTCGTCGCGGGCGGCGGCTTCCTCTACTACTGGTTCGTCCAACGCAAACGCACGGGGGTGCTGGAAGGACATGCCGCGGGGTCGTGAGCCCCGGGCCCGGTCGGGTGCGCACACCGTTCGGGCCGCGCACCCGACCGGAGGTGGTGGCGGCGCCCGGAGGCCGGACGCCGCCACCACGCGCCGTCAGGCCGGTGAGACGGCTGCCCCGCCGAGGTGCCGGGCGAAGAACCGGACCGCGCTGTCGGCCTCGAAACGGGGCATCTCCAGGTGCTTGCCCGCGTTGGCGTGCAGGGTCTTCTCCTGCGAGGCGAAGGCGTCGAACAGCGCCAGACCCGCCTCACGCGGGACGCGTTCGTCGTCCCACTGGAGGGCGAACTCGATCGGCACGGTGATCTGCTGCGCCTTCTCGATCAGGACGTCGGGCCAGGTGCAGGTGTAGACCGCGGCCGTGATCCGGGGCTCGGCCGCCACCAGCGGCACCCCGATCGCGGTGCCCAGGCCGATGCCGACGTAGCCCACCGGACCGTCGGCGCCGATCTCGGGAAGTTCCTGGAGCGCGTCCAGGGCCGCCTGCCACTCGGGGACTGCGGTCTCCGCCAGGCGGGCGTTGTACCGGACGACGACCGGGCCTTCCGGTTCACCCGCCGCCTGGGCCGTGCGCAGCGCGGCGATCTCGCGCTCGTCGTGGGCGCTGCGCGGCCGGTCGCCGTGGCCGGGCGCGTCGAGGACGGCGACATGGAAGCCGCAGCCGGTCACCAGGCGCTGGGCCCGGCCCGCCATCGCGGGATGCTTCTTGTGGTGGCCGCCGCCGTGGCCCATCAGGACCAGGGGCGCGCGATCGGCGCCGGACGCCGGTGACCAGAGAACTCCGGGGACGCCGCCCACGGTGAAGTCACGTTCGCGGATGCCGTTCGACGAGGAGTCGGCGGTGAAGTGCAGGGAGCGCATGAGGTGTGGCCTTTCGGGAGTGCCTGGTGATCGAGGCGCTCCCGGCGACACCTACGTCAATCGCCGGCCGTGACGGAAAGGGGGAGCACCCACGTCGATACTGCGTTCATGGGTCTCACCTCCTCGGGCGGTGTCACGGTCGAAAGACAAGCTAACACGCCGGTCATCGCCCTTTCCCCCGCCTTTTTCCCCGCCGCCGGTCGTCGAACACCGCCGGTCGTCGACCACTGCCGGGTGCGGGCCCGCACCGCGTGGGTGACGGCCGGGGCGTGCTGCGGCAGGCCCCGGCCGGCCGTCAGCCGAAGAACCTCTGCGCGGCGCGCACCCCGTCGGCGAGGGCTTCGACCTCGTCCGTCGTGTTGTAGACGTAGAAGCTCGCCCGGGTGGTCGCGGGGATCTTGTACCGCTGTGTGAGGGGGCGGGCGCAGTGATGCCCGACGCGGACCGCCACACCGTGCTCGTCCAGCACCTGGCCGACGTCGTGCGGATGGATGCCGTCGACGGTGAAGGCCACGGTGGCGCCGCGGTCCCGCAGTTCGGTGGGGCCGACGAGGCGCACGCCCGGGATCTCCGCCAGCAGTTCCAGGGCCCTGGCGGTCAGCTCCCTCTCGTGCCGCATCACACGCTCCATGCCCAGCGCGTTGAGATAGTCCACGGCCGCAGCCAGCCCGACGGCCTGGGTCGTCATGGGCACCCCGGCCTCGAACCGCTGCGGCGGCGGCAGATAGGTCGAGCGCTCCATCGTGACGTTCTCGATCATCGAACCGCCGGTCAGGAAGGGCGGCATGTCCGCCAGCAGCTCCCGACGGCCCCACAGCACGCCGATCCCGCTGGGGCCGAGCATCTTGTGCCCCGAGAAGGCCAGGAAGTCGACCCCCAGCCGGGAGACGTCGACCGGTCGGTGCGGCACCGACTGCGCGGCGTCCACCAGCACCAACGCGCCTACCTGATGGGCGCGTTCGGCGATC
The DNA here is from genome assembly GCF_043083385.1 of Streptomyces sp. NPDC014733. Classification (NCBI taxonomy): domain Bacteria; kingdom Bacillati; phylum Actinomycetota; class Actinomycetes; order Kitasatosporales; family Streptomycetaceae; genus Streptomyces; species Streptomyces sp. NPDC014733. The sequence goes on along the minus strand of NZ_JBIBYO010000002.1, from coordinate 762,738 downwards.
ATCTCGACGGGGTTGAGGGTGCCGAGCACATTGGACTGGTGGGTGAGCGCGACCAGGGCGGTGTCGTCGGTGAGCAGGTCGTCGATCGTCGTGAGGTCGAGCCGGCCGTCGTCCGTCAGCGGGAACCACTCCAGTGTGGCCCCCGTCCGCCGTGCCAGTTCCTGCCAGGGCACGAGATTCGCGTGGTGCTCCATCTCGGTCACCACGATCTTGTCGCCGGCCGTGATCCAGCCGCCGTTGCCCAACGCGTACGCGACGAGGTTGATCCCCTCGGTGGCGTTCTTGGTGAAGACCACCTCGTCCTCGCCCGCGCCGATGAAGGCGGCGATGGACTCGCGGGCCGCCTCGTACGCCTCGGTGGCCTCCTCCGCCAGCTGATGGGCGCCCCGGTGGACCGCGGCGTTGTGCTGGAGGGAGAAGTCGCGTTCGGCGTCCAGCACCGGAAGCGGTTTCTGGGTCGTGGCCGCGGAGTCGAGGTAGATCAGCCGCGAGCCGCTTCGCAGCACGCGCTGAAGGATCGGGAAGTCCCGCCGGATCGTCTCGGTGTCGAGGCCGGCGGCGCTTGGCAAGGTACTCACTCACGCATCCCTTCGTGGCACTTGTCTCACGATGGTAGCGGGGATTCTCCGTTAGAAACGACGAGAGTGGGGCGGCGATCGCTGCGGTAGCCGCGGCGGACGACGATTGGCCGAGGCGACCCGGCCCTCCTCAATCGCCTTAGGCAGAGGTGTTGTTGACCCATCCCACTCGCCCTGACTGGGCGTCAGGCCCGCCTGCGCCTGCGGGCGCCCCCCATGACCGGCACCCCGCAGCCTCTTCCCCTCGGAGCTGCTCAACCGCCCCTGGAACGGGCAGAGACGGAGCCCAAGGCATCCGCCCGGGCGCCGGCTACCGGTCGCCGCCGCGTCCGGCGTAATGACGGGCGGCCCGGACGCGGTTGCCGCACCGGTCGGAGCACCAGCGCCGGGCCGCATGGGAGCGGAGGAACAGTCGGACGCAACCACGCGCGCCACAGCGGGCGAGCTTGCCCGCCTCGCCTCCGGACAGCAGGTCGACGCCGTCCTCCGCCAGCCGCGACAGCGCGGCGGCGACGGGGTCCGCGCCGGGGCGACGCTCCGCCACCACCAGGCCGACGCCGTCGGTCCAGTGGACCGTACGCACACCGGGAGCCTGCGCCAGTGCGGCGTTGACCGACTCCAGCGCCTCCGCTCCCGGGGCAGCCTCCTCGATAAGGGCCTCGAAGAGTGCGCGCAGCGCCTCGCGCAGTGCGCACAGGCGCGCCGACTCGGGCTCCCCGCAGGCCACTTCGGGAGCGAGCAGATCGCGGCCGACCAGCCATGCGCGGGCGGCACCGGCGTCCGACAGCTCGTCGAAGGGGCCGCTCGGCCGCGGGAACGCCGTGTTGATCAGGGCGAGCGACAGATGACTGTCCTCACCGGGGGCCACGGTGCGGGGCGGGGGATGTCGTCGGGCAGCGTCCACGACCTAACGGTATCACTCACAATTCGCCGTTACGTGGCACCCGCACCCACCTGACGCGGACGCCTCACCCTTCCTCAACAGGCCCTCGGCCGACGGGGCCGGTGCGCCCAGCGCCCCGCCTCGGGGTGCTCCCCCGCGAGCCGGCGGTACACCGACGCAACCGCTTTTCCGGTGCGCCGCACCTGCGCGACGGGCCCGGCCGGGCCTCAGGTCGACAGCGCGGCTCCGGGCGGGGCGGTGCGCTCCTCGCCCCGTTCGATGAGCCTGGTCGCGACGGCGGAGGAGAGCAGGCCGAGGACGAGGAAGCCCAGTCCGAAGAGGCTGAGCCGGTGCGCGCCCACCAGCGCGATGCCCGCCGCGCCGGTGAGACCGGACACGGAGACCGCGAGGTAGGTGGCCGCCGCGTTCAGGCCGATGGTCACGGTGGCGTGCGCCGGGTGGACGGTGATGAGCCGGTGCTGGAGCGGGACCAGCGAGGCCCAGCCGCACACGCCCCACACGAAGACGGCGACGACGGCGGCGGGCAGGTGGCGGTTGGTCAGCGGCATCAGTGCGAAGTCGATTCCGGCGACGGTCACCGCGGTGGCGATGATCCACCGGGGAGAGACCTTGTCGGTGAGGCGGCCCGCGCCGAGGTTGCCGGCGGTGGCGCCGAGCCCCCAGACGAAGAGCAGCCCGGCCAGGACCGTTCCGCTACCGCCCGTGGCCCGGTCGTAGGACTCGGCGACGTAGCTGTAGTTGGTGTAGAGGCCGGTGAAGACCAGCACGGTGGTCAGCAGGGTGAAGCCGATACGCGCGTCCTTGAGAGGCGCCAACCTCTTGCGCAGCCCGATCGCGGGCACCGGGGGCACGGCGGGCAGCAGGACGCCGATGCCGAGGGCCCCGAGCACCGCGAGCGCCGCGACGAACCACAGGGTGGCCTGCCAGGTGGCCTCACTGCCGATGACCGTGCCGAGGGGGGCGCCCAGTGCGGTGGCGCCGCTGAGGCCCGCCATCACGACGGCCAGCGCCCGGCCGCGCTTCTCGGGCGGCACCAGCGAGGCGGCGGTGGCACTGGCCGTCGGGGTGAACATGGCGGCCCCCAGACCGGCGACCGCCCGGCTCGCCAGCACCGGACCGTACGAGGGCAGTAAGGCGGTGAGGGCGTTGCCGAACGCCAGGAGGAGGAGGCCGCCCAGAAGGAGCCGTTTGCGCGGCCAGTGTGCGGTGGTCGCGGCCACGACGGGCGACAGCACCGCATAGGAAAAGGCGAAGACGGTGATCAGCATTCCGGCGGCGGAAATGGTCACACCGAGCGTATGGGCGATGTCGGGAAGAATTCCCGCGATGACAAAGCTGTCCGTCCCCACCGAGAACGTGCCCAGGGTGAGGATCAGCAGGCGGCGGTACATGATTCCTCGTTTCACACAGGGGCCTACAGTTTGATGCGCGTCATACTAGAGACGTCGATCTTCACACTGTCAAGACATAGTTTGATGAACGTCCAACAGAGCGTCCGGATACAATCGCGCCGTCCAGCAGGAAGGAGGCCCCGTGGCGCGTTACCTCACGGAACCGGATGCGGGCGACGCCACGTTCACCGATGTCATGCGCGCACTGGCGGACCCCGTACGGCTGCGCATGCTCACGGTGCTGGCCGACGGCGAGTACCACCCCTGCTGGCCGGAGGAGTTCCTGGTCGGCGTGCACAAGTCGACGCTGTCGCACCACTTCCGTGTGCTGCGCGAGGCGGGCATCACCAGGACGCGCCTGGAGGGACGCAACTACTTCGTCCAACTGCGCAAGGAGGAGGTGGACGCCCGGTTCCCCGGACTCCTGGACGCCGTCCTCAACGGCGCCCTCGAAGAGCCGGAACCGGCCGAGGACTGACCTCCCCGGCCCACCGCAGACCTCGGGAACGACACACGCCCGCCCCGGTCGGAGGCCGGGAGCGGGCGTCGATGTCCGGTGCGCGAAAATCGCACAGCCGGCGCGGCGAATAGTGTCGGCGCCATTTCACCTCGGGCGATTTCCTTCAGACGGTGAACGTGGTCGCGGCCGTGCCCGGATGACGATGCCGCGGCGAATTCCTCGCCCGGAACGGCCGGCCGTTCGATGCCGACGGGCGTCCTCGCCGTGGCACTCCGCTCGCGCGGCGGCTCCACAGACCGAAGTTGTCCCGGTACGCCCCGGAACTGGAGGCCCATTGACTCCCGCATCCCGGCATGCGAGGTTGACGCCGTCAACCTGATCGCACACCGGGAGGTCCCGCCAGTGGGAACACGCGACGCCCTGGTGCGGGCCGCCGCCGAACTGATGGACAGCGGCGGGCTGGAGGCGGTGACCCTGCGCGACGTGGGGCGGCGCGCCGGTGTCTCGCACAACGCGCCGTACAAGCACTTCGCCGGTAAGGAGGCCCTGCTGGCCGCCGTGGCGGCGCGCGAACTCACCTCCCGTGGCGCCGCGTTGCACGAGATCCTGGCCCATGGCAGCGCAGCGGGCGCAACGCTGCGCGCGGCGTTGCGCAGTTACGTGGACTGGGCCCTGGCCCGCCCGGTCCGCTTCAAGCTGATCTACGGCGCATGGTCGACGGGCACCCCGGAGCTGGAGGCCGCGGCGACGTCGACCCGCGCCCTGCTCACCCGGATCGTCGCCGGCGCGCAGGACGAGGGAGCCCTGCCCGAGGGGGAGCCGGAGCGGCTCACCGCCCTGCTGCTGGCCCTCGCCCACGGGGCGGTCGACCTGTCGCTGGCCGGGCATCTCTCCCCGCCGGGCACACGCCCGCTGACCGCCGCGGACATGGTGAACGACCTGCTGGAACGGCTCAAGAGCGCCGGCCCCACACCCGGCTGAGACCGGGACGCCGCACGCTCCGATCGCCCGCGCCACCCGTGCGCACACGCACCAGGCACCAGGCACCAGGCACCAGGCACCAGGCACCAGGCACCCCAACTCACCACCAGAGGAAGCCGTTTCATGACAGTCCAGGTGGACAACACCAATCCCCTTCCCCTCGGCATCCGGGGCGACCGGCTGACCGGCCGGCGGATCCTGGTCGTCGGCGCGTCGAGCGGCATCGGCGCCGCGGCGGTCCGGCGCTTCGCCGAGGAGGGCGCCTCGGTGGTCGCCATGGCGCGCCGGGAGGACCGGCTCGAAGCCCTGTGCAAGGAGGTCACCGCCGCGGGCGGCAACGCCTCCTACGTGACCGGCGATGTGACCTCCGAGGAGTCGGTGGCGGCGGGCGTGGACACCGTCGTACAGCGGCTCGGCGGCCTCGACGGCGCGTTCAACGTGGCCGGCGTCGGCGGCGCCGGGAAGCTGCACGAGATGGAGACGGCCGACTTCGACCGGGTGGTCGCGGTGAACCTCCGCGGCACGTTCCTGGCGATGAAGTACCAGATCAAGGCGATGCTGGAGAGCGGCGGCGGCGCCATCGTGAACACGTCCTCCATCGGCGGACTGGTCGCCGCCCCGGCGCTGCCCAGCTACGGCGCGACCAAGATGGCGGTCAACAGCCTCACCAAGAGCGCCGCGGTGGGCTACGCCGGCGACAACATCCGGGTGAACGCCATCGCCCCCGCCGCCACCCTCAGCGAGATGCTGGAGCGCTGGCTGACGACCGACGAGGCCAAGCGGAACATGGCGGCCCAGACCCCGCTCAACTTCATCGCCCTGCCGGACGACATGGCGCGGGTGGCGCTCTTCCTGCTCTCGGACGAGTCCCGCTGGATCACCGGCACCGTGCTCCCCGTCGACGGCGGCGCCTCGGCCACCTGACGCCCCGACCACGGTCACCGACCCGCTGACCGCACCACCCCCGAAAAACCAGAAAGACCCCAGATCAACTGGGGTCTTTCGTCGGTGTCCGAGGGGGGACTTGAACCCCCACGCCCGATAAAGGGCACTAGCACCTCAAGCTAGCGCGTCTGCCATTCCGCCACCCGGACCAGGTGGTCTTCGCGGGGTGTTCCCCGCGGCGACATGGACAACAATACCAAGGTTTCGGAGCGCCTTTCACCTGCGTATCCGCTGGACAGATCGGTGCGTAGCGAGGGATAGGGAACAAAGCGTGCGCAGGTGAGTGGTCGTCCCGTGCGGATCAGTCGCCCCAGGCGCCCCGGATGGCCCGGAAGTCCGGCCGTCACCCCTGACCGCGGGGTTTCCGTGTGCGCGGGGTGCGCATGACCAATCCTTGGCTCGATCACCACCCTTCTCCCCCTGGACAGCGGGCGGGCGATGCGGGATAACGGGTTCATACAGTATTCGTCGACTGTATGCAATCCACATCCGACCACGTCAGGGCCCGTCTGCGGGCGGTCCCATGAAGGGAAGCGATGCCCCATGCCCGAGGAAGCGCAGCACCTCATATCCGGCGGGCACCTGGTTGCGAAGGCGCTCAAGGCGGAGGGAGTGGACGTCGTCTACACCCTCTGCGGCGGGCACATCATCGACATCTACGACGGCTGCGTCGACGAGGGCATCGACGTCATCGACGTACGGCATGAGCAGGTCGCCGCGCACGCCGCCGACGGGTACGCACGGATCACCGGGAAGCCGGGGTGTGCGGTGGTCACCGCGGGGCCCGGGACGACGGATGCGGTCACCGGGGTCGCCAACGCCTTCCGGGCGGAGTCGCCGATGCTGCTCATCGGCGGGCAGGGGGCGAGCACCCAGCACAAGATGGGCTCGCTCCAGGACCTGCCGCACGTCGACATGATGGCGCCGATCACCAAGTTCGCCGCGACCGTGCCGGACACCGCGCGCGCCGCCGACATGGTCTCGATGGCGTTCCGCGAGTGCTACCACGGTGCGCCCGGGCCGTCGTTCCTGGAGATCCCGCGGGACGTGCTCGACGCCAAGGTGCCCCGGGAGCAGGCGCGGGTGCCGCAGCCCGGGCGGTACCGGGCCTCGACGCGGTCGCCGGGCGACCCGGACGATGTGCAGAAGCTGGCCGATCTGCTGGTACGGGCCGAGCGGCCGGCGATCCTGCTGGGCAGTCAGGTCTGGACGACGCGCGCCACCGATGCGGCCACCTCGCTGGTGCGGACGCTGAACATCCCGGCGTACATGAACGGCGCCGGACGCGGAACGCTGCCGCCCGGGGATCCGCACCACTTCCAGCTCTCGCGGCGGCACGCCTTCTCCCGGGCCGATGTGATCGTCATCGTCGGCACCCCGTTCGACTTCCGGATGGGGTACGGCAAGCGGCTGTCGCCGGACGCGACCGTCGTGCAGATCGATCTGGACTACCGCACCGTCGGCAAGAACCGCGATGTGGATCTGGGGATCGTGGGCGATGCGGGGCTGGTGCTCAGCGCCGTGGCCGAGGCCGCGTCCGGGCAGCCGGCGGGCGGCTCCGTACAGCGCAAGGAGTGGCTGGAGGAGCTGCGGGGCGTGGAGCGGGCGGCGCTGGAGAAGCGGTTGCCGCAGCTGCGCTCGGACGCGCACCCGATCCACCCGTACCGGCTGGTCAGCGAGATCAACGACTTTCTGACCGAGGACTCGGTCTACATCGGGGACGGCGGCGACATCGTCACCTTCTCCGGGCAGGTGGTGCAGCCGAAGGCGCCGGGGCACTGGATGGACCCGGGGCCACTGGGGACGCTCGGGGTCGGGGTGCCGTTCGTGATGGCGGCGAAGCAGGCGCGGCCGGAGAAGGAGGTCGTGGCGCTCTTCGGGGACGGCGCGTTCTCGCTGACCGGGTGGGACTTCGAGACGCTGGTCCGCTTCGACCTGCCGTTCGTCGGGATCGTCGGCAACAACTCCTCGATGAACCAGATCCGTTACGGGCAGCGCGCCAAGTACGGCGACGCGCGCGAGCGGGTCGGCAACACCCTCGGGGACGTCCCGTACGACCAGTTCGCGCGGATGCTCGGCGGTTACGGCGAGGAGGTGCGCGATCCGGCGCAGATCCGGCCGGCGCTGGAGCGGGCGCGGGAGAGCGGCAAGCCGTCGCTGATCAATGTGTGGGTGGACCCGGACGCGTACGCCCCCGGAACGATGAACCAGACGATGTACAAGTGAGGTGAACCCGTCGTGACCAAGGCACTTGAGGGCGTTCGCGTCCTCGACATGACGCATGTGCAGTCCGGGCCCTCCGCCACGCAGTTGCTGGCCTGGCTCGGTGCGGACGTGGTCAAGCTGGAGGCGACCGGTGGGGACATCACGCGGCGGCAGCTGCGCGATGTGCCGGACGCCGACTCCCTCTACTTCACGATGCTCAACTGCAACAAGCGGAGCATCACCCTCAACACCAAGAGCCCGCGCGGCAAGGAAATCCTCACGGAACTGATCGCCCGCAGCGACGTCCTGGTGGAGAACTTCGGCCCCGGCGCCGTCGACCGGATGGGATTCCCCTGGGAGCGCATCCAGGAGATCAACCCGCGGCTGGTCTACGCCTCCATCAAGGGCTTCGGCGACGGCCCGTACACCGCGTTCAAGGCGTACGAGGTGGTGGCCCAGGCAATGGGCGGGGCGATGGCGACGACCGGGTTCGAGGACGGCCCGCCGCTGGCGACCGGTGCACAGATCGGCGACTCGGGGACCGGTGTGCACTGCGTCGCCGGCATCCTCGCCGCGCTCTACCAGCGTGAACGCACCGGCCGGGGGCAGCGGGTGAACGTCGCGATGCAGCATGCGGTGCTGAACCTGTGCCGGGTCAAGCTCCGCGACCAGCAGCGGCTGGCGCACGGCGCGCTCGCCGAGTACCCGAACGACAGCTTCGGCGAGGAGGTGCCGCGCAGCGGCAACGCCAGCGGCGGCGGGCAGCCCGGCTGGGCGGTGCGGTGCGCGCCCGGCGGCCCGAACGACTACGTGTACGTGATCGTGCAGCCGGTCGGCTGGCGGCCGCTGACCGAGCTGATCGGGCGGCCGGAGCTGGCGGACGATCCGGAGTGGGCGACGCCGGAGGCGCGGCTGCCGAAGCTGGCGAAGATGTTCCAGCTGATCGAGGAGTGGAGCGCCACGCTGCCCAAATGGGAGGTGCTGGAGCGGCTCAACGCCCACAACATCCCGTGCGGTCCGGTGCTGTCGACCAAGGAGCTGATCGAGGACGCCTCGCTGGTCGCCGACGGGATGGTGGTGACCGTCGACCATCCCGAGCGCGGCGCGTTCACCACCGTCGGCTCGCCGCTGAAGCTGTCCGACTCCCCCGTCGAGATCGACCGTTCGCCGCTGCTGGGCGAGCACAACCAGGAGGTGTACGGCGGCGAGTTGGGGCTCGCCGACGAGGAACTGCGACTGCTCAAGGCGAACGGAGTGATCTGATGGCGGAGCACGGAGAACACCGGCCGCTCGACGGCCGGGCGGAGCTGGTACGGGCGGTGCTGGCGGCGGCGCGGGCCGAGGGGCGTACGGCGCTGACCGCGCCCGAGGGCCGGCGGGTGGCCGAGGCGTACGGCATCGCGACGCCGGCCGAGGGGCTGGCGGAGACCGTGGACGACGCGGTGGCGCTGGCCGACCGGATCGGCTTCCCGGTGGCGTTGAAGATCGTCTCGCCGGACATCGTGCACAAGACGGAGGCGGGCGGGGTGCGGACCGCGCTGGCGTCCGCCGCCGAGGTGCGCGCCGCCTACTGCGACATCGTCCGCGGCGCGCGGGCGCACTCCCCCGGGGCGCGGATCGACGGGGTGCTCGTCCAGGAGATGGTCTCCGGCGGCCAGGAGGTGATCGTCGGGGCGGTGACGGACCCGACGTTCGGGAAGGTGGTGGCGTTCGGGCTCGGCGGGGTGCTGGTGGAGGCGCTGGGCGACGTCACCTTCCGGTTGGCGCCCGCGGGCGAGGCGGACGCCGCGTCGATGCTGGATTCGATCCGGGCGGCCGAGGTGCTGCGCGGGGTGCGGGGCGCGCCGCCGGTGGACCGCGCGGCGCTGACCGAACTGATCGTGCGGACCTCCGAACTGGCCGCGGACTTCCCGGAGATCGCGGAGATCGACCTCAACCCGGTGTTCGCGTCGGCGGACGGGGTGCGCGCCGCGGATGTACGGATCCTGCTGGCGCAGGGCGCGCCGGCGCCGCGGCGGCGGCGTTCGCGGGAGGAGATCCTGACCGCGATGCGGCGGCTGATGCGGCCGCGGTCGGTCGCGGTGATCGGGGCGTCGGCGGAGTCCGGCAAGATCGGGAACTCGGTGATGCGCAACCTCGTCGACGGCGGTTTCCCCGGCGAGATCCATCCGGTGAACCCGAAGTCCGACGACATCCTGGGCCGTAAGGCGTACCGCTCGGTGGCGGAGGTGCCCGGTGAGGTCGATGTGGCGGTGTTCGCCATTCCGGCGCCGCTGGTGCCCGCGGCGCTGGAGGAGGCCGGCCGCAAGGGCATCCCGAACGCCGTGCTGATCCCGTCCGGCTTCGCCGAGACCGGTGAACACGCCCTCCAGGAGCGGCTGGTGGAGATCGGCGAGGAGTACGGCATCCGGCTGCTGGGGCCGAACATCTACGGCTACTACTCGACCTGGCAGGACCTCTGCGCCACCTTCTGCACGCCGTACGACGTGCGCGGCGGGACGGCGCTGACCTCGCAGTCCGGCGGGATCGGCATGGCGATCCTGGGGTTCGCGCGGGCCACCGGTACGGGCGTCTCGGCGATCGTCGGGCTCGGCAACAAGGCGGACGTCGACGAGGACGATCTGCTCACCTACTTCGCCGAGGACGAGCGCACCGACTGTGTGGCGATGCATCTGGAGGACCTGAAGGACGGCCGGGCGTTCGTGGCGGCGGCGCGGGCGACGGTGCCGCACAAGCCGGTGGTGGTGCTGAAGGCGGGCCGGACCGGCGCGGGCGCACGGGCCGCCGGTTCCCACACCGGGGCGCTGGCCGGGGACGACGCGGTCTACGACGACATCCTGCGGCAGGCGGGCGTGATCCGGGCGCCGGGGCTCGCGGAGATGCTGGACTACGCGCGAGCGCTGCCGGTGCTGCCCGCGCCCGCCGGGGACAACGTCGTGGTGATCACCGGTGCGGGCGGTTCGGGGGTGCTGCTGTCGGACGCGATCGTCGACAACGGGCTGCGGCTGATGGACATCCCCGCCGATCTCGACGCGGCGTTCCGGCGGTTCATCCCGCCGTTCGGGGCGGCCGGGAACCCGGTGGACATCACGGGCGGGGAGCCGCCGTCGACGTACGAGGCGACGATCCGGCTGGGCCTTGAGGACCCCCGCATCCATGCGCTGGTGCTCGGCTACTGGCACACCCTCGTCACCCCGCCGATGGTCTTCGCGGAGCTGACGGCGCGGCTGGTCGCGGAGTTCCGGGAGCGCGGGATCGAGAAGCCGGTGGTGGCGTCGCTGGCCGGGGACACCGAGGTCGAGGAGGCGTGCGCGTACCTCTTCGAGCGGGACGTCGTGGCGTATCCGTACACGACGGAGAAGCCGGTGGCGGTGCTCGGGGCGAAGTACCGCTGGGCGCGGGCCGCGGGGAAGCTGCCGTGAGAGCGGGCACGGGAACGTGCGGAGTGCGGACAGGGGGGAACTGACGGCATCCATGCGAGGGGCAGGCGACGGACGATGAGCACGGAGACGGAACGGGACGAGGGCAAGAACGAGGACGACAGGAACGGGGACGGCGGGAACTGCGGCGGGGCGGCCCGGCGGGCCGGGTACCGCAACGTCACGGACGGCAAGGGGCGGGTCTACCGGATCGGCGAGAGCGACCGGGATCTGCTGGGGCATTCGCGGAAGCTGATGGTGTATCTGCCGTGGATCGCGATGATGGCGATCAGCGTGTCGGAGTACGCGTACGGCTCCGCCGAGGACACGCTCTCGCGGGCGCACGGCTGGTCGCAGAGCGACACCTTCTGGATTCTGAGCGTCTGGGTGTTCTTCCAGGCCGGTATCGCCTTCCCGGCCGGGTGGTTACGGGAGCGGGGGGTGCTCACCGCGCGGCGGGCGATGTACCTCGGTTCGGTGCTGTGCCTGGTGGGCTTCGTGGCGCTGGCGCATCTGGAGAGCGTGGCGGCGGCGCTCGTCGGCTTCGGTGTGGTCGGCGGTCTCGGTTCGGGGCTGATCTACGCGACCTGCATCAACATGGTCGGCAAGTGGTTCCCGGAGCGACGGGGCGCGAAGACCGGCTTCGTCAACGGCGGCTTCGCGTACGGCGCACTGCCGTTCATCTTCCTCTTCAACTACGCCTTCGACACCTCCGACTACGACGAGGTGCTGGATTCCATCGGGGTGTACGTGCTGGTCGTGGTGGCGGTCTGCGCGTGGTTCTTCCGGGACCCGCCGCCGAATTGGTGGCCGGCGCACATCCCGCCGCCGACCGGGACGCCGGCGGGCGCGGCGCCGGCGGGCGACCGGCGGAGTACGGCGAGCCTGGCGAAGAACCCGCCCGCGGTACGGCAGTTCACCCCGGTGGAGGCGCTGCGCAGCGGGATGCTGCCGCTGATGTGGCTGTTGGTCGTGCTGACGGCCGGGGTGTCGATCTTCGGGATCTCGTTCCAGGTGGACTACGCGCGGGAGGTCGGCTTCGGCCCGCTGGTGGCGGCCTCGTCGATGGGCGTGATGTCCGTCGTCAACGGCGTCGGGCGGGCCGTCGTGGGATGGCTGTCGGACCTGTGGGGCCGCCGGACCACGCTGGTCGTCGTCATCGTCGTGCTGGGGCTGGCGCAGTTCGGGGTGATCTGGGCGGGGAACGTCCACAGCCAGTGGCTGTTCCTCGTCTTCGCGTTCCTCTCCGGCTTCGGCGGCGGCGCGTTCTACCCGTTGTTCGCGGCGCTGACCCCGGACTACTTCGGGGAGAACTACAACGCCACCAACTACGGGCTGGTCTACAGCGGCAAGCTGATCAGCGGGCTGTTCGGCGGCGGGCTCGGCTCGATGGTGGTGGGCGCCTGGGGGTACGACGGCGCCTATGCGCTGGCCGGCGGGGTCTCGCTGCTGGCGGCCGGGTGCGCGCTGCTGCTGCGGCAGCCGGGCCGGGAGCGGTCGCGGCCGGCGGCGGCCGGGGAGCGGGCGGTCAACCGTGAGCTGATCTGAGACACCCGGCGGGAGCGGGCGGGGCGGGCGGTGCCGGGGAGGCGCCGCCCGCTCCGGTCATCCGCCGGTGGGGGTGCCCGGCGCCTCGTGGGTGCCCTCGGCGATGGCGCGGTGGTGGCGGACCACCTCGCTGATGATGAAGTTGAGGAACTTCTCGGCGAACGCCGGGTCGAGCCGGGCGTCCGCGGCGAGCGTGCGCAGCCGCTCGATCTGGGCGGCCTCGCGGGCCGGGTCGGCGGGCGGCAGGCTGTGCCGGGCCTTCAACTCGCCGACCTGCTGGGTGCACTTGAACCGCTCGGCGAGCAGATGCACCAGCGCCGCGTCGAGGTTGTCGATGCTGCTGCGCAGGTAGAGCAGCCGCTCCCGGGCCGCCCGGTCGGAGACGGCCGCCGCCTCGCCGGCCTCGGGTGCGCTCTCCTCGCTCATACGTGTCTCGCCATTCGTCATCGGTGGTGCGTGATGGGGTGCAGATTACCGGTCCGCCGCGGCGCCGGTCAGGGGCGTCTCGGGGAGCGGAACGGGCGAGGCGGCCGGGGCGCGCCGGCGCTCAGGGGCGCCGTTCGTCCGGTCCGTCCCCGCGGGCCCGCTCGTGGTAGGTCCGGCGGGTGTGCTCGGTGTGGGCGCGCATCACGGCGGTGGCGCGGGCCTCGTCGCGGTCGGCGATGGCGGCGATCAGCTCGCGGTGCTCGATCCAGGACTGCGCGCCGCGCTGCCGGGCCACCGGGGTGTAGTACCAGCGCACCCGGCGGCCGACCTGTGCGGCCAGCTCGGCGAGGACGGCGTTGCCGGCCAGCTCCATCACCTTGGCGTGGAACGCGGCGTTGGCCGCCACCGCGCCGTCCACGTCGTCCTCGCGCACCGCGCGCTCACCGGTGACGCACAGCTCCTCCAGGGCGGCGATGCCCGGCGACCCGGTGTGCGCGGCGGCCAGCCGGGCGGCCTCGGCCTCCAGCAGCGTACGGACCGTCAGCAGCTGGTCGGCCTCCTCCTCGGTCGGCTCGTGGACGAACGCGCCCTGGGCGGGCCGCAGATCGACCCAGCCGTCGGTGTTCAGTCTCTGGAGCGCCTCGCGGACCGGCTGCCGGGAGACGCCGAGGTGCCCGGCGAGTTCGCTCTCCACCAGGTGGGCGCCGGGGCGCAGGGCGCGGGTGGTGATGAGTTCGAGCAGGGCCTCGTAGACCCGCTCGCGCAACGGGCCGGGCCGTTCGAGCTTCGGGACGGCTCCGTGCGGCAGTCCGCTGGACAGCATCGGGTCCCCCTTGGTGTGGTGGCCGGGGCGCGGCCCTCGGGGGCGGAACCGGACGGCCCGCCCATTGGCTATCGTCTACAGTTTACCGAGTACGTTGTACGGTTGTCCCCGTTCCGCCGCGCCCTCAACCGGCGACGGCACACCGGGGCGCCGTACGGCGGGTGGAGGCAGACATGGGACGGGTCACCGAACGGCGCCGCGTCATCCGCGTGCGGGACGGCTCCGTGGGGGCCCGGCCGGACACCCTGGTCGTCGAGGAACCGCTGGAGATCCGGCTCAACGGCAAGCCGCTGGCGATCACCATGCGCACCCCGGGCGACGACTTCGCGCTCGCGGCCGGTTTCCTCGTCAGTGAGGGCGTGTTGGCCTCCGCCGCGGAGCTGGCGAACATCGTCTACTGCGCCGGCGCCACCGACGACGGCGCCAACACCTACAACGTCGTCGACGTCCGCCTCGCGCCCGGCGTTCCGGTGCCGGACATCAGCCTGGAGCGGAACGTCTACACCTCGTCGTCGTGCGGGCTGTGCGGCAAGGCGAGCCTGGAGGCGGTGCGCACCACCGCGCGCTGGGCGCCGGACTCCGGCCCCGCGGTCCGTCTCACCCCGGAGCTGCTGAGCACCTTCCCCGACCGGCTGCGCGCCGCCCAGCGGGTCTTCGACCGCACGGGCGGGCTGCACGCGGCGGCGCTGTTCGCCCCGGACGGTGAACTGCTCGACGTACGCGAGGACGTCGGACGCCACAACGCCGTCGACAAGGTCGTCGGACGCGCGCTCCAGGACGACCGGCTGCCGCTGTCGTCCTGTGTGCTGATGGTCTCCGGCCGGGCCTCCTTCGAGCTGGCGCAGAAGGCCGTGATGGCCGGGATCCCGGCGCTCGCCGCCGTCTCCGCACCGTCCTCGCTCGCCGTGGACCTCGCCGCCGAGACGGGCCTGACGCTGGTCGGCTTCCTGCGCGGCAGCTCGATGAACGTCTACGCGGGCGCGCACCGCCTCGGTCTGGACGAGGCGGACACCGGGAGCTGAGCCGGGCGCCGGTCAGCCGCCCGCGGCCGGGCCGCCGGTGCCGTCGGAGGGCTGCACGATCCGGGTGAGCAGCGCGACCAGCTGTGCCCGCTCGGCGGGGGTCAGCGCCGCGGTCAGCTCGTCGTTGGCGCGGTCGCCGAGCCGCTGCGTACGGCGCAGGACGCGCCGCCCCGCCGCGGAGAGCTCGACGGCGTTCTTCCGGCGGTCCTCGGGGTCGGGCGTCCGCGTGACCAGCCCTTCCCGTTGCAGGTCGTTGACGACGGTGACCATGTCCTTCGGGTCGATGCCGACCCTGCGGCCCAGCTCCGCCTGGGAGATCGGACCGCTCTCGGCGACCGCGGAGAGCACCGCGTGGTGCATCATCCGCATGCCCTCGGTGGCGAGCGCCTCGGCGACCAGCCGGTGCCCACGGGCCGCGGCCCGCCCCAGCAACCAGCTCGGCAGCACACGGATACGGCGGGGGGCGTAGGGGGCGTCGGCCATGGGTCCACCGTAGCGCCGGTCCATGGGAATCCCCAACGAAAATCCGTTGGCCTCCCCCATGAATACGGCTACCGTTGGGGGCCCCAACGAATTCTTGGAGGTGTGAGCCCGTGCGCCGCATCCGTCACGACATCCACGGCGGCCCCGAGGTCCTGCGCGTCGAGGAGGCCGAACCGCCGGTGCCCGGCCCCGGCGAGCTGCTGGTGCGCACGGAGGCGATCGGCGTCACGCTGCCGACGGTGCGCCGGGTGCGCGGCGGCGCCCCGCTGCCCGGGCTCCCCGGTGACGAGGTCGCCGGGGAGGTCGTCGCGCTCGGCCCGGACGTCACCGGCTTCGCCGTCGGTGACCGGATCGCCTCCTTCGGCCTCCCGGGCGCCTACGCCGAACTCGCCCGCACCCCGGCCGCGTTCGCCTCCCGCCTTCCCGACGGGGTGAGCGCCGCGCAGGCCGTCGCACTGATCCGGGGCGGGCATGTGGCGCTGGCCGCGCTCGACACCGCGGCACCCCGGGGCGACGAGTCGGTGCTGATCACCGCGGCGGCGGGCGCCACCGGCCATCTCGCCGTCCAACTCGCCAAGGCACGGGGCGTACCGCGGGTGGTGGCCGCCGTCGGCACCCCGGAGAAAGCGGAGTTCGTCCGGGCACTCGGCGCCGACGAGGCCGTCGTCCACGGCCAGGAGTCCTGGGGCGCGCCGGTCGATGTCGTACTGGACGGCGCCGGCGGCGACCTGCTGCCGCGCGCGCTCGGCGCGCTGGCACCGGGCGGGCGGCTGATCCATTTCAGCTCCGGCGGCGGCACGCTCGCCGCGTACGACCTGCTGGCCGGGGCGAAGACCGTCACCGGGCTGACGATGCGCCACTTCGCCGCCACCCGGCCGGAGCGGTACGCGCACCACCGCGCACAGCTGTGGGAGTGGGCGTCGTCCGGGCGGCTGCGGGCCGTGATCCACGCCGAGCTGCCGCTCTCCGGCGCCGCGACGGCCCACCGCCTCATGGAGGCGCGGGCGAACCTCGGGAAGATCGTGCTGCGGCCGGACGCCGGTACGGCGCGGTAGCCGCCGGGGCGCGGCGCCGCCGGCATCCCGGCCTCCGGCCCCGGAGGGCCGCGGGCCGGACGGGTGAATCCGGCGGGGCCACGGGCGAACGGCCGCACCCTTCTTGTCGGGGTGTAGTGACGGCAGTACGTTCCGTCACACACGACATGGGACGTGGGATGTCCTGTGGATGACGCCGATGCCTCGAAGGGCAGGCCGGACCATGACGTCACTTCTCCGTGCACCCTCCCGCCCCCACCCGAGACCCCGGCGGCACCGCGCCGTCGCCGCCCTCACCGCCCTCGCCGCCCTGGCGCTCGCCCTGCTCCCCGCCGCCCCCGCGGGCGCCGCGGGGAGCGGCGCCGCACCGCCCGGCGGATTCGACCAACGGGTCCTGTTCAGCGCGGCCCAGGACCCGGGCTACGCCTGCTTCCGCATCCCGGCGGTCGTCCGCTCCGTCCGGGGCACCCTGCTCGCCTTCGCCGAGGGCCGGGCGCACGACTGCGGCGACGCCGGGGACATCGACCTCGTCCTCAAACGCTCCACCGACGGCGGCCGCACCTGGGGCCCGCTCCAGATCGTCAACGAGGGCGGCGGCGACACCCACGGCAATCCGGCGCCGGTCGTGGACCGCCGCACCGGCCGCATCGTCCTCGCCGAGACGTACAACAAGGGCCGGACCGACGGCCTCAGTTGCGCCACGCCCTGCAACCGCACCCCGCACCTCCAGTACAGCGACGACGACGGCGCCACCTGGTCGGCGCCGCGCGATCTGACCCGCGCGCTGCGCCCCGCCGGGTGGAACTCCTGGTACGCGACGGGGCCGGTGCACGGCATCCAGCTCACCCGGGGGCACCACGCCGGGCGGCTCGTCCTGTCGGTCAACGCCGAGAGCTACGCAGGCGGCCGGGTCACCGCCAACCACGCCGCGCTGGTCCACAGCGACGACGGCGGCGCCACCTGGCGCATCGGCGCCGTCGACACCTGGCCGGTCGCCCCCGACGGCACGTTCCGCCAGAAGCCCTCCGAGATGACGCTGCTGGAGCGCGCCGACGGGTCGGTCTACGTCAACGCCCGCGAGCAGGACGGCACCGACCTCGGCAACCGCACCGCGGCGGTCAGCCGCGACGGCGGCGCGTCCTTCACCCACCCGTTCCGCACCCTGCCCGGCTTCCTCGCACCGATGGTGCAGGCATCGGTGCTGCGGCTGCCCACCGCCGGGGGCGGCAGCCGCACCCTCCTCGCCGCCCCCGCCGACCCGGACCGCCGCCGCACCATGACGCTCCACTCCTCGTACGACGAGGGCCGCACCTGGGAGGCGGCCGACCGGGGCGCCCGCGTCACCGGCGACTGGTCCGGCTACTCCGACCTGGTCCCCGTCTCCCCCGGCGTGACCGGACTCTTCTACGAGGCGGGCGCCGCCGACGCCCGGGACGAGATGCGGTTCGCCCGCTTCACCGACGCCTGGCTCGGACCGCGCCGCGGCCCCGGCCCCACCACCCCGGACGGCGCACCCGGCGCCCGCCCGGCCACCGTCCTCGGCGGTGCCCGCACCACCTCCGGCGTCCTGGGCCGGGCACTGGCCTTCGACGGCACCGACGACGCCGTCGACGTCCCGTTCCGCACCTCGCTCCCGCTGGGCGACGCACCGTTCACCTGCGCCCTGTGGTTCCGCTACGACGCGACCGGCGGGGAGCAGCCGATGCTGTGGCTGGGCGGCTCCGGCAGCAGATCCCCGCAGGTCACCCTGGTCGGGGACCCGGCGCACGGCCGGATCACGGCGACGGTGACCACCGTGGCGGGCGCCGCGCCGCCGGTCACCACGGTGCTGTCGACGGCGGGCGCGTACCACGACGGCCGCTGGCATCTGCTGGCGCTGCGCCGCGGCGGCGGCCGGTTACGGCTGACGGTGGACGCCGCCGCGGCCACGGCAGCGCCGGACACCCCGGGGTCGGTCAGCCGCGGCACGGCCTTCGGCGTCCGCCTCGGCGCACGCCTCGACGGCCGCGCCCACTTCACCGGCGCCCTCGACGAGGTCGGCGTCTACCGCCGGGCGCTGTCCGACGCCGATCTGACCGCGCTGCGCACCCCGGGCCGCCCGCCGGCCGGGCCCGTCGTGCTCCGCCTCGGCCTGGACCGGGTGACGGGGCCCTGACGGGAGCGGCCCCGTGCGGCAGGGGCCGTCACCGGGACTCCCCGGCGCCCACCGGCTCGCCGTCACGGGCCGGCGCCGGGGCGTCCGCCGGGCCGGCCTCCCCGGGGGCGCCCTCCCCGGTTGCGTCTTCCCCGGAGACCTCCGCCTCCGCCCGCGCCGCGAACCGCTTCGCCAGCACCGCACAGACCATCAGCTGCATCTGGTGGAAGAGCATCAGCGGCAGCACCGCGAGACCGGCCTGGGCGCCGAAGAGGACGCTGGCCATGGGCAACCCGGCGGCCAGGCTCTTCTTCGACCCGGCGAAGGTGATCGCGATCCGGTCGGCCCGCCCGAAGCCCAGCTTCCGGGAGCCGTACGACGTCAGGGTCAGCATCACCGCGAGCAGCAGCCCGAGGACGCCCAGCAGGATCAGCAGGCGCAGCGGGGAGACCTGGTGCCAGATCCCGGCGGTCACCCCGGCGCTGAAGGCGCTGTAGACGACCAGCAGTATCGAGCCGCGGTCCACCAGGCCGAGAACCTTCTTGTGCCGGGTGAGGAAACCACCGATCCAGCGGCGCAGCACCTGACCGGCCAGGAACGGCAGCAGCAACTGGCAGACGATCGAGACCAGCGCCCCGCCCGAGACGCCGGGCCCTTCACCGTCCAGGAGGAGCGCGGCGAGCAGGGGGGTGACGACGATGCCGATGAGGGAGGAGAACGATCCGGCGCAGATCGCCGCCGCGACGTTGCCGCGCGCGATGGAGGTGAACGCGATGGACGACTGGATGGTCGACGGCACCAGGCACAGGAACAGCACGCCGGTGTACAGCCCGCCCGGCAGGACGTACGGCACCAGGCCGCGGGCGGCCAGGCCGAGCAGCGGGAAGAGCACGAATGTGCAGGCCAGGACGGTCAGATGGAGTCGCCAGTGGCGGAGTCCGGCCATCGCCTCGGCGGTCGAGAGGCGGGCGCCGTAGAGGAGGAAGAGGAAGGAGACGGCCCCGGTGGCGGCGCCGTCCGCGACGGTGGCGGCGGAGCCGGTTGCCGGGAGGAGCGCGGCCAGTCCGACGGTGGCGAGGAGCGCCAGGATGTATCCGTCCACGGGGAGCCAGGAGGGGAGGGCGAGGGCAGGGCGGCGCATGATCTCACTTCGGTCGGGGGCGGTACGGACGGCGGCATGGACGGTGCCCTCTCCAGAGTGCCGGTCCCCACGGATATCAGGAACCCCGTTCGCCACACTCACTGTGATGTCGGAACGTGATTACCATGGCCGCATACCGGCCCGTTCCGGCCACGCCGCTCCCCCTGGGCGCGGTCCCGCGGTGGCCGGACCACCGCCCACCCGAGGTGTCCCGTGTTCGATCCCGCGCAGTTGCGTACGTTCCTGACCGTCGCGCAGACCCTGAGCTTCACCCAGGCCGCGCACCGGATGGGGCTGCGGCAGTCCACCGTCAGCCAGCACGTACGGAAGCTGGAGGAGGCGGCCGGGCGGCGGCTGTTCGCACGCGACACGCACGGGGTGGAGCTGACCGAGGACGGCGAGGCGATGCTCGGCTTCGCCCGCACGATCCTGGAGGCGAACGAGCGCGCCGCCGGGTTCTTCACCGGGACGCGGCTGCGCGGACGGCTGCGGTTCGGCGCGTCCGAGGACTTCGTCCTGACCCGGCTGCCGGAGATCCTGGAGGGGTTCCGGCACGCCCACCCCGAGGTCGATCTGGAGCTGACCGTCGAACTGTCAGGAACCCTCCACGAACTTCTCGCCGCCGGGCGGCTCGACCTCGTCCTCGCCAAGCGGCGCCCCGAGGGGCCCGCGGGGCAGCTGGTGTGGCGGGACCGGCTGGTGTGGGTGGGCAGCGACCGGCTGCGGCTCGATCCGCACCGCCCGGTGCCGCTGGTGGCCTTCCCGCCGCCCGCGGTGACCCGCGCCCGGGCGCTGGAGTGCCTGGAGGAGCACGGGCGGGCCTGGCGCATCGCGTGCACCAGCGGGAGCCTCAACGGGCTGGTCGCCGCCGCCCGCGCCGGGCTCGGGGTGATGGCGCACACCCTCGGCATGATCCCGCCGGGCCTGGTGCGGATGGCGCCGCGCGCCGGGCTGCCGGAGCTGGGCGGGGTGGACTTCGTCCTGCTGCACGGGCGGCGCGCCTCCGCCGCCCGCGGGCCCGCGGAGGCGCTGGCCGGCGCGATCCTGGCCGGGGGCGACCGGCTCCAGCTGCCGTGACCGCCGGTGGGCCGGGCGCCGGATTTCCGCCGCGGACGGCCTGCGGATTCACCCTTCCGGTGCAGAGATTCGGTGCAGATACGGTCCCCAGGCGGTGATCGTTCCGCCGATGGGTGACCGGTACATGTCCACTCTTCCGGGGAGTGGTCCGTTTCCTCCGGATGGTCTGCGGGCGCCCGGCGCCGTCCGGAACCCGGCAAGGCCCTCCCACCGGGCGCGACCGTGGGGTACGGTCGCGGCCGTGTGAGGAGTACCACAAGGAGCTGGGTCAGTGCGCGAGTTCACCGTGGAGCCGTTGGCTACCGGGCCCCGGGTCGGTGGGCTGGCGGACACCGTTTTCGACCACGCCGCCCGTGACCCGGACCGGGCCGCGCTCGCCCGTAAGGACGACGACGGGCGCTGGATCGACGTCAGCGCCGCGCAGTTCCGGGACGAGGTCATGGCGCTGGCCAAGGGCCTGCTCGCCCAGGGCGTCCGCTTCGGCGACCGGGTCGGGATCATGTCGCGCACCCGCTACGAGTGGACCGTCTTCGACTTCGCCGTCTGGGCGATCGGCGGCCAGTCCGTACCGCTGTACCCGACCTCCTCCGCCGAGCAGGTCTTCTGGATGCTGCACAACGCGGGCGTGACGGCGTGTCTGGTGGAGCACGAGGACCATGCGATGACCGTCGGTTCGGTCATCGGCCGGCTGCCGCGGCTGCGCCGGCTGTGGCAGCTCGACGCGGACCCGGTCGCCGAACTGACCGCGGCGGGCGCACATCTCGACGACGACGTGGTGCACCGCCACCGGATGGCGGTCACCCCGGACGCCATCGCCACCGTCATCTACACCTCGGGCACCACCGGCCGCCCCAAGGGCTGCGTCCTGACCCACGCCAACTTCATGGCCGAGGCGGACAACGTCCTCGAACGGTACGACACCGCGTTCCACTCCCGCCCCGGCGACGAGGCGTCCACCCTGCTCTTCCTGCCGCTGTCGCACGTCTTCGGCCGGATGGTCGAGGTCGCCGCGCTCCGCGGCAAGGTGAAGCTGGCCCACCAGCCGGAGCTGAGCGCCCGCGCCCTCCTGCCCGACCTGCGCAGCTTCCGGCCGACCTTCGTCCTCGCGGTGCCCTACGTCTTCGAGAAGGTCTTCGCGGCGGCACGGCGGCAGGCGGAGGCCGAGGGGAAGGGAGGGCCGTTCGACAAGGCCGTCGATGTCGCGGTCCGCCACGCCGAGGCCATGGAGCACAAGGCGTTCGGCACCGGCTCCGGCCCCGGCGCCGCCCTGCGGATGCAGCACCAGTTCTTCGACAAGGTGGTCTACAGCAAGGTCCGTGAGGCGCTGGGCGGCCGGGTGCGGCACGCGATGTCCGGCGGCTCCCGGATGGAGCGCCGTCTGGGCCTGTTCTTCGCCGGGGCGGGGGTGCGGATCTTCGAGGGGTACGGCCTGACGGAGTCCACCGCCGCCGCGACCGCCAACCCGCCCGAGCGCACCCGGTTCGGCACGGTCGGCACGCCCATCCCCGGTACCACCGTCCATGTCGCGGACGACGGCGAGATCTGGCTGCGCGGCGGGCAGATCTTCCAGGGATACCTGGGCGACCCGCAGGGCTCCGGCGCCGTGCTGCACAACGGCTGGTTCGCCACCGGTGACCTCGGCGCCTTCGACGAGGACGGCTACCTGACGATCACCGGCCGCAAGAAGGAGGTGCTCGTCACCTCCGGCGGCAAGACGGTCTCGCCGGTGGTCCTGGAGGACCGGGTCCGGGCACACCCCCTGGTCGCGCAGTGCCTCGTGGTCGGCAACGACCGGCCGTTCGTCGCCGCGCTGGTGACGCTGGATCCGGAGGCCGTCACCCACTGGCTGACGATGCGTGGCAAACCGGACATGCGCCCCATGGAGCTGGTGCGCGACCCGGATCTGGAGTCGGAGATCCGGCGGGCCGTGGTCGCCGCCAACACGCTGGTGTCGAAGGCCGAGTCGATCCGTACGTTCCGGATACTGGCCCATCAGTTCAGCGAGGAGCAGGGGCTGCTGACGCCGTCGCTGAAGCTGAAGCGGAAGGCGATCGAGACGGCGTACGCGACCGAGGTGGAGGCGCTGTACCGGAGCTGAGCCGGATCACTACGCCACCCGGGTGGACCAGGGCGCTTTCTCCTTCCGCGCGGGAATGCGGAACGGCGGGTGGGCGTTGTCGTCCGTGGACATGCACGACGACGTAAGGATCGATTCCCCGTGAGCCAGGTCCCGACCATCACGCTCAACAACGGCGTCACGATGCCGCAGCTCGGATTCGGCGTCTGGCAGGTGCCGGACGACGAGGCGGCCGCCACCGTCGGCCACGCCCTGGAGGCCGGCTACCGCAGCATCGACACCGCAGCGATCTACGGCAACGAAGAGGGCACCGGCCGGGCGCTCGCCGCCTCCGGCATCCCCCGCGGCGACCTCTTCGTCACCACCAAGCTCTGGAACGCCGAGCAGGGCTACGACGCCACGCTGCGCGCCTTCGACGCCTCCCTCGACAAGCTCGGCCTGGAGTACGTCGACCTCTATCTGATCCACTGGCCGCTGCCGGCCAAGGACACCTACGTCGACACGTACCGCGCCTTCGAGAAGATCTACGCGGAGGGCCGCGCCCGCGCCATCGGCGTCTCCAACTTCCTCCCCGCCCACCTGGAGCGGCTGATCGGCGAGACGTCGGTCGTCCCGGCGGTCAACCAGATCGAGCTGCACCCGTACTTCCCGCAGGCCGAGTCCCGGGCGGCGCACGCCCGGCACCACATCGCGACGGAGGCGTGGTCGCCGCTGGGTCAGGGCAAGGACCTGCTGGCGGAGCCGGTGCTCGGCGAGATCGCGGCCAAGCACGGGGTGACGCCCGCCCAGGTGGTGCTGCGCTGGCACCTCCAGCTCGGCAACGTCGTCATCCCGAAGTCGGTGACGCCGGAGCGGATCGCCGCCAACATCGACGTCTTCGGCTTCACGCTGGACGACGCCGACCTCAAGGCCGTCGCCGGTCTCGACAACGGCACCCGGCTCGGCCCGGACCCGGCGACGTTCGACGTCGTCTGAGCCCGGCAGCACGGCGCGCCGCCGCCCCCGTCCGGTCGGGGCGGCGGCGCGCCGCGCTGCGGGCGGGGCTACGGCCGCGGGTTCGGCGGTTTGCGGTGATGGCCGCTGCCGGGTTCCTCCGCCGGGGCGGGGCGCGGCGGCGCGGGAGGTTCGATCTGGCGCACCAGTTGATGGAACGAGAGCAGGGCCGTGATCGGCGGCAGCCCGGCGACGCTGATGGCGGAGAGCGTCAGCGGGGCGTGCGCGACGCACAGCACGACGGCGAGCGCGGAGAAGAGGATCACCACGCACCACGAGTGCGCGACCCGGCGGCCGTTGGCGGAGGCGCGCAGGATGGCGAGGGAGGCCACCATCCAGGGGCCGTAGATCAGCAGCGGCCACAGGTCGGCGAGGCCGCCGGAAGCCCCCTGGGAAGCGAGGGCGCGCAGCGGCGCGTAGCAGACCATGGCGCCCAGCACGCTGATCATCACGGCGGTGAGGGCGGCGACGACGGCGCTGATCCGCCGCGCCCAGCGGCGCAGCCGGACGGCGCCGGCGCGGTGCGCCCCGGGCCGGTGCTGCCGGGTGCGGGCATGGCTGACGGCGGGTCCGGTGGGTGGTGGCGCCGGATATCCGTCCCCCGCGTGCGGGTCCTGGGGCGCCGGACCGTCGGTCTCCCACACCGGGACGTTCGCCCAGGCGACCGCGTCGAACCCGTAGGGGTCCGGCTGCGGTGCGAACAGCGGGATGTCCACCCGGGGGTCGGTGTCCCGGACCGCACGGGTGAAGGTGCCCTGGCTCGGCACGAATTCGTCGGTCTGCTGCGCCGGGATGTAGGTCTGGGTCTCGTGCACGTCATGTCTTTCGGGAGAAGGACCCGGCCGGGACGCGCGTGCCCCGCGGGCCCGCCCGCGG
Source organism: Streptomyces sp. NPDC014733 (assembly GCF_043083385.1). Lineage (NCBI taxonomy): Bacteria > Bacillati > Actinomycetota > Actinomycetes > Kitasatosporales > Streptomycetaceae > Streptomyces > Streptomyces sp. NPDC014733. The sequence continues at coordinate 738,221 of NZ_JBIBYO010000002.1, read as the reverse complement.
CGCAGCCGCCGGGGCGGGCCCGCAGGGGCGGGGCCGGGTCGGGTGATGGACGTGGTCGCAGGGGGACGTTCACGCGCGGCGCACGGGGCCGGGCCGCCCGGGGGCCGTGGTGCCGGGCACCGGGGGACGCCCGGGGGCCGTGGGGCGGCGCATGCGTATGCGCCGGGCGCGGACCGGCGTACGGCGGGCGGACGGTGGCCCCGCGCAGGCGGCGCGGCGGCCGGCGGGACGGCGGCCGGGCGGGCCGCCGGGTCCTTCGGCTCGGCGCGCGGCGGGGCCACCCGGCCGCGCGCGGTCACGGGCGCGTGCTGACGTCACGCCCGGTCCAACGAACAAACCGGCCAGTCGTACATGCTGCATTCGAGTGATGCGGAAGCACCCGTATTCGCGAACGGGTTCGGCCGTTCGGCCCAGTCTTCCGTGTCGCGCGTGGACCGTCCGGCCGAACGCCCGGCGGGAGCGGGCGCCGGGCGGTTCAGCGGCGGCAGCGGCGGCGGCGCCTGCGGCAACAGCCCCAGCGTGCGCCGGAGCCGAGCAGGCCCAGGCCGATGCCGAGCATCCAGGTGTCCTTGGCGAGCGGGATGCCGTTCTGGGTGGGGCGCAGGCTGCCGGGCTCGCGCATCCCGGGGGTGCGGAGGTAGAGACCGACGAGCCCGGCGGAGAACCCGGTGAGCGCGGCGCCGGCGAGGCGGCTCGGTACGACCGGGGCCAGCAGGGCGCTGCCGACGGCCACCTCCGACCAGGCCAGCAGCCGGACGAAGGCGCGTGGTTCGAGCTTCTCCAGGAACGGGTACGCGGTGCAGGCCATGCCGTGGATTCCGGCGGCGGTCTCGTCGTCGGCCTTCAGTTTGCCCAGACCGGAGTTGAGGATGAACGCGCCGGTGGCGAGGCGCGGGGCGACGTCACGTGGTTCGGGCGCCAGATGCATCGGAGCCTCCCTGGATCGGGTCCTCGGCCCCCCGAATGAGCTTAACCAGGGGGTACCGGGGCTGCCATGTCACCGGCGCCGGACCGCGTCCCCCAGGCCGGGCGGGGCGTTCCGGGCCGGCGGCTACCGGGCGCGGGCCGCGTGCACGGTCTGGGCGGCGAGCAGGAAGACGTCGGGGCGGCGGGCGAGCCCGGCCGGGTCGTCCGGGTCGAGGAGGCGGGTGACGGTGGCCAGGTCGTCGGGGGCCAGCTCGTCGCCGAACGCCTCGACGGCGCGGGTCAGCCCGGCGGCGACGTACGCGCGGCCGGCGGCGGACAGCGGGGCGGGCAGGTCGACGAGGAAGGTGCGGCTGTGCGGGGTGTCCAGGCCCGCGTCGGCGAGGAAGGCGGGCCAGTCCTCGACGGTGTCCGCGGCGCCGGGCAGCGCGGCCCGCATCCGCGCGAACCACTCCTCGGTCACCGCGTCCAGCCGCGCCTGGAGACCGGGGCGGCCCAGCCCGATGTCGCGGGGCAGGAATCGCTGCGGCAGCCCGCCCTCGGAGAGGGCCAGCACACCGCCGGGGCGCAGATGGCGGGCGAGCGTGGCGACGGCGCGCCGCTGGTCACCGACGTGGTGCAGGGTCCGGCTGGACCAGATGAGATCGGCGTCGCCGACCGGCCCGGTGGGGTGACCGCCGCCGTCCGGGGCCGCGGCGCCGTCCAGTCCGTCGGGGAGTTCGGCGCGGTGGGTGGTGACGCGGTCGGCGAGGCCGAGGGCGGCGGCGCGGGCGCGGGCGCGGTCCAGCAGCGCGGGGGTGGGGTCGACGGCGACGACCTCCGCCTCGGGGAAGGCGCGGGCCAGCAGGCAGGTGGCGACGCCCGGGCCGCTGCCGACGTCCAGGATGCGGCGTACGGGGGCGGCGGGCCGGCCGGTCTGCGGGGTGAGGAGGGTGCCCAGCCAGGCGGCGGCCTGTTCGAAGACGGCGGAGTGCAGTTCGGCACCGCTCTCCAGGAGCGGGCCCATCACCTCCCAGTCCATGTCGGCGTCGCCGTGGTGGTGTCCGGGGGCGTGCGCGCCATGGCCGTGCGCCGGGGTGTGCGGGCGGGCGTCGTCGTGAGTCATGGGGTGAGCCTGGACCGCTCCCCGTCCGGGGGCAAGCTTCGTTGCCGGTCCGGCAAGGCGGCCGGTGATCCGCAGGAGACGCCCTGGTGACGGCGGGTCGGGGCGGGCGCCGTAAGGTCGGGCGGGTGGGTACTCCGGTGTGGATGCCGCCGACGGACACCGAGCGGCGGCTGTGTGAGGCGACGGCGCGTGGCGACGTGATGGGTCAGGTCGCGGCCCTGGCGGGCGAGGATCTCTATCTGGTGGCGCCGCAGCCGGGTCAGGACCCGCTGCCGGTCTACGACGACCCGGTGGTCGGCGGGACGTGTCTGCCGGTGCTGACGCGGGGGATGCTGCCGCCGTGGCAGCCGCAGCAGTTCTTCGACCGGGTCTCGGTCGAAGAACTGGCGCAGGACTGGCCGAACGACAAGTGGCAGCTGGCGGTCAACCCGGGGACGCCGTCGGCCGCGTACCTCATGGCGACGCCCGCGCACCGGGCGTCCTGGCTCCAGGCGCGCGCCCACTTCGGCGTCCGCCCGGGCGGGCTGCTGACCACGCTCGCGACCGGGCCGCTGCACGGGCCACCGGCGCAGGGGCTGGCCTGCGGGGCGCCGCTGGCGGTGCACCACAGCGTGCCGTGGAACGAACTGGGCACCGTCTTCCTCGACCATGCCTCGGACGCGCAGACGCTGCGTGAGCAGTGGTCGGTGACGGATCCGGTCTCCTTTCAGGAGCGGCTGGAGCAGTTGCTCGGCGGCGGTTTCCTGCCCGCGGAGACCGAGGCGGCGCTCCGCGCCCGCCGGAACGGCGACGCCGCGGAACAGGAAGCGGCCGAGGTGCCGGAGCTGGTGACGCGGTACGAGGAGCGGTTCCGTACGGACGGGTTGCTGCCGGCGGACGGGCGCGTGGGGTCGGTGCTGGCGCTGGATCTCGCCCATGCGGTGAACCTCGTCCGCCGGGGTCTGGGGGCGCGGCTGTGCGCCCCGCCGCAGGCCGAGCAGGCGGTGCAGCGGGCCGGTGCGCTGGCCCGGGAGGCGTACGACTCCTGGGAGGCGTACGCGGCCGGGTACGCGCTGGGCCGGATGCTCGCCTTCGACAACGGCTGGTTCGGCGCCCCGTACGCGGAGGCGCTGCATGTGCACCGGGTGCTCACCCAGGATCCGGCGTCGCCGTGGCGGGGGTTGGCCTTCGCCTGACGGCGGGTGCGTCGGCGGCCCGGGGCGCGGCGGATGCGCCAGGGTGGGCACATGGATGTCGCGGTGTGTCTGTTCACGTCCGATCTGCGGGTGCACGACCAGCCGGTGCTGCGGGCCGCGGTGCGGGCCGCGACCCAGGTGGTGCCGCTGTTCGTCGTGGACTCGGGGGTGGCCGCCGCCGGTTTCGTGACGGCGAACCGTGCCGCGTTCCTGGCGGCGGCGCTGGCCGATCTGGACGCCCGACTGCGGTCCCGGGGCGGTCGGCTGATCCTCCGTACGGGGGAAGTCGTCGCGGAGACCTGCCGGGTGGCGGCGGAGTGCGGCGCCGGGGAGGTGCATCTCGCGGCGGGGGTGTCCGGGTACGCGGCGCGCCGGGAGCGGCGGTTGGCGGCTCGGCTGGCCGCCGAGGGGCGGCAGTTGGTGGTGCACGACGCGGTGATCACGGCGGTGCCGCCGGGGGCGGTGGTCCCGTCGGGCGGGTCGCGGGCGGGGACGGGAGCCGGTGCGGGGCCCGGATCGAGGCCGGGCCCGGGCACGCGGACGGGCCCCGGCAAGGACCATTTCGCCGTGTTCACGCCGTACTTCCGGCGGTGGCGGGCCGAGGGGACGCGTGCGGTGGTGGCCGCGCCGCGCACCGTCGCGGTGCCGGAGGGGGTGCGCTCGGCGGCGCTGCCCACCGGGGCGGAGCTGTGTCCCGGCGGCCGTCCGTCCCCGGCGCTGCCCGAGGGCGGCGAGACGGCCGGGCGGCGGCGCTTCGCGTCCTGGCGGCGCACCGGGCTGGCCGCCTACGAGGACCGGCACGACGATCTGCCGGGCGACGCCACCTCGCGCCTCTCCCCCTATCTGCACTTCGGCTGCGTCTCCCCGGTGGAGCTGGTCCGTACGGCGGCGGACCGGGACGACGCGGGGGCGCGCGCCTTCGTCCGGCAGCTGGCCTGGCGGGACTTCCACCACCAGGTGCTGGCGGCGCGTCCGGCGGCGGCGTGGCAGGAGTACCGCCCCCGCGGCGACCGCCGGCGGGGCGACGGCGCGGAGGCGGCGGCGTGGCGGGCGGGGCGGACCGGCTATCCGGTGGTCGACGCGGCGCTGCGGCAGTTGCGGCACGAGGGGTGGATGCACAACCGCGCCCGGCTGCTGGCCGCGAGCTTCCTGGCGAAGACGCTGTACGTGGACTGGCGGATCGGCGCCCGGCACTTCCTCGATCTGCTGGTGGACGGCGATCTCGCCGACAACCAGCTGAACTGGCAGTGGGCCGCGGGCACCGGCACCGACACCCGCCCCAACCGGGTCCTCAACCCGGTCGTCCAGGGTCGCCGCTTCGATCCGGAGGGCGTGTACGTGCGGCGCTGGGTCCCGGAGTTGGCGGGCCTGCCGGGCGCCGCCGTCCACCGCCCGTGGCTGCTGGACGACCGGGAGCGGGCCGCGGTGGACTACCCGGCGCCGGTGGTGGAACCGGACGAGGGGGCGGCCCGGTTCCGGCGGGCCCGGGGGCTGGCGTAGGAGCGGCGGACAGGGGGCTCGCGGCAGGTGCGCGCACCCCGGTGCGTACGCTTCGGGTGTCCCCTCCGAGCGCACGGACCGCGCGCTCCCGGTCCGCCGACCGGTCCCGGGGCGAACCGACCGAAAGCTGATGCCGTCGTGCGCCGCCCGTTCCGCCGCTCCGTGCCGCTGCTCGCCCTGCTGTGCGCGGTGACCGCCGTCCCCGGCTGCTCCCCCGCCGCCGACGGCCCGCCCGACGCCCGGCCCACGGCCGCGTCCCCCGCGCCCGGAAAGGTGCGGCTGCCGCCCGCCGACGCCGTCTTCGACTACCAGTTGGGCGGCGCGTACCCGCCGCGGGACGGCGTGCGGGTGGTCTCCCGCGACCGCACGGCGAAGCCGGCGGCGGGCCGCTACACCGTCTGTTACGTCAATGCGTTCCAGACCCAGCCCGGTGGGGCGGTCGGCTGGTGGCGGCGTCACCACCCGGATCTGCTGCTGCACGAGAAGGGCGACGACGGCCCGTTGGTGATCGACGAGGACTGGGACGAACCGCTGCTGGACGTGTCCACGCCCGCGAAGCGCACGGCCGCCGCCGAGGTCGTGGGCGGCTGGATCGACGGCTGCGCCACGGCGGGCTTCGACGCCGTGGAGGCCGACAACCTCGATTCGTACGAGCGCTCCGGCGGGCGGCTGGACGCGGATGACGCGGCGGCGTTCGCCCGGCTGCTGGCGCGGCGGGCCCATGCGCGGGGGCTGGCCTTCGCGCAGAAGAACACCGCCGATCTGCTGGACGAACGGTCCCGGATCGGCTTCGACTTCGCGGTGACCGAGGAGTGCGCCCGCTACCAGGAGTGCGACCGCTATCTTTCCGCCTACGACGGCCGGGTCCTCGACATCGAGTACCGCGCCCGGGACTTCACCACCGGCTGCCGCCGCTGGGGCGACCGCCTCTCCCTCACCCTGCGCGACCGCGACGTGCGGCCCGAGGGGGAGCCCGGGTACGTGTACCGGCACTGCTGACGGCGGTCCCCCAGGGGGCCGGGGCTCCGCCCCCTGACTCCTCGGGGTCCGGGCGCGCGGGGGCCGGCGGATGAGGTTGACTTCCACACAACAGTGGGCAGGCGAGAGGGGCGGGCGCGATGCCGGAAGTGTCCGGTGGGGCGGGCGGGACCGTGGCGTACAGGGCGGGTGCGGTCGCTGCGCTCCCGCGGAGCGGCAGGGTCCCCGCGTGGTGCGCGCCCGCCGTGCGGCCGGGCCCGGAGCGCGGCGTGGCTGCCGCGGATCCGGAGCGGTGGGCCCCGGACGGAGCAGGAGCGGGAACGAGGAGGACGGCGATGGAGCGCGCGGGACGCCGGTGGCGGGCGGTGCTGACGGCGGGTGCCGTGGTGCCGTGCTGTGCGGCGTTGACGGCGGCGGGGGCCGGGCGGCGACCCGGCCTGGCGGGGGTTCTCGCCGGGCTGCTCGACGGGGCGGTGTCCACGGTGCGGCTCACCGACGGATGGCTGGTGGCGGGCGGCGCGGTGGTCGCGCTGCTGGGCGTGGCGATGGTGGCGCTGGCGCTGGTGCCGGGCCGGCTGCGGGAGGGCTCCGGGGCGCGGCTGCTGCCCGGCGCGGACGCCGCCCTCGACCGGCGCGGGTTCGGCGCCCTGCTGCGGGACGCCACCTTGCGGGTGCCGGGCATCGCGCGGGCCCGGGTGCGGGTGCGGGGCCGTCGTGCCGTGGTCCGGGCGGTGCTGGTGTTCGGCGATCCGGCCGAGGCGCGGGCCGCGCTCACCGCGGAGCTGCGCGCCCTGCGCGACCGGCTGGGCCTGGTCCGGCCGCCGCGTCTGGTGATCCGGATCGCCCCCGCGTAGCGTCCGGCGCCGCCCACCGACGTACACCCCGATCACGTAAGGACGGACAGAGATGGCCGGGAGCGGTATCCGCCGCGGGCCGTACCGCACGCCGCCGGGTCTGCGCGGGAGGTCCGGGTGAGCGCCCCGGCCGCTCCGCGCCGCGGCCGGTCGCGGCGGGCACTGCCGACGGCGCGACAGTGGCGTACGGCGCTGCGCCGTACGCCACTGTCGGTGTGGCACGACGACGTGACGGACTGGGCGGCGAGCCTGACGTACTACTCCGTGCTGGCGCTGCTGCCCTCGACGATCGTGACGGTGTCGCTGATCGGGCTGGCCGATCCGCCGGCCACCGAGCAGCTGATCAACCACCTGACGTCGCTGGCCCCGGCCGACTCCGGCCCCACGCTGCGGCGGGCGCTGGTGGGCATGGCGCATCAGCGGACCGCCGCGTGGATGGTGGTCGGCGGTGCGCTGGTCAGCGCGGTCTGGTCGTCGTGCAGCTATCTCGCGGTGTTCCGGCGGGCGCTGCACGCCATGAACCGTACGAAGGACGACCGGCCGCCGTGGCGCAAGGCGCCGCGCATCCTGGCCACCGCGCTGCTGCTGATCGCGCTGCTCATCAGCTCGGCGGTGGCGCTGCTGGTGAGCGGGCCGGTCGCGACGGCGCTGGGCCGGGCGCTGGGGCTGGGCGAGGCCGGTGAGGAGACCTGGAACCTCCTCCAGTGGCCGCTGCTGTTGCTGCTGGCGGTGGTGTTGGTGATGGTCCTGTACCGCTCCGGGCCGCCGCCCTCACGCGGGGTGCCGCACGCCGTGCCGGGCGGGGTGGTCGCGGTGTTGATGTGGCTGGTCTCGTCGGCGGCGTTCACGTTCTACGCGTCGTACGTCGGTACCTTCAACCGGCTCTACGGCTCGCTGGCCGGGCCGGTGGTCTTCCTGATCTGGCTGTGGTTCTCCCACCTGTCGCTGCTCTCGGGCGCCCAGTTCAACGTGGAGCTGCGACGGGCGGGGTGGCAGGGGGACGGCGACGGCGCCTGCGGGGCCGGGCCGGAACCGGAGCCCGCGGCTGAGCCTGCGGAGCACGGGCCGACGCCGGAGCCCTCGGAGCACGGGCCCGGGCCGCGGTCGGGCCCCGGGCCGGAACCCGGCCCCGGCCCCGGCCCGTCCCCGGAGCCCCGGGTGCGGCCGGACGCCACGGTCCCGCGCCCCGGCCCCGGAGTCACCCGCCGGGCGGGCTGACGGCACCCTCCGTGGCGGCTCAGTCGGCCCCGTGCGCCGCGGCGACGGCCTCGATGCGGTGGGCCAGGCCGAAGTCGAGGGCGGTGATCCGGCCGCCGACGCTGTGGGTGTTCACGGCGATCGCGAGCCGGTTGTAGCCGAGGGTCAGGTCGGCGTGGTGGCCCAGCTCCTCCTGGATCTGGGCGATGTGGATGACCATCGCGGCGGCCGGGAAGTGGCCCGCGAAGTGGTAGCCGCGGCGCAGCAGGCCCTCGGAGACCGTCCAGCCCGGCAGTTCCCCGAGCCGTGCGGCGATGTCCTGGTCACTGAGCGGTTCCGGCTGGGGCATCCCGGTCCTCCCTCGTCGTCTGCCGGCGCGGCCGCTCCGCCCCGGGCGGGCCGGTACGGGTTTCCGTGCCCGTACCGGCTTCCAGCGTGGCACGCGGGCCCCGGCGGGCGCCCGGCGGCGGGGCCGGGCGTCCGGTCACGGCGTGGGGGCGTCCCCGGAGTGCGCCGGTACCGCCTCCGCGGCGTGCGGGCCGCGGCCCTTGCGCCGTGCGGCCATCCAGGCGTAGACGAGGATCCCGGCGAAGAGGAACAGCACGCCCTGGTAGATCGCGGCGTATCCGGCCCCGGCGACGAGCCAGAAGGTGAAGGCGAAGGCGGCGAGCGCCATGGCCAGGTCGCGGGCGAAGCGGCCCGGGCGGACCCGGTCGCGTTCGCCGATGAGCAGGAAGTAGATCTGCGCACCGGCGGCGAGGAGGTACGGGACGGTGGCCGAGAAGGTGGTGATGAGCACCAGGATCTCGAAGACGCCGCCGGAGCCCAGCAGGTAGTTGATCACCGTCAGGCCGCTGGCCAGCACCGCGGCGGCGAGCACGCCGAAGGTCGGCACCCCGCGCCGCTTGGTGAGGAAGGCGCGGGGGAAGAGACCGTCCTGCGCGGCGGCGTACGGGGACTGGGCGCTCATCAGCGTCCAGCCGTTGAGCGCGCCGACGATCGAGATGACGGCGGCGGCGGCGATGAGGGTGCCGCCCCAGTGGCCGCCGAACATCGCGTTGACCGCGTCCGAGAACGGCGCCTTGGAGTGGACCAGCCTGTCGTGGGAGACGGTGCCGAAGACGGCGACGGTGCCCAGCAGGTAGACGAGGGCGGCGCCGAGGGTGCCGAGGACCGTGGCACGGCCGACGTTGCGCCCCGGGTCGCGGACCTCGCCCGCGCTCATCGCCGCGGACTCCACGCCGACGTAGCTGTAGAGCAGGATCGCGGCGGCGGCCGACAGCCCGCCGAGGGTGCCGGTGGTGCCCTCGGTGAACGAGCCGAGGTTGTCCGGGTCGAAGAAGAACAGCCCGACGATCGCGATGAACAGCAGCGGGACGAACTTCAGGACCGTCGAGACCAGCTGCACGGCGCCGACGTAGCGGGTCCCGGCCAGGTTGGAGAGGGCCGGGAGCCACAGGGCGGCCAGCGCGATGACCAGGTCGGTGCCGCGCCCCGCGTGGCCGGGCAGCAGGACGTGGACGTAGCCGACGGCGGCGACCGCGAGGGCCGCGTTGCTGACCCAGGTGAGCGTCCAGTACGACCAGGCCGACAGGAACCCGGCGAAGTCGCCGAACGCCTCCCGGGCGTAGACGTAGGGCCCGCCGGTGTCCGGATGGCGGCGGGCCAGCTTGCCGAAGACCAGGGCGAGCGCGATCGCGCCGAGGGTGAGGACGCCGAAGGCGACGAGGCTGACGGTGCCGTACGGGGCGACGGACGCGGGGAGCAGGAAGATGCCGCCGCCGATGATGTTGCCCATCACCAGGCAGGTGGCGGTGGTGAGACCGAAGCGGCGGACCGGCGCGGAGGCGTCGGTGGCCGCACCCGTCCCGGGGTACCGCTCGTCGGGGCTGGGGTGCATGGAGTGGGTGTCTCTCGTCGTGCGGGGTGTCCGGTGTGCCGGACTGGTGCACATCGTCACCGGTTCGGGGCACGGCGCAAAATCGCCGCGAATGCTCCCGTCAACCGTTCGCCGGGACGGAGGATCTGCGGCCCGGCGGGTGGCGGACGGAAATCCCGTCACCCCGTCCGAACGGGTGTCTTCGCTGGTCCTGGGCGTGCGGGGTGGCCGGCGGGGGCCGTTCCCCGGGGAGCTCCGGCCGCCACACCCGCGACCCGCCCTCGGCCCCCTCCGCTGCCCCCGGCACCCGGGAACAGTCACGCTTCCCATCCTCTTGCATACCCCCCAGGGGTATGCAACTCTGAGGCGGAGACATACCCCGCAGGGGTATGCATCACGGAAAAGGAGTACCTCCATGTGCGGAGGCGCCTGCGAATGCGACACCACCACGAGCACGGCGAGCGGCCCGGCGGACACGGCCACCGGGGAACACGGCCTGGTCCGCTCGGTGCTGGAGGCCACGGCCGAGGCGGGCCCCGGCTCGGGCACGGCGCCCACCCGGGACTGGCGGCTGCGCGGCGAGTGGTTCGACGTGTGCAGCTGCGGACTCCCGTGCCCCTGCACCTTCGCCCAGGCGCCCACCCACGGGGACTGCCTGTTCACGCTGGCCTGGCAGGTGCACGAGGGACACTTCGGCGACACCGACCTGTCCGGACTCGGTGTGGTGGCCGTCGGCGAGTTCACCGGCAACATGTGGATCGGCGACCCCGACGCCACGATGTCGCTCATGTTCTACCTCGACGCCAAGGCCGACGCCGCCCAGCGCGAGGCGCTGGAACGCCTCTTCACCGGCAAGGAAGGCGGCTGGCCCGGCACGTTCGGGGCGCTCATCGGTGAGCTGCGCGGCATCGAGTACGCCCCGATCCGCTTCGAGGCCGCGGCCGATCTCGCGTACTGGGAAGCCGAGATCCCCGGCAAGGTCAAGGTCGGGGCCAAGGCCCTCACCGGCCCCACCGCCGACCCCGGCCGCCGCGTCCAGACCGTCAACGCCCCCGGCGCCGAGGTCGGCCCCGGCCAGGTCGCCACCTGGGGCGTGGTCCGCGACGACCACGCCACCGGGTTCGACTTCTCCCACCCCTACCGCGGCGGCTCCAGCAAGCACTTCCCCTTCGACTGGCGCCCCGCGTAGAGCTCCGGCCCGCCCGGGGCCCGGCGCCGGGCCCCGGCAGCGGGGGCTCCCGGAGCGGCGGCGGGCTCACGCCTCCCCGGCCACCCGGACGCCCCCGTCGGCCGGAACGCCCGCCGGGCGGGTCTCCGCCGCCTCGCGCAGCCAGCGGCGCAGGACCTGGTGGACCTCCGCGGCGCCGGTCAGGGGCGGGGCGCCGGCCGGGACCGGGGGTGAGAGCTCGGCGGGGGCCAGCAGGAACGGGCGGCTCTGGTCGCCGCCGAGACCGCCGTGCGAGCCGATCTGTTCCTCGAAGGCGTGGACCTCGCCGGTGGCCGGATCGTAGGCGGAGTTGACCATGATGTCGGCGACGTGCGGGAACCCGTCGGTGCGGCGCACCGCGTCGGCGGCGCCCGGACCGAACGGCGCGAGCGGGTCGGCACCGATGATCCGGCCGGTGTCGAGGTGGTGCTCGGCGCCCGCGCGCCCGAGGACCACCGCGCCGTGCTCCGCGGAGCGGATCAGCAGGAAGCCGATGCCGGGGTGGTTGGCGAGGGTGCCGAGCAGCGCCGGGTTGCGGCGGTCCAGCTCCTCGCGGGTGACCCGGCCGGGCATGTCCGGGAACGACACCAGGCCGAGGTTGCCGGAGGCCAGCACCACCGGCTGGGAGGTGGCGTGGCCGTCGGTGTCCTCGGGCCGGTGCAGGGCCACCCGCGCGGACTCCCGCGCCTCGGCGCCGCTGCGGGTACGCCGCACCCGGCGCGGCACCGGCAGCCCGCACCCGGCGCGTACCAGGTCGCCGAGGCTCAGCCCGTAGCGCTCCAGGAAGGTCTCGCCGGGGCTCTGGCCGTGGTCGGAGAGGAGCACGATGCGGTACGGGCGCGGGGCGTGCCGGGCGGCCTTGGCGAGGAGGGCGAGGGCCCGGTCGAGGCTGCGGAGCACCTGGTGGGTGTCGCGGTGGCGGGGGCCCGAGTGGTGGGCGACCTCGTCGTAGGCGACCAGGTCGGCGTAGACGGCGGTGCGTCCGGCGAGGAGGTCGCCGACGATCGCGGCGACCACCACATCGCGTTCGACGACGGTGGCGAAGGCGCGCAGCACGGGGTAGAGGCCGCCGCGCCCCACCCGCGGGTTCTCGCTCCGCAGCCGGCTGCGGAGCGCCTGGCCGGTCTCGCGGAGGAGTTCGGCGACGAAGGAGACGGCGGTGCGGGTGGCGTTGGCCGGGTCGGAGAAGTAGGCGAAGTATCCGGCGCGGGAGCGGGTGTCGCGGCCGCGGCGGGCGGCGACCGACATGACGAGGGCGACCTGGTCGGCACCGCCGCTGAAGAGGTTGCCGCGGCTGGCGCCGTCGTCGGCGAGCAGCCCGGGGTGGCCGGTGCGGGCCACCGCCCGGCGCTGGAGTTCGGCGGCGCTGCTCGGGCGGTTGCTGACGAGGGTGTGCCCGGTCTCCTTCTCGTACCAGCGGAAGGCGGGCAGGTCGTGGTTGGTGCCGTGCAGGATGCCGAGCTGACTGGCGCCGGTCTGGCTGGACCAGTCGGTGCGCCAGGGCGTGAGGTGGTGGCCGTCGGCGCGCCAGCGGGCCACCGTCGGCATCAGCCGCCGCTCGCCCTCGGTCGCGTCGCGGAGCAGGTCGTGGCCGACGCCGTCGAGCTGGACGAAGAGGGTGCCGGGGGTGCGGGGTGCGGCGGCCCCGGCGCGGCGGGCGCGGCGTCCGGCGAGCCGCACCAGCCGCCGGCGGTACGCCTCGTCGTTGCGGACGGCGAGGAAGGCGGAGGTGGCCGAGGAGGTCGCGGACATCGCCGCGGCGACGATCACCGCGGTCTCCAGGGCGACCTGGCCGCGCCCCTCCGGGAGCAGCCCGAGGGCGACGAGCAGCAGCGAGCCGTTGAGGAAGAAGACCAGCAGGCCCAGGACGAGGGCGGGGACCAGCAGAAACGCGCGGACCAGCAACGGCCAGACCAGCGCGCCGAGGAGGCCGAAGGCGCCGGCGCCGAGGACGGCGGTCAGCGCGGTGCGGGTGAGGCTGTCGCCGCCGGGCGACTGGAGGCGGAAGTCCGGCAGCACCGCGGCGAGCACCAGCAGGGTGAGGCTGGACACGGCCCAGACGGCGAGCACACGCAACACGGCGCCGCCGAAGGATCTCCACCGCCCGGTCACGGTCTCCCTCTCGCTCCTGATCCGCTCCCGGGCCGGCGGCACGGGCATCCGCTCCAGCGTGTCATATACGCGACGGTCTCCGACCTTGGCCCCGTGATGGGCGGGAATGGAAGGATGTGCTGCCTTCTGTCGTGTTGGCCCCGGGGCCGGGGACGGGCCGGGGATGAGGCAGGATCGACGGGCGGCGCGCGGGAGTCGGCCCGGCGCCGGGAGTCGGGAGGTCCGCGGTGGCGGTGGAGATCACCTGGTGGGGGCATGCCACCGCGACGATCGAGGATTCCGGGGTGCGGGTGCTCACCGATCCGCTCTTCGCCCGCCGCCTGGCGCATCTGCGGCGCCGCCGCGGCGCCCTGCCGCCGCCCGAGGCCGCCCGCGCCGATCTCGTCGTCGTCTCCCATCTGCACGCCGACCATCTCCACCCCGCCTCCCTCGCCCGGCTCGCGCCCGGCACCCGTGTGGTGGTGCCCCGGGGCGCGCCCGCCGCGGTGCCGGCCCTGCGCCGGGTCGCGCTCGCGCGCGGGCTGCGGCTGACGGAGGTGGTGCCCGGCGACACGGTCGCGGCGGACCCCGCGGGCGCGGTCACCGTCACCGCGGTCCCGGCCGCCCACGACGGACGGCGGCTGCCGTACGGGCCGCACCGCGTGCCCGCCCTGGGCTATGTCGTACGGGGCGCCGCGCGGACGTACTTCGCGGGCGACACCGGGCTGTACGACGCGATGGCGGAGGCGGTCGGGGCGTGTGAGGTGGCGTTGTTGCCGGTCGGCGGCTGGGGGCCGTTCCTGGGGAGCGGGCATCTGGACGCGCGGCGCGCGGCCCGGGCGGCGGCGCTGCTGGGTCCGGTGTGCGCGGTGCCGGTGCACTACGGCACGTACTGGCCGATCGGCCTCGACGCGGTGCGGCCGCACGAGTTCCATGCGCCGGGCCAGGAGTTCGAGCGGCAGGCCGCGCTGCTGGCGCCCGGGGTGCGGGTCCACCGGCCCGCGCACGGCGAACGGGTCCGGCCGGTGGTCACGCGATGACGCTCGCCGGGGTGGTGGCGGCCACGGTGCCGCCGGAGTCGACACAGCAGGCGGTGGGCTATCCCTCGCTCTTCCTGCTGGTGGTACTGGGATCGCTGGTGCCGGTGGTGCCGACGGGTGCGGTGGTCAGCTCGGCGGCGGTGGTCGCCTTCCACCACACCTCGCCCGTCGCCCTGCTCGGCGTCTTCGTGGTGGCGTCGGCCGCGGCGTTCCTCGGCGATCTGGGCCTCTACCGGCTCGGCGCCCGCGGGCTGCGCGCCGGGAGCGGTTCGCGGTGGCCGGAGCGGCTGCGCGACCGGGCGGCGCCCGAGCGGCTGGCCCGGGCTCAGGAGCAGCTGCGGACACACGGGGTGCTGGTGCTGACGGTGTCGCGGCTGGTGCCGGCCGGGCGGATCCCGGTGATGCTGGCGTGCCTGCTCTCGCGGATGCCGCTGCGCACCTTCGCCCGCGGCGACGCGCCCGCCTGCCTGGCCTGGACGGCGACGTACCAGCTGATCGGCCTGGCGGGCGGTTCACTGTTCGGCAGCCCGTGGCAGGGCGTGGCGGCGGCGGTGGCGCTGACGGTGCTGGTCGGTGCGGTCCCGGCACTGTGGCGGCGGGCGCGGGCCCGGGAGCCGCGCAGCCAGAGCTGAGGCGACGTCAGTCCTCGGGCAGGACGCGGGAGGCGCCGACCGGCAGGTCCCAGAGGTCCTCACGGGGCCGTCCGGTGGCCTGCCAGGCGGCGCGGACCCGGTGCAGCGGCTCCATCGGCGGCTCCCCGGAGAGCAGGAACGTCGACCAGTGCATGGGGGCCAGCGCCCGCGCACCGAGATCCCGGCAGGCGCGGACCGCCTCCTCGGGGTCGGTGTGCACCGGCCGCAGCATCCACCGCGGGTCGTACGCGCCGATCGGCAGCAGCGCCACGTCGATGCCCGGGTAGCGGCGGCCGATCTCCTCGAACCAGTGGCCGTAGCCGGTGTCCCCGGCGAAGTACACCCGGCGGCCGTCGGGCGCGGTGAGCAGCCAGCCGCCCCACAGGGTGCGGCAGGTGTCGAGGAGGGTGCGCTTGCTCCAGTGGTGCGCGGGGACGAAGTCGACGCGGACGGGGCCGCCGGGCGCGGGCAGTTCGACCGCCTCCCACCAGTCCAGCTCGGTGACGGCGGTGAAGCCGCGGCGCCGGGCCCAGGGCGCGAGGCCCGCCGGGAGCAGCAGCGGGGTGGTGCGCGGCAGCCGCTTGAGGGTGGGGGCGTCGAGGTGGTCGTAGTGGTTGTGGCTGATGACCACCGCGTCGATCGGCGGCAGATCCTCCCAGCGGACGCCGACGGGCGTGACCCGGGCGGGGGTGCCGAGGATCTTGCGGGACCAGACGGGGTCGGTCAGCACGGTCAGCCCGCCGATGCGGACGATCCAGCTGGCGTGTCCGGCCCAGGTGACGGCGACGGTGGCGGGCCCGGCGGCCGGCAGCGGTCCCGGCGCGAACGGCAGGTCCTGGATCTGCGCCAGCGTCTCCGGCGCGGGCCGCAGCTTGCCCTCCCGCGCGATCCGGGCCAGCGCCCGGACGCCGGGCAGCGGCGCGGTCAGCCGATCGGTGAAGTCCCGTGGCCAGGTACGGGGTTCACCCGGCGGCCGGGGTGCGGTGAGCGGTGGGGCGTCCGGGCGGACGGGTGCGACGGGGCGCCGGACGGCGGACCGGGCCACCGCGGACGGTCCCGGGGGCGCGGTCTGCGGGGACGCGGGGACGGAGCGCTCGGTCTGTTCGGTCATCGCGGGGCTCCCTTTCGGGCGGGGCGTCAGCCGGTGGTCAGGACGGTCAGTGCGTGGTCGAGCCGGGCCAGTGACGCGGCGACCGGGGTGGTGCGCAGCGGGTCGGGGGCGGCCAGGGCGGGGCGGCGGGCGTCCGGGTCGGGGCCGAGGAGCGCGTCGGTGCTCAGGCGGACGCGGAGCGCGCCGGGGTCGTCGCCGAAGCGGTGCCCGCCGCGCGCCGCCCACGGCGCCAGCTCCCGCTCCAGCGCCGCCGCGCCGGTGACCCCGGCGGCGGCCAGCGGGCGGCGCAGCGGTTCGAGGTCGGCGTAGAGATGGGTGCCGGAGTGTGGGGGGCGGCAGAGCGCCCCGGCGGCGGTGAGGACGCGGTAGAGGGCGGCGGCGAGGGTGCCGTGCAGCCGGGCCGCGGCCGCGGTACGGGCGCGGACCGCGGCCGGTTCGCCGAGTGCGTACCCGGTGGCGTCGGCGAGCGGCCCGGGCAGCGGGGGCGCCGCGGCGGTCAACGCGCCCAGGGCGGCGGCGTGCAGCGCGGCGCCGCGCTCGCCCGCGGGGAAACGCGCGACCCCGACCGGCCAGGACGCGGGCAGCAGGGTGGCCCGCAGATCGCTCAGCACCACGACGCCCGCGGGCAGCATCTCGGCGGGGCCGATCACCACGGTGTCGTGCGGATCGTGCAGCAGATCCCGGCGCGTCTCGTCGCTGACCACCCACATCCCCTCCCCCACGGCCGCCTCGCAGACCTCGTGCAGCTGCTCGGGCGGCGGGCAGGTCCCGGTCGGATCGTCGGCGACGGACAGCACCAGCACCCCGGGCTCCGCCCCCTCCATCCGCGCCCGCCGCACGGTCTCCAGAAACGCGAACGGGTCCGGTGCCCCGCCCGATTCGGCCGGTACGGGCGCCAGATGCACGGCCCGGCCGAGCAGCCGGGCGGGCGGCGCGTACCAGGCGGCGCAGGGCCGGGGCAGCACCACCGCGCCGCCCACCGCCGCGTACAGCGCCAGCAGCAGGGCGGGCGCGCCGGGGCCGACGAGCAGACGGTCGGGGGCGGCGGCCGGGCCGCGGCGGCCGGCGTACCCGGCGGCGGCGGCCCGCAGCTCCGGGGAGCCGCCGGACGGCTCCGGTCCGGCGCGTCCGGCCGCGGCGGCGAGGCGGTCGGCGAGCTCGGGGAGCACCGGGAGGCCGGACGGTTCCGGGGCGGGCTCCGGCCGCGGATCCGGGGCGGTCCGCTGCATCCGTACCTCCACAGTGCACACGACGGGACGGTGGGCCGCCCGACGGCCGGACGCGGCATCGGCCGTGCGCCGACCGGACGTCGGCCGCGCGGGTCGTTCGTGGGCCCATCACATGAATCAGGCCCCGCCCACCTTGGCAGATCCCGGGCCCCGGACACCCCCGACACGTCAAGGGAGCCCGCGCCCCGCCCGCCCGGCCGGACCCGACGACACCGTCACCATCCGAATGGGGCAACGGCGGGGCGGGCGTACGAGGCGGAGCGCCGGACCGGTGGGCGCGGGGCGGGCCGGCGGGCCGGGGGGGCGGCGGGATTCCGGGCGGGCGGGGTCCTGGCGGGACCGGGGCCGCCGGCGCCCGCCCCGGTCCCGCAGCCGGACCGCCTCCCTCAGCCGTCGCGGCCCGCCGCGTAACGGTGGATCACCACCCGCTCCCCCGGCCGCCACTCCTGTTCCTCGGTGGCGGTGCGGGTCCAGCCGTGGCGTTCGTACAGGGCGACGGCCGCGTGGTCGGTGGCCTTGACCTCCAGGACCGGTGGGCGGCCGTGGGTGAGCGCCGTGTCGTGGGCGGTGCGCAGCAGCAGGCCGCCGACGCCGTGCCCGCGGGCGGCGGGGTGGACGTAGAGGCGGCTGATCTCCGGGCCGCACAGGGCGGCGTGACCGACGATCACACCGGACCGCTCGGCCACCCAGGCGCCGGTGAGGCCGTCCGGGGTGAGCCAGCCCGCGGGGTCGGCGGGCCAGTGGTGGGGGTAGCCGCTGTGGCGGTGCACCTCGGCCAGCACCGCCGCGCAGGCGTCGAGGTCGGCGGCGTCACGGTTTCTGATCATCCGGGAAGAGAAGCACACCGGGGCCCGGCAGGCGCCCGGTTTTCGGCGACCGTCTTTGGCCGGGAGCGCCCGGGCGCGACGGGCCACCCGCCTTCCGGACCGCCCGGCCCGCACGGCCGAACGGCGGCCCCGCCCCGCCACGGCGGCGCCCGTTCCGGCAACCTCCCCGTATCGCGCCCCGCACCTGGGGTACAAGAGGCCGCATGCGCTCTCTCCTGTCCCGTGTGGACCGACGGCTCTTCGACACCATCGCCACGCGCGAGTGGCCCGGCGCGCAGCGGGTGCTGCCGCGGCTGACCCGCGGCGCGGACCACGGACTGCTCTGGCTGGGGCTCGCGGCCGGCGCCGCGACGCTCGGCGGCCGGCCGGCCCGCCGCGCCGCCGTCCGCGGCGTCGCCTCCCTCGCCGTGGCGTCCGCGACCGTCAACACCCTGGGCAAACGCTCCGTACGGCGGGCCCGCCCGCTGCTGGAGGCGGTGCCCGTCATACGCCGGCTGCGGCGCCAGCCCTTCACCTCGTCGTTCCCGTCCGGGCACGCGGCGTCCGCGGTCGCCTTCGCCACCGGGGTCGCGTTCGAGAACAAGTGGTGGGGGCTGGCGCTGGCGCCGCTCGCCGCGTCCGTGGCGTTCTCCCGCGTCTACACGGGGGTCCACTACCCCGGCGATGTGCTGGCGGGCGCCGCGCTCGGCGCCGGGGCCGCCTTCGCGGTGCGCGGCCTCGCCCCGACCCGGGCCCAACTGGCGCCACCGGCCCGGCCGCGCGCCGACGCGCCCGCGCTGCCCGGCGGCCGCGGGCTGTTCGTGGTGGCGAACCAGGGGTCGGGGCAGCGCGGCGAGACCCGCCCGGACCGGGCGCCGGAGGTGCACGGGGTGCTGCCCCGCGCCACGGTCGTCACCTGCGGCGGGACGGACGCCCCCGATCTGGACAAGGCGCTGGAGGAGGCCGCGGAGAGCGCCAAGCGGTGCGGTGGCGCGCTGGGCGTGCTCGGCGGCGACGGCACCGTCAACGCGGCGGCCGCCGTCGCGGTCCGGCACGGGCTGCCGCTGGCGGTCCTCCCCGGCGGCACCCACAACCACTTCGCCTACGACCTGGGCATCGAGACGCTCGGTGAGGCCGCGCGCGCCGTGGAGGACGGCGAGGCGGTCGCCGTCGACCTGGCGCGCTTCCACGCCGCGCCGCACCGCGAGGGGCAGCACTTCCTCAACACCTTCGCCATCGGCGCCTATCCGGAGCTGGTCCGGCTGCGGGAGCGCTGGGCGGGCACGATCGGCGCCTGGCCCGCGGGGGTGCTCGCCGCCTGGCACGTACTGCGGACCGCGACGCCGGTGTCCGCCGAGATCAACGGCCGCCGGATGGAGCTGTGGATGCTCTTCGTCGGCAACTGCGCCTACCGCGGCCTGGGGCTGACGCCCGTACGGCGCCACGATCTGGCCGACGGGGTCCTGGACGTGCGGGTGGTGCGGGCCGGACGGCTGGCCCGCACCCGGCTGCTGGTGGCGGCCCTGACCGGCACCCCGCGCTCCTCCCCCGTCCTCAAGGAGGCCCGGCTGCACAGCCTGCGGATCGGCGGCCTGCCGGACGGCACCGATCTGGCGTACGACGGCGAAGTCACCACCACACCGGGCCCGTTGACGCTGACGAAGGAGAACGAGGCGCTGACGGTCTACCGCCTGCTGCCCGCATCCTGAGATGCCTCTCTCGTGATGCGAGATGGCGGCGTACGGTGGATCCACCACGCCGCGAGGGCGCCCGCGTCGCCGCGGTGCGGGCGCCCCGGGGGCATCCGGGGCGGTCCGCGGCAGCGCGGAGCCGCCGCCCGACGCCGCGAAGGAGACCCGCATGCCACAGGAGACCGCCGTCTACACCCACGGCCACCACGAGTCCGTCCTGCGCTCGCACACCTGGCGCACCGCCGCCAACTCCGCCGCTTATCTGCTGGATTCGCTCCGCCCGCACATGAAGGTGCTGGACATCGGCTGCGGCCCCGGCACCATCACGGCCGATCTGGCCGCGCTGGTGCCGGACGGGCAGGTCACCGCCCTCGACCGGGCGCCCGGGATCCTGCAACAGGCCCGCGCCACCGTCGAGGACCGGGGCCTGACCAACGTCCGCTTCGCGGTCGGCGACGTCCACGCGCTGGACCACCCGGACGACACCTTCTGCGTGACCCACGCCCATCAGGTGCTCCAGCACGTCGGCGACCCCGTCCAGGCACTGCGGGAGATGCGCCGGGTGACCAGGCCCGGCGGCATCGTCGCCGTGCGCGACGCGGACTACGCGGCGATGACGTGGTACCCGGAGGTCCCCGGCATGGACGCCTGGCTGCACCTCTACGAGCGGGTGACGCGCGCCAACGGCGGGGAGCCGGACGCCGGCCGGCGTCTGCACGCCTGGGCGCGGCAGGCGGGCTTCGCCCCGGAGGCGGTCACCGCGACCGCCGGCACCTGGTGCTACCGCACCCCCGAGGAGCGTGCCTGGTGGAGCGGGCTCTGGGCGGACCGCACGGTCTCCTCGGGCTACGCGGAGCTGGCGGTGGACGGCGGCCACGCCACCCCGCGGGAGCTGACGGAGATCGCGGCGGCCTGGCGGGCGTGGGGCGCCGAGGAGGACGCCTGGTTCGCGGTGCTGCACGGCGAACTCCTCTGCCGGGTCTGACGCCCCGGGAGGCGCCGGCGCGGGCCGCCGCGCCCGCCCGGCCGATCTCCCCCGTCCGGCGATCGCGCACCGCCCACCTGCTCAACTACCCTGCCCCGTATGGACATTCTGGGGACCTCCTTGCGGGTGTGCGTCGGCGATCTGGACGCCGCCGTCGGTGTGTACGAGCGACTGACCGGGACCGAGGCCGTGCGCTTCCAGCGCGGCCCGGTGGCGGTCGCGGCGGTGGGCTGTTTCTTCCTCATGAGCGGGCCGGAGGCGGAGCTTTCGGTGCTGTCGAAGGTGACCGCGACGCTGGCCGTCAAGGATGTGGACGAGGCGGTGGCGGATCTGCGGGCGGTCGGCGCGGAGATCATCGCGGGCCCGCTGCCCACACCGATCGGCCGCAACCTCATCGCCCGCCACCCCGACGGCTCGATCTTCGAATACGTCGACCGGCAGGGCGGCTGACGCGCCGGGGGCGGACCGGCAGACGAGCGGACGAGACGGAGCAACGGACAGACGGACGGGCGGTGCGGCCCCGGCCCCTCGCGCCGACGGCCGCACCGCCCGCACGAGATCGCCCGTGCCCGCCGTCACCGCGAGGCCACCCGCGCGGCGCCGGCCCCCGGCCCGCCCTGCCGGCCTACGCCGCCCCCTCGCCTCACTCCTCTCACTCCCCCTCCCTCACCCCACCTCCAGAACGATCTTTCCGCGGACATGACCGGCCTGGCTCAGGCGAAAGGCGTCGGCCGCCTCGGAGAGCGGAAAGGTGGCCTCGACCGGGACCGTCAGCCGGCCGGCGTCCGCCAGCGCGGCGAGAGCCGTGAGATCGGCGCTGTCGGGCCGCACCCACACCAGGTGTCCGCCCCGGGCGGTCACCTCGCCGTCGACGATCGACGCCACCCGGGACCGGTCCTTGAGAAGCTCCTGTGAGACGGCCACCACTCCGCCGCCGACGAAGTCCAGCGCCGCGTCCACTCCGTCGGGCGCCAACTCCCGCACCCGCTCGGCGAGCCCGGGACCGTAGGCCACCGGTTCGGCGCCCAGGGAGCGGAGGAAGGGGTGGTTGCGCTCGCTCGCGGTGCCGATGACGCGGGCGCCCTCCGCCACGGCGATCTGCACGGCGAGCGAGCCGACACCGCCGGACGCCGCATGGACCAGCACCGTCTCACCGTGGCGCAGCCCGACCCGGCGGATCGACTGATAGGCGGTCAGCCCGGCGAGCGGCAGCCCCGCCGCCTGCTGCCGGCTGAGCGCCGCCGGGCGCCGGGCGAGGGTGCGCACCGGTGCGGCGACCAACTCGGCGTAGGTGCCGTGCTGGACGGCGTCCTTGCGGACATAGCCGATGACCTCGTCGCCGACCGCGAATTCGGTGGCGTCGGCGCCGACGCCCACCACCACTCCGGCCACGTCCCAGCCCGGGATGAGCGGGAAGTACGCGTCCATCATCGGATCGAGCGCACCGGCGACGACCTTCCAGTCGACGGGGTTGACCCCGGCGGCCCGCACGCGGACGAGGACGGAATCGGGGCCGACCTTGGGGTCGGGGCGGTCGGCGAGCGTGAGAACCTCGGGGCCGCCGTAACTGTTCGCGATGATTGCCTTCATATTCGTCACAACGAGTAACCATCCGAGAAGATTCCGTGTCCGGCTGGTCTCTCCGGAGGAATTTCCGGACGCCGCGGCGGACGGGGCGGCGGGGCCGGGGGCGTCCCGTCCGCCCGCCGCCGGGAAATTCGCGCGCGGCGCCGCCCCCGCCCGTCTACGCTGACCGCGCCTCCCGGCGGCGCCGGGGCGGTACGGATACGGGGCGGCCGGCGCCCCGCACCGCACGGAACACGGAAGTCGGGCCGATGGCAGCGCAGCACACCTACCGAGTGATCGTCCGCGGCAACTGGGACCGCCTGTCGGAGGCGTCCCGCGCCACCCTCCTCGCGGAGGTGGACGACCACGGGATGGCGCAGCTGCGGTTCACGCCCGAGGGGTCGCTGGTCTACGACACCGCGCTGGTGTCGTTCAGCTACCGCTACACCATCGTCTCGGACGCCGAGGACGGTGAGGAGATGGCCGCGGCGCTCGCCGAGGAGAAGGCGGAGGCGGCGCTGCGGGCGGCCGGGCACGGCTACCGCAATCTGCGCGCCAAGGCCACGGACATGGACACCATGAAGATCAACCGGAAGGGCCGCTGACGCCCGCAGGACGCCCCGCCGGCACACCTCGTCAGGACGCCTCGTCCTCCGGCACCATCTCGCTGGTGATCGCCCAGCGTTCGTGATCGCGCCAGGCGCCGTCGATGAAGAGGAAGTCCGGCGAGAACCCCTCCAGGCGGAAGCCGGCCCGGCTCACCAGCGCGAGGGACCGCTCGTTGCCGGGCTGGATGTTGGCCTCCAGGCGGTGCAGCCCGAGGTCGTCGAAGGCGTACCGCAGGACCAGCCGCAGGCCCTCGCTCATCAGGCCGCGTCCGGCGGCGTGCGCGAAGCCGCCGTAGCCGATCGCCCCGCAGCGGAAGGCGCCGTGGACGATGTTGTTGATCGTCAGATATCCGGCGATGCCCCCGCCGTCGCGTTCGCAGATCAGGAAGCCCTCGCGCAGCGGCTCACGGAGCTTGGCGGCGTACCCGGCGTAGGCGTCGTCGTCGGCCGGCGGCTGCAGCCACGGGTGGTGCAGCGCGACGCTCTCCCGTGCCCGGGCGGTGAACTCCGCGCAGTCGTCCGGGGTGAAGTGGCGGATGCCCACCCGGGGCCCCGTCGCGAGGTAATGATCAGCGGTCATCGGCCGATCCTACGGAGCCGCGGGCGCGTCCGGCCAGGCCCGTCCGGACCGTGGCCCGGCGGTCAGCCGTCGCGCCACCGGGGCGCGTCCGCACCGCACGGTCCGGGCGGGGTGGCCCAGTCCGTGGGCCCGCCGTCGAACATGACGGGCGGGGCCGCGTACCGCAGCCGTCCGACCGGGCTGTCGGTGCTCCGCAGATGGCGTTCCGGGTCGTACGAACCGTCGGCCGCGGGCCCGGGCGGGGTGTCCTGGGCCATGCCGTGCACCAGCCAGCGGGCGGTGCGGGCCAGCGACACCGTGGCGAGCTGGGCGCCGCCGGTCCCGGCCTGTTCGGTGAGGGAACGCAGCACCGCCGCGGCCAGCAGATAGCCCGTGCCGTGGTCGAGCGCCTGGGCGGGCAGGGCGCCGGGCGTGCCGTCGGCGTCCGCCTCGACGAGGGCGATGCCGGTGGCCACCTGGACCACACTGTCGAAGCCCCGGCGGCCGCCCCAGGGGCCGTCCTCGCCCCAGGCGGAGAGGCGGGCCAGGACCAGCCCCGGACGGCGTTCGGCCAGCGCCTCGGGGGCGAGACCGAAGCGGTCGAGGGAGCCGGGGCGGTAGCCGGTCACCACCACGTCCGCGGCGGACAGCAGCTCCTCGAAGACGGCCCGGTCGATGCGGGAGCCCAGGTCGAGGGAGGTGGAGCGCTTGCCGAACCCGGTGTCGTCGTGTGCGTCCTGGCTCTCCGGCAGCTGCGGCGCGTCGATCCGCAGCACATCGGCGCCGAGCAGCGCGAGCGTCCGGGTGGCGACCGGGCCGGCGATGACGCGGGTGAGGTCGAGGACGCGCAGCCCCGCGGCGGGCAGCAGCGGGTCGCCGGCGAGCGGCGGCAGGCGGCGCGGCGGGACGCTCGCGCCGAGGCGCTGGCGGGTGACGAGCGGATGGGTGGCGACGGTCGCGCCCTGGCCGTGGACGGCCCACTCCTGGGGCGTGCGGGCGGCGACGGCCAGCCCGCCCGCCGCGTAGACCGTCTCCTGGACCTCCTCGGCGCGCCGTCCGGCGAGTTCGGAGGCGACGTCGGTGACGTCGGCGGTGGCGGGCAGGCCGAGGGCGTGCAGCAGCCGTTCGCGGTGGTGCGGGTAGTTGGCGTGGGTGCGGACCCAGCCGTCGGCGGTGCGCCAGAAGCGGGAGAGCGGGGCGAAGCTGGACGGGGCGCGGCCGTCGATGCGCAGATGGCGTTCGCTGATGAAGGCGGTCGCCACCGCGCCCTCGTCGACGCGGACGGCGGGGACGGGGCGCCCGGTGCGGCGCGCGGTGAGTTCGGCGGCGGCCAGCGCGCAGCAGGCGACCGTGGCGCGGGCCAGCTCCCGCACCGGCAGCCGGGCGGGCAGCAGCCCTGGTGGTCCGGTGTACCGGATACGGTCCGTCAGCTCCGGGGCGCCGCCGAGCGCCGCCCATGCCTGCGCGGTTTTCCCGCCGTGTCGTTGCCCCATGGGCGCAGTCTGGCACCGCGTTCCGGGTCAGGGGTA
This sequence comes from Streptomyces sp. NPDC014733, assembly GCF_043083385.1. NCBI lineage: Bacteria > Bacillati > Actinomycetota > Actinomycetes > Kitasatosporales > Streptomycetaceae > Streptomyces > Streptomyces sp. NPDC014733. The sequence goes on along the minus strand of NZ_JBIBYO010000002.1, from coordinate 713,555 downwards.
GCCGGGGGCGGACGGTGACCGGAGCGCCGCGGTCGTGGTGGGGCGGGTGGGACGGCGGGGACGGCGCCGGGCCGGAGCCGGGAGCGCCCGCTCGGTGTCACGGGACGCGCCGCCCGGCGCCGCCGGGGCGGCGGTGCGGGCGGCGCGCGCGGTCCGCGGTGCGCGCCCCCGTCGCTACCGCACGCCCCCTTGAACGACGGGGAGTTCGAGGACTCCGGTGTCGCCGGGCGCGCTGGTGACCGTCACCGGCTTGATGCCGCGGTTGCCCTTGTACGCACCGTCGCTCGCGGCGACGGTGAACCGCAGCCGGTGGCCCGGGGCGTAGCGGTGGACGATGCCCGGCAGCTGGACGGTGAACGCCCGGGTGACGTCCGGCACCCGCACCGGCGCCACCAGGCGGTGCACCAGCGTCTGCGAGCCGTCCGGCGCGACGTCGTAGAGCTTGGCGAAGAGCACCAGCCGGTCGGCGGCGTCGGCGCTGTGCTGCGTCCGCTCGGCCTTGGGCGAGATCACCTTCAGTGTCGCCCGGGGGATGCCCGCGACGTCCAGCGGGCCGCCGGTGACCGGGGCGGACGTCCAGTCCAGGGCGGTACCGCGGATGTCGTACGGCGCGGGGTCGGCCATGCCCAGCACCCCGGCGAGGGAGCTCTCCGAATGGCTGGTGGGCACCAGCCAGTTGCGGTACTCGCGGCTGCCGCGGACCACCTTCGCGCGGCTGTCGACGAGCCTGCCGTCGCCGGAGAGGTAGAGCTTGTGCGCACCGCCCGCCGGGAAGGCGTCCGCGGTGCCGTAGGGGTCGCCGTCGGCGGCCCAGTCGCGGTAGTAGGCGAAGGCCGGGCCGGTGTCCGTGGCGGTGCGGTGGTGGAGGTAGCGGTCGAACCACGCCAGGATGCGGCGGCCGACGTAGCTGGTCTCCAGATTGCCCTTGCCCAGGTCGAGTTCGCCGGGTGCGGGCTTGTCCATGCCGCCGCTGTGGCCCCAGGACTGCCAGATCATCTTGGTGTCGGTGCCCTGGCCCTTGAGGGTGCGGTAGGTGGCGGTCGCCTCGTTGAGGTTGAAGAGGGTGTCGGCCTCGCCCTGGACGAGCAGGGTCGGCGCCTTGACCGACTTCAGATACGAGACCGGGGAGACGCCGCGCGCGTACTTCAGCATCTCGGCGGTGCGGTCGGCGGGGTAACGGCCGGAGTCCAGCAGCCGCTTGGTGCGGCAGGCGTCGGCGACGAAGTGCAGACAGCCCGCGCCGCCGGTCCGGGACGGGTCCAGGCTCGGGTGGAGCAGCCCTTGCGCCTCGCCTATCAGGAAGAACCCGCCGGTCCACTCCTTCTTGTACGCACCGGGGACCGGTCCGGTCACGCCGGCGGTGCGGCCCGCGTTGTTGGGGTCGAGGGAGTACGAGAGGTCGTTCCAGGTGATGAGGGGGACGAGCGCGTCGACGCGGTGGTCGACGGCGGCGGTGGCCAGCTGGATCGCGCCGCCGTAGGAGCCGCCGATCATTCCGACGCGCGGGTCCGGGGTGCCGTCGGCGGTGCGGTCCTTGGTGACGTAGTCGACGCGGGTGCCGTCGTCGGCGGCGCGGACCCCGGCGAGGAAGTCGACGAGCCGGCTCGCCGCCCGGCCGTCGATCTCCGGGTCGTCCAGCGAGATCGGGCAGCCGGATTTGCCGAAGCCCAGTCCGGAATAGGCGAGGGCGACGTAGCCGCGGGACGCGAACGCCTTGGCCGTCGCGGCGGTCGAGCCGTCGGACTTGCTGCCGCCGAAGCCGTTGGTGGTCATCACGGCGGGCGCCGGATGCGCCGCGTCGACGCCCGCGGGGCGGTAGAGGTCGGCGTCCACGGTGCAGGTGCGGTCGCCCGCGGGGACGGTGAGTTTCAGCGCGGTGGCGGTGTACGGAGCGGTGGACGCGGCGGTGGCCGGGGCGGCGAGGGCGAGCGGGGCGGTGAGCGCCGTGGCGGTCAGCACGGTCAGGGCGGTGCGGAGCGCGGGACGGGTGGCGCGGCGGTGCGTGGGGCGGAAGACGCTGGGCACGAGGACCTCCACGAGACATGCCGTACCCACCAGTCGGTACGGCGCGCTCATGCTCGGGGATGGTCAACAGGCGTGTCAACGGCGGGAACAGAGGAATCCGCGGGCACCCGGAAAGACGCCGCCGCACGCCCCCGTGTCCGCGGTCCGCGGGCCGCCCCCTCGGCGGGAGCGGCCCGGCGGCCGGAGGTCAGTGCCGCAGGTCGAGCGTCGTCAGATCCTGGCGGTCCACCCCGAACGCGTACGCGTACAGGGCGAGTTCGGACTCCAGGGCGCGGATCATGGTGTCGGCGCGGCGGAAGCCGTGGCCCTCGCCCTCGAAGGCGAGGTAGGCGTGGGGGATGCCGCGTCCGGCGACCTCGGTGAGGAAGCGGTCGCACTGCGCGGGCGGGCAGATGACGTCGTCCAGGCCCTGGAGCAGCAGGAACGGCGCCTTGATGTGGTCGGCGCGGTGCAGCGGCGAGCGGTCGCGGTAGCGGTCGGGGACCGCCGCGAGCGGGCCGATGAGGGACTCCAGGTACTGGGATTCGAAGTCGTGGGTCTCGCCGGTCGCCCAGCCCGCGAGGTCCAGGATCGGGTAGCTGATGGTGCCGCAGGCGTACAGGTCCGTGGTGGTGAGCGAGGCGGCGGTGGTCCAGCCGCCGGCGCTGCCGCCGCGGATGGCGAGCCGGGCGCGGTCGGCGGTGCCCTCGTCGGCCAGCGCCCGGGCGACGGCGGCGCAGTCCTCGACGTCGACCACGCCCCACTCGCCGCGCAGCCGTTCGCGGTACTCCCGGCCGTAGCCGGTGGAGCCGCCGTAGTTGACCTCGGCGACGCCGATGCCGCGGGAGGTGAAGTAGGCGATCTCCAGGTCGAGGACGAGCGGCGAGTGGCCGGTGGGACCGCCGTGGGCCCAGACGACGTACGGCGGGAGTTCCCCGTCCGGCGCGGTGTGGTCCGGGTTGTGCGGCGGGTAGAGGTGGGCGTGGACGTCGCGTCCGCCGGGCCCGGTGAAGGTACGGGCCTCGGGCCGCGGGTAGTAGGCCGGATCGACGGCGTCGGTGTGCTGGTGGGCGAGGACGCGGGCGCGACCGGTGCAGGTGTCGAGTTCGACGATCTCGTAGCCGGTGTGCGGACCGGCGGCGACGCCGATGACGCGGCTGCCGTGGACGGCGAGTGCGGGCGCCCACTCCGTCCAGGGGCCGGCGGTGTCGACGAGGTCGCCGCTGACCGGGTCGAGGATGCCGAGGGTGGTGGTGCCGTGACCGTGGAGGGTGGCGAGGGTGCCGCTCTCCAGGGGCAGGAACCACCGGGAGCCGATGTTCCACAGCGGGCCGCCGAACTCCTCCCGGCGGGCGGCGCACAGCCGCCGGGGCTCCTTGGCCCGGCCGTCGGCGATCTCGGCGCGGTACAGCTCCCACCAGCCCTCGCGGTCGGAGGCGAAGAGCAGGGCGCCGTCCGGGGACCATTCGATCTGTGCGACGGACTCGCCGCGCTCGCCGGGCGCGGGGACGTCGGGGCCGAGGTCGCCGAGTATCGGGCGGACGGCGGTGAACTCCCCGTCGGCGGTGGTGTCCGCGAGCATCACGAGGGTGCCGTCCCAGGGCATCCGGGGATGGTCCCAGGCGAGCCAGGCGGTGTGGCGGCCGTCGGGCGACCGGCGCGGGCCGGTGACGAAGCGGTGGCGGTCGTCGCTCAGCTCCCGGACGGCCGCGCGGTCCCCGGCGGCGGAGCCGTCGAGCGGGACGGCGGCGACGAGGCGGCGCACGTCGGTGGGCCCGTCGCCGGTGAACTCCTCCAGGACGCACCACACCTCGTCGCCGACGAGCACCGGGTCGGCCCAGCGCAGTCCGTCGCCGACGGGCGAGAGCGGGGTGAGGGGGCGGGGCGCCGCGTCGCGGTCGGGGGCGTAGGCGTAGAGACGCTGGTCGGCGAAGTGGCTGAAGACGACGAGCGGTCCGTGGTCGGTGACGGTGCCGGCCCAGGGCTGGCCGCCGTACTCGTGGACGCGGCTGCGGACGTTCCAGGGCGCGGGCAGCACGGATTCCTCCGTGCCGTCGGCGCGGCGGCGGACGAGCGCCCGGCGGCCGCCTTCGGCGGGGCGCGGCGCGGTCCACCAGACCTCGTCGCCGATCACGCCGACGAAGGCGGGGCGTCCGTCGTGGGCGGCGACGGCCTCGGCGTCCACGGGGGACGTCCAGGCTCCGTAGGGGGCCGTGGTCACCATGCGGGGTCTTCCTCCTTGTGCACCGGCGGGGCCGGGTCGTGGGTGCGCGGACGACGGGACGTGGCGGGCCCGCGCGGCCGGCCCCCGGGGCGGGGCACCGGCCGCGCGGCGGCGGTCAGGCGCGGAGCAGGAAGTGGTCCAGGACGCGGACGCCGAAGTGCAGGGCGTCGACCGGGACGCGTTCGTCCACGCCGTGGAAGAGCGCCTGGTAGTCGAAGCCCGGCGGGAGCTTGAGCGGGGAGAAGCCGTAGCCGGTGATGCCGAGCCGGGAGAACTGCTTGGCGTCGGTGCCGCCCGACATGCAGTACGGCACGACGTGGGCGTCCGGGTCGAAGCGCTCCAGGGCGGCGCGCATCCCCGCGAAGGCGGGCGAGTCGACGGGGGCCTGGAGGGCGACCTCGCCGTGGTCGACGGTCCAGTCGACGTCGGGGCCGGTGAGGCGGTCCAGCGTGGCGCGGAACTCGTCCTCGCCGCCGGGCACGACCCGGCCGTCGACCTGGGCGGCGGCGCTGCCGGGGATGACGTTGACCTTGTAACCGGCGTCCAGCATCGTCGGGTTGGCGCTGTTGCGGACGGTCGGCTCGACGAGGGCCGCGGCGGTGCCGAGGCGGGCGAGGAGGGCGTCGACGTCGAAGTCCGGTGCGTCCGGGTCGGCGTCGATGCCGTGCAGGGCGGCGAGTTCGCGGAGCGCGGCGCGGACGGTGGGGGTGAGGCGGACCGGCCAGCGGTGCTCGCCGATGCGGGTGATCGCGGCGGCGAGGCGGGTGACGGCGTTGGCGCGGTTGACCTTGGAGCCGTGTCCGGCGCGGCCGTGGGCGGTCAGCTTGAGCCAGGCGGTACCGCGCTCACCCGCGGCGACGGGGTAGAGGTGCAGCCCGGTGTCGGTGTGGAAGGAGAACGCGCCGGATTCGCTGATGCCCTCGGTGCAGCCCTCGAAGAGCGCGCCGTGCCGGTCGGCGAGGAAGCCCGAACCGTCCTCGGCGCTGGCCTCCTCGTCGGCGGTGAAAGCGAGGACGATGTCGCGGCGCGGGCGGACGCCGTCGCGGGCCCAGCGGCGGACGGTGGCGAGCACCATCGCGTCCATGTTCTTCATGTCGATGGCGCCCCGGCCCCAGACCACTCCGTCGCGGACCTCACCGGAGAAGGGGTGCACGGTCCAGTCGGCGGGCTCGGCGGGGACGACGTCGAGATGGCCGTGGACGAGGAGGGCGTCGGCCGACGGGTCGGTGCCCTCGATACGGGCGACGACGTTGGTGCGGCCCGCGGTCCGCTCCAGCAGCGTCGGTTCGAGCCCGGCCTCGGCGAGGGCCTCGGCGACGTACTCGGCGGCCGGGCGCTCCCGGCAGGCGCCGTCGCCGTGGTTGGTGGTGTCGATGCGGATCAGGTCCGAGGTGAAGTGGACGACCTCGTCGAGGGCCTTGTCGTCGACGGGCCCGTGGTTCTGCTCAGCCATACTGCTCCTCCACTGCGGACGAGGCGAGGGTGGTGACCGCCTTGAAACAGCGGATCGCTTCGTACATGTCGTCGCTGGTGTAGGCGACGCGGCGCTCCCCGCACCGCTCCACGCCCGGGACGCAGGAAGCGGCGCCGACCAGGTGCTCGGCGTCGAACTCCATCTCCACCCGGAACGGGCCGCCCCGCACGGGCTCGTGGCGGGCCGCCAGCGCGGTGGCCTCGCGGGCGGCCGCACGGATGTCGGCGGCGGTGCGGGCCGGGGGCCGGCAGACGGCGGCGTAGCGGGAGACGTAGTCCTTGACCGCGACGGTGCGGGCCTCGGGGGCGTATCCGCGGGCGTCCACGCAGGTGCGGTCGTCGCCGGTGACGAGGACGACGGGGACGCCGTACTCGGCGACGACGAGGGCGTTGAGGTACCCCTCGCTGGCGCGGGTGCCGTTGACCCAGACGCCGGTGAGGGAGTTGGCGAGGTAGGTGTGGGCGAGGACGCCCTCGGTGCCGGCGCCGGTGTGGTAGCCGATGAAGGCGATGCCGTCGACGTCGCCGTGCTGGACGCCCTCGACCATGCTCAGGGACTTGTGGCGGCCGGTGAGCATCTGGACGCGTTCGTCGAGCTGTTCCAGCAGGAGGTTCCGCATCGACCAGTGCGCCTCGTTGATCAGCACCTCGTCGGCGCCGCCGGCGAAGAACCCGGTGGCCGCGGCGTTGACGTCGGAGGTGAACAGCTGGCGGCAGCGCTCCCATTGGGGCGTGCCCGGCAGCACGTCGGCGGGCCAGGTGACGCCGGTGGCGCCCTCCATGTCCGCGCTGATGAGGATCTTCATGTGGTTGCGCCCTCTCGCCGGTCGGAAGCTGTCCGTGCCCGTCGTGGGGCCCGGCGGCCGTTCTTCCCCAAGAGGTACCGCCAGGTCCCGTGTTCGACCGGCCCATCCAAGCATCCTCGCCGTCCGGCCTGCGCCTCCCCTCCCCGTTCGGCGGCCGTCAGGCGCGCCGCACCCCGCGCCGCGGGCCGCCCTCGGCGCTCCTGACGGCGCGGTGCACCGGTACGCCGCGTGCGGGCGTCCGGCTCCCGGGGGCCGTTGTCGGCCACAAGGAAAACCGACCCGCAGGTCGGATACGTTGCGGGCCGGGCGGTGAACTTCGTATGAACACGGCACAGTTCATCCGGCGGCGTCGCAGGCCGGAGCCGTACCGGCGCGCGGAAGGCGGTGCGGGACGGCCGGATCGGCACGGATCATGGCTGCACACTTCACGTATTCTGTGAGAAGTTCAGAGGGTCCCTTGAGGTTGCCGGGCCGGACTGTGCGTCAAGCTCACGACGTGTCCGGCGCGCTTCCCGGGATGACCACCCGAGGCGGGAGCAGTTCACTGCCGACCGGGACCGGGGAACCCCACCCCCCGTCACCTTCCTGCGCCCCGCGCCGAGAAAACGCCACATACCGGCTGCACGAGTTCTGTGCCCGGTTCGTGCCCTGTCCGAGGAGGAGTGCCCGTTTTGCGAACGGCCCACCCGTCCACACCTCGCGCAGACGGCGGCCGCTCCGGCGGGGCGCACCCGCCTGCCGATGCGGACGCTCTGCTGCGCGGCGCGATGGAGCGCCACCGCCCCGCCCTGCTGCGCTACGCCGCCCGCCTGACCTCGGGCGACCCCTACCGCGCCGAGGACATCGTGCAGGAGACGTTCCTGCGCGCCTGGCTCGCCGCCGACCGCCTCGACCTCGCCGACGAGGACCTCCACGACCTCCGCGCCGCCGAAGAGCCCCACGGACCCGGCGCGTTCCGGGCGGGCGGGACCGGGTGCGTACCGCCGCCCGAGATCCGGGTGCCCGGCCCCCGTACGGACCACGAGGGCGACCGCCGGTGCGGCGGGCACGGAGAGGGCCCGCACCCGGACGCCGGGCGGGGCCGGTGCCGGGCCGACGGCGGACGGGGCACACCCCGGCTCGGGGCCTGGCTGTTCACCGTGGCGCACAACCTCGCCGTCGACGCACACCGCCGGGAGCGGGCCGTGCCGGTGGGCACGGCACCGGCCGAGGCGCTGGCCCGGCCGACGGGGACCGACCTGGCCGACGCCGTCGTGGACCGCCAGGTGATCACCCAGGCGCTGTGCCGGCTGAGCCCCGAACACCGCGACGCCCTCGTCCACGTCCATCTGCTGGACCGCTCCGGCGCCGAGGCCGCGCAGGCCATGGGCATACCGCGCGGCACCGTCAAGTCCCGTACGCATTACGCTCTGCTGGCGATGCGGCGGGAACTCGCCGCCCCGCCCAGGCCCACCGTCCCGCGCCCCCGGCTGCGGAACACGACCCCGAGGACCGCCACGAACGCACCGCCCCCGCACCCCGCCGACCGTACGACCGCGACGCCCCCTCCCTCCCCCGCCGAAAGCGCCGCCGCATGAGCCGTTCCGGCGATCCGTTCGCCTTCATCAGCGCCCATCAGAACCTCATCTTCACCGTCCTCGGCATGCTCGGGATGGTCCTGCTGCTCTTCTTCCTGATCCGGATCCCCGTCCAGCGGGCCGGCGGCTGGAAGGCGTCCAGGGAAGCGGTACGCCGTGAGGCCGCCGCCACCCTCCACGCCTTCGGCGCACCGCTGCGTGCGCTGCGCGCCCACCGCAAGGCGCTGCGGCTGCTGGTGCGCCATCTGAGGTCCCCGCACACCTGGCGCGACGCCGAGCGCGCCGTGACCGCCGCCCGGCAGGCGGCCGCGCCCGGCGCCGCCGCGGACCGCGCGCCGCGGCCGTACGCGGCGCTGGTCGACGGCGCCACCGTCACCGTGCTGTTCGCCGGGACCGCCGCGGACGCGCCCGGCGCCCCGTGGTCGCAGGACCCGGCGGACCCGCGCCGCTGGACGGTGCGGCGCGAGGACCTGCCGGCCGTCGCGCCGTCCCGGGACGACGGCCCGCCGCTGCTGGTCGCCGTCGGCGTCGTGGCGGGCCGCTGCGCCTTCCTCGACCTGGCGCCGGGGCCCGCCGTCACGGCGGTGGAGGGCGACGCCCGCACCGCCCCCGTCCTGGTCCGGGCGCTCACCGCGCAGCTCGACGCACGGCTGCCGGCGGGTCTGGTGACCGTCGCCGAGGGGGTCCACCCGCGGCACCCGGGCGCGCCGGTCCGCGAGGCGTACCGCGCCGCCCGGGAGACCGGGCCGCGGCACGGCATCGCGCCGGTGCTCGCCGCCGCCGAGCTGCCCGATCCGCTGCCCGACGACTTCGGGCACAGCCCCGACGGCCCGCCCCGGCTGCGGATCGTGGTGCCCGGCCGGCCCCGCGGCCACGCCCGGCGGCTGCTGACGGACCGCCACGGTCAGCTGCTGCTCACCGGCACCTCGCTGCTGACCTCGGCGGGCGCGTTGGGCCGGGCGCTGTCCCGGGTGCTGGCCGACCTGCCGCCGGTGCTGCCGCCGCCGCCCGCCGCGGGCACCGCCGACGGCCACCCGGACGCGCTGTTCGACGAGGACGACGAAGACGCTGCCGAGGCGACCGCGGCGGTCGGCAGCCGCGACCCGGCACCCGCCGCGCGGAGCGCCGCCACGGCGGAGGAACCGGCGGCCCCGGGCGCCTCCGCCCGCAGCGGTGCCGCCGGTGCGCCCGGCGTCTCCGCGCGCGCCACCGCGACCGACACCGCGGCGCAGGACGCCGCCGACGGATTTCCCGGTCAGGCCGCGCCCGCCGACCGGGTACAGGAAGCGCCCAGCGGCGCCGCCCGGCCCGCCGCGCGTTCCTGACCCGGCCCGCCGCACCGCCGGGCGGCCGCCACCCGGCGGCCGCCCGGCACGTCCTCGCCCCGTACCGCCCCTTTGACGGCACCGATCAGTGGGACCCCCGTGAAACTGACGCTCACCACCTCCGACGCCGGACGCCTGACGGACCATCTGCTCGATGTGCCCGAGCAGGCGACCGTCGCCGACCTCGCCGCCTCCCTGGCCCCGGCGCCGCCGGACACCGGCGACCCGCACTCGTCCCCCGCCCCGCCCCCGCAGGTCTACCTCGGTGACCGTGCGCTGGACGGCGCGCTGCCGCTGCGCGGCTCCGGCATCCGGGACGGCGCCGTTCTCGGTCTGGGCGCGCCGTGCGCCACGGACCACCCCTCCCGGGCGTGGAACCCGGCGCCGGGCGACCCCGTTCTCGTCGAGGTCCGGCACGTCGGCGGGCCCGGCGCGGGCCGGGTCTGGCGGCTCGGCGCCGGCAGCCACGAGATCGGCACCGCCCGCGGCTGCGCGCTGCGGCTGTCCGGCGGCGGCGCCCCCGACCACGGTGTCTGGCTCACCGTCGGCCCGGACGGCGAGGTGACGTACCTGCTGCCGGACGGTGCCGACGAGGACAGCTGCGGGCTGCGCAGTCTGACGCCCCCGCCGCCGGTGGACCCCGAGACGGGCACCCCGCTGACGGCGGAGGAACCGGCCGGGACCCGCGACGGCGGCACCGGCGGCCACTCGGTCGCGCCCGGCCCCGACGGACTGCCGCCGGCCGAGCCGCCGCGGCCGCCGGGCCACCGGCCGCCGCCGAGCGACGGCTCCGCGCAGTGGCCGGCCTTCGCCGATCTCTCCCTGGGCGAGCATCTGCTGCGGCTGGCGGCGCCGTTCCAGCCGGACGCGGCGGTGAACCCGTCGGCGGACGGCATGGCGGTGGAGTACAACCGCCCGCCGCGGATCGCCCCGCACCTGGACGCCGAGACGATGCGGATGCAGGGCCCGCCGTCGCGCCCCGGACCGCGCGCCTTCCCGCTGCTGTTCGTGCTGGCGCCGCTGATGATGGGCCTGATCATGATGGGCCTCTTCCGGTCCTTCTACTTCATGATCTTCATCTTCTTCAGCCCGATGATGGCGATCAGCAACTGGATCATCGGCCGCCGCACCGGCCGCAAGCAGTACGAGGAGTCGCTGCGCATCTACCGGCTGCGCCGCGCCTCCCTCGAACTGGAGCTGCGCGAGGCCGCCGTCGAGGAACGGCAGCTGCGGAACACCACCTTCCCCGACCCGGCGACGGTGCTGCTGACCGCCACCGGCCCGTCCGGCACCCTCTGGGAGCGGCGCCGCCGCGACCCTGACCGGCTCACCGTGCGGCTGGGCACGCTGACCCGCCCGTCACTGCGGCGGATCGAGGACCAGGCCCGGGACGCCAACCACCGCACCGTGCACTGGCGGCTCGCCGATGTGCCGTACGGGCTGGAGATGGCCGACCTCGGCGTCGTGGGCCTCGCCGGGCCCGGCGCCGTCACCCGCTCGATCGCCGCCTGGACGGTCGCCCAGAGCGCGGTGCTGCACAGCCCCCGCGATCTGCGCATCGTGGTCCTCACCGGCGACGAGAACGCCGAGGCCTGGTCGTGGGTGCGGTGGCTGCCGCATCTGGACACCGGCCGCGGCACCAGCGTCGTCGCGCTCGGCAACGACCCCGAGTCCACCGCGCACCGCATCAACGAACTCGTCGCCGACATCCAGGCCCGCACCGCGGCCGCCGCCTCCGCGCTCGGCCGCACCCTGCTGGACGAGCCGGACGTGCTGGTCATCGCGGACGGGGCGCGGCGGCTGCGTGACGTGCCCGGCATGGTGCAGGTCCTCAAGGCCGGACCGCCGGTGCACATCTACAGCCTCTGCGTGGACGAGCAGGAGCGGCTGCTGCCGGAGGAGTGCACCTCCGTCGTCACCGCGACCGGCAACCGCCTCGCGGTGCGCACCACCGGCTCGCCCAAGGTCAGCGGCGTCCGTGCGGACCTGGTGGACACCGCCTGGTGCGAGGAGGTCGCCCGGGCGCTCGCCCCGGTCCGGGACGTCACCCTCGACGGCGACTCGGGGCTGCCGGACGGCGTCAAGCTGCTCGGACTGATCGGCCAGGAGCCGCCGAACGTCGAGGCGCTGCTGCGGTCCTGGGAGAAGCGTCCCGCCTCCACGACGTTCGTGCTGGGCGCCGGGTACGACGGGCCGCTCCGGCTGGACCTGGTGCGCGACGGGCCGCACGGGCTGGTCGCCGGCACCACCGGCTCCGGCAAGTCCGAGCTGCTGCAGACCATGATCGCCTCGCTCGCCGCCGCCAACCGGCCCGACGAGCTGGCGTTCGTCCTCATCGACTACAAGGGCGGCAGCGCGTTCCGCGAGTGCGCCGAACTGCCGCACACCCTCGGTATGGTCACCGACCTCGACGGCCACCTCGTGCAGCGGGCGCTGGCCTCGCTCGACGCGGAGCTGCGCCGCCGTGAGCAGCTGCTCGCGGACGTCGAGGCCAAGGACCACGCCGACTACCGCGCCAAGCGGTCCCGGGACCGCGAACTGCCGGCGCTGCCGCGGCTGCTGATCGTCATCGACGAGTTCGCGACGCTGGTGCGCGAGGTGCCGGACTTCGTACCGGGCCTCATCAGCCTGGCGCAGCGCGGCCGTTCGCTCGGTCTGCATCTGATCCTCGCCACCCAGCGGCCCGGCGGTTCGGTCTCGACCGACATCAAGGCCAACACCAATCTGCGGATCGCGCTGCGGGTCACCGACAAGAGCGAGAGCCAGGACATCATCGACTCCGGCGACGCGGTGAGCATCTCCTCCGCGACGCCGGGCCGCGCCCTGGTGCGCCGCGGCGACCACGCGCCGACACCGTTCCAGACCGCCTGGGTGGGCGCCGCCCGCGCCGGTGCCGAGCCCGGTGCGGACGAGGAGCCCGCGCAGCCGGGCGACGTCACCGCCGCGGCCCGCAACGTCCGCGGGGTGGAGCTGTCCTGGAACCGGCTGGGCCGCCCGGTCGAGCTGTTCGACGAGGACGAGGACACCGGGGCGGCGGCCGCGGCGCCGGAGACCGCGACCGATCTGCTGGCCCTCGTCGAGACGATCCGCAAGGCGACCGCGGCGCTCCCGGACCACAGCGAGCAGGCCAGCCCGTGGCTGCCGGCGCTGCCGGACACCGTCACCCTCGACGACCTGCCCGAGGCCCCGCCGACCCCGCCCGGCCGTCCCGCGGCCGTGCCGTACGCGCTGCTCGACCTGCCGAGCCAACAGGAGCGCCGGGTCTGCTGCCTGGACTTCTCCACCTTCGGCCACCTCTACGTCGTGGGCGCGCCGCGCTCGGGCCGTACGCAGGTGCTGCGCACCCTCGCCGGGTCGGCGGCGCGCACGCTGTCCGCCGCCGATCTGCACCTGTACGCGATCGACGCGGCGGGCGGCGGGCTGTCGGCGCTGGAGGCGCTGCCGCACTGCGGTGCGGTGGTCTCGCGGTTCGACACCGAGCGGCTGGCGCGGCTGCTGGGCCGCCTCGTCCGGGAGCTGACCGCGCGCCAGGAGAAGATGTCGGCGCACGACTGCGCGAGCCTGACCGAACTGCGCGCCGCCCTGCCGGCCGCCGAGCGTCCGGCCCATCTGATGCTGCTGATCGACGGCTGGGACGGTATCTCCCAGATGCTCGACGAGTACGACGGCGGGCGGCTGTTCGAGGAGGTCACACGGTTGCTGCGGGAGGGTGCCGCGGCCGGCATCCACCTGGTGGCGTCCTCCGAGCGCGGGCTGCTCGGCGGGCGGCTCTCCGCGCACAACGACTTCCGGCTGCTGCTGCGCCAGTCGGACAAGGGGGACTACTACCTCGCGGGGATGTCGCCGAACCGGGTGCCGGGCCACATCCCGCCGGGCCGCGGCTGGCACACCCCGGCGGCCGTCGAGACGCAGATCGCGCTGCTGCCGACCGCCGGTGACGGTGCGGCGGGCCGGGGCAGCGCCGATCAGGCCGACGCGCTGCGGGAGATCGGCCGCCTGGCCACCGAGCGGGATGCCGCGCTCCCCGCCCAGCGGCGGCCGTTCCGGGTGGCGGAGATGCCGAAGCTCATCGGCTTCCAGGAGGCGATGGAGCAGGTCCCGGAGACGTCGCGCCGCCCGATGTGGGCGCTGCTGGGCATCGGCGGGGACGAGGTGCGGCCGCTGGGCTTCGACTTCCTCTCCGGCGGCGGCAGCTTCGCGGTCGTCGGCCCGCCCGGGTCGGGCCGCTCCACCACCCTCGCGGCGATGTCCGTCTCGCTGATCACCGGCGGTACGTCGCTGGTGGTGCTCGCCCCGCGCGAGTCGCCGCTGCGCAAGCTCGCCGACCACGGGCTGGCGCAGGTCATCACGGACACCGACCCGTCGGCGAACACCGTCGAGGAGGCGCTGCGCGCCGTCGGCGACAAGCCGGTGGTGGTGGTCGCCGACGACAGCGACCTGCTCGCCAGCTGCGGTGCGGACAAGGTGCTGCGGAAGATCGCCTCGTCGGGCCGCGACCGCAACCAGGGCATCCTGATCGGCGGTCCGTCGGAGGGGATGAGTTCGATGGGGTGGATCGGCATGGTCCGCCGCTCACGGCGCGGGCTGCTGCTCGGGGCGCGGGCGATCGGTGACGGCGACATCATCGGCGCGCGGATCAGCGCCGAGCACATCCGGACCCGGATGAACCCGGGCCGCGCCTGGACGGCGGGCCCGTCCGGCAGCGTGGTGCCGGTGCAGGTGCCGCTGACGGTCCTGGAGAGCTGACGTACCGCTCCCGGTACGCGGACGGGCCCGGCACCCACGGTGGGTGCCGGGCCCGTGCGCGTGGGGCCGTCAGCCCTTGGAGCTGCTGCGGACGCCGGCGGCGATCTGGCTGTCGGAGTCCGTCATCGACTTGACGATGTCGGTGAAGGACTGCGCGAACACCTTGATGTTCGCCGAGGACTCCTTCATCTGCTTGCTGAACGCCTGGTACGCCTCTTCGAGCGCCGGGCTGGACTGCTCGAAGACGAGACCGTCCTTGAGCAGCGCGCTCACCGTGTTCTCCAGATCGCCCAGCTCGTTGGCGATGTCGGTGAACTTGTTCTCCATGGTGTTGGCGACACGCTTGATGTCGTCGTAGTCGAGAAAGACGTCCTGCGCCATGTGTTCCTCCGGGAAATGCGGTCGGGTTGCGGGGTGCCGCGGGGCGGCGGGGCGTCAGCCGCTGGAGCGGATCTTGTTCGCCATCTCGTCGTCCATGTCCCGCATCGACTGGACGATCTTCTCGAACTGCTCCGCGAAGTCCTTGATGCTCTGCGTCGCGTCGGTCAGCGACTGCGTGAGCTTCTCGTAGGACTGCTGGAGGGCGGGGCTGGAGTTGTTGAACTTCAGCGTGGAGTTGAGCATCGTGTCGACCTCGTTCTTGGCCTCCGTCATCCGGGGCACAAGGGTGTTGTCGGCACTGTTCTTGAGAAGGTTCGAGACGCGCTCGATCTCCGCGAAGTCGAGGCTGATGTTGGCGGCCAAGATCTCTCCTTGGTGACGGGATGTCGTACGGGGGCTTCGGATCGCGGGGCGGGGCCCCGGGGGCGGACGGACGGCGCGCGGGGCGCGGCTCAGTCGTCCTTCTCCTTCCATTCGGCGCCGTCGCCGAAGGGGGAGGAGCGGGTGTAGGTCGTGGTCTCGTCGTCCGTGGTGACGGTCATGGTGCCGCTGCCGTCGTCGTTGATGACGTAGCGGCTGGTGGTCTCCGAACCGTCCGGCCCGGTCGTCACCGTGGTGTAGTCACGGGCGTCGAAGGTCTTGCCGTTCTTCAGGGTGATGGGTTGCGGCGCGGAGTCGTACGTCGTCTTGTTCGTGTACTTCTGCTCGTCGGCGCCGGAGCCGATCGTGACGGTGGACTCCTCGGTCATGACGTTGTTGTCGTCGTCGAGGGTCACCTTGACGTGGGTGCTGCCCGAGTCGGTGGTGATGGTCTTCTCGGTGGGCGGGGTGTCGCCGGGCCGCTCGCCCTCGGGGTGGTCGCCGGGCTGCGGGGGCACGTCCTTGTCGTTGTTGTACCGCTCGCACCAGGCGGGGGCGCCGTCGACGGCGGAACACACCTCGTTGATGTCGGCCTTGGGGTGCTCCTTGAAGTAGTCGGACGCGCCGATCTCCTTCAGGTAGTCGTTCCACGCCTTGGTGTCCTCGTCCCACTGGTCCCAGGCGGCCTTCTTGTGCTTCCAGTCGTCGAGGCCGAGGCTCGCGCCCATCACCCCGGCGCTGTCCGCCATGCCCGCGTCGACCTGGAAGTAGTTGTCGGACACCGACTCGAAGATGTCGGCGAGCTTGTTGAGGCCGTCCTTGGCGTCCTTCGCCCGGCTCGCCGAGCGGTGCGAGAAGGCGTACATCGCGGCGCCGAGGTCGCTGAAGCCCATGACGCTCCGGGCGTCGTCGGTCGACTCCGTCAGGGTCTTGAGCGCACCCTTGGCACCGCCGGAGTCGGCGGTGTCGGCCAGCTGACGCATCCGGGTCTGTACCTGGTTGAGCAGCTCGTAGTCGATGGAGAAGTCGGGCATGGGCACCTCTGGGGCCTGCGGCCGGGCGGCGGGAAGCAATACCTTGCACTCCTCCCACGCACGGGCCGGCCCGATGGTTCACCCCGAAGCGGAATTACCGCGCAGGACGGTGAACCTCCCGGGGCCGTGGTGCGTGTAATGCGTACAGGCCCTTCTCCCCGCCGGGCCGCCCGCCGGCGGACCCGGGCCCGAACTGCCCGCACCCCACCCTGCCGCGCCGCCCGCGGCAGCCGTCCAAGGAAGGCCGGTACGTCGTTGCCCCGCGAAACGGACTGGAGCGCCCTGGGCCTGGACTCGGACCCGACCCCGGGTGACGCGGCCAGGATCCGGGAGGTCATCGCGTCCCAGCAGGAGCTGGTCGATCTCGCCGACAAGATCGACGACGGGCTCACCGAGGTGAAGAACACCACGGACGGCGCCTTCGTCGGCAAGACCGGTGATGCGCTGCGCGAGGTCATCGACGGCAAACTGCGCAAGTTCGTCTCGACGTTCCGCGAGGCGCAGGAGGACGTGCAGAGCGCGCTGCGCACGTACCAGGCCGTCATGGAGGAGCAGCAGGGCCGGGCGGACGCCGCGCTCCAGCAGGCCAAGGGGCTGGCCGAGGACGACGAGGACGGCCGGGACTCGCTGAAATCGACGGCGAAGGACGCCGGGGACATCCAGAAGGAGGCGTCCAAGACGGCGGCGCGTGCGGTGCGCGCGGCCGGTGACAAGATCGCCTCGCCGATCGACGCCTGCGACGAGATCATGAAGGCGCTCAGCTGGCTGGCGATCATCCTGATCATCCCGGCGATCATCGTGGGCGGTCCGGTGGCGCTGTTCGCCGTCGCGCTGAACGTCGCCATCTTCATCAAGACCGCGGTGGACTTCGCCAACGGCGACGCCAGCGCGCTGGACCTGCTGCTGGCCGGACTCGGCATGATCGCGCCCAGCACCAAGGGCCTGCAGATCACCAAGGTGTTCCAGAGCCTGCGCGGGCTGGCCGCCAAGGGCATCAGCGGCGTCAAGACGGCGTTCAGCTCGTTCAAGAACGTCTTCACCGGGCGCAACATCCTCAACATGTCGCTGCATCTGTTCTTCGGCGCGAAGGACTTCGCGCGGGGTGCGGCGAGTTGGAGCCGGGGCCTGAACGGCCTGTGGACGCACACCCCGTTCACCAAGATCCCCGGCTTCGGCGGCCGGATCTTCACCGGCATGAACGGCACCTTCCACATCGTCACGCCGTTCAAGGCGCTGCCGCTGATGCTGCCCGCGGGCATCAACGGGCTGCACCTCGCCGGGGCGTTGGCGTACGGCGGGATGAAGGGCATCGGCAACGCGGCGAAGTGGATCGGCTCCGGGCTGGTCGCGGGCGGCAGGTCGGTGGTCAACGGGTTGTCCGGCTTCAAGGCGCTGCGGCTGATCCTGCCGGTGGACGCCGCCGAGATCCAGGCGCTGGGCATCGGCAAGGCGCTCAAGATCGGCTTCATCGACCGCGGTGTGTTCGGCAAGTACCGCTTCGGCGCGGTCGGTGCGGGCGGGCGGCTGCTGGGCGGCGCCGGTCCGATCAACCATCTCGCGGGCGCGGGCGGCGGTTCCGTCCCGTCGGTGCACATCGACCCGATCGGCGATCTCACGGTGATGCGGACCGGGAACTTCGCCGGTCCCGGATCGTTCTCGCCGTCGCTGTCGATGCACGGCGTGGGCGCCCCGCCGACGATGCACTTCGACGGTTCGATGGGCGGGCTGAGCACCCCGCATCTGTCGATGCCGAAGCTGGAGGGCATGGGCGCCGGGCTGCACGGCGGGATCTCGATGCCGTCGGTGCAGGGCCTGGGCGGACTGCACGGCGGGCTGAACCTGCCGTCGGTACAGGGGCTCGGCGGGCTCGACTCGTCGCTCGGCGGGCTGTCGAACCTCGGCCACTCCGGCGTGCTCGGCGAACTGCCGACCGCGGGCCCGGTCTCGCACCTCTCGCCGCAGGGCGGGCTGTCCGGCGTGACGGCGCCGGGCGGGGTGACCGGGCTGGGCGGGCACGGCCTGGGGTCGGTCTCCTCCGGGCACCTCAACGTCTCGCAGGGGCTGGGCGATCTGGGCGCCATCGGCTCGGGTGCGCGGATCGCGGACGTCCCGGCGCTGCGCTCCTTCGATCTGCCGTCGGTCTCGGCCTCGGTGCCGCACGGCTCGTCCGCGGGCCTGGTCGATCTCGGCCACGTCGAGACGCCGAGCGTGCCGGCGGTCGGCACCGTCGATCTGCACACCGGCTCCCTGACGCCGGGGGCGATGCCCACCGTCGGACACCTCGACATCCCGGCCACCGGGGCGCACACCCCGGTGCCTGCGCCGTCCGTCGGCCGTCTCGACCTGCCCGCGACGGGCACCACCGCCCCCGCGGTGACCGCGCCGGGCGAGATCCACCTCCCGGCCACCGGCTCGGTGACGCCGGGTCCGGTGCACGGGCTGCCCCACAGCGAGCTGCCGTCCGCCGCCGTCAACGCGGGCGCCGGGCGGATCGCGGACATCGGCGCGGGCCGCGGTATCGGCGCCGGGGTGGACGTCTCCGGCATCACCCCGCCGACCGTCGCCACGCACGGCGTCACCCCGCCGGTGACGGGCGCCCACGGCATCACGCCGCCGGCCGCCGCCACCCACGGCATCACCCCGCCGGGCACCGTCACGCACGGCATCACCCCGCCGGGCACCGTCACGCACGGCGTGGACGTGCCCGCGGCCGGGACCACCGGCGTCACCCCGCCGCCCGCCGCGCGTGGGGTGACGCCGCCGGCTGCCGGGGAGCACCTGGCCCCGCCGGCCGTGCGGCCGGGCGCCACCGCGCACGGCATCACCCCGCCGCCCGCCGCCGCGGCGCACCCCGAGGTGCCCGTGGTGGGCGGTCCGGTGCGCACCCCGCAGGGCGGGTTCGTCGGGGACCTCGGCGGGCCGGTCGGGCGGACCGTACCGGCGCCCGGCCACGGCGCGCTCGACGGACCGGGCGCCGTGCCGGGCCACGTGGAGGCCCCGGCCGCCGGGGCGGTGACCGCCGCGGTGCCGGAGCCGAAGCTGCCGGAGGTGCCCGGCGCCGGTACGCCCGGCCACGGCGCCACCGCGCCGGACGCCGCGGCCACGCCGGTGGTCGCGCACGGCGCGGGCGGTATCGATGTCCCGGGCGCCGGGGTCGTCCGCCCGGGCACCGGGCACATCGCCGTGCCGGACGCACCGCACGGCCGGACCGACGGCCTCGGCCTCGGCGGTCCGGACGGGGCCGGGACCGGCGGGAAGGGGAAGGGCAGGGCGCCCGATCCGTTCGCGCGCTGGAAGGACGAGTCGCTCGCCAAGATGGACGTGTTCCGCAGGCCGGGCGATCTCCCCGGCGACCTGGAGGCACGGCTGGGCGCCTGGGACCGGGTGCAACAGGCGCGGATCGACCATGCGGCGGCGGAGGGGCGGCTGGACGCGGTCGGCGGCCGGATCGACGGTCCGTCGTCCGGCCCGTCCGTCGGTGAGCAGGCGCTGGCCGACTTCCGCGCCACCGAGCAGGCGCTGGGCGACGCCGAGGACGCGTTCCGGGCGCACGGCATGGACCCGCACGACGTGACCCGGAAGCTGGACGCGCTGGATGCCGCGTCGCTGAAGGAGCGTCCGCGGCTCCTGGGCGGTGCGGTGCCGAGCAGCCGGTTCGAGCGGCCGCTGCCGGGCATCGAGGGCGCGGTGGTGAGCGCGCCGCGCGGCAAGGTCCCGGAGATCCTCGACGCCGGTGCCCTCGGGGACCGGCTGGTGGTCCACGGCGGCGCGGCCGACCGGGAGTTCACCGTCCAGCTGCTGGACGCGCCGGGCGGCAGCCCGGTCCGCGGCTGGCGCTACCAGCGCGGCTTCGGGCCGCTCGCCTTCAGCGGCGAGGACGTCGTCCTGCGCGGCGGTTTCTTCGACGGCGCCACCCTCCCCACCACCGCGAAGCCGACCGGGGCGGTCGCGGCGCCTCTCGGTTCGGACGGGCACACCTGGCTGGTGCGGATCGACGGGGACGAGATCACCATCGCCTCGCCCGCCGGACCGCAGACCTACCACTGGTCGGGCGCCTTCCGGGAGGGCCCGCCGCTCCCGGCGCCGCACACCGACCCGCCGCCGGCCGCCGCGGGCCTGACCGGCGACGCCGCCGCCAACTGGGGCAAGCTCGTCGACCTGGCCCGGGTGCATCTGGACGAGGCGGCCGTCAACAAGACGGTCGAGGCCATGATGAACAAGGTCATGGGCGGCGGTTTCACCGGCAAGCGCGGCTACGGCGGTTTCGTCGACCCCGAGGCGCTGGTCCGCGGCGACCTGGTCGGCCACACGAAGAACTTCCACGACGTCACCCAGGGCCTGCTGTTCAAGGGCGCCAACTCGCGGATCACCGTCTACCGCGGTGTCTCGATGGAACCGGCGGCCCAGACGGTGGACACCTTCATCGAGCGGCTGCCGATCTCGACGTCCAACACCTTCGAGTTCCAGCCGCAGTGGGCGAAGAACGGGGTGGTGAGCAACCGCGTCGTCTTCGAGATCGACGTCCCCGCCGACCACGGCAAGCTCGCCATGTCCTACCCGCCGCACTACGACCACGCCGGGGCGGGCGCGGCGCCGCCCAAGAGCGACCAGTGGGAGGTCACCCTCCCGCCGACGACACTGGTGCGTACCGGGCCCAACCGCATCGACCCCGCCAGCGGCCTGACGATCGTGCCGGTGCGGGCCGAGGCCATCGCGCCGGACGACTTCGCCAAGTTCATCGAGGAGGAGTGGTCCGGCTTCCCGTCGGGCACCGCCTTCGACGACTTCGGGCGCGCCTTCGAACCGGGCTCCGTCGGCCGCTGGGAGGGGCTGGAGGGCGCCGTCGCCCGCTCCGAGCTGAGCGAAAACGGCCTGGTGCGGACGGTCACCATCTCCAAGCCCGGCCACTCCGGCGATCTCACCCTCTCGATCACCCACCTGCCGGAGCAGGAATCCGTCCGTCTCACGTTCACCGACGCCGACGGCAAACTCCTCTCCGACCGGACCTTCGACCAGCAGCAGTTCCGCGGTCTCGGGCAGGACCTGCGGGGCGGGGTGCTGCACAACAACGAGGTGATGAAGCCGCTGCCGCTGCCCGACGGCTGGCACGGCTCCGCGGATGCGCAGGTGCCGCGCTCCCCCGGCGCCGCCGAGGCGCACGGTGCGCCGGGCCGGCTCCCGGACCCCGCCGTACACGCCTCCCGTCCCTCGGGCGCGGAGCTGGACGCGATCTGGGCACGGGAGTCCGACGCCCGGCTCGACGTCTTCCGCGGCCCCGGCGCCTCCGACGACGTGGTCGAGGCGCGGGTCGGCGCCTGGGGCGAGGTGCAGCGCGCGCAGCGGGAGTTCGACCGGGCACAGCTGGACTTCGATCTGCACGGCGGCCGCGGGGACGGCGGTTCGGGCGGCCCGACCGTCGGCGAGCAGGCCCGGATCGACCTCGATGCGGCGGCCAACCGGCTCGGCCACGCCCGGGACAGCTTCCGGCAGCTCGGCATGGACCCGGACACCGTCGCGCACGAGCTGCGCGCCCTGGACGACCTCTCGCTCGCCGACCGCCCGCGGCTGCTCGGCGGCGCACAGGCGAGCGGCCGGTTCGAGAAGGACCTGCCGGGGCTGGACGGGGTGGTGGTCCAGGCCCCGCGCCGCCAGGTGCCGACGCTCGCGGGCGCCGAGGAGTTCGGCGACCGGCTGGTCGTCCACGGCGGCGCCGCCGACACCCGGTTCAGCGTCCAGCTGCTGGACGCACCGGGCGGCAGCCCCGTCCGCACCTGGCACTACCAGCGCGGGCTGGGCCTCACCCTCGGCGGGGAGGACCTCGCGCTGCGCGGCGGGCCGCTCGACGGGCTCACGGTCGCGACGACGTCGAAGCTGGGGAAGTCCACGGCGGCACCGGTGGTGGACGCGGCGAGCGGGCACGCCTGGCCGGTGAGGATCGAGGACGGGCATGTCGTCGTCGCCTCGCCGTCCGGTCCGCAGCGCTATCTCTGGTCCGACGGCACGTTCCACGACGCCCCGCCGGTCCCCGCGCCGCACACCGGCGCGCCGCCCGCGGCCGCCGGTCTGACCGGGCGGTACGCGGAGAACTGGAACGCCCTCATCGACGTGGCCCGGCTGCACCTCGGGCGGGCCGACACCGACGGCACGGTCGCGGCGCTGATGCGGGACGTCATCGGCGGCTCGTTCACCTCCAAGCGCGGTTACGGCGGTTTCGTCATCCCGTCGAAGCTGGAGGACGGGGCGCTGCTGGCGAAGGTGGAGAACTTCCACCGCGTCACGCAGGACCTGCTGTTCGAGGGGCCCAACAAGGAGCTGACGGTCTACCGCGGCGTCTCCATGGACCCGGCGAGCCAGGCGGCCGACACCTTCACCGAACGCCTGCCGATCTCCACGTCCAACACCTTCGACTTCCAGCCGGAGTGGGCGAAGAACGGTGTGGTGAGCAACCGCGTCGTCTTCGAGATCCAGGTCCCGGCCGATCACGGCAAGCTCGCGATGGCGTACCCGCCGCACTTCGACCACGGCGCGAACCCGGCGCCGCGCAGCCCCGACCAGTGGGAGATCACCCTCGCCCCGACGACGCTGGTGCGTACCGGGCCGAGCCGGGTCGATCCGGGCAGCGGCCTGACGATCGTGCCGGTGCGCGCCGAGGCCATCGCGCCGGACGACTTCGCCGCCGTCATCAAGGCGGAGTGGCCGGGCCTGCCGTCGGGCACCGCCTTCGACGACTTCGGCCGCGCCTTCGACCAGCCCTCGATCGTCCGCTGGAGCGGCTTCGAGGACGTCACCGTGCGCCCCTCGCTCAGCGAGGACGGGCTGGTGAAGACCTTCACGGTCGGCAAGCCGGGGTACGCGGACGAGTTGACCGTCACTGTCACCCACAGCCCGCGGAGCAACAGCGTCGGGGTGACGTTCACCGGCCCCGGCGGCGAGAAGCTGCTCGACAAGAGCTGGAGCGGCACCGGCTTCACCCATATCGCCGCGGATCTGCGCGGCGGGGTGCTGCACAACGCGGAGGAGTTCAGCAACCTGCCGAAGCCGGGGAGTTGGGACCGCCCGCCCGGCGCGGCCGGCGACCTCCCCTCCGTGGGCGGCCTCCACCTGGACGACGCCCCCGCCGGTGGGCTCAGCGCCAAGGCCGCGGGCAAGCTCCCGGAGGGCACCGTCCCCTCCGTCCACGCCTCCCGCCCGACCGGCGCGGAGCTGGACGCGCTCTGGGCCCGGGAGTCCGAGGCCCGGCTCGACGTCTTCCGGCGCCCCGGCGACTCCGAGGACGCCGTCCGGGCCCGCGTCGACGCCTGGACGGAGGTCGAACGGGCGCAGAAGCAGCTGGACCGGGCGCGGTTCCACCTCGATGCCGAGGGCGGCAACGGCGCCGGTGGCTCCGACGGCTTCACCGTCGGCGAGCACGCGCGGCTCGGCCACGAGGCGGCGGTACAGCGCCTCGATCTCGCCAAGGACGCCTTCCGGGCGCACGGTATGGACCCGGACGCGGTCGGCGCCCGGCTGGACGATCTGCTGAGCGCCTCACTCAAGGAACGCCCGCGGCTGCCCGGTGGCAGCGGCGACGAGTTGGGGCCCCACCAAAAGGAGCTGCCGTTCGGCAAGGGCACGGTCGTCGAGGCGCCGCGCGGCGGAATGCCGCAGTTCCGCGGCGGGGACGACGCGGGCGGTCTGCTCGTGATGCACGCCGAGGACTTCAGCCCGCGGAACAAGCAGTTCCATGTCGATCTGCTGGACGCGCCGGGCGGCGCCACCGTCCGCACCTGGCACTACCGGGTCGGCTTCGGCAACCGGCTCACCCCGGCGGGCGAGGACATCGTCCTGCGCGGCGGTCCGCTCGACGGGTCCACCGTCACCACCACACCGCACCTCGACGGGCCCCGCCCGGCGCCGCTGACGGACCCGGCGGGTGGCCACGGCCTGCCGACGAAGGTCGAGGACGGCCACATCGTCGTCGCCACCTCCTCCGGACCGCAGCGCTATCTCTGGTCCGACGGCGCCTTCCACGACGCGCCGCCGGTCCCGGCGCCCCGCACCGACACCCCGCCGGCCGCGGCCGGGCTCAGCGGCGCAGCCGCCGAGAACTGGACCGCCCTGGTCGACGTCGCCCACCGCCACCTCGCCCGCGCGCAGGCCGACGGGGCGCTCGCCGCGCTGATGCGGGACGTCATCGGCGGCTCGTTCACCTCCAAGCGCGGCTACGGCGGCTTCCTCAAGCCAGGGGCGGCGGACGACAAGCTCCTGAACAGCGTGCGGAATTTCCACCGCGCCACGCAGGACCTGCTGTTCGAGGGGGCCGACAAGGAGCTGACGGTCTACCGCGGCGTCTCCATGGACCCGGCGAGCCAGTCGGCGCACACCTTCACCGAGCGGCTGCCGATCTCCACGTCCAACACCTTCGAGTTCCAGCACGAATGGGCCAAGGGCCTGGAGCTGGGCAACCGTGTCGTCTTCGAGATCCAGGTCCCGGCGGGCCACGGCAAGCTCGCCATGGCCTATCCGCCGCACTTCGACCACGTCGCCTCGGGTGCCCCGATCCCGCGCAGCCCCGACCAGTGGGAGATCACCCTCCCCCCGACGACGCTCATCCGCACCGGCCCCACGCGCGTCGAGAGCGGGCTGACCGTCGTGCCGGTGCGCGCCGAGGCGATCTCCCCGGACGACTTCGCCGCGGTCATGCGTCAGGAGTGGCCCGGACTGCCGTCGGGCGATGCGTTCGCCGACTTCGGCCGCGCCTTCGACCAGTCCTCCATCGTCCGGTGGCGGGGCTTCGAGGACGTCACCGTGCGCCCGTCGCTCAGCGAGGACGGGCTGGTGAAGACCTTCACCGTCAGCAAGCCCGGCTCCCCCGACGAACTGACCATCACTGTCACCCACCAGCCGGGCGACAACCGCGTCGGCCTCACCCTCACGGGCCCGGACGGCGCGAAGCTGATGGCGAAGAGCTGGAGCGGTACGGACTTCCGCGCCATCGCCGCGGACCTGCGCGGCGGCGTGCTGCACAACGCGGACGAGTTCACCAACCTGCCGAAGCCCGCCAGTTGGGAGCCCTCGCACAGCGCACCGTCCGCACCCGCGACCGGTGCCGTGGACGGCCTCACGCCGTCCACCGGCGGCCACCACCCGGGCGACGGCCCCGCCGGCGGCCTCAGCGCCAAGGCCGCGGGCAAGCTCCCGGAGGGCACCGTCCCCTCCGTCCACGCCTCCCGCCCGACCGGCGCGGAGCTGGACGCCGCGTGGGTGCGCGAGTCCGAGGCCCGGCTCGACGTCTTCCGGCGCCCCGGCGACTCCGAGGACGCCGTCCGGGCCCGCGTCGACGCCTGGACGGAGGTCGAACGGGCGCAGATCGACCTCGATCAGGCGCGGTTCCACCTCGACACGCAGGGCGGGCGCACCGACGGTTCCTCGCACGGCCCCAGCGTCGGCGAGCGGGCCCGCGCCGATCTGCACACCGCGCAGACCCGGTTCGACGAGGCCCGGGACGCGTTCCGGGCGCACGGCATGGACCCGGACACGGTCCGCACCCGGCTGGACGACCTCCTGGACGCCTCCCTCAAGGAACGCCCCCGGCTGGTGGGCGGCGCCGGACGCTCGACCCGGCCGGGCGAGTGGCACGAGATGCAGCCCCTGGACCAGGCCGGTGTCCCGGCCGTCCACACCCCGCCGCCGGCGCCGGCCGTGCACCAGGCGCCGCCGCCCGCCGCGCCGCCGCACGGCGCCCCGCCGCCGGGGGCGCCCGCGGGCACCGGCGCCCCGCGCGCGGTGTCGCTGCACACCCCGGAGGGGCTGACGCTCTACCGCACGGTGGTGGAGACGCCCCACGGCCCTGTCCTGCGGTTCGGCGACGGCACACCGGTGCCGGGCGCCCGCGTCGAGGCGTACGGCGACCACCTCCGCGTCTCCACGGCCCAGGGCCACCAGGTCTTCGACCGGCAGGGCGGTCACCTGCACGACCTGGTGCGGCTGACCGACGCGGACGGCGCGACGCGCTTCGTCCACCGGCCGCTCACCCGGCCCGGCGGCGCGGCGCCCGCCCCGTCCGGACCGCTGCACACCGCCGACGGCACCCCGCTGCCCGGCACCGACGTCGCCGTGCACGGCGACGGCTTCCGGGTGACCGACGGCACCGCGGTGCACGTCTTCGACGCCTCCGGCGCCTTCGAGTTCCGGGCGCTGCGCCTCCCGGACGCCCCTGGCGCCGCCGGGCAGTCGCTGCGGTCGTACGCGCACGGCGCGGTGGATGTCCTCGGCGCCGACCTCCGGCGGGCCGAGGGCTTCACCGCCCGCGCCCGGCCCGGCGGCGGCTTCCGGGTCGAGGACGGCGACGGCGGGTTCCGGCTGGTCGCCGCGGACGGCACGGTGACCCGTGTCGTCACCCCGGAGGGCACCACCTTCCACGTCGCGGACGGCGCCGGGAACCACCTGTACGACGCCGTGCGGCTCGCCGACGCGCCCGGCGGCCGGTTCCTGCGCGCGGGCTCCGACGAACTGCTCGACGCCCACCTCGACGCCACCGGCGTCCACGTCGTCCGGCAGCCCGGTGGCGGGTTCCGCGTCAACGGCTCCGGGCCGCTGCGCCGCGGCGAGTTCACCCTGTACCGGGCGGACGGCAGCCCGGAGAAGATGCGGATCAATGTCGTCCACCACGGCGCACCGCTCCCCGGCCACCATTTCGAGGTGGACTTCCCGGCGCCGCCCGCCGACCGCGCGGACGCCGCGAAGGCCACCTGGAAGCGGGTCGTGCCCGGCGCCGCGGAGCGGGCGGACGGTGCCACCGCGAGGTGGTTCGACTCCGGCACCGTCGGCGAGAAGGGCCTCGGCGAGGGCCGGGTGCAGCTGCTCAGCCACAGCGGCGCCGAGGTCTTCGAGCGGCGCCCGCTGCCCGGCGGCGGCCATCTGGACGCCCAGCGGCCCACCGGCGCCACCGGCTTCGCCCGCTTCGGCCACCAGCGCAGCGACTGGCAGGAGATCCTCGCCGACGGCACCGCCGGCCGCCACGGCCACCGCCACTTCGGCACCAGCGGCCGCAGTTGGTACGACATGGACGGCACCACCCGCGTACGGCACTGGCGGGAGAACCCCGACGGCGGCCATGTCCTCGCCGAACTGGACCGCAACCCGCTCACCCAGGGCCTGACCGGCCGCCCCACCACCTGGCACCGCTACGACGCCGAGTACCGGCACCTCGCCCAGGGCGAGCGGACGTGGAGCCCGGGGCGCGGCTGGACCGATACCCTGACCGACCCGCGGACCGGGCTCACCGAGACCGTCCACGAGCGGTTCGGGCGGCTGCACGCCGACAGCAACCGCCGGTACGTCCAGCGGGAGATGGCGGCCGACGGCACCCTGAAGCGGGACTGGGTCTCGCACTCCGCGCACGGCAAGGAGAACGCCGCGGGCACCACCTTGAAGGACGGCGGTTTCCTGGAGACCCACCGCCTCATGGAGCAGCGCCCGCCGTCGTGGGTCCGTCAGCTGCTCTCCTCCGTCGAGCACCGCACCTTCGCCGGGAAGGGCTGGCTCAGCGCCGACAACGGCTTCCAGGTGCACACCTGGAAGTCCACGCCGGCCGGTGCCGACGCGCCCGCGACGACCGGTGTGCGGCTGGTGGGCCGGGACGGCTCGACGCTCGACGTGGCCTCGGACGGCACCGTCGTCCGCGCCACCTCCACGCTCTCCGACGGCTCGAAGCTGACCGTCGGCGATGTGGAGCTGCCGGCCGGCGCCACCGCCCGGGACGGCTATCTGCCCTGGTCGGCAGGGGACGACGGGCTCAAGGGCCACCGCACCTTCCACCCCGACGACTTCACCGGCACCGGCGGCGGCGACCGCGGGCACGGCGGGCTCGTGTGGCAGGACCGCTACCGCCCCGGCGCGGCCGACGGCGACTGGTTCACACCGGGCGCCGGGGAGTGGCGCGTGGCGCGGGAGGGCTTCGCCGACGGCACCGTCGTGGAGTACCGCACCCCGCCCCGCGCCGCGGCCGACGACGCGGTGGCGGCCGGGCCCGGCGACGACTGGATCCGCACCGACCAGCACGGCGAGATCGTGGCGCGCCGCGACACCTGGCCGGGCGGCGACGGCGGCGCGGGCATCGAGGTCACCGCGGGCGGCCGCCCCGGCGCCGCAAAGATCACCTGGGAGGCGGGCGGCGAGTCCGGTGTCCGGGTCCAGTCGGCGGGCGGGGGCACCGGCCGGTACTGGGACGGCTCCTCGTACCAGGACTTCGACGCCGCGGGCCGGCTGATCCGCGATCACCGGGTGCTCGACGACGGCACGTTCGTCGACGCCTGGCGGGTGGCCGGACGCGACGGCGAGCCGCCGGTGTGGCACTGGAACAAGACCGGCAAGGACGGTCACATCCTGGAGTTCGGCGACGGTACCGGCGGCCGGATCCGCACCTGGACCGATGCCCGCGGCAACCCGCTGGACGACTGGCGCAAGGGCGCGCTGTGGCGCGACAGCGCCGGTGGCGACGTGGTCCAGGAGATCCCGCCGGTGCCGCGCTCCGGCTCGGCGTTCCAGGACCACTTCGGCGACCCGTCCCTCCGCGTCCGCGAGCACCGGGCGACACCGGACGCGGAGTACAAGGCAGGTGAGTGGCGGGAGTTCGACAACGGCGTGGCGGTGCGGACGCGTACCGCGCTGGACGACGGGACGTTCCTGGAGTCCGACGCGTGGAACAAGCAGTGGCGGCGCTACGGCGGCGCCGACGGCACCACGCTGCTGTCGGAGCGGACGATGGCCGGGTACGTCTGGGAGAAGGACAGCTTCGGCCGGATGACGCTGGCCGGCCGGGAGAACGACTTCCGCGGCTGGGCCGCCGAGTTCCGAGGCGGCAGCCGGATGCTGCGCGAGCCGAACCGCTTCGAGTGGTCGAAGACCGTGAACGGCGAATCGCTGTACACGCCGTTCGTCCAGAAGGCGGCGACGCAGGCGCTGGTGGAGTTCATCCAGGAGTTCACGCTCGACTTCACCGTCGGCCTGATCGTCAACGCCGTCGCGGCGGAGATCTCGGGACGGGAGTTCAGCTGGACGGACGTGGCCAAGGCGGCGTTCGGCGCGGCGGTCGGCTCCACCGTGAAGATCGGCGTGAGCGGGCTGCACAACATGGCCGGGCGCGGCGGCACCCTCAAGACCGGGATGAGCAACGTCGATTCCGGCAAACCGTTCGCCCGGCCCCCGGCCTCCGACGACACCTGGTCGACGGAGTGGGCGGGCAACGAGAAGGTCACCCGCTGGCGCGCCGGTACGTACGACTTCAGCGTCGGCATCGCCTCCGGTCTGGTCTCCGGTTTCGTCACCGGCGCCGCGAGCGCCGCGATCTTCGGGGTGTACGACGCCAACGGCAACCTCGTCCATCTCTCGGGGGCGGACGCGCTGCGCGAGGGCGGGCTCGGGATGGCGTCGGGGCTCGCGGGCGGCCTCACCTTCGGGGCGGGCAAGACACTGCTGCAGCAGTCGGCCGCGGGCAGGTTCTACCATCGGCAGGGCCTGGCGGACCTGTTCCTGGTGGGCGGCATCAGCAAGTTCGCCGACAAGATGTTCGGCGGGCTGGTCCTCACCCCCGCGCTGCGGGACGCCGATCCGCCGTGGTGGCGGCAGCCCGCCCCGGAGCAGCCCGGTCCCGCCCCGCACGACCCGCAGGAGAGCACGTCATGACGAACCCCGTGTACCGCGTCGCCGCCCGGGGGCGCGGTGCCCACCGGACGATCTCCGACGCGGTGGCGGCCGTCCCCGCGGGCGCGGTGATCGCCGTCGCGCCGGGCGCCTACCCGGAGAACGTCCGGCTGGAGCGCCGGGTGGTGCTCGTCCCCGAACAGGGGCCCGGCACCGTCGAGATCCGTCCGGCGCACGGCCCGGCGCTGAGCGTCGCCGCACCGGACTGCGCGGTACGGCAGCTGACGCTCCAGGGCACCGATCCGGCGGAGGCGCTGGTGCGGGTCGAGGACGCGGCCGGGCTGGTGCTGGAGGAGTGCGCGCTCAGCCACGGCCGGATCGAGGTGCTGGGCCGGCCCGACGCGCCGGAGGCGCCGGAGGCGCCGGAGGCGCCGGAGGCCGAACCGGCCGAGGAGGCCGCCCGGTTGGCGGCGCTGCACGGCGCGCTCGGCGCGGATCTGGTGGAGGATCTCCAGGATCCGACGACCGGCGGGGTGCTGCTGCTGCGCCGCACCCGGCTGCACGGCGCCCGCCATGCCGCGCTGCATGTCAGCGGCGACGGCCGGGCGCGCCTGGAGGACACCGTGATCACCTCGGTCGACGGCATCGGTGTGGTGCTGTCGGGCACCGCACGGGTGGTCGCCGACGGGCTGCGGATCACCGGGAGTTCGGGGTCGGCGCTGCGTGCCCGGGGCGCGACCCGGCTGGCGGTGCGCGCCGCCCGGCTGACCGGTCCGGGCCGTCATGGCCTGCTGGCACAGGACACCGCGCAGGTGCTGCTGGACGACTGTCTGGTGGAGGGCGCCGCGGGCTCCGGCGCGCAGGCCGAGCACGAGGCGCGGGTCGACATGACCGGCTGCCGCATCGCGACGCCGGGCGGCAGCGGCCTGGTCACCGGCGGCGGCGCCCGGCTGACCGCGCGGGACTGCCGGGTGGTGGCCCCGGCGGCCAACGGCGCGCTGGCGCTGGGCGACAGCGCGCTGGCCCTGGCGGACTGTGCGGTCTCCGGCAGCGGTTTCAGCGCGCTGCACCTGGGCGAGCGGGCCCGCGGTGAGCTGACCGGCTGCCGGATCACGGGCAGCGAGGAGCATGCGCTGGTCGTCACGGACGAGGCGCGGGTGCGTGCCGCGGACACCACGCTGAGCGACGCCGCGATGTGCGGGGTACAGGTGGCGGTGGCCGGTGCGGTGGCCCTGACCGGCTGCCGGATCACGGGCGGTGAGAGCGGCGTACGGCTGCTGTCGGCCGAGGAGTCGGAGCTGACGGAGAGCACGGTCGCCGGACAGCGCAAGGCCGGTGTGGAGCTGGGGCCGGGCGCGCGGGCGCGGCTGACCGGCACCCGGATCGCGGACGTCGGCAGCGCGGGCGTGACGGTCGCGGGCGGTGCCCGGCTGCGGATGGACGGCGGCGGGGTCTTCCGGGCCGGCGGCACCGCGCTGGTGCTGTGGAAGGACACCGACTGCGCGGTGACCGGCGTGCGCATCGACACCGCCGGGAAGAACGGCGTCCTCGTCGGCGACGACGCGTCCGGCACCTTCACGTACTGCGACATCCGCGCCACCGCCTTCCCCGCGCTGCACATCGGCGAGCGGGCCGAGCCGCGCTTCGTCCGCTGCCGGGTCTTCGACTGCGCCCAGGACCTGGGCACCGCCGAGGGCGCCGCCCCGGTGTTCGAGGACTGCACGGCGCACGGTGTGGAGCAGTCGGCGTTGCCGACCGCGACGGCCGCGGGCCCCGGCCCGGCGGCGCCCGCCCGGCCCGGCGCGTCCGGTCAGCCGCCCGGCCCGGCGTCCGGCGCCGGGCAGCCGGAGGAGACCGAGGAGCTGGCCGACGAGGGCGCGCCCGAGGCGGAGCCGGAGTCGCTGGAGGACCTGCTGACCGAGCTGGGCGAACTGGTCGGGCTGGAGCGGGTCAAGCGCGATGTCGGCGGCATGGTCAAGCTGATGCAGACGGTCCGGCGCCGCCGCGAGGCCGGGCTGCCGGCGCCGCCCCTCAGCCGCCATCTGGTCTTCGCGGGCAACCCCGGCACCGGTAAGACGACGGTGGCGCGCCTGTACGGCAGGTTGCTGAAGGCGCTGGGGCTGCTGGCCGTCGGGCATCTGGTGGAGGTGGACCGCTCCGCGCTGGTCGGTGAGTACGTCGGCCACACCGGTCCGAAGACCACCGAGGCGTTCAACCGGGCGCGCGGCGGGGTGCTCTTCATCGACGAGGCGTACTCGCTGGCCCCGGCCACCGCCGGGAACGACTTCGGTACGGAGGCCATCGCCACGCTGGTGAAGCTGATGGAGGACCAGCGCGACGAGGTCGTCGTCATCGCGGCGGGCTACCCCGACGACATGGACCGCTTCATCGGCTCCAACCCCGGTCTGTCCTCGCGGTTCTCCCGCACCCTGCTCTTCGAGGACTACAGCTCCGACGAGCTGGTGCACATCGTGGAGCACCACGCGGAGCGGCACGCGTACAAGCTGACCGACGAGGCGCGCCAGGCGCTGTCGGGCCACTTCGCGGCGATCCCGCGGACCGTCCGCTTCGGCAACGGCCGCACCGCGCGTCAGGTCTTCCAGGAGATGACCGAGCGGCAGGCGATGCGCGTCTCCGAGCTGGCGGCGCCGGACGCCGACGTCCTGATGCAGCTCTCCCCGCTCGATCTCCCGGAGAGCGCCCTCACCCTCTGAAGCCTTCCTCCCTCCCCGTCCGTTTCTACTCGGAGGTCCCCGTGCCACCGGACAACCCCCGTTCCCCCAACCCCCCGTCGAAGGAGCCGCCCGGCGGCTTCTCCCGTACGTTCGCCCGCGACCCGGGCCGGACCCGGATCGGGCTGCTGCCCGAGCGCCGGGTGTGGATCGCGCTCGGCTCGACCGTCGCGCTGGTCGCCGGAGCCGTGGTGCTCGGGCCGCTGGCCCAGCGCGGGCTGCAGATGAGCGCCGACGACACCCGGGTGGCCGCCGCCGCGGTGCCCACCCCGTCGCCCGAGGCGTCGAAGAAGGCCGAGCCGTCGCCGAGCGCGACGAAGAAGGCCGAGGCCACGGAGACGCCCGGCAGGAAGCACGACGACGCGCCCCCGGCCGGGCGGCCCGCGCGCCAGGCGCCCCCGCCGCACACCCAGGACACCCCGAACCCGCCGGCGCCTGGCCGGAACGGCGGGGTGGCTGCGGACCCGCCGTCCACGGGCGGGGCGAAGCAGCACCCGGCGCGGTCGCCGAAGGTCACCGGCCCGACCGGGACCATCACCGGGATGAACGGCATCTGCCTGGACGTCGCCAACGGCAACCGCGCCAACGGCACGCCCATCCAGGTCCACGACTGCAACGGCATGCCCGCCCAGCGCTGGACGATGGCGTCGGACGGCACGGTGCGCGCGTACGGCAAGTGCATGGACGTCGCGGACAACGCCACGTCGGACGGTTCGCTGATCCATCTGTGGGACTGCAACGGCCGTCCGTCGCAGCAGTGGATCTTCTCCGGCGCCCCGCACGACCTGGTGAATCTGCCGGCCAACAAGTGCCTGGACATCCGCGCCGCCAACGCCTCGAACGGCACGCGCGTCCAGATCGCCAACTGCTCGGGCAACCCGGCGCAGAAGTGGAGTGTGCCGACCTGATCCGGCCACCGGGCGGCACCGCCCGACGCACACCGGGCGCGGGGGCCCCTCCGCGCCCGGTGGCGTACGGCCCCCGGTCAACTCCCGTGTTTTTACGTGCTCTTGGCCGACCGGGGGTGGTTCGCTGGCCGGGCTCCGGGCCTTGCGGGGGTTCGTAGGGTGAGGGCGTGCCCAGACGCAGCGAACAGGCCGGGCCGGCGCGCGGTGGCCGCGCGGCGGGCCCCGCACCCGACGTCTTCGTCCCGCGCGGCGGTGTCAACGACGGCCCCCGCCACGACGATCCGGTGCCCCTGCACCGCCTCGATGTGCCCACGCCGCACCTCCTCCCCTTCGCGATCGGCTCGTTCGACACGATCGGCCCGCTCGCCCGCGCGAGCTTCCCGCACCGGCACTCGTTCCACGAGATCGCCTACGTCACCGGGGGCCGCGGCGCCCATGTCGTGGACCTGGTCCGGCGACCGCTGCGCCCCCCGGAGCTGAGCGTGATCGTGCCGGGGCAGGTCCATCACTGGGAGCAGGTGGCGCAGTTGCACGGCTGGGTCATCCTCTTCACCGAGGACTTCCTGCTGGCGCACCCGGGCGACCGGGACGCGCTGGCGACGCT
Source organism: Streptomyces sp. NPDC014733 (assembly GCF_043083385.1). Taxonomy (NCBI): domain Bacteria; kingdom Bacillati; phylum Actinomycetota; class Actinomycetes; order Kitasatosporales; family Streptomycetaceae; genus Streptomyces; species Streptomyces sp. NPDC014733. The sequence goes on along the minus strand of NZ_JBIBYO010000002.1, from coordinate 679,758 downwards.
CGGCGGCTGCCCGGGGCTGCGGGTGACGGCCGGTGCGGCGCCGCGGATCGCGTCGTTGGTGGCGGAGATGGTCCGGGAGCACGGCGAGCGGGCCGACGGCTTCACCTCGGTGCTCCAGGCGCAGCTGCACATCCTGATCGCCCAGGCGCTGCGGCTGCCCGGCGCGTCCGGCCCGGCGCCGGGCACCGGCCGGACGCCGCCACTGGCCCGGGAGTTCGCCGCCCTGCTGGCCCGCCCCGGCGCCGCGGGCCGCACGGTCCGCTCGTACGCCGAGGAGCTGGGCGTCTCGGTGGGCCATCTGACCGAGGTGGTCAAGCGGAGCACCGGGCGGACGCCGGGCGGTCTGATCCGGCACGCCCAGACGGTCGAGGCGAAGCGCCTGCTGTCCGGCAGCGGCCTGAGCGTGGCCCAGGTCGCCGCCCGGCTGGGCTTCGCCGACCCGGCCTACTTCTGCCGCTTCTTCCGCCGCGAGACCGGGGTGAGCCCCGGAGACTTCCGCCGCGCGACGAGCGGTACGGCGCGGGGCCGGGCCACCGGCGGCACGACGGCGCCGGAGGGCGCGGAGGCGTGACCCCGGCCGGGGGCCGGGCCGGTGGCGTCCGGAACGGAGCGGGGACACGGCGGGCCGCGGTCCGGGGGGACCGAGCTGCGGAATTCACCATGACCCCCGCGTCCAGTCCCTCGAACGCCCCGCGCCGTCTGCCCTACCGTCTGTCGTCATCGGCCCGCACCACATGGTCCGGACCATGTGGCGGGACGGCGGGGACGCCCGCCGCCCGCAGCGATCCGTTCCGTACGGCCCTCGCCGTCACCCCCACCGGACTCCCCTCTCCCCCACCCCTCTCCCCCAGGAGCGCGCGATGGAAGACGACCGCAGTCAGGACCTCCGGCCGGACGCCGCACCGGACGGTGGTGCCGACCGGCCCTCGCGTCCGATCAGCCGGAAGAACGTGCTCAGGGCCGCCGTCGCGGCCGTACCGGCGACGATGCTGCTCGGCGGGGTCGCGCTGGCCCGCGACCGCAAGCCGGCCGACGGCCCGCTCGCCCCGACGCCCTACTGCGACGACGGGGACGACCCGACGCCGCCGCAGATCGAGGGCCCGTACTTCAAGCCCAACTCCCCGCTGCGCGACTCACTCGTCGAGCCCGGCACCCAGGGCACACCGCTGACGGTGAGCGGCTTCGTCTTCGGGCTGTCCTGCACCCCGCTCGCCGACGTCCTGCTGGACTGGTGGCAGGCGGACGACGGCGGCGCCTACGACAACACCGGATTCCGTTTCCGGGGCCACCAGTTCACCGACGCACGCGGCGGGTTCACCCTGACGACGATCGTGCCGGGGCTCTACCCGGGCCGCACCCGCCACCTCCATGTGAAGGTCCAGGCACCGGGCGGCCCGATCCTCACCACGCAGCTCTACTTCCCGGGCGAGCCGCGCAACAACACCGACCCGATCTTCGACCCGGCGCTCCTGATGAACGTGCGGGACGCGGGCGACGGCAAGGAGGCGACGTTCGACTTCGCCCTCCAGGTGTCCGGGGCCGCACCCCGGCCACGCGGCTGACCCGCGGCGGCGTCCGGCCCGGACACCGCACGGAAACCGGCGGTGGGTTCCCGCGCCCTGCACGAGGCGCGGGAACCCACCGCCGGAGCGTGGTGCCCGGCGGGCCCGTGCGCGGGCCCGCCGGATCAGCGGCAGCGTACGCCGCCGGAAGCCGTGTCGCTCACTTCTCCGTCTCGGTGGCGAGATTGGCGAGAATCGCGTCGTAGATCCGGCCGAGGCCCTTGGGGGCGAAGGTCCGCTCGAAGAAGCCGCCGATACCGCCGGCGCCCTGCCAGGTGGTGGTGACGACGACCTTGGCCCGCTTCTCACCCGCCGGGGTGACCACCCAGGTGGTGACCATGGAGGAGTTGCGGTCCTTCTCGACGAGTTGCCCGTCGGTCGGCTCGTCGACCTCCAGCAGGCAGTCGCGGACCCGCTTGCTGGTCGCCTGGAGCTTCCAGTGCACCAGCGTGCCCTTGCCGTCGCCGCCCTCACGGACCTCGTACTCGCTGAACTGCTCGGGCAGCAGCTTGCCGCGGGTGCCGGTGTAGTCCGCGAGCGCGTCGAACACGTCCTCCGGGTCCGCAGCGATCTCCCGCTCGGTGACGGCCTCGACCTGACCCATGTGTGCTGTCCTCCACTTTTCGGCGCGGTCCTGCCCAGCGCGGTCCCGCGGTGCGCGCTCAGCCAACCATCCCGGGGCCACCCGCCCAAAATCCGCCGCAACCGAACCAATCAAACGAGCGCCCTCTTCCCCTGAACCGCCGAGGCGTAGGCACGGAACCCATGGATGCGCTCCTCCGGCGGCAAGCGGACTTGCCGAGCATGACCACCCCGCGCGCTTTCGTCTCCGAAACTCGTCCCGGGCCGGTAGACGTCGCGCCGCTCCCGGCGTACAGCGGACCGGCAAGCCCTCGCCGGCCCCTCCAGGTGTACGGCAGGGCAGGCAGGGATTGGGGCAAGAGGCGCATCAGCGAAACGTGAGAGAAGCGCCAGCTCCGAGCGGGAGGGTGACAGAAGGCGGGAGTGGATGTCCCCACCCGTCTTCCGCCCCGATGCTCCGGGGCATCGGAACACCACCGAAAGGCCGATCATGTTGAAGAAGGTGCAGGCGGCGCTGCTCGCCGCCACCGCAGTGGCCGGTATCGCCGTCTCCGCGGCTCCGGCGCAGGCCAGCGACTGCAAGGTGGCGGGGCTCCCTGTCATCTGCGAGTTCACCGTGGCCGGCTGGAAGTTCGACGACGGCGTGCGCCAGGAGTTCGCCATCAGCACCGACACGGCGATGTACACCCGATGGACCGACGGCAACGGCAACTGGGGCGGCTGGCAGTCCATGGGCGGCAGTTGGACGGGCCCCGCCCACCTCGGCAAGTACCAGCCCGACTCCCGGGCGCTCGACGTCAGCGCCCGGGGCACCGACGGCGAGATGTGGCACAACCAGCGTTCCATCGGCGGCAGTTGGAGCGGCTGGTGGAAGTAGGCCGCTGAATCACCATGAGGCGGCGGGAGCCGTCGGCCGCGCCGTGGCGCGCGGGCCGGCGGCTCCTGGCTCCATAGCTCCGGCCCCAAGTCCGCCCCGGAAAAACAAAAAGGCCCCCTGGCGGCTCGCCCCGCTCACCCTCCGCCTCCCACCGGACCACCGGACCACCGGGCCACCGGGCCACCGGGCCACCGGGCCACCGGGCCACCGGGCCACCGGAAAAGGACATGCCCCATCCGCCCGGACGCCCTACCGTCCCGGCATGACGAGAGAGCGCAGGGCGCCGGTGCGCGTCCGGGAGATGGGTGAGGGCGATGCCGAGGTGGTCGCCGCGGTGCGGGTACGTGGCTGGCAGGCGGCGTACGAGGGGCTGATGCCGCGGGCGTATCTGGACGCGCTGAGCATCCCGGAGCAGGCGGCGGCGCAGCGGGCCCGGCTGCGGCGGCGGTCGCCCGCGGTCCTCGATCTGGTGGCGGAGCGGGCGGGCACGGTCGTCGGCTGGGCGTGCGTGGGCCCCACACCGGACGGCCCGGGCCCCGCGCCCGCCCCCGTCGGCGAACTGTTCGCCCTGTACGTCACGCCGGAGCGGATCGGCACAGGAATCGGCCGCACCCTCATGACCGCCGCGCTGGAGCACGCCCGCAAGGCCGGATTCGGCGAGCTCCGCCTGTGGGTGGTGCGCGGTAACACCCGCGCCCGGCGGTTCTACGCACGCGCCGGTTTCACCCCGGACGGCACGGAACAGACGGACGAGATGGACGGTGTTCCCGTCCCTGAGCTGCGGTATCGGCGGATGTTGGGGTGAGGCGGCGGGGGGCGTCGTCTCATGCCTGGGCCGGTCGGCCCCCGGTCAAGCGCCCCTTCACGAGGTCCGTGCACGCTCACCGGCCAGCCCCGGGCGAAGCCGCGCCACCGGCTTTGCCCGGCTGTTCCGTTCACCCTCACCAAGACGCGACCGTTCCAACGGACACAGGCGCTACGTACGCCTACCGCATCTGGGGCAGCTACACGGCGGCCACACGGCAGACGTCATCGGAGGCAGATTTCCCCACCGCGAATGACCTTCTCAGTGCTCCATGTGCGGCCGCCGTCCCGGGACACGCGGAGCGTCAGCAACGACCGTGCCCCGGCCACCGGTGCGGCTCCGCTCTCCCGGGGGATCACTGATGCCTCCGCAAGTGCCGGTTCATGAGCACGTTGCCGTCGGCGACAGCCGACAGGTCACCCCGGCACGCGCCCGGGACCGTATGGCAGCCAGTTCGGCACACTGCCCGCACCCTCGACCGGGGCCGGTTCGCGGTCCATCCGTAGCGGCAGATCAACAGGGCGGGGGCAGTCCCCGATCGGCTTGGTTGTCATGCCACTCGACGCTAGAGACCCCTCCGACCAGCAGTAATGGCAGTCCTGCCCGCGCCCGGCGGTAAGTGCCACGAGGCGTTACACCGGCAGCCCCACGGCGTCGGCGAGAGCGCGCATTTCCCCGTGAGGGTCCGTCGTCCGGCCATGACGCGGCCGAGGATGTCACGGGCGTACCGCTTGGTTCGGCAGCCACTCCGGAGCGGCGTCGCGGACGCCCACCAACGTCTCGACCGCTTGCCGACAAGGACACACCGGAATCGCGGGCCAACTCGTGCTGTGTCTTGCCCCGTCGCTTGCGGACTTCCCTGAGCCGGTCGCCCAAGTTGGCAGGCATGAGCCGAGAGTACGCCCGCTCGTCACGCTCCCCCGGGCTCCCCGAGCCGCGCCAGCGCCGCCGCAGCCGCAGCCGCCAGCCGTGGGTGGCCCGTCGCCGTGGTCAGGGCGGGGACCGCGCGCCGGTCGCCGAGGGCGCCCAGGCCCTCGACGCAGGCCAGGGCGACGCGCCAGTACGGCGCGTGCGGGGCGGTCAGCCGTTCCAGGGTGGCGATCAGCGCCGGTACGGACTGCGGGGCCCGCAGTTCGGCCAGCAGCCGGACGGGGTGCAGGGCGTAGGCGGTGCGCAGCGGATTGGTGGCGAGGGCGGCGGCCGCGCGGGCGGTGCGTGGGTCGCCGAGCCGGGCCAGGGCGTGGGCGGCCGTGGCGCACCGCACCGGGTCGCGGTAGTTGAGCAGCAGGACCAGCGTCTCGAAGGCGCGGGTGTCGCCCGCGCAGCCGAGGACGAAGGCGGCGATCTCCCGGGCCCACAGCGGGCGCTCCACCGCGACCAGCACGGCGGCCAGTTCGTCGCGGGCGGCGGCGCTGCCGCGGCGGGCGAGGCCGAGCAGTCGCTCGTAGGCCGCCAGATCGTCGGCGGTGCGCAGCTCGGCACGCACCCGGTCCGTCAAATCGTGGAATTCTTCTTCCATTTGCCGCCCTCTCTCCCGCCGACCGGCCGATGGCTCCGCCGGGCCCGCCCGCTGTGGCCCGCGCCACGCTACAAGCCCCGCCCTACCCCTGGACCAGCGGTTACCCACCGGTTAACCTCGGGGAACGAGCAGCACCCCTGCTCCGGCGGCCTGGTGACGCAGCCGCCCGCAGTACGTCGATCCGGTGAGCACCACCCGGTCCGCACGCCCGGCCCGGTCTTTCACGCGACACCGTTACGGAGAGCACGGCACGGCCCCGGGACAGGGCCTGCCGTCCGCCTCTCCGCGCACCCGCACCTCGCCGCCCCGCACCGCCCGCGGTGTCCGGCCCGCCCCGGCGCGTACGCCTGCCGTGGTGAGCGCCGCACGCCGCCCGCGCCGCCGGGCGCAACTCCTCAGTCGTCACTCTCCCCCGTACGCGGGGGAACACCCTCGGGAGTCCCTCGATGGACCGTCAGTCCACCCCAGATCGCTCCTCCGACCTGTCCGGCGACACGCCGCCTCTGACGACCGTGGCCGTCATCGGCCTCGGCACGATGGGCAGCCAGATCGCCGAGATCCTCGCCCGCGCCGGGCGTGAGGTCATCGGCGTCGACACCGACGACGCCGCCGCCCGTACCGCCGCGGACGCCCTCGCCGCCGCCACCGCCCGCTCCGTCGAGCGCGGCCGGATCACCGAACGGGAGCGGCAGTCGGTCCTGGCGCGGTTCCGCACCTTCCCCGAGGTGCGGGCCGCCGCCGACGCCGACCTCGTCATCGAGGTGGTGCCCGAGGACCAGGCGCTCAAGCAGGAGGTGCTGGCCGCGCTGGACGCGGTGGTGCGCCCGGAAACGATCATCGCGACCGGCACCAACGCCCTCTCGGTGACGCGGCTCGCCGCCGACTCCCGGCACCCCGAGCGCGTTCTCGGGCTGCACTTCTTCAACCCGGCGCCGGCGATGAAGCTGGTCGAGGTGGTCTCCTCGGTGCTGACCGCGCCGACCGCCGTCGCCGCCGTCACCCAGCTCGCCCGCGACCTGGGCAAGGACCCGATCGCGGTGGGCGACCGGCCCGGCTTCGTCGCCGACGGCCTGCTCTTCGGTTACCTCAACCAGGCGGCCGCGATGTACGAGTCGCGGTACGCCGGGCGGGAGGACATCGACGCGGCGATGCGGCTGGGCTGCGGTCTGCCGATGGGCCCGCTGGCGCTGCTCGACCTGATCGGTGTGGACACCGCCCGCACCGTCCTGGAGGCGATGTACGCCGAATCCCACGACCGGCTGCACGCCCCCGCGCCGATCCTCGGCCAGCTCGCCGAGGCGGGGCTGACCGGCCGCAAGGCGGGCCGCGGTTTCTACACGTACGAGGCGCCGGGCTCGGCCACCGTCGTGCCGGACGCGCAGACCCCGGCGGGCGGCGGCGGGCGCGGCGCCGGGCGGCCGGTGCGCGCCGTCGGTGTCGCCGGGTCCGGGACGATGGCGTCCGGGATCGCCGAGGTCTTCGCGAAGGCGGGCTTCGATGTCGTACTGGCGGCCCGTAGCCAGGAGAAGGCGGAGCGGGCGGTGGCGCGGATCGCGAAGTCGCTGGGCCGCTCGGTGGAGAAGGGCCGGCTGACCGCCGGGGAGCGGGACGCCGCGCTGGCCGCGATCACACCCGCGGGCTCCCTGGACGCGCTGGCCGAGGTCGATCTCGCCGTCGAGGCGGTGGCCGAGGACCTGGCGGTCAAGCAGGAGCTGTTCGCCACCCTGGACGCGGTCTGCAAGCCGGGCGCGATCCTGGCGACCACCACCTCGTCGCTGCCGGTCATCGCCTGCGCCCGCGCCACGTCCCGGCCGCAGGACGTCATCGGGATGCACTTCTTCAACCCGGCGCCGGCGATGAAGCTGGTCGAGGTGGTGCGGACGGTGCTGACCGCCGACGAGGTGCACGCCACCGTCCGGGAGGTGTGCGCGGCGGCGCGCAAGCACGCGGTGGACTGCGGGGACCGCGCCGGGTTCATCGTGAACGCGCTGCTCTTCCCGTACCTCAACAACGCGGTGAAGATGGTGCAGGAGCACTACGCGACGCCGGACGACATCGACGCGGCGATGAAGCTGGGCGGCGGCTACCCGATGGGCCCGTTCGAGTTGCTGGACGTCGTCGGGCTCGATGTCTCGCTGGCGATCGAGAAGGTGCTGCACGCGGAGTTCCGCGATCCGGGGCTGGCTCCGGCGCCGCTCCTGGAGCACCTGGTCGCCGCGGGCTGCCTGGGCCGCAAGACCGGCCGCGGCTTCCGTGAGTACGCCCGGCGCTGACCGGGACCGGTGGGGCGGGCTGCTGGCGCCTTCGGGCGGTCCGCCCCAGGTCAGCGGGGAGCGGGTGGCACCGAATGCCACGGGCCGCGGGAATATGAAGTACCGTCCCCACATGTCCCAGCCCGCTCGTTCCCCGTCCCCCGACACCCCGGAGACCAGTACTCCCGGCGCCCGCCGCGCGGCGGCCCAGCGACTCAAGATGCGCCGCGAACTCTCGGCCGCGGCCATGGAGTTGTTCGCGACCAAGGGCTACGAGGCGACCACGGTCGACGAGATCGCGGCGGCCGCCGGTGTCGCCCGGCGGACGTTCTTCCGCCACTTCCGCTCCAAGGAAGAGGCGATCTTCCCCGACCACGACGACACCCTGGTGCGCGCCGCGGCGGTCCTCGACGCGGCGCCGGCGCACGAGAACCCGCTCGACACGGTCTGCCGCGGTATCAAGGAAGTCATGCGGATGTACGCGGCGTCCCCCGCGGTGTCCGTGGCCCGCTACCACCTGACCCGCGAGGTACCCACCCTCCGGGAGGCCGAGATCGCGTCGGTGGCCCGCTACGAGCGGCTGTTCACCCGCTATCTGCTGGGCCACTTCGACGAGGGCGCGCACCGCGAGGGCGACGACGATCCGCTGCTCGCCGAGGTCGCCGCGTCGGCGGTGGTCACCGCGCACAACCACGTGCTGCGGCGGTGGCTGCGGGCCGGCGCGCAGGGCGATGTGGAGACCCAGCTGGACCACGCCTTCGAGATCGTCCGGGAGACCTTCGGCACCGGTATCGGCGCGGGCCGTACCGACGCCGGCGAGAGCGCACCCGCGGCGGTCTCCCGCGAGGGCGAGGTGCTGGTCACGGTGGCGCGGACGGACGCCCCGCTGGACGAGGTCATGAGGACCATCGAGCGGGCGCTGAAGAAGCGCTGACCTTCCGGGCACCGCCCGCCCCCGCCCGGACACCGGGCCCGCTCCCCCGGCCCCCGGGATCCGACGCCGCCGCGCGTCCGGTCTGCGGGGGCCGCGGCATGTCCGGATCGCGGAGCGATCTGCGCGATCATCGCGCATCCGCCGCATGTGCAAGGCGCATCCACAGGGCCCGTTGATCGATCATCCATCGCCCGCGGGCCCCTTTGAACGATCATCGCTCAGATGTGAGGACTTTCTTTCATCTGAGAGAAATTTATGGCACTCAGTGTCTTGTTCACTGACACCCGGTGTCATACGTTGAGGGGGTCCGAGCGACCGGCACACACCCCACCCCGTGTGCCGGATGTCCCAACGGCCTTGTCAGGGCCGTCCGTTCGGGCGCCTGCGTCACAGGCACACCGCGCTCACCGGCGCCGACATCCGCGGACCCCTCATCCGCAGCCCGCACCACCCCCGACGTTCCCTCAAGCCGTTCTGAACGAGCTTCGCCGGAGGCACACCGTGAACGACATCCTGGACGCGATCCTCGCGCCCGACACCACCCGCGACGACTTCGCCGCCCTGCCCCTGCCCGAGTCCTACCGCGCGGTCACCGTCCACAAGGACGAGACCGAGATGTTCGCCGGACTCGCCACCCACGAGAAGGACCCGCGCAAGTCCCTGCACGTCGAGGACGTCCCGCTGCCCGAACTGGGCCCCGGCGAGGCGCTGGTCGCCGTCATGGCGTCCTCCGTGAACTACAACAGCGTCTGGACCTCGATCTTCGAGCCGCTGTCGACCTTCGGCTTCCTGGAGCGCTACGGCAAGCTCTCCCCGCTCGCCAAGCGCCACGACCTGCCGTACCACGTCATCGGCTCCGACCTGGCGGGCGTGGTACTGCGCACCGGCCCCGGCGTCAACTCCTGGCACCCCGGCGACGAGGTCGTCGCGCACTGCCTCTCCGTGGAGCTGGAGTCCTCCGACGGGCACAACGACACGATGCTCGACCCCGAGCAGCGGATCTGGGGCTTCGAGACCAACTTCGGCGGGCTCGCCGAGATCGCGCTGGTCAAGTCCAATCAGCTGATGCCGAAGCCGGACCACCTCAGCTGGGAGGAGGCCGCCGCCCCGGGCCTGGTCAACTCCACCGCCTACCGCCAGCTGGTCTCCCGCAACGGCGCCGGCATGAAGCAGGGCGACAACGTCCTCATCTGGGGCGCCAGCGGCGGGCTCGGCTCGTACGCCACCCAGTTCGCGCTGGCCGGCGGCGCCAACCCGATCTGCGTGGTGAGCAGCGCGGACAAGGCGGAGATCTGCCGGAAGATGGGCGCCGAGGCGATCATCGACCGCAAGGCCGAGGGCTACCGGTTCTGGAAGAACGAGCACGAGCAGGACCCGCGCGAGTGGAAGCGGTTCGGCAAGCGGATCCGCGAGCTGACCGGCGGCGAGGACGTCGACATCGTCTTCGAGCACCCGGGCCGCGAGACGTTCGGCGCCTCCGTCTACGTCACCCGCAAGGGCGGCACCATCGTCACCTGCGCCTCGACCTCGGGCTACCAGCACGAGTACGACAACCGCTACCTGTGGATGTCGCTGAAGCGGATCGTCGGCTCGCACTTCGCCAACTACCGCGAGGCGTGGGAGGCCAACCGCCTCATCGCCAAGGGCAAGATCCACCCGACGCTCTCCAAGGTGTACTCCCTCGACGACACCGGCCAGGCCGCGTACGACGTCCACCGCAACCTCCACCAGGGCAAGGTCGGCGTCCTCGCGCTCGCCCCCGAGGAGGGGCTGGGCGTCCGCGACACGGAGATGCGCGCCAAGCACCTCGACGCGATCAACCTCTTCCGCGACGCCTGAGCGCGCCTCCGGCCAGGCCGGAGCGCGCCGTCGCACTGTCCGAACCGATAGGCGGTTGCAGAACCATGACTGAGCGTCAGAAGGATCGTCCGTGGCTGATGCGGACCTACGCCGGGCACTCCACGGCCGAGGCGTCCAACGAGCTGTACCGGCGCAACCTCGCCAAGGGGCAGACCGGGCTGTCGGTCGCGTTCGACCTCCCGACGCAGACCGGATACGACCCCGACCACATCCTCGCCAGGGGTGAGGTCGGCCGGGTCGGCGTCCCGGTCTCCCACCTCGGCGACATGCGGCGGCTGTTCCAGGACATTCCGCTGGAGCAGATGAACACCTCGATGACCATCAACGCCACCGCGATGTGGCTGCTGGCGCTCTACCAGGTGGTCGCCGAGGAGCAGGGCGCGGACATCGGGCAGCTCCAGGGGACGACGCAGAACGACATCGTCAAGGAGTACCTGTCGCGGGGCACGCACGTCTTCCCGCCCGGGCCCTCCCTCCGGCTGACCACCGACATGATCGCGTACACGGTCAACCACATCCCGAAGTGGAACCCGATCAACATCTGCAGTTACCACCTGCAGGAGGCCGGGGCCACCCCCGTCCAGGAGATCGCGTACGCGCTGTCCACCGCCATCGCCGTGCTGGACGCGGTGTTCGCCTCCGGGCAGGTCCCGGAGGAGCGCAAGGGTGAGGTCGTCGCCCGTATCTCCTTCTTCGTCAACGCGGGCGTCCGCTTCGTCGAGGAGATGTGCAAGATGCGGGCGTTCGGCCGCCTGTGGGACACGATCACCCGCGAGCGGTACGGCATCGAGAACCCCAAGCAGCGCCGCTTCCGCTACGGCGTGCAGGTCAACTCGCTGGGCCTGACCGAGGCGCAGCCGGAGAACAACGTCCAGCGGATCGTCCTGGAGATGCTGGCGGTCACGCTGTCGAAGGACGCCCGCGCGCGGGCCGTCCAGCTCCCGGCGTGGAACGAGGCGCTGGGCCTGCCCCGCCCCTGGGACCAGCAGTGGTCACTCCGTATCCAGCAGGTCCTCGCCCACGAGAGCGATCTGCTGGAGTACGAGGACCTGTTCGCCGGGTCGCACGTGGTCGAGGCGAAGGTGGACGCGCTCGTCGCGGAGTGCCGGGCGGAGATCGACCGGATCCAGGAGATGGGCGGCGCGATGGCCGCCGTGGAGTCCGGCTACCTCAAGGCGCAGCTGGTCTCCTCGCACGCCGAGCGGCGGGCGCGGATCGAGTCCGGCGAGGAGAAGATCATCGGCGTCAACTGCTTCGAGTCCACCGAGCCGAACCCGCTCACCGCCGACCTGGACACCGCGGTCCAGACGGTCGACCCGGCCGTCGAGGCGCGCGTCGTGCGGGCACTCGCCGACTGGCGGGCCACCCGCGAGGAGCTGGCCGACCGCCAGGGACGCGGCGAGCCGTTCCACTTCCCGCGCGTCGAGCAGGCCCTGGACCTGCTCAAGGAGGCCGCGGCCGGCACGGAGAACCTCATGGAGGCCACCGTGGAGTGCGCCCGCGCCGGGGTCACCACCGGCGAGTGGGCGGGCGCGCTGCGGGAGGTGTTCGGGGAATTCCGGGCACCCACGGGCGTCTCCTCCGCTCCGCTGGCCGTCCCGGCGGAGGACGGCAGCCCGCTGGCCCTCGTCCGCGAGAAGGTCGCGAAGACCGCCGCCGATCTGGGCACCGGCAAGCTGCGGCTGCTGGTCGGCAAGCCCGGTCTGGACGGCCACAGCAACGGCGCCGAACAGATCGCGGTGCGCGCCCGCGACGCCGGTTTCGAGGTGGTCTACCAGGGCATCCGGCTCACGCCCGAGCAGATCGTCGCGGCGGCGGTCGCCGAGGACGTGCACTGTGTGGGCCTGTCGATCCTCTCCGGCTCCCACGCCGAGCTGGTCCCGGACGTCCTGGCGCGGCTGGCCCGCGCCGGCGCCGAGGAGCTGCCGGTCATCGTCGGCGGGATCATCCCGTCCGCCGACGCGGCCGCGCTGCGGGAGGCCGGGGTGGCCGCGGTGTTCACCCCGAAGGACTTCGGTATCACCGAGATCATCGGCCGTATCGTCGACGAGATCCGCACGGCGAACGGGCTCGCTCCTCTGGAGGTCCCCGCATGACCCCGGCGCGGGCCCGCGCCACCCGTACATCCCCGCCCGAAGCTCCGGAGGAGTGAGCACGATGCAGTTCGGCCGTACCTACGAAGAGTTCACCGTCGGCGACGTCTACAAGCACTGGCCGGGCAAGACGGTCACCGAGTACGACGACCACCTCTTCTGCCTGCTGACGATGAACCACCACCCGCTGCACATGGACGCCCACTACGCCGAGGAGACCACCGACTTCGGCAAGAACGTCGTCGTCGGCAACTACGTCTACTCGCTGCTGCTGGGCATGTCGGTGCCGGACGTCTCCGGGAAGGCGCTGGCCAACCTGGAGGTCGAATCGCTCAAGCACGTGGCGCCGACGTTCCACGGCGACACGCTCTACGGCGAGACGACGGTGCTCGACAAGACGCCGTCGCGCTCCAAGCCGGACCGCGGCATCGTCCAGGTCGAGACGAAGGGCTACAACCAGGACGGCACGCTGGTCTGCGTCTTCCGGCGCAAGGTCATGGTGCCGACCGCGGAGTACATCGCACAGCGCGGCGGCGAGCAGCCCGGCCGCCCCGAGCTGAAGGCCCCGGCGGCCCGGAAGGAGAAGTAGACATGTCCCGTCTCGCACAGACCGAGGGCCTGACCGACATCCAGCGGGAGATCCTCGCCACCGTCCGTGACTTCGTGGACAAGGAGATCATCCCCGTCGCCACGGAGCTGGAGCACCGCGACGCATACCCGACGCGGATCGTCGAGGGCCTCAAGGAACTGGGCGTCTTCGGGCTGATGATCCCCGAGGAGTACGGCGGCCTCGGCGAGTCCCTGCTCACCTACGCGCTGACGGTGGAGGAGATCGCCCGCGGCTGGATGAGCGTGTCGGGCATCATCAACACCCACTTCATCGTGGCGTACATGCTCAAGCAGCACGGCACGCAGGAGCAGAAGGAGTACTTCCTGCCCCGGATGGCGACGGGTGAGGTCCGCGGCGCCTTCTCGATGTCGGAACCGGCACTGGGCTCGGACGTCTCGGCGATCTCCTCCAAGGCGGTGCGCGACGGAGGGGGCGACTACCTCCTCACCGGCCAGAAGATGTGGCTGACCAACGGCGGCTCGTCGACCCTGGTCGCGGTGCTCTGCCGGACCGACGAGGGGCACCCCGAGGGCACCGCGCCGCACAAGTCCATGACGACCTTCCTGGTGGAGAAGGAAGCCGGCTTCGGCGAGGTCCGTCCCGGTCTGACCATTCCCGGCAAGATCGAGAAAATGGGCTACAAGGGGGTGGACACCACCGAAATGATCATGGACGGCCTGCGCATCCCGGCCGACCGGGTGCTCGGTGGTGAGAGCGGGCGTGGCTTCTATCACATGATGGACGGCGTCGAGGTCGGCCGGGTCAATGTCGCCGCGCGCGGCTGCGGCGTCGCCCGGCGCGCCTTCGAGCTGGGCGTCGACTACGCACAGCAGCGCCACACCTTCGGCAAGCCGATCGCACAGCACCAGGCCATTCAGTTCAAATTGGCAGAAATGGCGACAAAGGTCGAAGCGGCCCATGCGATGATGGTGAATGCTGCACGCAAAAAGGACTCGGGGCAGCGAAACGACCTCGAGGCCGGCATGGCGAAGTACCTGGCCTCCGAGTACTGCAAGGAGGTGGTGGAGGACGCATTCCGCATCCACGGTGGCTACGGCTTCTCGAAGGAGTACGAGATCGAGCGCCTCTACCGCGAGGCCCCGATGCTGCTGATCGGTGAAGGTACCGCCGAGATCCAGAAAATGATCATCGGTCGGCGGCTACTGGAGGAGTACCGAATCCAGGGGTGAAATTCCCTTTTGCCCGCATTTCATCTAGACGAAGATCACACCGCGTCATCCTTGTTCGGCCACGGATTGGCTCTGGCTCTTGGCCAGTTGCCGCTCGTAACCGATAGCATCCCCGGAAAGCCGCCGTCCCCCGTAACCACTACGCGGCATCCTCCGCTACGAAGGTCATCCATGCCCCACAGCCAATCCTCTGCACCACGCGGCCGCGTCCGCCTCGCGCGCGGAGCGTCGCCGTGGCTCCTCCCGACCGTGGCAACGGCAGCGGTCAGCCTGGCCCGCTCCCGTCGCTCGGGACGCTGGGCCGCCGTCGCCGTGCCCACCACCGCTCTCGCGGCGGGCATGCTGTGGTTCTTCCGCGACCCCGAGCGCGAGATCGCTCAGGGCCGTGTGATTTCCCCGGCCGACGGTGTGGTGCAGAGCATCATGCCGTGGAAGGACGGACGCACCCGCGTCGCGATCTTCATGAGCCCGCTGAACGTCCACGTCAACCGCGCGCCGCTGGCCGGCACCGTGACGTCCGTGGAGCACATCCCCGGCGGGTTCGTGCCGGCGTTCAACAAGGAGAGCGAGAACAACGAACGCGTCGTCTGGCATTTCGACACCGAGATCGGTGACGTCGAGATGGTCCAGATCGCCGGTGCGGTGGCCCGCCGCATCGTGCCTTACGTGCCGCAGGGCACCAAGGTGGAGCAGGGCGAACGCATCGGTCTGATCCGCTTCGGCTCCCGCGTCGACGTCTACCTCCCGGAAGGCGTCGAGGCGGCGGTCGAGGTCGGCCAGGCCACCACCGCGGGGGTGACTCGTCTTGACCGTGATTGATCCGGAAACCCAAGCCGGCTGGGCGCCCGAGAACGAGGAGGAGGGTGACGTCGACATCCCGCTGTCCACGCGGCTGTCGATAGCGGACACCCTCACCCTCGGCAACGCCATCTGCGGCTTCATGGCCGTCTACTTCACGACCACCGGCGTCCTCATCCCGCATCTGACGGGCATGGACGACGGCGGCATGGCGCGGCACAGCGCGGCGATGGCCGTGATCCTGATGCTGCTGGCGTCGGTCTTCGACCTCTTCGACGGACTCGTGGCGCGCAAGCTGCGGGCCTCCGCGATGGGCGCCGAGCTCGACAACCTCTCCGACCTGATCAGCTTCGGTCTCGCCCCCGCCTACTTCGTCGTCACCTGGGGCATGGTCGCGCAGGACGCGAACCAGCAGGTGTCGGTGGTGGCCGCGGTCGTGGTCCTGCTCGCCGTGGTGCTGCGGCTCGCGCGCTTCTCGTGCGTGCCGATGCGCGACGGAATGTTCCAGGGCATGCCCGGACCGTTCGGCGCGCTGACCGTCGTCGCCATCGTCCTGCTGGAGCTGCCGTTTCTGCCGACGCTGCTGGCGATCATCGGGGTGGCCTGGCTGATGGTGAGCCGGGTCGAGTACCCGAAGCCGCGTGGCCGTCTCGCCGTGGCGATGCTCAGCTGGATCGTGCTCAGCATGGGCATGCTCACCGCCTGGGCGCTGGACGCCCCGGCCGGCCAGCGGCTGCTGCAGACCGGCTGCGCCCTGCAGATCGTCCTCGGCGCGATGATCCCGCTCTTCGCGACGGCCCGGCGGGTGAACACCTTCCGCGACAACCGCCGCGAGGCCCGCGCAGCCCAGCTGCCGTAACCGCGCATCCGTACGACGAGAAGGAGCCCCGGGCGATCCGCCCGGGGCTCCTTCTCGTCGTGTGCGGTGCCCGGCTCAGCTCAGCAGATCGCGGGCGAGCTGCTCCGCGGCGCGCTCCAGCAGCGGGCCCGCCTGGGCCATGCAGCGCTCCGGGTCGCTCTCCAGGTCGGTCAGCGGATACGCCCGCCGGATCCCGGCGGCGGCCAGCGCCTCGGGGGTCAGCCGCAGCCGCCCGCAGACCGCGGCGACCTCCAGCCCGGCCGCCCGGGCCGCCGCGGCGACGCCGGCGGGCGCCTTGCCGTGCAGCGTCTGCTCGTCGAGCGAACCCTCGCCGGTGATCACGAAGGTCGCCCCGGCCAGCGCGGGCGCGAAGCCCAGCACCTCCAGCATCACGTCGATACCGGGCCGGAAGGTGGCGCCGAGACCGACCAGCGCGCCGTAGCCGATCCCGCCGGCCGCGCCCGCGCCGGGCGCCTGGGCGCACTCCGCGGCCCGGGCGCCGAGGGTCCGCTCCAGGACGGCGGCGTAGTGCGTGAGCGCCGCGTCCAGCTCCGCGACGTCGGCCGGGCTCGCGCCCTTCTGCGGGCCGTAGACCGCGGGTGCGCCCTTGGGGCCGGTGAGCGGGTTGTCGACATCGCTGGCGAGGACGATCTCCGTGGTGGCCAGCCGGGGGTCGAGGCCGGAGAGGTCGGCGGTGGCCAGGGAGCGCAGGGCGCCGCCGCCGGGGCCGACCGGGGCGCCGTCCGCGCCCAGGAGGCGGGCGCCGAGCGCCGCCAGCATGCCCGCGCCGCCGTCGGTGGTGGCGCTGCCGCCGACGCCGAAGACGATCGAGGTGGCCCCGGCGTCGAGCGCCGCCCGCAGCAGTTCACCGGTGCCGTACGTGGTCGCCGTCAGCGGGGCGAAGACGCCGGGCGGCAGATGCTGGAGGCCGGACGCCTCGGCCATCTCGACGACCGCGGTACCGTCCGTGCGCAGGGCGAAGGTCGCGGTGACCGGGGCGCCGGTGGGGCCGGTGACCCGCGCCTCGTGCCGGGTGAAGCCGGCCGCCAGCGCGGCGGCGACCGTGCCGTCCCCGCCGTCCGCGACCGGTACGGCCGTCACGCCGAGATCCGGGACGGCGCGGCGCAGGCCGGCCGTGACGTGCGCGGCGACCTCGACGGCCGTGAGGGAGCCCTTGAACTTGTCCGCGGCGATCAGCACCCGTGCCGCTGTCCTTGCTGCGTCCGCCATCGTGTTTCCCCTTGCTTTCGAACTGGCAGTCGCGCCGGTGCGACCCTATCCGGCGAAAGCCACCACGAACAGGGCTTCCTTCGGCGTCCGCGGCCCCGTACGAGGGGGCGTCTCTCCTATGCTCGCGGCCATGACGACGATGGATGAGGCGACCTATATCGCGAGCCTGCCGCGGGTGCTGTCCGGTGCCGGAACCGTCCTGCGGGACGCGGCGGGCCGGATCCTGCTGGTGGAGCCGGACTACCGGGACTGCTGGCTGCTGCCCGGCGGGACCGTCGAGTCGGACGCCGGGGAGTCCCCGCGCCAGGCCGCGCACCGGGAGACCGCCGAGGAGATCGGCCTGGACGTCGCGGTCGGCGCCCTGCTCGCCGTCGACTGGGTCCGCAGCCCCGGCTGGCCGCCCGTGGTCTCGTACCTCTTCGACGGCGGTGTTCTCGACGACGCGGCGCTCGCCTCGATCCGCCTCCAGGAGGACGAACTGCTGTCCTGGCGCATGGCCCCGTGGGAGGAGGCCGCCCGGCTGCTCGACCCCCCGTCGGCGCTACGGGTCCGGGCCGCGCTCGATGCGTTGGAACGGGGTACGGGCACGGTGGAGTTGGAGGACGGGCGGGTGCCGGGGAGGCGGATGACGGGGCTGAGGCCGGGGCGGGGCGGGGATCAACCCGCCGACGGGAAAAACCCGTTGAGCGCTCCTTGAGGCCGACCGTACGGTGCCCCCATGGTGCGATCACCACGGCTGGAGCTGCTCACCCCCGAGGACGTCGAGGCCGCCTGCGGGGCAAGGGGTACGGCTCGTTCGTTCCCCCTCCCCCGTGGCAAGGAGTCGTGATGGACAGGATCGCCGCACGTCTGGCCGAGGTGCCGGGGGTCGTCGGGGTGATGCTCGGCGGGAGCCGGGCGCGGGGGACGGAGCGGGCGGACTCCGACTGGGATCTGGGCGTGTACTACCGGGGCGAGGTGGACGTACCGGCCCTGGAGACGCTGGCGGCGGAGGTCGCCGGCGGGCCCGTCGAGGTGTTCCCGCCGGGGGCGTGGGGTGCGTGGGTCAACGGCGGGGCATGGTTGCCACCGGCCGGCGGCGGGGCGTCCGTGGACTGGATTCTGCGGGACGTGGACCGGGTGCGGCGGGTGTGGGAGGAGTGCCGCGAGGGGCGGTACGAGATCGGGGAACAGCTCGGGCACCCGCTCGGGTTCTGGTCCCCCGCCTACCCGGGTGAGGTCGCGCTGGGGCGCGTACTGGCCGATCCCTCCGGGGAGTTGACGGAGCTGCGGCGGACGGTGCGGGAGTACCCGGAGGCGCTGCGGACGGCGCTGTGCGGGCGGGCCGTGGGGGACGCGGAGTTCTCGGTGGCGATGGCCGCGAAGGCGCCCGGGCGCGGCGATGTGCTGCACGCGGCGCTCTGTCTGTCGCGGGCGGTCGGCGCCCTCGTCCAGGCGCTCCACGCGCACCACCGGGTCTGGTGCCTCAACGAGAAAGGCGCCCTCGCGGCGGCCGCGGCGCTGCCCGGCACGCCACCGGGGTTCGCCCGCGACGCCGCCGCGCTGCTCGGCGGCCTCGGCACCGAGGAGGAGCCGCTACGCCGGTCGCTGGAGCGGGCGCGGGAGCTGGTGGCGCGGGTGCGGGAGGCGGTGGGCGGGTAGCGCCCGGCCCCGTACCGCGCCGGGCGGGCGGGAACCGCCGGGCCCGGTGGCGCCCCGCCCCTTACGGGGAGCGGCCCCTGCGGGAGCGCCCCGTCACCCCACCTCGGCCACCGGGAAGAGCGCCCCGTCGCCGTCCTGCTCCGCGCGCTCGAACGCCAGCAGCCGGCGCTTGTTGTCGAGGCCGCCGCCGTAGCCGGTGAGGCTGCCGTCGGCGCCGATGACACGGTGGCAGGGGACGATGATGCTGACCGGGTTGCGGCCGTTGGCGAGGCCGACGGCGCGGGCCGCGGAGGGCGTGCCGAGGCGGTCGGCGAGCTGCCCGTAGGTCAGGGTCGTCCCGTACGGGATGGTGACCAGTTCGGCCCAGACGCGGCGTTGGAACGGGGTACCGCCCAGGTCGAGCGGGAGGTCGAAGACGGTCAGCTCGCCGCGGAAGTAGGCGTGCAGTTGCGCGGCGGTGGCGGCGAAGGGCGTTTCATCGGGGTCGGCGCGGCGGCCGAAGGTCTCCAGCGGCGGGCGGTGGCGGTGGTCGGTCATGTAGACGCCGCAGAGCGCGGGCCCGGTGGCGACGAGGGTGAGCGGGCCGACGGGCGTGGCGTCGAGGACGGTGTGGGCGCGGTCGGTGGGCGGGGGCGTGGTCATGGCGTGCCGTCTCAGTCGGTCGGAGTGGTGGTGCCGGGTGCGGTCGGGTACGGGGCGGGTGCGGGCCCGTGCGTCAGGCGGACGGGAGGATGTTGATCGGATGGTCCTCCGTCGCCCAGAGGTACTGGACGGCGTAGGCGCGCCAAGGGCTCCAGGCGGTGGCGTGGCGGATGAGGGCCGCGGGGGTGGCGGGCAGGCCGAGGGCGCCGGCGGCGCGGCGCAGGCCCAGGTCGGTGGGGGTGAAGGCGTCCGGGTCGCCGAGGGCGCGCATGGCGATGCATTCGACGGTCCAGGGGCCGACGCCGGGGAGTGCGGCGAGGCGGGCGCGGGCCTCGGCTCGGTCGCCGCCGGGGCCGAGATGGAGGGCGCCGTCGGCGAGGGCGGCGATCAGTCCGGTGAGGGTGGTGCGGCGGGTGCGGGGCATCGCCAGCTGGTCCGGGTCGAGTCCGGCGAGCGCCTGCGGGGTCGGGAAGAGGTGGGTGAGGCCGCCCTCGGGGTCGTCGACCGGCTCGCCGTGGGCGAGGACCAGCCGTCCGGCGTGGGTGCGGGCGGCGGCGGTGGAGACCTGCTGGCCGAGGACGGCGCGGACGGCGAACTCGTCGGCGTCAGCGGTGCGCGGCACGCGCCGCCCAGGGGCCGCGTCGACCAGCGGGGCCAGCACCGGGTCGCGGCGCAGCTGCCCGTCGACCGCCTGCGGGTCGGCATCCAGGTCGAGCATCCGGCGGCAGCGGGCGATGGCGCCGGTCAGGTCCCGCAGGTCGGTGAGGGAGAGGCGGCAGTCGATGTGGTCGGGGCGCGGGGTGAGCGCGGCGATGCCGTGGCCGTACGGGAGGCGGAGGGTGCGGCGGTAGGCGCCGTGGCGCCACTCCTCGACGCCGGGGACGGCGGTGGCCGCGAGGTGGCCGAAGAGGTTGTCGGGGCAGAGCGGGCGGCGGAAGGGCAGCCGCAGGGTGAGGGTGCCGGGCACCGTGGCGTGCGGGCCGGGGGCGGCGCGTTGCCGCAGGTCACCGGGGGCGAGCGCGAAGACCTCGCGGACCGTTTCGTTGAAGGTGCGGATGCTGGCGAACCCGGCGGCGAACGCCACCTCGGTCATCGGCAGCGCCGTCGTCTCGATCAGCAGCCGGGCGGTCTGCGCGCGCTGGGCGCGGGCCAGGGCGAGCGGTCCGGCGCCCAGTTCGGCGCGGAGTTGGCGCTCGATCTGGCGGGTGCTGTACCCGAGGTGGGCGGCGAGTCCGGGGACGCCTTCGCGGTCGACGACGCCGTCGGCGATCAGCCGCATGGCGCGGGCGGTGAGGTCGGCGCGTTCGTCCCACTGCGGGGAGCCGGGGGCGGCGTCGGGGCGGCACCGTTTGCAGGCGCGGAAACCGGCCTGCTGGGCCGCGGCGGCGCTCGGGTAGAAGCACATGTTCTGCGGTTTGGGCGGCACCGCGGGGCAGCTGGGGCGGCAGTAGATCCGGGTGGTGAGCACGGCGGTGAAGAACCGGCCGTCGAAGCGGGCGTCCTTGGACCGCACGGCGCGCAGACAGCTCTCGGTGTCGGTGTGCATGTCTCCAGGATTGCCCTCCGGGAGGCCCGGTGCTGGCGGAAATCCGACATCGGCGTGCGTCTGCCGGGGCGGATGCCGCGCCCTGGCCGCTGATGTCGGCGTCCGCCGCGCCCGGTCACGCCCTGTCGGCCGCCGCGAACCGGTCCAGCGCGCCGATGACCACGTCCCGGGTCGCCGCGCTGCCCTTGTGCCCGGCGTCCTCGATGACGGTCAGCTCGGCGCCGGGCCAGGCGCGGGCCAGCTCCCAGGCGGTCTCCAGCGGCGTACTGAGGTCGAGGCGGCCGTGGACGAGGACGCCGGGGATGCCCGCGAGGCGGCCCGCGTCGCGCAGCAGGGCGCCCTCCTCCAGCCAGGCGCCGTGCGAGAAGTAGTGGGCGCAGAGCCGTACCAGCGCCTGCCGCGCCGCGGAGGGGCGGCCGCCGTACACATCGGGCGCGCCGTGCGGCTCCAGGGAGAGCACCTTGTCCTCCCAGGCGCACCAGCGGGCCGCGGCCCGCTCCCGTACCGCCGGGTCGGGGTCGGACATCAGCGCGGCGTACGCGGTGAGCAGGTCCCCGTCGCGGTCGGTCGCCGGGACGCCCTCCCGGAAGCGTTGCCACTGCTCGGGGAAGAAACGGCCGGCGCCGCGGTAGAGCCAGTCGGTCTCGCGGCGGCGGGTGGTGGTGACGCCCGGGATGACGATCTCCGAGACGCGGGCGGGGTGCTGCTCGGCGTAGGCGAGGATCAGCGTGGAGCCCCAGGAGCCGCCGAAGAGCAGCCAGCGGTCGATGCCGAGGTGGGTGCGGAGCCGTTCCATGTCGGCGACGAGATGCGCGGTGGTGTTGGCGCGCAGGTCGGTCGTCGGGTCGGCGACGTGCGGGGTGGAGCGGCCGCAGCCGCGCTGGTCGAAGAGGACGATGCGGTAGCGCGCCGGGTCGAAGTTCCGGCGCACGCGCTCCGTGCAGCCCGAGCCCGGCCCGCCGTGCACGACGAGGGCGGGCTTGCCCTGCGGGTTGCCGCAGACCTCCCAGTACACGAGGTTGCCGTCGCCGACGTCCAGCATGCCCCGGTCGTACGGTTCGATCGGCGGGTACAGCTCGGCCATGGTGTCCCTTTCGTGGTCCGGTCGGTGCCCGGGAAGGGGCGGGTCAGGCGCCCGTGCCGCCGGGGCCCTTGTACGCGGTGTAGGCGGTGCCCAGTTCGGTGACGTCCACCGAGGCGTGCACCACCGTGCCGGGCGGCACCGTGGCGGTGTGGCGGCGCAGCACATGCAGTGCGGCGGCGCCCAGCGCCCGCTTGGCGCCCTCGGTGCGGCCCGGCAGTATCGCGAACTCCAGGTGGATCAGCGCCTGTCCGGGCCGGTCGTCGCCGATGACGGTCTCCTCGACGCGCTGGAAGCGGGTCCGGCAGCCGCCGACGGTGATGCCCTCGTCGGTCTCCGCCGCCGCCGTGTGCAGCTCCCGGGCGAAGGCCCGGCGGTCGAGGACGTCGTCCAGGGACGCGTCGTAGGAGACGAGGATCTGCGGCATGGGGAAACTCCTGATCGCGGTGCGGGCCCCGTAGACCCTGCCATACGGGGGTGGCGGGGCGGTACCGCGGCGCCCGGTGGCGGGCGGCACCGGGAAGCGTGCGCCGGCGCACGCCGTGGCCGGTCCGCGGCGCGGGCCCCGGGCAGCTCCGGCGCCGGGTCCGCGGCCGGGCCCGGCCGCTGCGGTGTCAGGCCGCCTGCGCGGCGAACGCCTCGTACGCCCGGTCGTCGAAGAGGACGAACCTGACCTCCTCGACCGCGGTCGGCGTGGCCCGGACGGTCGCCACCGCGATCCGCGCGGCGTCCGCCATCGGCCAGCCGTAGATCCCGGCGGACACCGCGGGGAACGCGACGGTCCGCGCGCCCAGTTCGTCGGCGACGCGCAGCGACTCCCGGTAGCAGGAGGCGAGCAGCGCGGACCGGTCCTCGTCCGGCGAGTGGCGGGGGCCGACGGTGTGGATCACCCAGCGCGCCGGCAACCGGCCCGCCGTGGTCGCGACCGCCCGGCCCGTCGGCAGCCCCCGCCCGTACTGCGACGCCCGCAGCTCACGGCAGGCGGCCAGCACCTCCGGCCCGCCCCGCCGGTGGATCGCGCCGTCCACTCCCCCGCCGCCCAGCAACGAGGAGTTGGCGGCGTTCACCACCGCGTCCACCCGCTGCTCGGTGATGTCACCCCGGACGAGCACCAGCCGGGGGCCGGAGGCGGGCGGGACCTGGGAGTCGTCGGATACGGCGTTCATGGGCGGGAGCCTAGGGGGTGTCGCGCCGCTCTCCGTGGACCAGGGCCCCGGACCCCGCTCGACACACCCCCGGGCGGCGCCGCGCGCGGGTTCCCGGACGACGGGGCGTCAGACCGACGGGCGGGAGCCGCCGGTCAGCGCCGCCAGAACAGATGGTGGGTGACGCCGCTGGGGCTCTCCACCTTCTCCAGGTGGAAGCGGTCGAGGAGTTCGTCGGGGCTCTCCCAGAGGCGTGCGCCGCGGTGCAGGTCGACGGGGGCGACGGCGATGTGCATCGTGTCGACGAGATCGGCGGCCAGGAACTCCCGGACGGTGGCGACTCCGCCGCCGAGGCGGACATCGCGCTCGCCCGCGGCTTCCTTCGCGCGGGCCAGCGCCTCGGCCGGGGTCGCGTCGAGGAAGTGGAAGGTGGTGTCGGCCAGGGTGAAGGACGGGCGCGGGTGGTGGGTGAGGACGAAGACCGGGGTGCGGAACGGCGGGGTCTCGCCCCACCAGCCCCGCCACTCGTCGTTCTCCCAAGGGCCGCGCTGGGGGCCGAACTTGTTGCGCCCCATGATCTCCGCCCCGATGTTGGTGGTGTGATCACGGGTGAAGTAGTCGTCCAGACCGCGGGTGCCTCCGGGGTCCGTGCGGTTCACCCAGCTCGCGGTGGCGCCCGCCCAGGAGAAGAAGGCGGCCGGGTCCGCATGGCCGAAGGGGCGTTCCAGGCTCTGCCCCTCGCCGGAGCCGAACCCGTCCCGCGACACACAGAAACACTGCACCCGCAACAGCTGTGACATGAGCCCTCCTCAAAGAGCCGGAGCCGACCCCGGCATCCGATTGCAAACAACAACCGGTGGTACCGTACTCCGCCATGGACACCCCGCAACCGGAATCGGCCGAACGGCTGCCCGTGCCGCCGGGAAAGTCGGGCTGCCCGATCAACCTCACCGTCGAGCTGCTCGGCGACCGGTGGAGCCTGATCGTGCTGCGGGACCTGATGTTCAGCGGCCACCGGCACTTCCGCGAACTGCTCACCCACTCCGTCGAGGGCATCGCGTCGAACATCCTCGCCGCCCGCCTCGCCAAGCTCACCGGCGCCGGGCTGCTGACCCGGCACGACGATCCGAGCCACCGGCAGAAGATCGAGTACCGGCTCACCGAGGCGGCCATCCAACTCGTCCCGGTCCTCACCCAGCTGGGCGCCTGGGGCGCCCGCTGGCTCCCCACCACACCGGAACTCTCCATCCGCGCCCAGCTCCTCGCGGCCGGCGGCCCCGAGCTGGGCGCACGCTTCATGGCCGAACTCCGCGCCACCCATCTGGAAGGCCACCCCCTCCCGGCCGACGGTGTCCTCGCCGAACTCACCCGGGCCTACGAACGCGTCGCCGCCCGGGGATAGGCGGAGGCGGTGCGAGCGACCGCCCCGGAGCACCGGGCGGGCGGCTCGGGCCGGGCCGTAGCCGGGCGCGCGCCTGCGGGCCGGGCCGGATCACGCCCCGGCCAGCAGGCGCGCCTCCTCCTGCGGGGTCAGGCCGTGGTCCAGGGGCGGTGCGCCGCGTTCGCGGTCCCAGGCGAGGACGTCGGCGAGGGTGGTCTCCAGCGGGGTCGCGGGCATTCCGGCCGCCCGCGCCCGCGCCGGGTCGCGCTGCTGGGTCGGCCACATCGGTGCGGGCCGGATCAGCGGCAGCGGCCGGGAGACCGCGTCGGCGGGCACCGGGACGAGGTCGACGCTGCTGCCCGCGACCCGCGCACAGGTGCGGATCAGCCCGGCCAGGGTGGTCGGCTCGGCCGGTCCCACGGCATGGAAGGCGCCGGGCCGGTCGTCCGTGAGCAGCCGTACGATCAGTCGGGCCAGGTCCCGCGAGTCGATCACCTGGACCGGCTGCTCCGGGTGCCCCGGGAGCGCCACCCGCCCGCCGCGCGCGGCCCGGCGCAGCCAGTAGGTGACGCCGTCCTGCACATCGTGCGGCCCCACGACCTTTCCCGGCCGGACCACCGTCGCCCGCGTCCCGTACCGGGCGAACACCGCGTCCTCGCACGCCACTTTGAGTGGTCCGTAGGTCTCCTCCGTCAGTTCCTCGGTGTCCCGGACGGGCGGTCGGCGCGGGGTGTCCTCGTCCGCCCCGGCGGCCACGCCCGTCCGGACGTACACGGCCTGGCTGGAGAGGAAGAGGTATCTGCCGACACGGTCGCCGAGCGCGTCCATGGCCTGGCCGACATGGCGCGGTACATACCCGCTGACGTCGACGACCGCGTCCCACCGCCCGTCCCGTAGAGCTGAGTAGTCGCCGGTGTCGCGGTCGCCCAGCCGCCGGGGGACTCCCGGGAACAGCTCGGGCCCCGTCCGGCCCCGGCCGAACAGCGTGACGTCCGCGCCCGCTCGGAGGGCGTCTGCCACGAAGGCCCGGCCCACGAATGAGGTACCGCCAAGGACAAGGATGCGCATGGCATCCGAAGGTAGCCGTATGCGCTCGGCGGGGAGCCCGGTCTCCCGGGGCGGGGCGGCACCGGTGTGGCACGCGGGCGGACCCCGTGGCGCTCAGGCGTCGTTCAGCGGGCGTCGCCGCGCAGATGGCGCCAGACGAAGCGGGCGGCGTGGTGGCCGGACATGCCGTGGACGCCCGGGCCGGGCGGGGTCGCCTGGGAGCAGAGGAAGACGGCGGGGTGCGCGGTGGCGTACGGGACGCGGGCGAGCTTGGGGCGGATCAGCAGACGCAGCCCCGCGGCCGAACCGGTGGCGGTGTCACCGCCGACGTAGTTGGCGTTGCGGGCGGCGAGTTGCGGCGGTCCGGCGACGGCGCGGGCCAGCACCAGATCGCGGAAACCGGGGGCGAACCGCTCGATCTGCCGCTCGACGACCTCGGTCGCGTCCCCCTCCCAGCCGTTGGGAACGTGCCCGTACGCCCAGAAGGTGTGCTTGCCCTCGGGGGCGCGGCCGGGGTCGACGATGCTGGGCTGAGTGGTGATCAGGAACGGGACGGTGGGGTCCGCGCCCCGGGAGGCGGCGTCGAGAGCGGCACCGATCTCGCCGCTGGTGGGGCCGATATGGACGGTCCCGGCGCGGCGGGCCGCCTCGGCGGTCCAGGGCACCGGGCCGGAGAGCGCGTAGTCGATCTTGAAGACGCTGGGGCCGTACCTGACGCCGCGGTAGGCGTTGCCCAGACCGGCGATACGGGCGAGCGCGGTGGGCGAGGTGTCGAAGACGTAGGCGCGGGCCGGGGGCAGATCGTCGAGCCGCTTGACCTCGAAGTCGGTGTGGACGGTGCCGCCGTGCTCACCCAGCAGTCCGGCGAGCGCGTCGGAGATCGCCTGGGAGCCGCCGCGCGCCACCGGCCAGCCGCGCTCGTGACCGGCGAGCGCGAACATCATGGCCAGGCCGCTGGTGCCGAAGCCGCCGAGCGGGGCCATGGCGTGGGCCGCGAGTCCGGCGAGCAGACCGCGGGCCTTCTCGTCGCGGAATCGGCGCTCCAGCAGCGTGACCGGCTGCATCGCGGTCAGCCCGAAGCGGGCGTACGTCACCGGGTCCTGCGGCAGCCCCAGCCACTGGGTGCGCAGGAAGTCCTGCGCCATCGTGTCCCACTTGCCGACGAACGGGGCGACGAGCCTGCGGTACGTACCGGCGTCGTGGGCGCCGAAGGAGCGGGCGGTCTCGGCGACGGAGCGGGCGAGCACCGCGGCCGTGCCGTCCGGGAAGGGGTGCGCCATCGGCAGGTCGGCGTGGAGCCATTCGAGGCCGTGGCGGGCGAGCGGCATCGCGCCGAACGCCGGGGAGCCGATGCCGAAGGGGTGCGCGGCGGAGCAGGGGTCGTGGTGGAAGCCGGGGAGGGTCAGCTCCTCGGTGCGGGCGCCGCCGCCGATGGTGCCGCGCGCCTCGAAGACCTCCACGGCCAGCCCGCGGCGGGCCAGTTCGACCGCTGCCGTCAGGCCGTTGGGCCCCGCGCCGATCACCACGGCATCGAGCATTCTCGGCACCTGTGCCACTCCCTCGTGTGCGGCCCCCGCCGCCGCGGGGGTCAGTTGGCGGCTGCCAGCAGTCCGAGGATACGCCGGGCCACCTCGGCGTCCCGTGCCGCGGTGAAGGGCAGGGCGTTGCCCCCGGCGAGCGCGAACGGCACCCCGGCGACGGTGGCGTCGGTGCCGCCCGTCTCCTGGACGAGGAGCAGTCCGGCGGCGTGGTCCCAGGCGTTCTCCCAGCTGAAGGCGGTCGCCGCTATCTCACCACGGGCGATGCGCAGATACTCCAGGCCGGCCGAGCCGCAGGGGCGCGGGGCGACACCCTCGGCGTCGAGGGCGCCGAGGACCCGCTTCTGGTCGTCGGTGGTGAAGTCGTAGTGGGAAATCGCGACTTCGAGGGCGGCACCGGGCACGGCCGGGTGTGGGACGAGCGGCGCGCCGTTCAGCGTGGCGCCGTGGCCATGGCGGGCGACCGCCATCAGGCCGAGGGCCGGCGCGTACGTCCAGGAGGCGAGCACCTCGCCGTGGTGGGCGAGGGCGACGAGGGTGGCGAAGCCGGGGTCGCCGTGGACGAACTGGCGGGTGCCGTCGACCGGGTCCACGATCCAGACGGGGGCGTCGCCGCTCAGCGCGTCGAGGACGGACGGGTCGGCGTGGACGGCTTCCTCGCCGACCACCACGGAACCGGGCAGCAGCGCGGCGAGGGCGGCGGTGAGCTGCTCCTCGGCGCGGCGGTCGGCGATGGTGACGAGGTCGTGCGGGCCGTTCTTCTCCACGACGTCCTCGGCGGCGAGCTGGCGGAAGCGCGGCAGGATCTCCTCGGCCGCGGCACGGCGTATCGCGTCCTCGACGGCGGCGGCTTCCTCGGGCGTCGGGACGGCGGCCTGCGGCCGGATGGCCGGGGCGGCGGTGTGGTGTGCGATATCTCCCGGATTGCGATTATCGACTGCTTCGATCATGTGTCCATCGAACCACGCCCCACTGACACAACAGCCGGACCCGAGGTGAATTCCGGGTGCCCCGCAGGCCACGGGCGGGTGCCGGGAACCGCCCGTGACCTGCGGGTTGCTCAGCGTCCGACCGCGTATCCCTGCATTCCGCGCGGGTTCGCGGCGGCCGAGAGCACCCCGGTCTCCGGATCGCGGGCCACGGCGCAGAGCCGCCCCTCCGACCAGGGGCCGCCGACGGTGACGTGGTGGCCGCGGCGGCGCAGTCCGTCGATGACGTCCGGGCCGATACGGGACTCGACGGTGACCGCGCCGGGCCTCATGGTGCGCGGGTGGAAGGAGCCGGGGAAGGAGTCGTTGTGCCAGTTCGGGGCGTCGATGGCGCCCTGGAGGTCGAGGCCGGAGCGGACCTGTTCGCGCAGCGCCACGGCGAGGAAGAAGTGGACCTGCCACTGGTCCTGCTGATCGCCGCCCGGGGTGCCGAACGCCATGACGGGTATGCCGTCGCGGAGCGCCATCGACGGCGTCAGCGTGGTGCGGGGGCGGCGCCCCGGGGTGAGACTGCCCGGCAGCCCCTCCTCCAGCCAGGTCATCTGGAGGCGGGTGCCGAGCGGGAAGCCGAGACCGGGGACGGCCGGGTTGGACTGGAGCCAGCCGCCGGAGGGGGTGGCGGAGACGAGGTTGCCCCAGCGGTCGGCGATGTCGAGGTGGCAGGTGTCGCCCCGGGTGGCGCCGTCCGGGCCGGTCACCGGGTCGGCGGCGGGCAGACCGGTGCCGACGGTCGGTTCGCCGGCGCCCGGGGACCAGCCGGCCCCGGCGGTCCCCGCGGCGGCGGCGAGGGCATGGCGGGCGAGGCGCGGGGCGCGGCCGGCGGGGCTGCCGGGCCGCAGCTCATGGCTGGCGGTGTCGGTGATCAGGGAGCGGCGGGCGGCGTTGTAGGTGTCGCCCAGGAGCGTGGCGACGGGGACCTCGGCGGCGTCGCCGTACCACGCCTCGCGGTCGGCCATCGCGAGTTTGCAGCCCTCGATCAGGGTGTGGACGTACGCGGCGCTCCCGTAGGGCGGCAGCGCGTCGGGCAGCAGGGCGAGTTGCTGAAGGAAGGCGGGGCCCTGCGACCAGGGGCCGGCCTTGGCGACGGTCCAGCCGTTCCAGTCGTGGGTGACCGGCGCCTCGTAGGTGGCGGCGTAGGCGGCGAGGTCGTCGCCGGTGAGGGTCCCCGCGTGGCGTTCGCCGGAGGTGTCCATGGCGGGGCGGGCGGCGAAGTCGGCGAGGGCGTCGGCGATGAAGCCCTCGCGCCAGATACGGCGGGCCGCGTCGATCTGCGTCTCACGGCCGGGCCCGGCGGCCTCCGCCTCGGCGGTCAGCCGCCGCCAGGTCGCGGCCAGCGGGCGGTTGCGGAGCAGCGCGCCCGGCGCGACGGGGCGGCCGTCGGGCAGATACAGCGCGGCGGAGGTGGTCCACTCGGTGGTGAACAGTTCGCGGACGGTGGCGACGGTCTCGCCGATCCGCTCGACGGCGGGGTGGCCGTGTTCGGCGTACCCGATGGCGTACCGCAGGACGTCGGTGAGGCGTTTGGTGCCGTGGTCGCGCAGGAGCAGCATCCAGGCGTCGAAGGCGCCGGGCACGGCGGCGGCGAGGGGGCCGGTGCCGGGTACCAGGTCGAGGCCGAGGCCGGTGTAGTGGGCGATGCTCGCCCCGGCGGGCGCGGGCCCCTGGCCGCACAGGACCTGCACGGGGCCGCCCGCCGGGGCGAGGAGGATCGGCACCTCACCGGCCGGGCCGTTGAGATGCGGTTCGACGACGTGCAGGACGAACCCGGCGGCGACCGCCGCGTCGAAGGCGTTGCCGCCGTCCTCCAGCACCGCCATGGCGGACTGCGACGCCAGCCAGTGGGTGGTGGCGGCCATCCCGAAGGTGCCTTGGAGGGTGGGGCGGGTGGTGAACACGGGCGGACTCCTCGGGGGACGCGGAGGGCCGCCGGGCCGGACGGACACACCGCCCCGGCGGATGATCGACTCGGCCAGCAGACCGTACGGGGCGCGCCGGACGCAATGGGGGGCGTGCCGGACAGCTCTGTGCGCCCCTGCCGGGCCCGGCGGTGATCACCTTGCGCCCGGGTACAGGACGGCGCGGCCCGGGCTCACGCGCCCGGACCCGGTCGCGGGGCCGGGACGCGGAACGCCCCGGCCCCGCCCCTCACAACTCCGCGTCGAGCGGCAGCCGGTGGACGCCCGGCAGGTACGCGTCCAGCTCGCCCGGGGTGAAGCGGGCCATGCCGACGACGTGCCAGAACTCGCCGGTGACCTCGCCCTCGTACTTGTAGCCGCCCTCGGGGGTCAGCGCCGCCCAGCCGCCGGAGACGCCGAGGAGCGTGGCGTGCGGGGTGGGCGGGCCGTCCGGCGCGGGGACGTTCCACAGGCGGACCGTGCCGTCCTCGCCGCCGCTGGCCAGGCGGGTGCCGTCGGGGCTGAAGGCGAGGGAGAAGATGCGCCCGGTGTGGCCGGTGAGGCGGGCGACACGGGTGCCGGTGCGGGCGTCCCAGAGGCAGATGACGCGGTCGTCACCGGCGGTGGCGAGCAGCGGCAGCCGGGGGTGGGCGGCGGCCGCCCAGAGACGGCCGTGGTGACCGGTCAGGACGTGGCGGGGGACGCCGTCGCGCCAGATGAGGGCGGTGCCGTCCCAGGAGGCGCTGGCCAGCCAGTCGCCGTCGGAGCCGAAGGTGACGGCGTAGACCCGGTCGGCATGGCCGTCGAGTTCGGCGGTCATCCGGCCGCTGTCCTGCTCCCAGAGGCGGACCCGTCCGTCGTCGCAGCCGGTGGCGAGCGCCGCGCCGTCACCGCGGAAGGCGATGGACCGCACCCGGCCCCGGTGGTCGGCGAGGGTGGCGATGTGGGCGCCGGTGGCGCGCCACCACAGGCGCACGGAGTCGTCGTCGTTGGCGGTGGCGAGCAGGGTGCCGTCGGCGCTGAACGCCTCGGCCCAGGTGTGGTCGGTCTCCACATCGATCTCGCGGAGATACTCGCCGGTCATGGCGTTCCAGAGGTAGACGTCGCCGTCGTTGCTGGCGGTGCCCAGGATCGGACCGGCGGGGCTGAAGACGCCGGAGATCAACCGGTCGCCGCGGCCGGTGAGTTCGGCGGTGCGGCGGCCGGTGCGGGCGTCCCACAGGCGGACTATGCCGTCGTTGCCGCTGGTGGCGAGGCGGGAGCCGTCGGCACTGAAGGCGACGGTGTTGACCCGGCGGCCGTGGCCGCGCAGGATCCGCTGGCCCTGGCCGGTGTCGGCGTCCCAGATCTGCGCCCCGCCGTCGTTGCCGACGGTCACCAGCTGGCTGCCCTGCGGGCGGAACCGGCAGGCCCAGGCGGAGCCGCGGTGCTCGACGGGCTGCTGCCGCAGCAGGCTGATGGCGCGGTGGCCGCCGCTGAGCGCGACCCGCCACAGCCGGACGGTGCCGTCGCTGTCACAGGCCGCCAGAAGCCGTCCGCCGTTGCCGAACATCACCTGGTAGACCGCGCCGGTGCACCGCTCCAGGGCGCCCGCGGGCGCGCCGACGACCGGGTCCCACAGCCGGACCTGGCCGTCGGTGTCCCCGCTGACCAGGAGGTTCCCCTCGGGGTGGAAGTCGAGGGTGTAGACCCGGCCGGTGTGGCCGGTGAAGGTGTGCAGCAACCGGCGCTCGGCGAGGTCCCAGACGCGGACCGTGCCCTGGCCACCGGCGCCGTGGTCGCCGGTGGCCAGCAGCGTGCCGTCGGGGCTGAACCGGGCCCGGAACACCGCGTGTTCATGGCCGTCGAGGGTGCCGGTGCACTCTCCCGTACGGGTGTCCCAGATGCGGAGGTTGGCGGCGGCGTCGCCGGTGACGAGAGTGCGGGCGTCGGCGCTGAAGACCGCGGTGTAGACGGGTGCGGCGTGGCCGGGCAGCTGCTGGAGCGGCTCGCCGGTGGCGGTGTCCCAGAGGGTGACCAGACCGTCCGCGTCACCGGTGGCGAGGAGGGTGCCGGCGTCGTCGAGGGAGACCGGCCAGACGCCGCCCGGGTGGATGTCCAGCCGGTGCAGCTGGCGCCCGGAGACCGGGTCCCACAGGCGGACGGTGCCGTCGGCGCCGCCGGTCGCCAGGACCCGGGAGCGGAACTTCACCGCGTACACCCGGCCTTCGTGGCCGTGCAGGGTGCGCAGTGCGCGCCCGGTGTCGGCGGCGCAGACCAGCACCCCGCCGTCCTCGCTGCCCACCGCGAGGAGTTCGCCCTCGGGGCTGTACGAGAGAGGTTCGGGCAGCCGGCTGGTGCGCATGTCGAAGCCGTACGGGACGCCGACGGCGGCGGGGCGGAAGCCGACCTCGACGGGCATACCGGGGGCGACGGAGGCGGTGCGCAGTTCGGGGGCGGCGCGGACCTGCGGGTCGATGAGCGGGTCGACGAGGGCCGCGCGGTGCCAGCGGCTGCGGGTCAGGACGGCGCCGCGCAGATCGGCGCGGGTCAGCCGGGCGCCGCGCAGATCGGCGCCGGTGACGTCGGCGCCGGAGAGGTCGGCGTGGTCGAGGCGGGCGCCGTTGAGGCGGGCGTCGCGCAGCACGGCGCCGGAGAGGTTGGCGCCGATGAGACGGGTGTCGGTGAGGTCGGCGCCGGTGAGGTCGACGCCGGAGAAGTCGCGTCCCGACAGGTCCTCGCCGGAGAGGCGGGCGGCGCGCAGATCGGCGCCGGCCGGGACGCGGAGCCGGTCGATGACGCGGACGGCGTTGGCGCGCGCCGCGTCGCTGACGCCGGGCCCGGGGGCGTTGAGGACGGTGCGGACCCAGGCGGTGGACAGGTCGTGGTCGGCGAGGTCGCAGAAGAACTCGACGGCCAGGGCGCTCAGCGGGCGGGCGGCGAGCAGGGCGCTGTCGCCGTCGGCGAGGCGGTCGGCGGCCTCGCGGGCGATGAGCCATTCGACGACGGAGCCGTGGATGAACTGGAACTGGCCGTCGTCGGTGCGGATCAGCAGGGATCCGGCGCCGATCGCCTGGGCGCTCTCCTGGGTGGTGAGGGTGGTCCCGGCGAGCCCCGAGAGGGCGGTGGCGACGGTGTCGGTCAGCTCGTCGAGGTGGAGGGCGCTGCGGCCGGTCTCCCACAGGCGGCGGGCGAGGGCGGTGACCGCGGCCCAGAGATGGTCGAGGGTGAGGCCGGGCGCGGCGCCGGGACCGCCCTGGCCGCGGCGCTCCTCGTGGGCGAGCCAGGCAGTGAAGACGTCCTCGTAGAGGCGGGCGGGGCTCAGGGCGCGGCCGGCGCCCGCGACGGCGTGCAGCTGGTCCGGGTCGAGGTCGGCGAC
This sequence comes from Streptomyces sp. NPDC014733, assembly GCF_043083385.1. Lineage (NCBI taxonomy): Bacteria > Bacillati > Actinomycetota > Actinomycetes > Kitasatosporales > Streptomycetaceae > Streptomyces > Streptomyces sp. NPDC014733. The sequence continues at coordinate 646,324 of NZ_JBIBYO010000002.1, read as the reverse complement.
GAAGCTCAGCAGCCGGGGGTTGGCGCACAGGGCGAGCAGGTCGGGGATGTTGCCGAGGAGTTCGAAGCGGCGGGCGGCGGTCTCCTCGTCGCCGTAGCGGTTGACGAGGTAGGCGCGGATCTGCTCGGGGACGAAGCCCTCGACGGCGAGGATGCGGCGCTGGGAGAGGAGCCCGACGCGCTCACCGAGCGCGGTGAGGACCTGGTCCTGGGACTTGAAGTGCTGGGTGCGGCTGCTGACCACGATCTTGGCGTTGTCGACGGCGGCGTTGAGGAGGACCTGGAGGTGGTCGGCGGCGCGGTCGTAGCTGACGCGGTTGACGAGTTCGTCGAAGCCGTCGAAGAGGAGGACGACGCGGCCCTGGCCGAGCATGTAGCGCAGGGCGCGCAGGTCGATGGTGTCGACGTCGTGGCCGGCGAGGTGGGCGGCGACGAGCCCTTCGAGGCTGTGGGCGCGGTCGAGGGTGTGCAGCGGGATGAGGATCGGGGTGAGGTGCGGCAGGCGTTCGGGGATGCGGCGGGCCAGCTCGCGCAGGGCGAAGGTCTTGCCGTGCCCGAAGTCGCCGAGGAGCAGCAGGAAGCGGCCGTGGTCGGTCTCCAGCAGCCGGAGCATCTCCTCGACAAGGTGGTCGCGCTCGTCGGCGTCGGGGCGTTCGGCGTCGCGGTAGCGCTGCGGGAGGTAGAGATCGGGGGCGTAGCGGTCGTCGTTGCCGAGCCGGGCGGTCTGGGCGGTGACGTAGGAGCGCAGGTCCAGCAGGCCCTGGAATTCGAGGAAGCTGCGGACGCGGATGCCGCGGCGCCCGGCGCGTTCGCGCAGCGACGGCTCGGGCGGCGGGCCATCGTGGACCAGTTCGGCGTCGGAGCCGGTGTCGGTGGCGTGCGCCTGGGCGAGGAAGCGGTCGAGTTCGGCGTCGGTGGGGGTGCCGGGGTGGACGGCGATGCGCTGCTGGCGGATGACGCCCTCGTCGCTCCAGGTGACCATGATCTGGGTGAGGTCGTCGGCGGTGGCGCGGGGGACGTCGCGCAGGCGGACGCCTTCCTGGCGGGCGCGGCAGACCTCCTTGACGCGTTCGGCGAGGGAGTCGGCGGGCTCGGTGACGGCGCGGTGGTCGGCGGGCGGCTCGGCGGTCGGCGGACCGGCGGGTTCACCGGCCGGGGCGAAGAGCCGGCGGGCGCCCTGCCAGCTGACCGGGAAGACGGTCGGTTCGGTGCCGCCCTCGCCGGTCCAGCGGGTGACGCCGTCGGCGGTGACGTGCAGCAGCTCGAACCCGGCGGGGGCGGCCGAACCGTACAGCGGCAGCGCGCCGTTCTGGAGCGGGAGGTGGTCGTGGGAGGGTTCGCCGCCGGTGGTGCGGGGGCCGCCGCTGGGGCCGTGCAGGACGAAGTGGAGGCGGGGCGCGGCGAGCCGGGTGAAGGTGTCGACGTCGCGGAGGATGCCGGGGCCGCCGGGGGCGTCCTGGGGGCGGCGGCGGCCGGTGAGCGGGTGGCGGAGCGCCCCGATGCGCAGCCAGCCCTCCTCCTCGTAGCCGCGCAGCGCCTCGGCGAACCAGGTGGCCTGGTCGCGGCCGAGGAAGCCGTACTGGTCCTCGGGGCGGTGGCTGGAGGCGATGGAGGAGTTGAACCCGGCGACGACGGTGTGGAGCTCGGGGACGGGGAAGAGGGTCCAGGGCTGGTCGCTGTCGAAGACGGTGTCCAGGCCCTCGTAGAGGCCGCGGAAGAGGCGGGTGTAGTGGCGCCACTTGGGCCAGTACGGGGGCTGCGGCGGGATCTCGTCCGCCTCGCAGGTGTGGAAGTAGCCGCGGCAGGCGGCCTGGCTGACGTCCTGGTTGCCGGGGAGGACGACGACGCGCTGCGGCGGCAGGTCGAGCTGGGAGCGCAGCCCGGTGAGGAAGCTGAGGGCCTGGTCGCATTCGCGGGGGCTGCCGGAGGCGGTGAGGTCGCCGGTGACGACGAGGAGGTCGGGCGAGGGCGCGCCGGCGTCCTTCAGCTCGACGAGGTCACCGCGGATCTCCCGGCGCAGCGCGTCCGGTTCGCGGCCGCGGCCGAAGTCGGGGCCGGCGAGGTGGAGGACCGTGAGCGCGCCCTGCTCGCGGGCCGGGCCGGGGGACTGCGGGTACTGCGGGGCGCGGGCCGGGCGGCGGCGTCCTGACCAGCCGGTGCGGCCGAGCGGGCGCTGCCGGTCGTCGCCCGCGGCGGCGGGCAGCTGGAAGGAGCCGGTGGCGGAGAGGGAGCCGGGGTAGCCGGGGCTGTGGCCGGGGCGGGCGTGGCCCTCGACGGCCTGGCCGACGCGGGTGAGGAGCATGCTCCGGGCGGTCGCGGGGTCGGTGACGCCGACGAGGTCGACGTAGGTGATGGTGGCGAGCAGCCCCTCGATGGGGATGTCCTCGACGCGGACGGTGAGCAGTTTGCGCTCGGGCTGCTCCGGTTCGGCGCGGAGTGCGGCCTGCCACTCCATACGGCCGTAGGTGGAGCGGCCGTAGTGGCCGGAGAGGACGGCGATGACGGCGACGGATTCGCTGACGCCGCGGTCCATGAAGTCGATGAAGTTGGTCCCGGCGACGAAGTCCCACGCCTGGATCACGGTGCGGTACCCGGCCTCCTCCAGGGTCCACGCGATCCAGGACGCCCATTGCTCGTCGGCGGGCGAATAGCTGATGAAGAAGTCCAAGTCACGTGTCCGGCCGAGCAGTTCCCCGTCTGTCACCATGGCCCCATCGTAGGAGGTCGGGGGTGGCGGGGCAGGCGGTTCGACGGGATCATCCGTGCGGACGGACGGCCGTGGGCGGGATCGGGCCGCGGTGGGCGGGCGCGCGGCGGGCCGCCGTCCGGGCGGCGCCGGGCTCCGGCGCGCGGGGCGGGGCGGCGGGCGCCGGAGCCTTCCGCCGGTGCCCTTGGTCCCCCCCTCTCCCCCGTCGTGTCCGGCCGTGTGTGCGACGCTGTCGGGCGTGCGCTTCCTCAAACGTCTGCATCCCCTGGACTGGCTCGCCGCCGGGCTGCTCGCCTGCGGTCTGATGTGTGTGGCCACGGGGCTGCTGCCGACCGCGCCGGCCGGGGAGGCGATGGCGCGCATCGGGCCGCTGCTGGCGTTCCTCGCCACGGTGATCGTGATGGCCGAGCTGACCGGCCGGGCCGAGGTCTTCGACGCGGTGGCGACCTGGGTGGCACGGACCGGCCGGGGCAGCTATCCGCGGCTCTTCGGGCTGTGTGTGGCCTTCGCCTCCGTCACCACCATCGCGCTGAACCTCGACACCACGGCGGTGCTGCTGACGCCGGTGATGCTGGCGCTGGCCGGCCGGGTCGGCATCGCGCCGGTGCCGCTGGCGATGACCACGGTCTGGCTGGCGAACACCGCGAGCCTGCTGCTGCCGGTGTCGAACCTCACCAACCTGCTGGCGTCGGACCGGGTCGGCCTCTCCCCCACACAGATGGCGGCGACGATGGGCCTGCCCCAGCTGGCCGCGATCGCCGTGACGACGGTGTGCCTGTGGGGCTTCTACTGGCGGCGCGGGCGGCGGGGCGCGGACGCGTACGTACCGCCCGAGCGGACGGCGCCGGCCGATCCGGTGCTGTTCCGGGTGTGTGCGCTGGCGTGTGCCGGGTTCCTGGTGGCGATCCTCGTCGCGGACGTGCCGCTGTGGTCGGCGTCGCTGACGACGATGCTGATCGTGGTCGTGGCGTTCGCCCTGCGGCGCCCGGCCGAGCTGCGGTGGGCGCTGGTGCCGTGGCGGCTGCTGGTGCTGGTGCCGGGGATGTTCCTGGTCGTCGAGACGGTCAACGCGCACGGGCTGCACACACTGCTGACCGCCGCGATCGGGCCGGACGGCGGTCTGCTCGGCATGCTCCGCTCGGCGGGCGTCGGCGCGGGGCTGTCCAACGTCCTCAACAATCTGCCGGTCTACATGGCGGGCGAGGCGGCGGTTCCGGTCGGCAACCACCACCAGCTGCTGGCGTTGCTGATCGGCACCAACGTCGGCCCCCTGGTCACCCCGTGGGCGTCGCTGGCGACGCTGCTGTGGTTCGAACGGTGCCGCGGCCAGGGCACCGCCATCCCGCTGCGGCGCTTCATGGGCACCGGCTTCGTCCTGGGCCTGACGGCGACGCTGGCGGCGACGGCGGCGCTGGCCGTGGGGTGAGGCGGGCGGGCGCCGGGCGCCGGCGACCGCCGTCGCCCCCGTCAGGCCGCCCGCGCCTCCCCGACCACGTCGAGCAGGTACGCCAGGGTGTCCGCGCGGGCGGCGACGAAGCAGCGGTCGGTGTCCGGGCCCGTGGCATCCACGGTGAAGGGGCCGCCGCTCAGGGTGCGGAACTCCACGCCCGTCTCGGCGGCCAGCAGCGCGCCGGCGGGGAAGTCGATGCCCTCCGCGCGGTAGCCGACGAAACCGTCGATCGCGCCGCGCGCCAGCATGGACCAGCCCAGCAGCGGTGCCCACAGCTGGAGCACCCGCCGGGCGCGGCGCTCCAGCCGGCCGCGGAGCCCGGCGGCCACCGGATCGGCCCGGCCCACCGCATGGCCCTGGGTCCAGGCCACCACCGGCCCGCTGCGCGGCAGCGCGCCGGACGGTCCGGGCAGCCGGTCGGGGCCGCAGGCGGCGCCCCCGCCGCGGACCGCCTGCCAGGTGTGGCCGGTGACCGGTTCGTGCACCACCCCGACGACGGGCGCACCGTCCACGCACAGTCCGATGCCGACGGCGTACGCGGTCAGGCCGATCGCGACGTTGTTGCTGCCGTCGAGCGGGTCCACCAGCCAGGTGCGGCGGCCGACGGCGTCGAGCAGACCGGCCTCCTCGGACAGGATCCGGTCGTGCGGGAAGTGGGTCTGGAGACGGGCGAGGATGATCTTCTCGGCGGCCAGGTCGAGGTCGGTGACGACATCGCCCTCGGCGTCCTTGACGCCCACCGCCCGCGCCACGCCGAAGCGGCCGCGCAGCAGGGCCCCGGCCTCCTCGGCGGCGGCGACGGCCACCCGCGTCTCGTGCGCGTACGGTGCGGTGTCCCGGTCACTCGCGCTGCTCGGCATGGATCCTCCTGAGTGCTGTGCGGACGGTCCGTTCGGTGTGTTCCGCGCCGCACAACCGGCGCACCGTGCGGTGGCCGCGGCCGTGCAGGGGGCCCAGGGAGAGGTCGGTGTGGCCGGGCAGCGACCGGCCGAGCACCAGCGTGGCGGCGGGCTCGTCGCGGGTGACGACGGTGGCGTGGAACTCACCGGCCGGCAGGCTGTACGTCTCCCCGCTGCCGCTGGCGGCGGCCGGGCCCGGCTCGCAGCGCACCAGGCGGGGGGTGGGGCGCAGTTCGTCGACGCCGGAGGGGGCGCTGATGACCTCGAAGATGCGGTGGGTGGGGGCGTGCGCGGCGTCCGTCACGGTGACCGGGAGGTTGCCGACCCGGCCGTAGAGGACGTAGCTGCGCAGCTCCCAGCTGTGGGCGTGCATGGGGGCGGCGGTGGGGTCGGGGCGGGCGCCGGTGCCGAAGAGGTGGACGCAGACGCCGTGGGCGCCGTCGCGGACCAGCGGCAGGCAGAGGAAGCCGAGCGGGTGGTGGACTGCGCGGAGCCGCCTTCTGCCGCGGGCGATGTCCTCCAGGACGTCGGCGATCCCGGCGCGCGGCGCCTCCCGCGGCGCGCCGGGCCGGAACAGTCGGTCGAGCGTGTCGTAGTCCATGAGCCGCGCCCGAGGCGTCTCACCTCCGGTAGGGGTCCTCGGCGTGCAGGGCCTTGTCGATGATCTCCGCGACGTCGGTGTCGCCGAAGACCGAGGGCAGCGGCAGCGCGACGTCGTCGAAGACCGCGCGGACCTCGTCGACGGTGGGTTCGTCGCTCAGCGGGGCGGCGTCGCGCAGGCTGAGGTGGACGGCCTGTTCGCGGCTCTGGTGCAGCTCGGTGACGTAGTAGTCGTAGAGCGGCCGGTCGCGGGGGACGAGGAGGTTGACGCGGTTGGGGTCGTCCTGCGTGATGATCAGGCAGGACTCGGAGAGATCGAAGCGGAGGGTGGGGACGCCGGAGGAGAGGTGGACGCTGATCTCCAGGGTGTCGAGCCGCTGGCGGTACCAGCAGGCGGCCAGGACCGTGGCGTACGCCTCCTTGCGGGTGCGGTCGACGGTCCAGGCGTGCGCCGTGTCGTCGTTGCGGCGGCGGGCGAAGGTCTGGCGGAAGCGGGCGTAGGCGGCGCAGGTGCGCTCGTCGGCCGGGTTGATGATGTCGATCTTGATGCTGAGCTGGGCGCGCTGGCGGGTGGCGGTCGCCACGCAGCGCGGCAGCGTCACGGCGCGCAGGTAGGTGCCGGTGCCGCCCTTGAAGGACCAGCGGTTGGTCTGGGCGCGGGCCCGCTCCAGGGCCTCGCCGACCTCGTCGCCCGACAGGGAGCGGACCATGGCGAGGTCCTCCAGGGCGCGGCGGGTGTCCGCGGACGCCTCCTCGATGTCGGACTTGCGGCGCAGCCGCTCCGTCATCGAGCCGACCGCGAGGGTGCCGAGCACCAGCAGCGTCGCGCCGGATGACACGTCGTCGCTGATGACGTCGCCGAAGACGTCCATCATTCCGATGGTCAGGCCGAGCCCCACGGCGATCAGCACATCGAGGTTTCTGATCACCCAGGCGACGCCGAACTCCACCCGCCCCACACGCTGCACCACGTCGTTCCCCCTCCCCGTTCCCCCGCATCGTAGGAGCTGGGGGACGGCTCTGGCCAGAGCTGCCAAGATCCCCCGGGGGCCGGGGAGTTGCCGCCGCGCGTCCGTGACCTGGTGCCGGGCGGCGCCGCCGGGCCGCGGCGGCGGCCCGGTCCGGCTGTCACCAGTCTCGGTTACGGTGGGGCAAACAGGACGGATCTCGGCCGGTGCGGCCGATGGCGGCGCGGAGGCGGCACGGTGCACGGCGAGTACAAGGTTCCCGGCGGCAAGCTCGTCGTGGTGGATCTGGACGTGGCGGGCGGCGTGCTGCGGCACGTCCGGGTCGCCGGGGACTTCTTCCTGGAGCCGGACGAGGCGATCGGCGCGATCGACAACGCGCTGGAGGGCGCCCCCGCCACCACGGACGCGGCGGGGCTCGCCGCCCGGATCACCGCGGCGCTGCCGAAGGACACGGTGATGTTCGGGCTGACGGCCGAGGGCGTCGCCATCGCCGTCCGCCGGGCGCTGGCGCAGGCCACCGAGTGGGGCGACTACGACTGGCAGCTCATCCACGACCAACCGCAGCCGCCCGCCCTCCACATGGCGCTCGACGAGGTCATCACGGCGGAGGTGGCGGCGGGCCGCCGGGCGCCGACGCTGCGGGTCTGGGAGTGGGACTCCCCCGCCGTGATCATCGGCAGCTTCCAGTCGCTGCGCAACGAGGTCGACGCCGAGGGCACCGCCCGCCACGGCGTCACGGTCGTACGCCGGATCTCCGGCGGCGGCGCGATGTTCGCCGAGCCGCAGAGCACCATCACGTACTCCCTGGCCGTCCCGGAGGCGCTGGTCTCCGGCCTGTCGTTCGCGGACAGCTACGCCTACCTCGACGACTGGGTCCTCGGCGCCCTCGGCGACATGGGCATCCGGGCGTGGTATCAGCCGCTCAACGACATCGCCACCGAGGTCGGCAAGGTCGCCGGCGCCGCGCAGAAGCGGATGGTCGGCCCGGACGGCGGGCCCGGCGCCGTGCTGCACCACGTCACCATGTCGTACGACATCGACGCGTCGAAGATGCTCGACGTGCTGCGCATCGGCAAGGAGAAGCTGTCCGACAAGGGGACGAAGAGCGCCAAGAAGCGGGTCGATCCGCTGCGGCGGCAGACGGGGCTGCCGCGCGAGGAGGTCATCGCGCGGATGATCGGCTCGTTCCGCGACCGGTACGGTCTGACCCGTGGCGCGGTCACCGACGCGGAGCTGGCGCGCGCCGAAGAGCTGGTGCGGACGAAGTTCGCCCACGAGGAGTGGACGGCGCGGGTGCCGTAGCGGCGGCCCGGGGCGGCCGTGGCGGCGTACGGCGGCCCGCGTCCGGTATCTGACGGGCCGTTTTGTTCTGGCGGCGAATCCTCCATACGATCCGTCGATGATCATAAGAAAGCGGCTGGCGGCCGGGGTGTGCGGCCTGCTCGCCACGGTGGCCGTCGGCCTGCTCCCCACACCCGCCGCGGCCGGTGAGCCGGACGCGAAGCCCACCCCCAGGGTCGAGCTGGTCCTCGACGTCAGCGGCTCCATGCGCGCCCGCGACCTCGACGGCCAGACCCGGATGGCGGCGGCGAAGACCGCCTTCAACGAGGTGCTGGACGCGGTGCCCGGCGATGTCGAGCTGGGCATCCGCACCCTCGGCGCCAACTACCCGGGCGAGAACCGCCAGGTCGGCTGCAAGGACACCAAGCTGCTCTACCCGGTCGGCCCGCTCGACCGGAACGACGCGAAGACCGCGGTCGCCACGCTGACGCCCACGGGCTGGACGCCGATCGGCCCGTCGCTGCTCGCCGCCGCCGACGACCTCAAGGGCGGCGACTCGGCCCGGATCGTCCTGATCACCGACGGTGAGGACACCTGCCAGCCGCTCGACCCCTGCGAGGTGGCCCGCGACATCGCCGCCAAGGGCATCCACCTCACCGTCGACACGCTCGGCCTGCTGCCGGACGCCAAGACCCGTAAGCAGCTCAGCTGCATCGCGGAGGCCACCGGCGGTACGTACACCTCCGTCCACCACACCGATCAGCTCCGCAAGCGGGTGCACCAGCTGGTGGACCGGGCGGCCGATCCGGTGGTGACGCCGGTGGCGACCGAGGGCGCCGCGGAGTGCGCGAAGGCGCCCGAGCTGAAGCCCGGTCTCTACAACGACCGGGAGCGCTTCGGCGAGCACCGCTGGTACCGCGTCGACGTCCGGCCCGGCCAGGAGCTGCGGGCCTCGGTCAGCGTCGGCGCCGACCGGGCCGTCGACAACGACTACGGCGTGCTGCTGCGGGCGGTGACCGTCCACGGCCGGGAGATCGTCCGTGGCTCCGAGGCGGGCGACGGCCGCACCGACGTCCTCTCCACCGGACTGCGCTACCCGAAGGCGGACGAGGACGCGCCGGACGGCAGCGAGACCCCGCCCGCCGAGACCGTCTGCCTCCAGGTCAGCAACTCCTTCTCCGCACCGGCGTCGGTCAAGCGGGAGCCGGGGCTCCCCGTCGAGCTGGCCGTCGACCTGGTGGACGCGCCGCGTGCCGCCGCCGACCCGGCCGCCTTCGGGCTGGGCCGCGGCTGGTGGCTGCTGGTCACCCTCGCCCTGGCCGGTCTGGTGGGCGGCCTCGTGTGGGGCTGGATCTCCCGCTGGCGCATCTCCGTCTGGAGGACCAACTGATGCGGACCCTGCGCACCCTGACGGCGGCGCTGCTCGCCGCCGGCTCCCTGTTCGCCGCGGCCGCACCGGCCGTCGCCGACGACCCGACGCCCACGGCCACCGACGGCTCCCCGAGCCCGGGGGCCGACGGCGAAGTGCCCGCGCCGACCGAGGCGGGCACGTCGTTCCGTACGGCCACCCTGATGCTGCCCGGCCAGCACGCGACCGCCGACGCCTCCACCGGCGACTACCTGTACTGGGCCGTCCCCCTCGACCAGGGGCAGGACGCGACGGTACGGGCGAAGGTGAAGCTGCCCGGGTCGGCCCGGCACGGCGAGGCCACCTGGCGGCTGGACGTGTACGACGGGCTGCGGCGGCGTCAGGCGTGCCGCTACGGCATGCAGGCGCGGACGGTGGCGGCCGACGCCACGTCGGTGGAGCTGGCCTGCACCCTGCGGACCGTCCGCGCCTGGGCGGAGCCGTGGTCCGACGATCCGCTGCCGGGCCGCTACTACCTGCGGCTGACCACCACCGAGCAGCCGCAGGAGGACCTGGGGCTGCCGGTGCGCGCCGAGATGACCGCGGACGTCGAGGACGCGGGCGGCGCCCATGCCGTGGACGGGTCGCTGGCCGCGCCGCTCGTCCCGGGGGCGACGGTCTCCGATGCGCGGGAAGAGACCGGTGACGACGGGGCGGACGGCGCCTCGGCGAGCCCGTCGACGGCCTCCGCGGCCCCGGCATCTGCGGCCGCCGAACCGGACGGGGGCTGGAGCTCCGGCTGGTGGTCCGACCGCTGGATCTGGACGGCGGCGGGCGGGGTCGCGGCGGCCCTGACGGGCATCGCCGGCTACCGGCTCACCGCCGGTCGCGGCCGCCCGTCCCGGGTGCCGCCGGGCGTCTGATCCGGCGGAGGTAGCGCCTCCCATGCCACGGGCCCGGCCGTCTCGGCCGGGCCCGTGGTGCGTCCGGGGGCGCCGCGGGCTCCGGGAGGCCGGCGCGCCCCGGCGGCTCGGCGGGGGCGTGCGCACGAGGCCCGGGCGCCCCCGCAGCCGGGCGCCCCCGCAGCCGGTCGGCGCCGCAGCCGGTCAGCCGGTCAGCCGGTCAGCGCCGGAATGATCTGCTCCCCGTACGCGTCGATGACCTCTTCCTTCGCGTCGTGCATGGCGTAGAGCGCGAACTGGTCGACGCCCAGCTCCCGCAGCCGTTGCAGCTTCTCGATGTGGGCCTCGGCCGGTCCGAGCAGGCAGAAGCGGTCGACGACGGCGTCCGGCACGAACGCGGTGTCGGGGTTTCCGGTCCGGCCGTGGTGGGAGTAGTCGTATCCGGCGCGCTTCTCGATGTACGCGGTCAGCTCCTCCGGTACGGCGCCGGAGTGCGCGCCGTACCGGGCGACGAGGTCGGCGACGTGGTTGCCGACCATCCCGCCGAACCAGCGGCACTGCTCCCGGGCGTGCGCGAGGTCGTCGCCGACGTAGGCGGGCGCGGCCACACAGACCGTCACCTCGGCCGGGTCGCGGCCCGCGTCCGCCGCCGCGTCGCGCACCGCCTTGACCATCCATTCGGTGAGATAGGGGTCGGCGAGCTGGAGGATGAAACCGTCGGCCAGCCGCCCGGCCATGGCCAGCGCCTTGGGGCCGTACGCGCCCATCCAGACGGGCAGCCGGCCGTCGCGTACCCAGGGGATGCGCAGCCGGTGGCCGCCGACGTCGGCCTCGCGGCCCTCGGCGAGGTCGCGGATCACGCCGATCGCGTCGGCCAGCCGGGCCAGGGTGTTGGGCGGCCGGCCCGCGACCCGCATCGCGGAGTCGCCGCGGCCGATGCCGCAGACGGTGCGGTTGCCGTACATGTCGTTGAGGGTGGCGAAGGTGGAGGCGGTGACCTCCGGGGTGCGGGTCGAGGGGTTGGTGACCATGGGGCCCACGACGAGCCGATCGGTGTGTTCCAGGATGCGGCTGTGGATGACGAACGGCTCCTGCCACAGGACGGCGGAGTCGAAGGTCCAGCCGTAGCGGAACCCCCTCCGCTCGGCCCGGCGCATCAGCTCCACCACGGACGATGCGGGCGGATCGGTCTGCAGAACGACTCCGAAGTCCACGCTGCGCTCCTTCTGTTCGGCGTACGGGCGGGCCCGGGAGCACCGGCCGGGCGGGGCCCGGCGGCCGTGCCACGACGGCACCGTGCGGAGCGGGTCCGCCGGGGCCGCCCGACGCGGACGGTGCCGGAATCCTTCCACACCGGGGCGTTTCGAACCCCGTACGACGCCACCCGCGGCCACCTGGCCGAGGACCTCCGGAGGCACGGGCCGTCCACCGCCAAGGACCGTTCCCTGCCCAGAGGTTGGACCTCCGGCGGGGGTTGTCCACAGGTCTTGCGGCGTTCGGCGCGGGTGTGGGTGAGTGGCCTCATGAACGGGAACCCCGAAACCCCGTCCGAGCGGCCCTTTCCGCCGCTCGGCGCCCCACTGCGCCGACCGCACCGGTGGTGGGGCCTGCTGCTGCGCCTGATCGGCTCGGCGCTGAACGTCGTCGCCGTGCTCGGCTTCATCGCGGCCGTCAGCCAGGTGGGCCGGGCGCGTTTCCCCGAGGATCTGCTCGGCACACCCGGGTGGCAGCGGCTGCTCATCGCCGCCGTGGCCTTCCTCGCGAGCACCGGCGCCACGGTGGCCGGGCCCTGGCTGCGGCGCCACGGGCGGCGCCACTGTGCCCGTGTACTGCGGACGGTGGAGGAGGCCCGCGGGGCGCCGTACGTGCTGTATCTGCGGCCGTTCGCGGCGGACCGGCCCGCCGCGTCCCTGCCGCCCCCGGCCGCCTGGCCGCGGTTCGTCAACCGCAGCGGTGAGCAGCTGACGACGGAGGAGAATCTCGCCCGGATGTTCCGGGCGTTCGGCCGGGTGATAGCCGTCGGCCGGCCGGAGGAGCAGCTGCCGCAGCCCGGCGCCGCCCGCCTCTACCTCCCGTGGGACGACTGGCAGCCGGTGGTCACCGCGCTCATCGACGACGCGCGGGCCGTCGTGCTGGGCACCGGCGTCGCCGAGGGCACCCTCTGGGAGTTGGAGCAGCTGATCCGGCGTCGCGCCCCGCACCACGTCCTGCTGCTGGTCTACTCGGACGAGGAGGAGTACGCCGCCTTCCGGGTCCGGGGCGACGCGATCCTCGCGCGGGCCCTGAGCGGCGGGGAGGAGACGCGGCCCGGCGGCGGGGAGGGTGCGACCGCTGCGGGCGCCGGTACCGCCACCGCCCCCGCCGGCGGTACCGGCACCGATGCCGGTACCGGGGCTCCCGGCCCGCCGCCCGTCTTCCCGGACTACCCGCCGCCGCGCCGTCCGGGGCAGGCCGGGGCCCCGCTGGTGCGGGGGGTCATCCACTTCGGCCCCGGCTGGACCCCGCACTTCACCCGGATCGACCCGACCGTGTTCGACGGCAGGCGGAAGCAGCGGGTCAAGGAGGCAGTCAGGACGCAGTGGCTGCCCGCCTACCGGCACGTCCTCGACGGCGTCCGCGCCGAGGAGGAGGCCGCCGACCGGCGGGACGCGACCGGTTGCCCGACCCTTGCCGACCTGGAGGAGCTGCTGCGGGCGGCGGAGCGGGAGGGAGGCGGCGTGGGCACACCGGCCGGTGACGCGGACCGGCCGGCGGCGGCCCGGGGCGGGGAGGCCGGAAGCCGGGGCGGGGAAGCGGACGCCCCGACGGACACCGTCCCGTCGGGCCCGGAAGGCACCCTGTTCCGCGTCGAGTTCACGCCCGGCGCGAGGATCCGGGCCGTCTCCCCCGCCGGGCCCAACGCACCGGCGCTCGATCCGCGCGGCCGTCTGGTCTCCGTCGCCGGGGCCGTCCGCGCCGCCGGGAAGGAGCTGCCGGAGGGTCCGGAGACCGCGGATGAGGGGCCGCTCGCGCTCGACATCCCGTACGAGTGGCTGCGCGCGCGGCTGCGCGAGGTGCGCGGGCGGGGCGCGGCCGGCACGGACACCGTCCGTCTCGATCTCGGTCCGACGGGCCGGTTGTACGGGCTGGCCGGCGCCCCGGCGGCGGACGGAGCGGCGCCGCCCGGCCCGGAGATACGGACCGGCTCCTGAGCGTCCCGACAGCCGGAGGTTGGCGCCGAACTCTCCCCTCCAGGAGGGAAGTTCGGCCACGATGACTGCATGGCAGGCATCGATGAAAACCTCTGGAACGCCGACATCGGCCCGTCGGACTACACCGGTGGAGAGGAGACCTACCAGGGCGCGGTGCTGGAGCAGTACAAGCTGTGTGTCGAGATGGCCGACCGGGTCAGTTCCCGGCGCAATCTCACCAACACCTTCTTCCTGACGCTCAACACCGCGGTCACCGCCGCCGCGGCGGCGGGCGGCGGCATCCACGGCTCCGCGTGGGTGCGGCTGGCCGGGCTGGTGATCCTGCTGACGCAGTGCCTGGCGTGGTTCATGACCATGCGGTCCTACCGCCAGCTCAACGCCGCCAAGTTCGCGGTGATCGGTGCGCTGGAGCGGAGACTCCCGGCGCTGGCGTACTCCGACGCGGAGTGGGTCGCGCTGGGCGAGGGCCGCGACTGGCGGCGGTATCTGCCGCTGACCTACGTGGAGCAGTGGGTGCCGCTGATCTTCGCCGCGGCCTACGCTGTAGGGTTCCTGGCCACTGTGGTGTAAGGCCAGGAGAGGCGAGGCGGAGTGCGGATGATCGCCGTGACCGGACACATGGATCTGGCCGAGGGGACGGAGCAGTTGCTGCGGGACGCGCTGCCCGCGCTGCTGGCGGAACTGACCGCCGGTGCGGACGGTCCGACGGGGCTCTCCTGCCTGGCCCCCGGCGCCGACTCGGTCTTCGCGGAGGCGGTGCTCGCCGCCGGGGGCGCCCTGGAGGTGATCCTGCCGTTCCACGACTACCGGAGTTCCCTCGCCGCCCCGGCCGTACGGGAGCGGTTCGACCGGCTGGTGGCGGCGGCGTCCGAGGTGACGGTGCTGCCCTACCCCGAGGCGAGCCTGGCGGCGTTCGAGGCCGCCAACTCCGCGCTGCTGAAGCAGGCGGACGCCCTGGTCGCGGTCTGGGACGGGCTGCCGCCCGCGCAGGGCGGCGGCACGGCCACCACCGTCGCCGAGGCCCGTGCGGCGGGGCTGCCGGTCCATGTGCTCTGGCCCGACGGCGCCCGCCGCGGCGCGGCGCGCTAGCCGAGCGGCGACGGCACCCACCGGGCCCCGGTTCGGCCGCCGCCGGCCGCATCGGCGGCGGCCCGTTCCGTACCGTTTCCGCTGACGGGAGGATCCGCCCGGCTCACGCCTTCCCGCCTCGGTGCCCGCCGCGCCCCAGCAGCAGCGTCGCGCCCGCCGCCGGGATCAGCCCGGCGGCCGCGAGCAGCATGCTCCACCGCATGCCGGTCAGGAAGGTGTCCGCGCCCGCCAGCAGTGCCCCGAAGACCGCCACCGCGATCGCTCCGCCGGTCTGGCGGGCGGTGTTGAGGACGGCGGAGGCGGTGCCCGCCCGGTCGCCGGGAACGGCGTCGAGCAGCATCGCTGTCAGGGCCGGGACCGTCAGTGCCCCGCCGAGGCCGACCGGCACCATCAGCGCGGCCACCACCCACACCCCGGTGTGCGGGCCGACGGTCAGCAGGGCCAGCAGTCCGGCCGCGCCGACGAGTTGCCCCGCCACCATCGGCGTCCGCGGGCCGAACCGGGCGGCCAGTTTCGCCGAGGCCAGGTTCACCACCGCGACCAGCGCCGTCATCGGGAGGAACAGCAGGCCCGCGTGGAGCACGGACTGCCCGCGTTCCTGCTGGAGGAAGAGGCTGAAGACGAACACCCCGCCGTAATAGGCCGCGTTGAGCATGAAGCCGACCGCCAGGGAGACCACCACCGTCCGCGAGCGGAACAGCGCCGGCGGCAGCATCGGGTGCGCGCCCTTGGCCTGGGTGACCCCGAAGGCGGTGGCCGCGGCCACCGCGACCAGCAGCGACGCCACCACGAGCGGCCGTCCGAAGCCCTGGTCGCCGCCCTCGATCACGCCGTACGTCAGGGCGCCCATCGCGAGGACCGCCGTCAGCTGCCCGGCCGTGTCCGTGCGGGCGGGCGTGCGCGGGGAGGCGGGTACGCGGGTGAGGAGGGCGAGCGCCAGCAGGCCCGCCGGGAGGTTGACGAAGAAGATCCACCGCCAGCCGACGGACGCGGTGAGCACCCCGCCGAGCACCGGCCCGGCCGCCACCGCGAGGGCGCCGCCCACCGTCCAGACGGCGACGGCCCGGGCCCGCTCCGCCCGGTCGGGGAAGCCCTGCCGGACCAGCGCCAGCGACGCCGGCATCATCACCGCCGCCGCACCGCCCTGCACCAGCCGGGCCGCCACCAGCACACCGGGGCCGGACGCCAGTCCGCACGCGGCCGAGGCCAGCCCGAAGAGCACCAGGCCGCCGCCGTACGCCCGCCGGGCCCCGACACGGTCGGCGAGGGCGCCCGCGGAGAGCATCAGGGCGGCGAAGGTCAGCGTGTAGCCGTCCACCACCCACTGCAGGCCGGACATGCCGCCGCCGAGGCTGCGGCCGATGTCGGGCAGGGCGACGGTGACGATCAGTGCGTCCAGCGAGATGAGGAAGAAGCCCAGCAGGGCGGCGCCGAGCACCGTACGGGATCCGCCCCGGGGGGTCTGCGGGGCCGGGCCGGTGGTGCGGGCGGCCCGGGAGGGGCCGGGCAGCGTGGTCATCAGGTCACTCCTGGGGTGTTCTCGAAAGGGTGGGGCCGGGGGCGGCCGGGGGAGGTGTCAGCCGGCGAAGTCGGTGGAGCGGGTGAGCGCTTCCCAGGTGCGGAGTTCGGCGCGGGCGCGGTCGAGGTGGCCGGTGAGGGCGTCGGCGGCGTCGTTGCCGAGGGGCAGCCGCAGCGGCGGTGCGTCGGCGTCCAGCGCGGTGAGGACGGCCGCCGCGGCCCGGGCCGGGTCGCCGGGCTCCCGGCCGCTCCCGCCCGGCAGCCCGGAGCGGACGGGACCCACCGTGTCCGCGTAGGCGTCCAGGACGGGGGCGGTCCGCAGCGCCCCGGCGCCGGCGAAACCGGTACGGAACGCGCCGGGTTCGACGATCAGCACCCGGATGCCGTGCGGGGCGACCTCGGCGGCCAGCGCTTCGGAGAGCCCTTCCAGGGCGAACTTGGTGGCGCAGTAGGCGCCGACCCCGGCGAACGCGAACCGTCCGCCCATGCTGGTCAGCTGGACGACGGCGCCCGAGCCGCGGCGTCGCATGTGCGGCAGTACGGCCCGGGTGAGCGCGGCCGGGCCGAAGAAGTGCAGGTCCATCAGGTCCCGCAGCTCCGCGTCGGAGGTCTCCTCGACCGCTCCGACCATGCCCCGGCCGGCGTTGTTGACCAGGACGTCGATCCGGCCGTGCCGGGCCGCCACGCCGTCGGCCGCGGCACGGACGGCCGTGAGGTCGGTGACGTCCAGCGGGAGCGCCTCGACCTGGTCCGGGTGCGCGGCGACCAGGTCGTCGAGGAGTGCGGTGCGGCGGGCGGCGGCGACCACGATGTCGCCCGCGGCCACCGCGGCCTCGGTGAGCGCCCGGCCGAATCCGCTGCTCGCCCCGGTGATCAGCCACACCTTGTTCATGTCGGTCCCCTCGTGCCGGTGGGCCGCCGTGTGTGGCGGTCCGTGCGGTAACCACCGTGCGCCGGGGGCCCGTTGCCCGTCCAAGACCCGCTGTGATAACCGATGGTTATGGATGTTCACGGACGGGACCTGCGGTACTTCACCGCGGTGGCGGAGGAACTGCACTTCACACGCGCGGCCGAGCGGCTGTACGTCTCGCAGCCCGCGCTGAGCAAGCAGATCAGGGCGCTGGAGAAGCAGGTGGGGGCGGCGCTGTTCGACCGCGACCGGCGCGAGGTGCGGCTGACCGCGGCCGGTGCGGCGCTGCTGCCGCACGCCCGGCGCATCGTCGCGGAGTGGGAGACGGCCCGGGAGACGGTGGCCCGCGTGGTGGCGGACCGGGCGGCCACCCTCGTCGTGGGGATGAGCACCAGCCCGGGGCGCGGGGGCGTGCTGCCGGCGATCCGCTCCCGCTTCACCGCCGCCTGCCCCGGCGCCCGTCTCACGCTGCGTCAGGCGTCCTGGGACGACCCGACCGCCGGGCTCGCCGACGGGACGTGCGACGTGGCGTTCGTCTGGCTGCCGCTGCCCGATCCGGACCGCTACCGGTGGACGGTGGTCGCCGAGGAACCCCGGCTGGTCGCCATGGCCGGCACCCATCCGCTCGCCCGGCGGGAGAGCCTCGACTTCACCGAGCTGCTGGACGAGCCGTTCCTCGCCCTGCCCGCCGGCGCCGGACCGCTGCGGGAGTACTGGCTCGCCACCGACGTCCGTGGCGGGCGGCCGGCCCGGATCGGCGCGGAGGTGGCGAGCACCGAGGAGACGTACGAGGCGCTCGTCGCGGGGCTGGGCGTGGTCCTGGTGGCGGCCGGGAACGCCCCGCTGATCAGCCTCGGCGGGGTCGTCACCCGTACGGTGCGGGGCGTCTCGCCCAGCCGCTTCGTGCTGGCCCGGCGCGCCGGCGACCGCCGCCCGCTGGTACGGGAGTACGTGCGGGCGGGTGAGCTGGCGACCGGTGCCGGGGGCTGAGCCGGGGCCCGGTGGGCCCGGTGCCCGGCGGATTCCGGGCGCCGGGCCCACCGGGGTGTCAGCTCAGCCGTTCCGCGGCGTACACCTCCATCGCGTCCCGCTGGTAGGCGGCCAGCCCCTCCGCGATGCGGTCGAAGTTGGCACGGAACCGGGGGTCGTCGGTGTAGGTCGCCGCCAGGCCGCGGTACGCCTGCGCGTTCGGCGTCCAAAAGCGGCAGATGCCGCGGTGGTGGGCGTCGGTCTCGGCCTGGACCGCGGGGTCGGTGACAGGGGTGCCGGCCACCATGAACTCCGCCATCCGGATCATCTGGGCCGTCGCCTCCCGCTGCCACCGCTCGGCGTCCTCGTCGGTCATCGCCTCGGTGGCGCGCCGCGACTGCTCCCACGCCTGCGGCCAGCGCTCGCGGACCTCGGCGTCCGTCTCCGGGTCGTGCTCGAAGCCCTCGAAGAGGTTCTCGGGCCGGTTGATGCCGTTCATGTCGGGGTGTTCCCTGCCTTCCTCCAGTGCGGCGAGGGTGCGGCCGACCGTGCCGGCCAGCGTCGTCAGCCGGTCCCGCTCCGCCAGCAGCCGGGTGTGGTGCTCGCGGAGCACGGCGACCCGGTCCGCGCGGCGCTCCAGCACCGCCCGGATCTCGCGCAGCGACAGGCCCAGCTCCCGCATCAGCAGGATCTGCTGGAGCCGCAGGAGTTCCGCCTCGCCGTAGCGGCGGTGGCCGTTGCTCCCCGTTCCGGCCGGCGGCAGCAGGCCGATGCCGTCGTAGTGCCGCAGCGTCCGGGACGTCACCCCGCTCATCCGGGCGACCTCGGCGATCGACCAGGTCATGGCGGTATCCCTTCCTCGCCGGGCCGGTCTCTCCGGCCCTGGTCACGACCGTAGGAGTTGACGCAACGGCAACCGCAAGCGGCGGTCAGCCCGCGTAGTGCCCCAGGCCCCTGGGCACGTAGACGCCGTGTCCGGCACGGCCCGTGTGGCGGCGGTTGTCGATCACCACGGTGCCACGGGAGAGCACCGTCTCGACCCGCCCGGTCACGCGCCGGCCCTCGTACGCGGAGTAGTCGACGTTCATGTGGTGGGTGCGGGCCGACAGGGTCTGTTCGGCGTGCGGGTCGTAGATGACGAGGTCGGCGTCGGAGCCGGGGGCGATGGTGCCCTTCTTGGGGTGGAGACCGAACATCCGGGCCGGGGCGGTGCAGGCGATCTCGATCCAGCGGCGGCGGTCGATGTGCCCGTCGACGACCGCCTGGTGGAGCAGGTCCATGCGGTTCTCGACGCCGGGCAACCCGTTGGGGATCTTCGAGAAGTCGCCGCGGCCCAGCTCCTTCTGGCCCGTGAAGCAGAACGGGCAGTGGTCGGTGGAGACCACCTGGAGGTCGTCGGTGCGCAGCGCCCGCCAGAGGGTCTCCTGGTGTTCGGCCGGGCGCAGCGGGGTGGAGCAGACGTACTTGGCGCCCTCGAAGTCCGGTTCGGCGAGGTTGTCGGTCGACAGAAAAAGGTACTGCGGGCAGGTCTCGCCGTAGACCGGCAGCCCCTCGTCGCGGGCGCGCACCAGCTCCGCGACGGCTTCGCGCGCCGAGACGTGCACGACGTAGACGGGGGCGCCCGCCACCTGCGCGAGCTTGATGACGCGGTGGGTCGCCTCGGCCTCCAGGAGCGCCTTGCGGACCTCGCCGTGGTGGCGCGGGTCCCGTTCGCCGCGGGCCAGGGCCTGTTCGACGAGGACGTCGATGGCGAGGCCGTTCTCCGCGTGGGTCATCACCAGGGCGCCGTTGTCGGCGGCGCGCTGCATGGCGCGCAGGATCTGCCCGTCGTCGGAGAGGAACACCCCGGGGTAGGCGGTGAAGAGCTTGAAGGAGCTGACGCCGGCTTCGACGAGGCGGTCCATCTCCTTCAGGGAGGCGGCATTCACATCGGACATGATCATGTGGAAGGCGTAGTCGATCGCGCAGACGCCGTCCGCCTTGGCGTGCCAGGTGTCGAGCCCCTCCTGGAGGGAGCCGCCCTTGGACTGGATGGCGAAGTCGACGAGGGTGGTGGTGCCGCCCCAGGCCGCGGCGAGGGTGCCGGTCTCGAAGGTGTCGGAGGCCCGGGTGCCGCCGAACGGCATCTCCATGTGGGTATGGGCGTCGACACCGCCGGGGATGACGTACTTCTGCGCGGCGTCGATGACGCGGTCGGCCTGCCAGTCGTGGCTGCCATGGGTGGCGAGTGCCACCACCCGGCCGCCCTCGACGAGGACATCGGCGTGGAGCTCGTCGGCAGCGGTGATCACCAGGCCGCCGGTAATGAGAGTGCGTGTCACGTCCGGTCTCCCTCACTGCGCCACGGTTGCGTGCCGTGCGGCGGGCGGCCCGGCGCGGACGGCCGCCCGTGCCGCGGACGGTGACCCGCGGCGGGCCGCCGTCCGCTTCCTTCCGTACGGGTGCCCGCGCGCGGCGGGGCGGGCCCGTGCGGCGCCGGTTCCCGGGCGGGAAGGAGACCGTAGAAGCATGGCAGCCGCGGGGGCAATACCGTGTCCGCCGCCCGCGCGGGGCGGCCGCGTGGCGCCGCCGGTCATCCGGCCGGTTGAACGGTGCGGCACACGGTGCGGCCGGGGAGGTATGGACCAAGAGGGGTGCGGGAGGCGCGGAATGGGCAGGTAACCGACGCCGCCGGGGGACGCCCCTCACCGCTCCGGGATGCGGAGGGCGGGGCCGCCGGGGAGGGCGCGGACGCCACACGGCACGGGCGGCAGGAGCGGACCGACACCGGGCAGAGAGGCGGCACTTCATGCAGTGGAGCACGCCGTGGGAGTTCTCCGACGACCGCGGACGTCTGGCGGTGGCCGGCGAACGGCCGTCGCGGATCATCGCGTACATCCAGGCCGGGGCGACGCTGTGGGATCACGGCGTCCGTCCGGTGGGGCTCTTCGGGTCGCAGCACGACGGGGCGGTGCCGGACCGGACGAAGAGCGGGGAGCTGCCCCGGGAGGGCATCCCGTATCTGGGCGCGGGGGCGGCGGTGCATCCGGACACCGTGCTGGGGGCGGCGCCGGATCTGGTGGTGGCCGTCACCTACGACGGTGCGGCGGTGTACGGCCTGGCGGCGAAGACGGCGCGGGAGGTGGAGGCGCACGTGCCGGTGGTGGCGCTGGGCGTGGGGCCCGGCCGGGGGCTGGCCGTGGTGCGGGAGCGGTTCGCGGCGCTCGCCGGGTCGCTGGGCGCGGGCGAGACGGCGGGCGCCGCGCTCGCGCTGGACGACGCGGAGGACGCGTTGCGCACGGCGGCGGGCGACGGGCCGCGGCCCCGGGTGCTCGCGCTGTCGGCGGCCGGTCCCGAGCAGGTGTATCTGGCGCGGCCGGGGGCCTGGCCGGATCTGCGGACGCTGCGGGAGCACGGGGTGGCGCTGCTGGAGCCGGCCGCCGGGCCCGGCGCGAACTGGGCGACGGCCACCTGGGCCGAGGTCGCGGCGCTCCGCCCGGACATCGTGCTGAGCGATGTCCGGGCCAACGCCGCGGCGCCGGAGTCGCTGCGCGGCGGCGCGCACTGGCAGGCGGTGGCGGCGTCGGCCCGGCTGGTCGGCTGGAACCCGGAGGCGCCGTGCAGCCGCCGGGCGCACGCGCGGTTCTTCCGTGAGGTGGCGGCGGCGATCCGCGGCGCGGCCGGGCGGTGACCCGGCGCGGGCCGCGGACGCCGGCCTACTCCGGCGGGGTCGGGGTGTCGTGGCTGCGGTACATCGCCTGGACGTCCAGCTCCAGCTTGACGGTGGGGCCGACGACGGCGATGCCGCGGGCGAGCATGGTGCGCCAGTTCAGGGTGTAGTCCTCGCGGTGCAGTTCGGCCTTGGCGAGCGCCGCGCAGCGCAGCTCCTGGCCGTAGCCGCCGTTGACGACGCCGAGGTAGGAGGTGTCGAGGGCGACGGTCCGGCTGACGCCGTGCATGCTCAGCGAACCCTGGAGCTGCCACTGCGAACCGCCGCGGTGCACGAAGCGGTTGCTGGAGAAGTGGATGTACGGGTAGTTCTCGACGTCCAGGAAGTCCGCGGAGCGCAGATGGTTGTCGCGGGTCCGGTTGCCGGTGGTGATGCTCGCCGCGTCGATCCGCACCTCGACGTGGGAGTGGGCCATGTCGGCGCCGACGCGGATACCGCCCTCGAAGCGGGTGAACCGGCCGTGCACGTTGGCCATGCCGACGTGGCGGGCGATGAAGCGGATCGCGGTGTGCGGCGGGTCGAAGAGCCAGGTGCCGGCGGTGGGCAGCTCCAGGGCGCGGGCCTCGGTGAGCCGCACCGGCTCGGGCTCCGCACCGTGTCCGGCCGTGACCTCGACGGTCTCCTGGTGGGGCTGGAGGGAGTCGACCGACACCATCAGGCTGTAGCGGCCGGGCGGCAGCGCCGCGGCGAACAGGCCGAACGGGTCGGTGGTGCCCTTGTGGACGACCTTGCGGCTGGTGACCGCGGTGACCGTGACGTCCGCGCCGTCGACCGGCTGCCCCGAGGGGTCGGTGACCGTACGGGCGAGACCGCCGGCGCCCACCGGCAGGGCCAGCCGGATGCCCGCTCCGCCGCGTGCGCGGCCGGACCGGCCACGCCGGAGGAGTGCGAAAGCCATGGTTGTGCAACCTTTCGTCGGCGTGCGGTGCCCGGCCGCGGGGCCGGCACCGGCATCCATGATCTTGGAACGTCCGGCGGGTGTCCGGGTGTCTCATTTCGAGACACCCGGGGCGGCGACGGCCGGTGTCCCGGGGCGCGGGCGGCGCCGCGACCGGTCGCCGCCGCGGTCGGCCCCAGTACGGTGGAGCGGTTGTGACTTGTACAGATTCCTTCCGTTCCGGGCCCGAGCCGACGCTGATCCGCGAGGCGCGGGCGCGGTTCCTGGCCGGGTGTCCACTGCCCGACGGGGTGCCCGAGCCGCTGGTCTCCGCCTGGCGCCGGGCCGTGTTCTTCGGCGTCCCGCACGATCTGGGCGCGGCCGCGGCGCCGCGCGCGCCGGGTGACGGGCCGCTGGCCGCGGCCGCCCGGCCGGTGCTGGAGCGGCTGGCCGGGGCGTTGGACGACGGGGAGCGGCGGGTGCTCGTCGCCGATGCGCGGTGCCGGGTGGTCTGCCGCGGCGGTCCGCCGTCGCCGGGGACGCTCCGCGACGATCTGTCGGAGGAGGTCGTGGGGCACAACAGCGCGGCGCTGGCGCTGCGGTACGGGCAGCGGTCCGAGACGCACGGCCCGGAGCACTTCCTCGACCTGTGGCAGGAGGTGTCGGCGGTGAGCGTGCCGGTGCGGCGGCCGGGCGCGGCGCGGGCGCTGGGCACGGTCACCCTCGTGCGCGGGCTGTGCGACGGAGGCGGCGGGCATCCGGACACGGCGCTGGCGGAGGCGGTGGCCGCGGCGGTCGAGGCGGAGTGGGCGGCGCGGGGGCCGCGGGAGCCGGAGCGGCGGTTGCTGGACGCGTTCGCGCGGGAGCGGGCGGCCGGGCGGGCGGTGCTCGCCTTCGACGGCCGCAGCCGGCTGGTGAGCGAGGCGGCGGCCGCGCTGCTGTCGCCGGAGGCGGTGGACGGGCTGGAGCGGCAGGCGGTGGCGCTGCTCGGGGCGGACGGTCCGGCGGGCCGCTGGGACGGGGAGCCGGTGGTGCGGTGGGGCGGCGCGGTCGCCGCGCGGCTGCGGGCGGTACGGGACTCCGGGGCGGTCACCGGGGCGCTCGCGGTGGTCGAGGAGGAGGCGGGCGGTGCGGGCCGGGAGCCCGGGGCGGACGCCGTTCCCTGTGTGCCGCCGGGGAGTTCGGCGGTCTGGCGGCACACCGTGGAGCGGGCCGTGGACCTGTTCTCCTGCCCGCGCCCGCTGCTGCTGACCGGGGAGCGCGGGACGGGCAAGTCGACGCTGGGCCGGGCGCTGCTGCGCGGCCCGGACGGCGCGGCGCAGCCGCTGACCGTCGATGCGGCGTGCGCGCCCGACGGGGAACTGGCGGCGCTGCGCCCGTATCCGGCGGCGGACGGCGGCGAGGGCCCGGCGCCGTTGCTGCTGCGGCACGTCGAGCGGTTGGGGCAGCGGGACGTGGCGGCGCTGGTGGCGCTGCTCGACGAGCGGCCGCGGCTGCCGCTGGTGGTCACCCACACCCCGGGCACCGAGGCCGGCCCGTGTCTCGCCCGGCTGCTCGACACCCTCGGGGCGCGGTCGGTGACGCTCCCTCCGCTGCGGGAGCGCCCGGAGGACCTGCCCGCCCTGCTGACCCGGCTGGCCCCGCCGCCGTCGCCCGGCCATCCGCCGCTGACCTGGACGCTGGAGGCGGTACGGGCGCTGGAGGCGCACCCCTGGCCGGGGAATGTCACCGAACTCGCCGCGCTGGTGCGGGAGGTGGCGCGGGGGCGGCGGTCCGCCGGGCCGGTGCGCCGCGAGGAGCTGCCGCGGTCCGTGCGCCGCCGGGCCGCCCCGCCGCCGGGCACCGTCGAGCGCGCCGAGCGGGAGACGATCCTGGCGGCGCTGCGTACCCACGGCGGCAACAAGGCGCGGGCCGCCGCCTCGCTCGGCATCGCACGGGCGACCCTGTACCGGAAGCTGCGCGGGTACGGGTGAGGCGCCGGGCGCGCGGGCGGCGCCCGGCACTCCGCCGCAGGCCGCCCGCGCGCCCGTCCGGCCCCCCTTGACGTTTTCTGGCAACAAACCTAACTTTCACGCGTTCCTCCCCACCCCACATCGGGAGACCCCATGAAACGCACCTCAACGCATCTGCTGTTATGGGCAGTTGCCCTGTTGGCCGGAGTCGGCCTGGTCGGCATCCGGACCGTCGCGAGCGCCGAGGGCGGCACTCCCCCGGGCGCCCCCGGGCCCACGACCGCCGCCCCGGCCGCCCCCTCGTCCGCGCCGCCCGCGCACCGCGCCGCACCCCTCTGGCGGGCCGACCCGGCCACCGGCACCAAGCCGTTCGAGGGCGTGGAGACCAAGCCCGGACAGGTCTCCGTCGTCGACGATCCGGCCGGGCGGTACGGGAAGACGTACGCGCTGCACACCTCGGGTCACAAGCTCGACGACGCCACGCGGGTCCGGGTCGAGACGCGCGGACAGCGCACCTCGGGCGGGCCGCTGCGCTTCGCGAAGGAGGGTGACGTCTTCTACATCGGCTGGCGCTCGATGTGGGGCCCGCTGCCCACCAGGAAGGGCGACTGGGTGACGCTGTGGCAGCTCAAGGACTACGGCTCCGGCGCCGCCACCCCGCCGCTGTCGCTGCGCGCCCGCGGTGACGGCACCGTCGACCTGGAGTACTGCGACCCGAAGCTGAAAACCACCACGCTGTGGCACACCGGCCTGAAGCTCAACTCCTGGCACTCGTTCGTCGTCGGTCTGAAGATCTCCAAGGATCCGGCGAAGGGCTGGGTGAAGCTGTGGCACAACGGTGCCGCCCAGAAGCTGGCGGGCAACGCCGCGCAGTACCGGGCGGCCACGCTGCGGGCCGGGTGGGTCACCGACAAGTGGGGCGTCTACCGCTCCGACGGCGTCACCGGCGCGGCCACCGCGTACCTCAACGACGCCGCGGTGGGCCGCGCGTACGGCGACGTCGCCCCCTGACGCCGTATCAGGCGGCGGGGAGACGGGCGCGGGCGTCGGCCAGCGCTCCGGCCAGCGCCTCCGCGCCCTCCTCCGCCTCGGCGACGTTCAGCGTCATCGGCGGGGCGATGCGCAGACACGCGCCGCCCCGGCCGCCCTTGCCGACGAGCAGTCCGCGCTCCCGGGCCGCCTCCACGACCAGCGAGGCGGCCTCGGCGGACGGTTCGCCGGTGCCGGGCCGGACCAGTTCCACGCCGATCATCAGGCCCCGCCCGCGCACCTCGCGGACGAGATCGCTCGTGGCGGCGACGGCCCGCAGCCGTTCGATGAGCAGCCCGCCGACCCGCCGGGCGTTGCCCTGGAGGTCGTGGTCGATCAGGTAGGTGAGGTTGGCGAGACCGGCGGCGGCGGTGACCGGGCTGCCGCCGAACGTCGAGATGGAGTGGGCGCTCATCGCGTCCATCACCTCGGCGCGGGCGACGACCCCGCCCAGGGACATGCCGTTGCCGAGGCCCTTGGCGAAGGTCAGCAGATCGGGCGGGCCGTTCCCGGCGTGCGCCTGCCAGCCCCAGAAGTGGTCGCCGGTGCGGCCCCAGCCGGTCTGCACCTCGTCGCTGATCCAGAGGATGCCGTGCCGGTCCAGCACCTCCCGGAAGGCAGCGTAGAGCCCGTCCGGCGGGGAGGTGAAGCCGCCGATGCCCTGGACCGGTTCGGCGATCAGCGCGGCGACGCCCCCGGCGGTCTGCGCCAGCACGTCCTCCAGGTCGGCGACGCACGCCGCGAGGTACTCGGCGTCGCCGAGCCCGGCGTACGGGCCGCGGCTGCGGACACCCCCGTGGACGTAGAGCGTCTGGAGCGGCGACAGGCTGGTCGGGGACCAGCTGGCGTTGCCGGTGACGGCGACGGTGGAGAAGGAGCGGCCGTGGTAGCTGTTGCGCATCGCCAGGATCTGGTTGGAGCGGCGGTACGCGGTGGCGAGCAGCAGCGCGGTGTCGTTGGCCTCGGTGCCCGAACTGGTGAAGAAGACCCGGGCGTCGGGGATGCCGGAGAGCGCGGCGATGCGTTCGGCCAGCTCCACCATGGGGCGGGAGAGGTAGAGCGTCGAGGTGTGCAGGATCCGGCCGGCCTGCGCGGTGACGGCGGCGGTGACCTCCGGCAGCGCGTGCGCCGTCATGGTGGTGAGGATGCCGCCGAAGAAGTCGAGGTAGCGATTGCCCTCGGCGTCCCAGACGTGGCGGCCCGCGCCGTGGGTCAGTTCCAGTGGCCGTTCGTAGTAGAGGTCGAGCCAGGAGGGCAGCACCGCGCGGTGGCGGGCGAGCAGCGCCCCGGGGGCGCCGTCGGCCGTCACGGGCGCACCAGCCCCTCGTACGCGTCGGGCCGGCGGTCGCGGTAGAACGCCCACTGCTGACGGACCTCGTCGATCAGCCCGAAGTCGAGGTCGCGGACGACGAGTTCCTCCTTGCCGTCGTCGGCGACGGCGCCGACGAACTGGCCGCGGGGGTCGACGAAGTAGCTGCTGCCGTAGAAGTCGTTGTCGCCGTACTCCTCGGTGCCGACGCGGTTGATGGCGGCGACGAAGTACTCGTTGGCGACGGCGGCGGCGGGCTGCTCCAGCTTCCAGAGATAGGCGGAGAGGCCGCGGGAGGTGGCGGAGGGGTTGTAGACGAGCTGGGCGCCGCCGAGGCCGAGCTGGCGCCAGCCCTCGGGGAAGTGGCGGTCGTAGCAGATGTAGACGCCGACCTTGCCGACGGCGGTGTCGAAGACCGGCCACCCGGCGTTGCCCGGCTTGAAGTAGTACTTCTCCCAGAACCCCTTGACCTGCGGGATGTGGTGTTTGCGGTAGATGCCGAGCACGGTGCCGTCGGCGTCGATGACGGCCGCGGTGTTGTAGTACACGCCGGACTGCTCGACCTCGAAGACGGGGGCGACGACGACCATGCCGGTCTCGCGGGCGAGGGCCCGCATCCGGGTGATCGTCGGGCCGTCCGGGACCGGCTCGGCCCAGCGGTAGTGCTCCGCTTCCTGCACCTGGCAGAAGTACGGGGCGTTGAAGACCTCCTGGAAGCCGATGATCTTCGCGCCCTGCCCGGCCGCCTCACGGGCGTGGGCCTCATGCTTCGCGATCATCGATTCGGTGTCGCCCGTCCAGGTCGCCTGGACCAGTGCGGCTCGCACAACATCGGCCATGAACAGCTCCTTTGTCGGCGCGTCAGGCTGCGGGCCACGCGGTCTCGGGCGGGCCCTGCGCGCGTGCAGGCGACCGTAAGCCCCGCCGCGTATCGGGGCAAGCCCCCCTCCGGTGCGTCGCGGGGCGCGCCCGGCACGGACGCGGCCACACCGCCCCCCCCCGGGAAGTCCGACAGGGAAACTTGCAAGTTTCCCTGTCGGACTTCTACGGTGGCGGCATGGACGACGCGCAGAACCCGGAGCCCGGACCGCTCGCCTCCGACCTCGCGGCGGCGGTCGGTCTGCTGATGCGTCATCTGCGGGCCGCGGCGCCGCTCGGCGGGGTGACCCCGACCCAGCGCGCGGTCCTGGCCCGCCTCGACCGGGACGGCCCGGCGACCACCGCGGCGCTGGCCCGCGCGGAGCTGGTCCGCCCGCAGTCGATGCGGCTGACGCTGGCGGCGCTGGAGGAGCACGGCGTCGTGGCGCGCACCCCGCATCCGACCGACGGGCGGCAGGTCGTCCTCTCCCTCACCGACGAGGGCCGGCGCCTGATCGGCGAGGCGCGGCAGGCCAAGCGGGACTGGCTGACCGACGCGCTCGCCGAGCGGCTGACCGACGAGGAGCGCCGCACCCTCGCCGAGGCGACGGCGCTGCTGCGCCGGGTGGCCGGCCCGTGAGCCGGACCCCGTCGGCCCCATGACTCCCCACGGCGCCCGCCCGTTGGCGCCGGCGCCACCGCACCCTTCTTCCCTGGAGACCTCATGTCCGTGACCACGCTCGACCCCACCGCCGCCCTCGTCGTGATCGACCTGCAGAAGGGCATCGCCGGGCTGCCCACCGTCCACCCCTCGGACGAGGTCATCGCCCGCTCCGCCCGGCTGGCCGCCGCGTTCCGCGCGCGGGAGCTGCCCGTGGTGCTGGTGAACGTCACCGGCGGAGCACCGGGCCGCACCGAGAGCGCCCGCGCGGGCGGCACGCCACCCGCCGACTGGGCCGAGCTGGTGCCCGAGCTGGACCGGCAGTCCGGCGACCTCCTCGTCACCAAGCAGGTGTGGGGCGCCTTCCACGCCACCGCCCTCGACCTGGAACTGCGCCGCCGCGGGGTGACGCAGGTGGTCCTCACCGGCATCGCCACCAGCATCGGCGTGGAGTCCACCGCCCGCGCCGCGTACGAGCACGGCTACCACGTCACCGTCGCCACCGACGCGGTGACCGACATGGACGAGGGGGCGCACCGCAACAGCCTGGAGAAGATCTTCCCGCGGCTCGGCGAGACCGGCACCACGGACGAGATCATCGCCCTGCTGGGCTGACACCTCCCGGGGGGTGTCTTTTCGCTCTTCGAGGGTCAGGTCGTGGCGTCCGGTGCCGTGCATCGCAAGGCGGAGCCCCGCCCTCGGACGGGGTGTCCGCGGGCGGGGCGACAACGCGGCGAGGTGCGGTACCGGGCGTCACGGCCCCGCGAAGAGCGGAGAGACACCTCCCGGCCCTCCGGCGCCGCCCGCCGCCCCCGCGGCCGGGCGGCGCTCGTGCCAGCGCAGGGCGTCCTGGAGCTGGGCGGTCAGCGACAGCAGCCGGGCGTCGCCGTCGGCGGGCCCCAGCAGCTGCGCGCCGAGCGGCAGTCCGCCCGCGGTGAAGCCGGCCGGGACGTTCACCGCCGGCCAGCCCAGGACGTTCCACGGCCAGGCGTACGGGCAGGCCGCGATCATGGCCTGATCGGTACGGCGGCCGTCGAGCCCGGCGAGGGCGCCGATCCGTAGCGGCGGGGTGGCGGTGGTCGGTGTCAGCAGCACGTCGTAGCGGCCGAACAGTGCGCCGATGCGGCGCCGTTGGCGGGGTTCGGCGGCGCGCGCCCGGCGCAGCGCCGGGCCGCTCAGCAGCCGCCCCATGCGGGCCGCGCCGCGGGTGCGCCGGTCCAGCAGCGCCGGGTCGGGCACCCGCGCCGCCCACTCCCGCACCCCGGCGGTGGCGCGCGGCACGAACGCCAGGCCGATCAGTCCGTAGTCCGGGTCGGCCTCCTCGACGAAGTGGCCGAGCCCGGCGAGCGTCCGGGCGACCGCGGTCACCGCGCGCCGGACGTCCGGGTGGAGCGGGGTGGCGGTGGCGGTGAACGGCGGCTTCCAGGAGAGTGCGACGCGCAGCCGGCCGGGGTCGCGGCGGACGGCCTCGCGGGCGGCGAGCGGCGGCGGCCGGTGCAGGTCGCCGGGGTGGCTGCCGCTCGCCGCGTCCAGCAGCAGCGCCGCGTCCTCGACGGTGCGGGTCAGCGGCCCGATACCGGTGATGCCCTGGAACGACTCGGCGTCCGGCCAGGTGGAGAAGGTGCCGCGCCGCGGTTTGACGCCGACCAGATGTGTCCAGGCGGCGGGGATACGGACCGAGCCCGCGCCGTCGGTGCCGAGCGCGGCGGGGACCAGACCCGCGGCGACGGCGGCGGCGCTGCCCCCGGAGGAGCCGCCCGGGGTGTGGTCGAGATGCCAGGGGTTGCGGGTGTCCCCGAAGGCCGGGCCCTCGGTGAACGGCCACTGGCCCAGCTCGCAGGCGTTGGTCTTGCCGACGACGATCGCCCCGGCCGCCCGCAGCCGCCGCACCACCTCGGCGTCGGCCGCCTTGACCGGGAACTCCCCGGCGCAGCCGAACGCGGTGGGCTCGCCCGCGACGTCCATGTCGTCCTTGACCGCCACCGGCACGCCGAGCAGCGGCAGCCGCTCCCCGGCCGCCAGCCTGCGGTCGGCGTCCGCGGCCTCCGCCTCGGCGGCCTCGGCCCGTAGCCGCCGGAAGGCGTTGACGGTGGGTGCGGAGGCCGCGATGCGGTCCAGGCAGCGGCGGACGAGGGCGGCGGACGTGACCTCGCCGCCGGCCAGCGCGGCGGCCTGTTCGGCGAGCCCTTCCGGCGGACCTCCGGCGCCGGGCGGGGCGGGACGGCTCTCGCGGCTCTCGTCGATGCTCACGGCGTGCGCCTCCCCGGGGCTGCGGCGATCGGCGGTCCCCGGGAGGCTATGCGGCAGGCGCCCGCCCGGCAACGACGCACCGTGGCGGGGCGCGTCGTCGCCGGGCGGGCGCGAGGGGTCCGGGCGCCAGGGCCCGGACCGGTGACGGCGGGCCGGCTACTTCTGGCTGACGACCATCGCCGAGCCGCCGCCACGCCGGACCTTCTCGGCCGCGGCGAGCCAGCGGCCGCCGGGCAGCGGCTGCACACCGGTCGCCGCGCCGATCTCCTCCACCTGGGTGAACTGGTGCCCTATGCCCTCCAGTTCGCTGCGGAGCGGACTGTTCCACAGTCCCGGCTCCAGCTCCGTCCTCGCCGCGTTGCGCTGGCTGGCGCGGGGCGCGGCGATGGCGTCGACCAGCGGCATCCCGCGGTCGAGGTGGTTGACGAGGGACTGCAGCACGGTGGTGATGATGGTCGCGCCGCCGGGCGAGCCGAGCGCCACGACGGGCTTGCCGTCCCGCAGCACGATCGTCGGCGAGATCGACGACCGCGGCCGCTTACCGGGACCGGGCAGGTTCGGGTCGTGCACGCCCGGGGTGATCGGCGTGAACGAGAAGTCGGTCAGCTCGTTGTTGAGCAGGAAGCCGCGGCCGGGGACGACGATGCCGCTGCCGCCGGTCTGCTCGATGGTGAGGGTGTAGGCGACGATGTTGCCCCACTTGTCGGCGACGGTGAGGTGGGTGGTGTTCTCCCCCTCGTACGTCGTCGGGGACGCCTTGCCGTAGCTGCCGCACGGCTCGGGGTGGCGCGGGTCACCGGGGGCGAGGGGGCTGGTGAGGACCGCGTCGTCCTTGATGAGGCAGCCGCGCGCATCGGCGAAGCGCTGCGAGGTCAACCCCTTCACCGGCACGTTCTCGAACTTCGGGTCACCGACCCAGCGGCCCCGGTCGGCGAAGGCGATCCGGCTGGCCTCGATGTAGCGGTGGAGGTACTGCGCCTCGCTCAGATGCTTGACGTCGCTGCGCTCCAGGATGTTGAGCGCCTCGCCGACGGTGGTGCCGCCGGACGAGGAGGGGCCCATGCCGTAGACGTCGAGCCCGCGGTAGCGGGTGCGGGTCGGGGCCTCGCCGAGCGCCTTGTAGTCCGCCAGGTCGCCCATCGTGAGGTCGCCGGAGCGGACCTTGCGGTCGGCGCCGGGGCGCACCGGGGGCTTGCGGACCGTGTTGACGACGTCGCGCCCCAGGTCACCGCGGTAGAGCGCGTCGACGCCGCGGCGGCTCAACTCGTCGTAGGTGCGGGCGAGGTCGGGGTTCTTCATGGTGGAGCCGACGACCGGCAGCTTGCCGCCGGGCAGGTAGAGGTCGGCGGTGGCGGGGAAGTCCCGGAACCGCGCCTCGTTCTGGGCGGTCTGCTTGCGGAACGTTTCGTCCACGGTGAAGCCGCGCGCCGCGAGGTCCCGGGCGGGCCGCAGCACCTGGCCGAGCGACCGGCTGCCCCACTTGCGCAGCGCGGTGTCCCAGGTGGCGGGCGTGCCGGGGGTGCCGACGCTGAGGCCGCTGGTGACGACCTCGTCGAACGGCAGCGGCTTGCCGTTCTCCTGGAAGAGGTCGGGCCCGGCGGTGCGCGGGGCGGTCTCCCGGCCGTCCAGGGTGCGCACGGTGCGGGACTTGGCGTTGTAGTAGACGAAGTAGCCGCCGCCGCCGACACCGGCGGAGTACGGCTCGGTGACGCCGAGGGCGGCGGCGGTGGCGACGGCCGCGTCGACCGCGTTGCCGCCCTTCTTCAGCACCGCGATACCGGCGGCCGAGGCGTCCTGGTCGACGCTGGAGACGGCGCCTCCGGAGCCGACGGCGACCGGGGTCTTGGCCGGGACGGGCGCGGGGTGCGGGGCGCCGGAGCCCGCCGTGGCGGGTTGGGCGACGGCCGGAACCGCCACCAGTGAACCGGCCAGGGTGGCCACGGCCCCCAGGACGGTGAGACGTCGGGCACGGGACATGGGTGGACTTCCTCCAAGCGCAGGGAACGCAGGTGGCGGGAGCCTACTCGTGGTGCTCGTGCCGTGACAGAGGGGTCCACCAGGCGATCTCCGCGGCGTCATCGCCGCACCATCTGCCGGGAACAACCGGAATGGTGACCGCGCCTCATCCGGTGCATCCGGCCACGCTTCCCCTCGTTCACGTCCCTTTCGAGCCACCACCCCGCGCCGGGCGGTGGCGCCTCAAAAGCGGGTCCCGGGACCTTGGCCGTCCGCGGACCCGGCGTCAGATACCGGCCAACCACACCGCGCGAACCGGGACGAGCGCGCACATCCCACCCGCCTCGCTCGAACACACACCCGGGCAGGGGTTACGCTCCCCCGCCATGAACGACTCCCTGCTCCTCCTGATCGTCGCCGTCGGTGCGCTCGTCGTCGGGGCGGCGGCCGGCTGGGCCGCCTCCTCGGCCGCCGCCCGCCGGACGCTCCACCGCACCCAGCGCTTCTTCGGCCTCCCGGAGGGCTCGGAGTGCGTCCTGGTCACCCACCGGGACAGCGCCTCCGCCCACGGCAGCATCCCGCGCCACGACGCGCTGGCCCTGCTCGGCCTCGCCGCGGTGGTCGAGAACTGCCGGGCCCACCCGGAGGTCGCCCCGCACGACACCGGGCTCCAGGGTTTCGGTGCACGTACGGAGTTCTGCGTCGGCGACCCGACGGCCCACCGCCGCCTCGCCGCACACCTCGCCTCCCTGCTGCCGGGCGTCGTGGTGCACCCGGGCGACGCGACCGGCGCCGACCGCGGGACGTTCACCATCGGCTCGACCACGTACCGCATGGAGCCGGGCGCGGTGGAGTACGTCCTGCTGGCCCGGCTGACGGCCGGGGAGGGCGGCCGCCCGGTCTTCCTGGCGGCCGGTCAGCGTCCGGTCACCCACCGGGCCGCGGTCCGCCATCTGGTCCGCAACCATCCGCAGCTGGCCCGCAAGCACGGCACCGACGGGCAGTTCTGCCTGCTGCTGAAGGTGGTCAATTCCCAGGCGTACGGGCCGGACGTGGTGGAGGTGGTCGCGGACGTGACCCGCACGGCGACCGCCCCCGTCGAGCCGCGGGGCCACCGCGCGTCGGCCTGAACACGGCGGGGCGCCCGTCCGGGGCGGGCCCCGGCCCGGAAACGGTGGGCGGCCGGGCGCCCCGCGAGCGCGCCCGAAGGGGCGGCGCGCACACCGTTCGCGACGGTCCCTCAGGGCGCGGGCCCGGCACCCGGCGGGCGGCCGTCGGCGCGCGCACCCGGGTGGGATCTGCCAAGCTCGTCAACATGATCGCCCGGATCCGTTCGACCGCCCAGCACTGGACCCGGGCGGTGCCCGTACTCGCCGTCGTCCTGCTGATCCTGGTCTGGGGCCGGTCGCTGCCGGGCCCGCTGGTCGGCCTGGTGACGCTCTTCCTGGCGGGTTCGGTGCTGGCCGCCGTGCACCATGCGGAGGTGATCGCCCACCGGGTCGGGGAGCCGTTCGGCTCGCTGGTGCTCGCGGTCGCGGTGACCATCATCGAAGTGGCGCTGATCGTCACTCTT
Organism: Streptomyces sp. NPDC014733; assembly: GCF_043083385.1. Classification (NCBI taxonomy): domain Bacteria; kingdom Bacillati; phylum Actinomycetota; class Actinomycetes; order Kitasatosporales; family Streptomycetaceae; genus Streptomyces; species Streptomyces sp. NPDC014733. The sequence goes on along the minus strand of NZ_JBIBYO010000002.1, from coordinate 612,319 downwards.
ATGGCCGACGGCGGCGACAAGAGCGCCGCACTGGCCCGGGACACCGTCTTCGCCGCCGTCATGATCACCTGTAACGGGATCGTCGGACTGTGTCTGCTGGTCGGCGCGTTGCGGCGACGGGTCGCGATCTTCAACCCGGAGGGCACCGGCGCGGCGCTGGCCACCGTCTCGACCCTGGCCGGGCTGAGCCTCGTCCTCCCGAGCTTCACCACCAGCGGTACCGGCGCGCAGTTCTCCACCCCGCAGCTGGTCTTCGCGGCGCTGGCGTCCCTGGTGCTGTACGGCCTGTTCGTGACGACGCAGACCGTGCGGCACCGCGACTACTTCCTCGCCCCGGTGACGGCGACGGGCGATGTGCTCGACGCGGACCACGCCGAGCCGCCGTCGCGGCGGACGGCGCTGATCAGCCTGGGGCATCTGGCACTGGCGCTGATCGCGGTGGTGGGTCTCGCGAAGGCGGTGTCCCCCGCGATCGAGTCGGGGGTGGCCGCGGCGGGGCTGCCGTCGTCCGTCGTCGGTGTGGTGATCGCGCTGCTGGTGCTGTTGCCGGAGACCATCGCGGCGGTCCGCGCGGCCCGCCGCGGCCGCATCCAGACCAGCCTCAACCTCGGCCTCGGCTCGGCGATGGCCAGCATCGGCCTGACCATCCCTGCGGTCGCCGCCGCGTCCGTGTGGCTGGCGGGCCCGCTGGAGCTGGGGCTCGGCCCGACCCATATGGTGCTGCTCGCGCTGACGGTCGCCGCGGGCACCCTCACCGTCATCCCCGGCCGCGCCACCCCGCTCCAGGGCGGCGTCCACCTCACCCTCTTCGCCGGGTACATCGTCCTGGCTCTGAGCCCCTGACCTGCGGCGACGCCCCTCCTGCCCGAGGGCCCCGGCCGCCCGGGCCTCTGGATGCCGCAGGCCCCGCCCCGCCGGCCCGCACGCCGCGCGCCCGTGGCGGCGGCATCATTCCCGTGATCACCGACCCCGTCGTGGGCCGGCTCGGCGCTGAAGATCGACTTCGGACGCGCCGTGACACTCGCCACGCCGCGCCCTTTTGAGGCCCTTTTCGGGCGGATCACCCCACCCGGTGGTTTATCGTTCAAACGGAGCGGGTGTCACTGCGCCGCCCGGGCCGCCGTCCCCCCGGCTGCCCGGAAGATCCGGCCGCCGACACCCGCGGGCCGGACGCCACGCGCGTCACCGGCCGCCCCGGCCGGATTCCCCCGTCCGGCCGGGGCTTCCCCTCTTCCCCGCGGCCCGGCACCCACCCACGGGACCGGCGTCGCTCCGGGGCCGCCCCTCTCGGCGCAGAGCGCACTCAGCGCAGATACGACGCCCCGTTCACGTCCAGTACCGTGCCCGAACTCCAGACGGCCTCCGGTGAGGCGAGATGGAGGACGGCGGCGGCGATCTCCGCGGGCTCGGCGACCCGGCCGAAGGGGCTCTGCGTACGTACGTCCTCGGTGAGCCGGTCGGCGACCCGTTCGGTGGCGACGAAGCCCGGCGCCACCGAGGCGACCGCGATGCCGTAGGGCGCCAGATGCACGGCGAGCGACTGCCCGAGGGCGTGCAGTGCGGCTTTGGTGGCGCCGTACGCCGGGTGGTCCGGCTCGCCCCGGTAGGCGCCGCGGGAGCCGATGTTGACGATGCGTCCGGACACCGCCCGGTCGATCATGTTCCGCGCGGCGCGGTGGCTGACGTGCGCGGCGCCGAGCAGATTGACGTCCACGATCTCCCGCCAGGCGCTCTGCCACGCGTCGAACGAGGTGGTGGCCGGCGGGTGCGGGCGGTTCACCGCCGCGTTGTTCACCAGGACGTCGACGCCGCCGAGCCCGTCGACGGCGGCGGCGACCACCGCGGCGGCGCCCTCCGGGGTGGCGAGGTCGCCGCGGACCAGCACATGGCCGCTGCCGTGCAGTCCGGCCAGGGCCTCCCGGGCCGCCTCCTCCCGCGCGCGGTAGTGCAGCGCCACCCGATCGCCGTGGGCGGCGAACCGCTCCGCGACCGCCCGCCCGATCCCGCGCGAGGCGCCGGTCACCAGCAACGCACGGCTCACCGGACACCTCCCGCGACCACACCGACGCGCACCGCGCAGCGGTGGGACGACGGCCGGACCAGGATCTCGTACCGCCGCCGGGAAGGCCGGCCGGACAGCTGCATGGACACGCTCCACCTCGCCGTTCTCCCCGCCGTGACCGCGGGGTTGACCGTCAGTGATCGTAAAGGATCACTCTCGGCCGCGGCCGGGCGGACCGGGCCCGACGAGGGACGCGACCCCCGGGCCGCCGCCGGGGAGCGGGTGCCACCGCCGCCGGGCCCGGGTCCGCGGACAGGCCCGGCGGCACGGCCGGTTCAGCGCGCCGCCTGCACCACCTTCTCCAGGTCCGCGGCGACCTGACCGACCTCCGGCAGGGCGAGCGCGGCGCGGTGCGCCCGGCGGACGCGGGTGGCGACGTCCCGGTCCGCCAGCAGCTCCTCGCAGGCGGTCGCGACGGCGTCCGGCGTGGTCTCGGTGACATGCCGGCCCAGGCCCAGGTCGGCCACGCGCGCGGCGTTGTGGGGCTGGTCGCCGAAGTTCGGCAGCACCGCCATCGGCGTACCCGTCCGGATCGCCTCACGGACGCTGTTGTAGCCGCCGTGGGTGACGAGCAGGTCGGCACATTCCAGCAGCAGCGGCTGGGCGAGGCGGTCGACGAGCCGGACGTGCGGGGCGGGCTCGATCCCGTCGAGCGGCACACCGCCGGTCGCCACGATCGCCGAACAGTGCAGCCGGGACAGCCCCTCGACGGTCGCCCGCAGCATCTCCGCCGGGTGCGTCATCCCGGGCGGCAGGCCGAGACCGCGCTCCTGGAGCCCGACGACCATGGGCAGCGCGGTGCCGGTGGCCGCGAACACCAGCGGCCGGTCCGCGGGGAGGTCGGTCACCCAGGACGGCAGCCCGTCGGTGCGGTCCACCAACGTGGTCTGCCGGTAGGCCCGTACGGGCACCGGGAAGCGGGCGAACGAGTACTCCTCGGGCAGATAGTCGAACCTGCCGAAGGGGACGGCCGACCCGGCGTCCTCCTGCTCGGGCAGGCCCACCTCCTGGCGCAGCCGGTTGAGGCTCGGCAGCAGCTGCGCCGGGTCGACCATGTTGACCAGCCCGGACGGGATCGGCAGCTGCGGGATGCCGAGCCGCTCGGCGAGCACGATCCCGGCCATGTCCATCCCGTCCCGGATGATCACGTCGGGACGGACCCGCGCCGCCAGCTCCGCCAGCACGTCGTACATCGCACGGGCGTGATCGCCGGTGAGCAGGGTCAGCACCAGCTGGATGTGCTCGTCTCCCGAGAGAGCGGTCTCCGGCTCCACGGCGGGTGCGGCGCCCGGGTCGGTCATGGGCAGCCTCGCCAGGCAGGGCTCGAGGGTGACGTCGTCGGCGTGGAAGACGGGTGCCATCTCGGGGGTCGCGGCGACGGTGACCGCGTGTCCGGCGCCGGCCAGCGCGCGGGCCAGCGGGAGCATGGCGCGGCCGTGGGACGGCGAACCGGTCGAGGTGCACAGAACACGCATGGCGGGGTTCCTCATTCTCTTGACGGTGGCCACGAACACCGCCGGTCGCCGTGGCCGCCGTCGCGCCGGACACCGCCGTGAACCGCGTCACGCGCACTCCCCCGACGCGGCCCGCACCCCCCACCGACCGACGCGTGATCGACGGTATGGAACGCCTGTTCAGCGCGTCAAAGCAGCTCAGCGCGGGCCACCGGGATTGAGCCACCCGCTCCGCGCCGCCCTCCCGACCCCGTCATCGAAATTGGTATCGGAGATGCCACTTCTGTACGGTGAGGACCGTGCGACTCACCAAGAGCACCGACATCGCCCTGCGCATCGCCATGCGCCTGGCGGTCATCGGCAACGGCGGCGACGCGCCGACCACCCGCGAGGTGGCCGCCGCGGTCGACGTCCCGTACACCCACGCGGCCAAGGTCGTCAGCAAGCTCCAGCACCTCGGCGCGGTCGAGGCGCGCCGGGGCCGCGGAGGCGGTCTGACCCTGACCGAGTCGGGGCGCACCGCCTCACTGGGGCGCCTGGTCCGGGAGCTGGAGGGCGTCCATGACGTCGTCGGCTGCGAGGACGGACCGGGCTGCCCGCTACGCGGCGGCTGCCGTCTGCGCGGCGCTCTGCGCACGGCCCAGGAGGCGTTCTACGCCTCCCTCGACCCCCTCACGATCGACGACCTGGTCCAGCCCCCGACCGGCCCTCTGCTGATCACCCTCTCCCCGCGACCACCGGACTGAGGGCGGCGCCGACCGCGACCGGGCACCCCGGCCGCACACCTCCGGGCGCCCCCGATCCCCCCCCGCCCGTACGCCCGTTACTGCCTCGCACCACCCCGACACCGGCCCGACCAACCGGCCTCGACCACCCCGACTCCCGTCACCACGACCTCTCCGGCACCTTCCGCACGAGCAAAAATACGCATCTCACATGCACATTTGAGTCGGCGGAGGCGCTCACCGACCAACCCCTCTCCCTCACCCGCCCCCTTCCTCCCTGTGGTTCCCCTCTGTCCCGCCCTCCCGAAAAGCAGGAGTCCTCCATGTTGTCGCCGAAATCGGCTGAGACCGTCCGCAGCACCCTGCCCGCCGTGGCCGCCGCCATCAGTGAGGTCACCCCGCTCTTCTACGAGAAGCTGTTCGCCGCCCACCCGGAGCTGCTGCGCGATCTGTTCAACCGCGCCCACCAGGCCGACGGCAGCCAGCGCGAGGCGCTCGCCGGGTCCATCGCGGCGTTCGCCACGCACCTCCTGGACCACCCCGACGAGCGGCCGGACGCCCTCCTCCACCGGATCGCGCACAAGCACGCCTCCCTCGGCGTCCGCGAGGAGCAGTACCCGATCGTCCGGAAGCACCTCTTCGCCGCGCTGGCCGAGGTGCTGGGCGACGCGGTGACCGAGGAGGTCGCCGCCGCCTGGGACGAGGTGTACTGGCTGATGGCGAACGGCCTGACGGCCGCCGAACGACGGCTGTACGCGGCGGCCGGCGCGGCGGACGGCGACACCTGGCGGACCTACCGGGTCGCCGGACGGGTGGCGGAGACCGAGGAGGTCGCGACCTTCTTCGTCCGGCCCGCCGACGACCGGCCGGTACCGCCGTCACTGCCCGGGCAGTACGCCTCCGTCCAGGTCGAACTGGCCGACGGGGCCCGTCAGATACGCCAGTACAGCCTCTCCGGGCAGCCGGACGGCGGGCTGCAGTTCTCGGTGAAGCGGGTACCCGGCCCGGGCGGCGCGGCGGGTGCCACGCACCCCGCGGGCGAGGTCTCCGGCCATCTGCACGACCATGTCCACGAGGGCGACACCTTGCGGGTGAGCGCGCCCTTCGGCGAGGTGGTGCTGGACGGGGGCGACCGGCCGCTGCTCTTCGCGACCGCGGGCATCGGCTGCACCCCCGCCATCGGCATGCTGTCCCATCTCGCCGCCGCGGGCTCCCCGCGCCGCATCATCGCCGCCCACGCCGACCGCACCCCCGCCACCCACGCCTTCCGCGACGACCTGCGCCATCTCGTCGACAAGCTGCCGAACGCCACGGCGGAGGTCTGGTACGAGCAGCCGGGGCCCGGGACGGCGGCGACAGCCCCGGACGCGCCGGACGCACCCGGCTCCGCCGACGGGCCGGCGCCGACCGTCCGGCAGGGGCGGATGGACCTCGGCGCGCTGGAGATCCCGCCCGGCACCATCGCCTACCTGTGCGGCCCGGTGCCGTTCATGAAGGCCGCCCGCGCCCAGCTGCTGGCCGCCGGCGTCGGCCCGGCCGACCTGCACTACGAGGTCTTCGGCCCCGACCTGGGACTCTGACCGACACACCGGCCCGGCCCGGACCCGCCTCACCCCGGCACCACCCCCAGCGCCAGCAGCGCCCGGTGCGGGAGGACGAGTCGCCCGTCCGGGCCGGTGAACGGGATTGCCAGGCGACGGAAGTGACGGGCGATCCGGTCGGCGACCTCGGGGCCCTGGCTGATCACGGTCTGCCCGATGGTGGCGACCCCGGCGGCCGGGCCCCGCCACCACTCCTCCGGGGTGGCGCGGTGGTTCCAGATGACGGACCGGCAGGCCACCCCGGTCAGCCCGGCGCCTCGCAGCAGCCCCGCCACACCCGGCACATCGCGCGGGAAGTCGTCCTCCGGCGCCAGCGCCGGAAAGCCGGCCGGCCGGGCGACCCCGGCCGCGGCGACGGCCCGGCCGAGGAGCGCCTGCCCGGGCGCGGCGGGCACCGCCCAGAGCGTGAGGGCGATACGGCCGCCGGGCCGCACCACCCGGCACAGTTCGGCGAGGGCCGCGCGAGGGCGCCCGACGTGGTTGAGGACGAAGTTGCCCGCCACCGTGTCGAACGCCCCGTCCGGGAAGGGCAGTCGGGGCAGCGCGGCCCGGTGGACCTCGGCGCCCCCGGCGGGCCCGGCGACCGCCGCGGTACGGCGGACCATGTCGGCCTCCGCGTCGACGGCGGTGACCCGCGCGCCGCGCGCCAGGGCCCTGGCCGTCACCGCGCCCGTACCGCAACCGACGTCCAGCAGCGCGCTCCCCGCCCGCACCCCTGCCGCGTCGAGCAGCAGCGGGACGGTGTGCGCGCAGAGCCGCCCGAACCCGGCCTCGTACGCCGCCGCCCGGCCCGCCCAGGCGCGGCGCTCCCCCAGGTCGAAGGGGGTTGGACCGTCCGCCGCGCCGTCGTCCGCGGCCGCGCGGTGGCCGATGCCGCCACCACCGCCGCCCTCTCCGGCCGCACGCTCATCGCCGCCCCGGCCGCACCGGCCCCCGCCCCCACCAGGGACACCATCGCCGCCGCGGACCTCGCCGTCACCGCGGGCGCCGTCGTCACCGCGGGCCTCCCGCCCCGTCGTCGCACTTCCCGATCGCTGCCGCCCCGTCATCAACGCCTCCCGATCGCTGTCGCCCTGTCACCGCGCCGCCCCTTCCACGCCGTCGGCCGCCCGCGCCCCCTCTCCCCCGCCCGACCCGGGCCTCCCTCGCCCGTCCCGGACGTTACCCACACGTAACCTACCAGTGGGTTACCGTCGGTAAGTCACGCACCGTACCCTCCTGTTCACCTCGCGCGCCGGGCGTCGCGTCCTGTCGGCAGGCGCTCGCGGGCGCCGCCCGAACCTCCGCACCGGAGGTGTCCGGGCCCTGCCGGACGGGCCTCGTCCGGCGGTACACCTCACGGTCTGGAGCAGAAGATGACGCCCTCCCGCACGGCGCTGCGCGCCGCGACCGCCGCCGTCTGTGCCGCAGTACTCGCCGCCACCACGCTCACCGCGGCCCCGGCGGCGGGCGCGGCCACCACCGCACGGGAGCGCGCCGCCGCGCCGTCCGTGCGGTTCGTCGACATCACCGGCGACGGCGGCGTCACGCTGAAGGCCAACGTCACCACCCCGCCGGACGCCGACGGCTCCCGCCGGTATCCGCTCGTGGTGCTGCCGACGAGCTGGGCGATGCCGCAGGTCGAGTATGTGGCGCAGGCGCAGAAGCTGGCCGCGGCGGGCTATGTCGTCATCGGCTACAACGTGCGCGGCTTCTGGCAGTCCGGCGGGGAGATCGAGACGGCCGGGCCGCGGGACGTGGCCGATGCCTCCAAGGTGATCGACTGGGCCCTTGCGCACACCCCCGCCGACCCGGCGAAGGTCGGCATGGGCGGGGTGTCCTACGGCGCCGGCATCAGCCTGCTGACCGCGGCGCAGGACAAGCGGGTGCGGGCGGTCACGGCGCTCAGCGGCTGGGCCGACCTCATCGACTCCATCTACAGCGGACGCACCCAGCATCTCCAGGCGACCGCGATGCTCGGCGCCTCGGGCGCGCTCACCGGGCGGCCCGGGCCCGAACTCCGCACCGTCCTCAAGGACTTCCTCGGCTCGGACCTCACCAAGGAGAAGTCCATGATCGCCTGGGGGAAGAAGCGCTCCCCCGCCGCCTTTCTCGACCGCATCAACGCCAACGGCGCGGCGATCATGCTCGGCAACGCCTGGGGCGACTCGCTCTTCCCGCCGAATCAGTACGCCGACTTCTTCGAAAAGCTGAAGGGGCCCAAGCGGCTGGAGTTCCGCCCCGGCGACCACGCCACGGCGGAGGGACTCGGGCTCTTCGGGCTGCCCAACGACACCTGGACGCACGCCCGGGAGTGGTTCGACCACTACCTCAAGGGCGCGGACAACGGCGTCGACCGCGCCGCGCCGGTGCAGCTCAAGCCCCGCTCCACGGGCGGGTACGAGGGCTACCGCAGCTGGCGGGAGGTGGCGTCCGGACAGCGGCGGATCGCGCTCGACGGCACCCATACGCTCCGCGCCGGTCTCGACTCCGGCGCCGACGGCGGGCTGATCTTCCTCTCCAGCATGCTGGACCAGTTCCTCCACCTGCCGCCCACCGCCTCGATCCCGCTGCTGCCCCGCTCGCTCGCCGCGGTCTGGCAGTCCGAGCCCTACCGCACCACCCAGCGCATCCGCGGGACGGCGACCCTGCACACCACGCTGACCGGCACGGCGGAGAGCGGTACCGCCGTCGCCTACCTCTACGACGTCGACGCGCTCGGCATCGGCAAGCTCGTCACACACGCGCCGTACACCTTCCACGGCAGGACGCCCGGCACCCCCTTCGGCATCGATCTGGAACTCTTCTCGACCGCGTACGACGTGCCCGCCGGGCACCGGCTCGCGGTGGTCGTGGACACCGCGGACCCGCTCTACATCGCGCACAACCCGCGCGGCGCGCGGCTCACCCTCTCCTCCCCGGCGTCCGACCCCTCGTCCCTCTCGGTGCCGGTCCACAACTGATCCGCTCACCGCCCCGCCCCCCGCGCAGCCCTGCCGCACCCGTCCGGCACGGTCATCACAGAACGTTACAAGCGACCACTGACAACGCCCTGACGCCACCCAACCGGCCCGGCATGGCCGGAAGTTGGCTGTCCGGGCGGGGAGGGCCGCCGTACCTTTGACGCCGTGACCGAAATCGAAATCTGGTCACGGCACGGACGGGGGTGCGGCGATGGAGCAGCCGGGGCGCGGGGAGCGGATTCTCCGGGTGGCGGGGGAACTCCTGGTGTCCTGGGGCTACCGCAGGGTGACCATCGACGAGATCGCCCACCGTGCCGGTGTCGGCAAAGGCACCGTCTACCTGCACTGGAAGACCAAGGACGCACTGCTGCTCGCGGTGCTCCTGGACAGCAAGAACGCCGCGCTCCGGCGGCAGTTGGCGCGGCAGCGGGAGTGTCCGCTGGAGACGCTGCCGAGCCGGATGGCGCGCGGCTACTTCCACGACTTCCTGACCAGCCCGGTACTGCGCGCGCTGCACACCGACGACACCAACGTCCTGGGCCGTCTCAACGACATCGCCACCGTGGAACTGGCCGATCTGATGGACCGCACCAACGACGCCGTCCTCCGCCATCTGGAGATCCTGCGTACCCACGGTCTGGTCCGCAACGATCTGGCCACCACCGACCAGCTGTACACGTTCACGGCCGTCCTCAGCGGTTTCTTCACCACCGAGGTGCTGCTCGACGGGCGCGCCCCGGAGACCGCCGAGAGCCGCGCCGACCTTCTCGCCCGCACACTGCGAGCCGCGCTGGAGACCCCGGCCGGCTCGGTCACCGACCCGGGCGACCTGCCCGGCGTCCGGGCAGCCGCAACCCTGGCCGCACCCGCGGTCATCGCGCTGTACGAACACGTCGCCCGGCTCAGCGCCGAGGAAATGCGCCGCCAGCTGCGCGATTGACTCCCGACCGGAGGAGAACACGATGTCTGCGAAGCCGTCCACCGACCCGACCGCGGTGCCCGCCGCCTTCGCCGCCCACGTCGGCAAGCATCCGGGCGAGCTGAACGTCATGGACCCCACGCTGCTGACGGACCCGTTCGGCGGCTACGGCGCGCTGCGCGAGCAGGGCCCGGTCGTCCGTGGGCGCTTCCTCGACGATTCGCCGATCTGGTTCGTCACCCGTTTCGACGAGGTCCGCGAGGTGCTGCGGGACCCGCGGTTCGCCAACGACCGTGCGCACGCCGGCGGCAGCGCCGAGGGGGAGGACCCGCTGACGCGGACGCTGAAGACGTTCGGCATCCCCGAGGGGACGGAGAAGTACCTCACGGACTCCATCCTCAACAAGGACGCGCCGGACCACTCCCGGCTGCGCCGCCTGGTCTCACGCGCCTTCACCGCACGCCGGATCAACGCGCTGCGGCCGCGGGTGGAGCAGATCACGGACGAGCTGCTGCGCCGTCTGCCCGAGCACGCCGAGGACGGGGTCGTCGACCTCATCGAGCACTTCACCTACCCGCTGCCGATCACCGTGATCTGCGAACTCGTCGGCATCCCGGAGGAGGACCGGGCGCAGTGGCGCTCCTGGGGCACCGACCTGGTCTCGATGGAGCCGGAGCGGCTGGGGCGCTCGCTGCCGCTGATGGTCGAGCACATCCACGAGCTGATCCGGCGCCGCCGCGCGGCGCTCACCGACGATCTGCTCAGCGATCTGATACGGGCGCAGGACGAGGACGGCGGCCGGCTCAGCGACATCGAGATGGTCACCATGGTGTTCACGCTGGTGCTGGCCGGCCACGAGACCACCGCCCATCTCATCGCCAACGGCACCGCCGCCCTGCTCACCCACCCCGACCAGCTGCGGCTGCTGCGTGAGGACCCGGAGCTGGCACCCCGCGCGGTGCACGAGCTGATGCGCTGGTGCGGCCCCGTCCAGGGCACCCAGCTGCGGTACGCGACCGAGGACGTCGAGATCGCCGGGGTGCGGATCGCCAAGGGCGACGCGGTCCAGCTCATCCTGGTCTCCGCCAACTTCGACCCGCGCCACTACGACGACCCCGACCGGCTGGACCTCACCCGCCACCCGGCGGGCCAGGCCGAGAACCACGTCGGTTTCGGCCACGGGATGCACTACTGCCTCGGCGCGACGCTGGCCAGGCAGGAGGGCGAGGTGGCGTTCGGCAGGCTGCTGGCGCACTACCCGGACCTGGCGCTGGCCGTCCCGCCCGAGGAGCTGGTGCGGCTGCCGCGCCCCGGCAACTGGCGGCTGACGGCGCTCCCGCTCCGTCTGGGCTGACCGGCCGCCCGGCGCCGTCGCGGTCTCACTCCCGCGGCGGCGCCGGGTGCTGTCCGGCGCCGGGCAGCAGCGTGCCCGGCTCCGGCGGCCCGACCTCGGCCGCCTCCACCTTGGGGTTGCGCCGCTGCCGCCGGGAGACCCAGGTGGCGAGGGCGGAGAGCAGCATGCACAGGCCGATGTAGATCGGCGAGATGATCATGACGACGGGGATGAACGGCAGGTCGTAGTCGAGGTTGGACGCGATGAGCTTGCCCGCGTGCAGGAACTCCTCGTACGTGATGAGGAAGCCCAGCGAGGTGTCCTTCAGCGCGACCACCAGCTGGCTGATGATGGTCGGCAGCATCGCCCGGACCGCCTGCGGGACGAGCACATGCGTCATGACCTGCGTCTTGCGCATCCCGAGCGCCTGCGCCGCCTCGCCCTGGCCGCGTTCGACGGCGTTCACGCCCGTACGGAAGACCTCGGCGAGCACCGAACCGTTGTAGAGGGTCAGCCCGCTGACCAGCGCGACCAGCGGTTCCGCCCGCAGCGCCACATAGACGAAGAAGATCATGACGAGGACCGGCATGGCGCGGAAGAACTCCACCAGCAGGGTGGACACCCAGCGCACCGCGCGGTGGTCGGAGAGCCGGCCGGACGCCAGCACCGCGCCGAGCGCCAGCGACAGCACCGCCGCGTAGGCGAACGCCTTGAGGGTGTTGCCCAGGCCCTTGAGCAGCAGTTCCTGGATTCCCTTGTAGAGGAAGGGCGACCACTTCGCGGCGGTGAACTGGCCGGTGTCGAAGAGGAGGTAGAGGATCCAGCCGATCAGGGCCAGCAGGACGGCGGTGGCGGCGATGCCGTAGACGCGGTGGCGGCGCCGGGTGTGCGGTCCGGGGACGTCGTAGAGGGCGGTGGTCATCGGTGGACTCCCCAGCGCTTCTCCAGCACGTTGAAGAGCGCGCTGATGGTCAGGGTCACGAGCAGATAGCCGACGGCGATCCAGACGAACGACCAGACGATGCTGTAGCCCAGCTCGTTGAGGGTCTTGTAGGTGCCGAGCAGTTCGACGACGCTGAACGATCCGGCGATGGCGGAGTTCTTGGCCAGCGCGATCAGGGTCGAGCCGATCGGCGGGATCACCGAGCGGAACGCCTGCGGCAGCACCACGTCGCCGAGGGCCTGCGGGAAGGTCATGCCGAGGCTGCGGGCCGCCTCGCCCTGCCCCTTCGGCACGGTGTTGATGCCCGCGCGGACCGCCTCGCAGATGAACGCCGAGGTGTAGCAGCCCAGCGCGAGGACGGCGAACAGCTGGAAGGGCAGCACCAGACCGAACCGCGGGAGCCCCAGCACCACCGCGAAGAACAACAGCGTCAGCGGGGTGTTGCGCAGCACCGTCACCCAGACCGTGCCGAAGACGCGGAGCGAGGCGACCGGCGCGACCCGGAACCCGGCCATCAGCAGGCCCAGGGCGAGCGCCAGCAGCGAGGCGTAGACGGTGAGTTCGACGGTGCCGAGGAGCCCCTTGCCGTAGAGCGAGAAGTTGTCGAGGAGAACGTTCATCGGTCGGTTCCTTCTCAGCCCGGGTAGCGGTCGATCGGCGGCGGCTTCGGCGCCGGCACCCCGGAGAGGCCCAGGGTCGCCTCGAACGCCCTCTTCCAGTCGCCGTTCCGCTGCCGGGCGGCGAGCGCGTCGTCGAGCGCCATCCGCAGCGCGGTGTCCTCGCGCGGCACGCCGATCCCGTAGGGCTCCTTCGAGAAGGGCTTGCCGACGACCTTCAGTTCGTGGGGCGCCTTCGCCGCGTAGCCCAGCAGGATCGCGTCGTCCGTGGTGACCGCGTCGACCTGGTAGGTGAGGAGGTTGTCGACGCAGATCGAGTAGGTGTCGTACGCGACGAGGATCGCATCGGGGTAGTCGGCCTTGATGCGCTGGTAGGGGGTGGAGCCGGCGGCCGAGCAGACCCGCTTCCCGGCCAGGTCCTGCGGGCCGCGGATGGTGTCCTCGTCGGCGCGGACCAGCAGCCCCTGCCCGGCCATGTAGTACGGCCCGGCGAAGCCGACCTGCTTCTTGCGCATCGCGTTGATGGTGTACGTGCCGACGTACATGTCGACCTGACCGTTCTGGAGGGCGGTCTCACGGTTGGCGGAGGCGATGGTCCGGAAGTCGATGGTGGCGGGGTCGAAGCCCAGGGAGGCGGACATCATCTTGGCGATCTCGATGTCGAAGCCGGAGTAGCGGCCGCTGGAAGGGTCGCGTTCGCCCAGGTAGGGCTGGTCCTCCTTGACGCCGATGACGAGGTGGCCGCGGCGTTCGGCCCGTCGCCAGGTGGGCGATTCGGGCAGCTTGAAGCCGGTGTTCACGGCGTAGTGCGGCAGTTGTTCGGCGCTCGGCCCCTTGGCGGGCGGGCTGCCCTCCCGCCCGCAGGCGGCAGCGGCGAGGGTGAGGAGAGCGCAGAGCAGCAGGGCGGTGAGGGTGCGGCCCGGGCGCCGGCGGTGGGAATTCGGCATCGTCGCGCCCCCGTTCAGTGCTTGAGGATCTTGGAGAGGAAGTCGCGGGCCCGTTCGCTGCGCGGCGCGGTGAAGAAGTCCTCGGGCGTGCGGTCCTCGATGATCCGGCCGTCGGCCATGAACACCACGCGGTTGGCGGCGGAGCGGGCGAAGCCCATCTCGTGGGTGACGACGACCATCGTCATGCCGTCCCGGGCGAGCTGCTGCATGACCTCCAGCACCTCGTTGATCATCTCCGGGTCCAGCGCCGACGTCGGCTCGTCGAACAGCATCACCTTGGGGTCCATGGCCAGCGCGCGGGCGATGGCCACCCGCTGCTGCTGACCGCCGGAGAGCTGGGCCGGGTACTTGTCGGCGTGTGCGGCGAGGCCGACGCGGTCCAGGAGTTCGCGGGCGCGCCGGGCGGCCTCGTCCTTCTTCTGCTTGCGGACCTTGACCGGGGCGAGCGTGATGTTGTCGAGGACGGTCTTGTGCGCGAAGAGGTTGAAGGACTGGAAGACCATGCCGACTTCGGCGCGGAGCCCGGCGAGCGCCCGTCCTTCCTCGGGCAGCGGGGTGCCGTCCAGGATGATGGTGCCCGACTCGATGGTCTCCAGGCGGTTGATGGTCCGGCAGAGCGTGGACTTCCCGGAGCCCGAGGGGCCGATGACGACCACCACCTCGCCGCGGCCGACGGTGAGGTCGATGTCCTGGAGGACATGGAGTTTCCCGTAGTACTTGTTGACCCCGCGCAGTTCGATCAGCGCCTCACCGGCCATGCAGTCTGCTCACTCTCATCCGTACAGCGGAGAGTGAGCAACTTACCGGGACATATCCGACAGTTCTCCGCTGACACGCACGGGCGCGGTGAGGAGAGTGGAATCGGCGGACGGGAGCGCGCCGGAGGCGGGGGCAGGGCCGGACCGCGGCCGGGCCCGCTCACCGACGGCGCCGTCTCACGGTGGCCGGGCGCACCGGCCGCCGGGACGCGGCCGGGCCGCCCGACCGGTCAGCTCTCCGCGACCTCCGCGTAGACCTGCGAGAGTTCCGGCGCCCCGTCGTCGGCCCACTCGTGGCCGGCGGCCGCCACATCGATCTCCCGGCCGGACGCCAGACACACCACCGGCTGCCCGTCCGGCCACACCCGCCACCGCGCACCGGGCACCGTGCGAACGAGGACGGTGCCGAGGTAGAGCCCCGCGTCGTTGCCGAGCCAGGGCAGCACCTCCGGGTCGTCCCGCCACACCGGCTGGAGCTGATCGAGCGCCTCCAACGACGCCGCGGAATCGTCCAGTTCGAGCCCGGCGTCACCGGCCTCGGCCCGGAGCAGCGTGCACTCGGACAGCAGCTCGGCGACGGCGTCGGGGTCCTCGCGCACCGCGTCCGCCGGCGACACCGCCGTACGGTGCGCGCCCGACCCCTTGCGCCACTTGTCCAGAAAATGCATGTTCATGGGGTGCAGGGTCCCACCCGTTCACCGGACCCGGCCACAGGCGCGCGGCAACCGCCGACCGCCGTTCGTCATCCCGACGCCCCCTTCCCTTCTCCCCCCTTTCACGGCGCTCCGGTCTGATCTGCCCGGTCCGGCAGCCGCCGCCTCTCACCGGAACGACCGTTTCATCAAGGGAAGTCCGCACCGTCCCGCCGCCCGCCGCCGTCCCGGGCGGGCGGCCCGGACCCCTCTCGCATTCCATGCCTCACGGAGGGAACGACCGATGCGCGTACGACATCTGTGCACCGCCCTGGCGCTGCTCACCGCCGCGGCGACACTGCCCACGGCCACAGCGGGCACGGCCGCCGCACAACAGGCCCCGAAGGCCCGGCCGTTGACGCATCTCTACGACAACACCGCGGTCGGCGGCGGTTCCAGACCCGGCGCCGCCGACTTCGACGGTGCGGGCAACGCCCTCTCCGCACCCGATCTGTCGGCGGCCGGCTGGACGCCGGGCCGCGCCCTGGACCTCGACGCCACCACCCTGACCTGGCCCCGCGCCACCGCGGGACGGCCCGACAACGTGGTGGCGAACGGTCAGACCATCTCCGTCCACGGCACGGGCGGCGCGCTGACCTTTCTGACCGCCGCGACCGGCACCGGCGCGGCCGCCACCGGGAGCGGCACGGTCCGCTACCGCGACGGCTCGCGGAGCAGCTACCGGCTGACCGCCCCCGACTGGCGTTCCGGCCCGACCGCCACCGCGGCGGTGGCGCTGCCGCACCTGGTCACCGGGCACGGCACCGTCGCCGGACCGGCCCGGTTGTACGCGGTGACCGTTCCGCTGCGGCCGGGGCGCGCCGTCGCCGCCGTCCGGCTGCCGCGGGCCACCGCCTCCGGCGCGGCGCTGCACGTGTTCGCGCTGGGGGTGCGCCGCGACGACCGCGGCTGGACGGGGAGTTGGGCGACCAGCACCTCCGGCTATGCGGCGGTCGGGCCGTGGCAGGACCGGACGCTGCGGCTGGTGGTGCACTCCGGCGCGGGCGGGCAGCGGGTGCGGGTGCGGTTCGCCAACACCTTCGCCGCCGCGCCCGTGACCCTCGGCGCCGCGAGCATCGCCGTGCGCGGTGAGGGCGCGGCGGCCGACGGCGCACCGCGGCGGCTGACCTTCCACGGCTCGCGCGGCGTGCGCGTCCCGGCCGGGGCGGAGGCGGTGAGCGATCCGCTCGGCTTCACCGTGCCCGCCGGGCGGGATCTGCTGGTCAGCATCCATCTGCCGGGGACGGTCACGGCGGCGCCGGTGCACCAGGAGGCGGCGCAGACCTCATACCTCAGCGCGTCCGGCGCGGGTGACCGCACCGCCGACCCGGGCAGCGGCGCCTTCCCCGAAACCCTCACCACCTGGCCGTTCCTCACCGGGGTGGACGTCACCGGCGGGCCCGGGTCGATCGTGACGCTGGGCGATTCGATCACCGACGGGGTCCGCTCCACCGGCGGCGCCAACCACCGCTGGCCCGACGTCCTCACCCGCCGCATCCAGCAGCAGCACACCCTCCCCCGCTACGGCGTCGTCAACCAGGGCATCTCCGCCAACCGCGTGGTCACCGACCGCTACACCGGCGACGGCGTCAGCACCGACATGGGCGGGGTGAGCGCCGGGCACCGGCTCCAGCGCGATGTGCTGGCGCAGACCTCGGCCCGTACCGTCGTGCTCTTCGAAGGCATCAACGATGTGCGGTGGGGCACCCCGGCACCGGAGGTGGTGGACGGACTCCGCGCGCTGGCCCGGCGGGCGCACGCCCACGGGCTGCGGGTCGTCGCGGCGACGCTCACGCCCTGCGAGGGCTACCAGGACTGCACCGCGGAGGTCGAGGCGCGGCGACAGGCGGTCAACGCGGCGCTGCGCGCGCACGGCGGGGCATTCGACGCAGTGCTGGACTTCGACGCCGTGGTCCGCGACCCGGCCCGTCCGCAGCGGATGCTCCCCGCCTACGACAGCGGCGACCATCTCCACCCCGGCGACGCGGGCCTCTCGGCGCTCGCCGCCTCGGTGGACCTGCGGAAGCTGGTCCCGGGCGAGGGGTGAGGCGCAGGGGGCGGCGGCGCGGGCCACCGGCCCGCACGCCGCCCCGGGCGGGGCCTCCCGGCGCCCGGCCCCGGCTCCGTCAGAGATCCAGATCGACCACGACCGGCGCGTGGTCGGACGCGCCCTTCCCCTTGCGCTCCTCGCGGTCCACATAGGCGTCCGACACCGCGCCCGCGAACGCGGCGTTGCCGTAGACGAGGTCGATACGCATCCCGCGGTTCTTCGGGAAGCCGAGGGCGCGGTAGTCCCAGAAGGTGAAGGGGCGGTCGTACTTGAGGGCGCGGGGCAGCACATCGCTCAGGCCCGTCTCCCGCAGGGTGGCCAGCGCCTCGCGCTCGGCGGGGGTGATGTGCGTCTGGCCGACGAACGCCGCCGGGTCCCACAGGTCCTCGTCGGTCGGCGCGACGTTGAAGTCACCGAGGACGGCGAACGGCCGGCCGCCCGCCGCGTCCTCGGTGACCGCCGTGCGCAGCGCCGCCAGCCACTCCAGCTTGTAGGCGTAGTGCGGGTGGTCGACCTCGCGGCCGTTGGGGACGTAGACCGACCAGGCGCGGAGCGGGCCGCAGGTGGCGGAGACGGCGCGGGGCTCCTGGGCGCCGTCGTACGCCGGGCCGCCGGGCAGACCGGAGACGACGTCCGTCAGGCCCACCCGGGAGACCAGCGCCACGCCGTTCCACCGGCCGGTGGCGGTGACCGCGGACTCGTATCCCAGCTCCTTCAGCTGGTCGGTGGGGAACTGCTCCGGGGAGCACTTGGTCTCCTGGATGCACAGCACGTCCGTGCCGGTGTTCTCCAGCCAGGCCAGCAGCCTCGGGAGGCGGGCGGTGATCGAGTTGACGTTCCAGGTCGCGATGCGCATGCCGGTAAACCTACAGCGCACCACCGACAACGGCCGCGGAGCGTCAGAGCGGGCCGGTGGCGGTGCCGGGGGCCAGCCGGCCGTGGTCGGTGGTGGTGAGATTGCCGATCAGGCCGTCGTAGATCGGCCGGGCGTGGTCGCGCAGCAGACTGTCGTGGATGTCGACGGCCCGGCGCGGCGCGACCGCGCGCACGTAGTCGATGACCTCGGACACCTTGTTCCAGGGCGCGTGCACCGGCAGCAGCAGCGTGTCCACCTGCCGCCCCTCGGGAACGGTGAGCGCGTCGCCGGGGTGGAAGACCGTCCCGTCGACGAGGTAGCCGGCGTTGGTGATCCGCGGGATGTCGGGGTGGATCACGGCGTGCCACTGGCCGTGGACCTCGATGTCGAATCCGGCGGCGGTGAAGGTGTCGCCCTCACCGACGGTGTGCACCCGGCCCGGGAACGCCGCCGACAGCTGTCCGGCGACGGACGCCGGCGCCCAGATCTCGGCGGCCGGGTCGGCCGCCATGCCCGCGCGCAGCCGCCCCTCGTCGAAGTGGTCGGGGTGCTCGTGGGTGACCAGCAGGGCCTCGGCCCCTACGGCCGCGTCCTGTTCGCTGAAGCCTCCGGGGTCGATGACGAGCACCCGCCCGTCCTTCTCCAGCCGGACACAGGAATGGGTCTTCTTCGTCAGTTCCATGGCAGCCATCCTGCCGCCCCGGCCCCGGCCGCGCCCGGGCTCACCCCTCCGGCGTGGTCTCCTCGCGGATCACCCGCTGGGCGACGGTGAAGGCGGCGTTCGCCGCCGGAACGCCGCAGTAGACGGCGGTGTGCAGCAGGATGTCCTTGATCTCGGTGGGCGTCAGGCCGTTGCGGAGCGCGGCGCGGGTGTGCGCGGCGATGTCGCCGTGGTGGCCGCCCGCGACCAGCGCGGTGAGCGTGATGATGCTGCGGGTGCGGCGGTCCAGGCCCGGCCGCGTCCAGGTCTCGCCCCACTCGTAGCGGGTCACCAGGTCCTGGAACTCGCCGGAGAACGCGTCGGTGGCCTCCTCGACCGCGTCGACGTGCGCATCGCCCAGCACCTCGCGGCGGACCTTCGCGCCGCGCTCGTACGCACTGCCGCGGACCGCCTCCGGCTGGGCGAGCCCCGCCTCGATGGCGGCGGGCGCGGCAGCCTGCGCGGCGGCCGCCAGCTGCGGCTTGGGCGCCGCCGCCCCGATGGCCGGCTGCCCGCCCGCGGACGGCTTGTCGTGCCAGGCGGTGCTGAAGTGCCGGATGAGGAGTTCGGTGACGGCCGCGGGCTGCTCGACCGGGGCGAGGTGGGACGTGCCTGGCACCAGCGCCAGGCTCGCGTCCGGGATGCCGGCGACCAGGCTGCGGGCGTCGGTGGTCGGCGTGGTCTGGTCCTCCGACCCGGCGACGACGAGGGTCGGCACCCCGACTCTGCCCAGCGACGATCTGACGTCGTACGAGGCCAGCGCCTCGCACGCGGCGATGTAGCAGCCCGGGTCGGTGGTGCGCACCATCTGTACGGCCCACTCGACGATGGCGGGCTGGGCGGCGGCGAACCCCGCGGTGAACCAGCGCTCGGGCGCGGTCCGGGCGATCGGGTCGAGGCCGTTGGTGCGGATGACCACCCCGCGCTGGCGCCAGGAGTCGGCGGTGCCGTACCGCGGTGAGGAGGAGACCAGGGCGAGCGAGGTGACGCGCTGCGGGCGGGTGAGCGCCAGCTGGGTGCCGATGGCGCCGCCCAGGGAACAGCCGCCGTACCCGAAACGGTCCACGCCGAGCGCGTCGAGGGTGGCGGCGACCCGGTCGGCCAGTTCGGCGACCGAGGAGGCGGGATAGGCGGGCGACCCGCCGTGACCGGGCAGATCGAAGCGGATGACCCGCCACTGCCGGGTCAGATCCGGGATCTGCCGGTCCCACATGTGCCACGTCGTCCCGAGCGAAGCGCCCAGGACGAGGACGGGGGCGTCGGCGGGGCCGTCGATGCGGTGCTGCAGGGTCTTCTCGCTCACCCGGCCACGCTACCCAGCACTGACGCGGTCCTGACACCCGGGTCAGAAACTCTGTGACGGAACCGGTGCACTCGCGCCCGTGCCGTGCCCGGCCCGTACGCGGCCGGTCACGCGCGCGTCACCTCAACGTCCGGAAGCGGCAGTGGAGATGGGAAACGCCGGGGTGGGACGGGGCGGAGCCGGCAGCTGCCGGACGGTGACGGCGGGGCCCGGTGGTACGTGGTCGCTGCCGCCGGCGCGCCCCGCCGGGGACGGGGGAACAGCTGGCGAAATCGGCGTGAACAGGCAGGAAACGGGGCCGGATCGGCCGTTGCGGGCAACGCGGTCAGCGTCTGGAGCGGGCGTGGAGGACGGCCGGGGAACGGCCATGGAGGGCGACCGGCAAGGGGCGTCCGGAGGCCGGGGGCCCGGCCCGGGCGGTGGCGGTCAGGCGGCGCCCGCCCGGGCGCCGCCGCCCGGGGCGTCGCCGCGCAGGACCGACCACCGGGCGCGCAGCAGGAGTTCGCCCGGTGGGACGCCGAGGTCGTCGGTGAGATGGCGGGCGGTGCGGTCGAAGACGGCCAGCGCCTCGGCCCGGCGGCCACCGTGGCGCAGGGCGCGCATCAGGAGGGCGGCGACCGGTTCGTTGAGCGGTTCCTCGGAGGCCAGGGTGGTGAGGGCGGCGACCGCGTCGGCGACCCGGCCGAGCCGCAGCAGCCATTCGGCGCGCCGCCGGGCCAGGGCGACCCGGCGTTCGGCGAGCCGCATCCGTTCCGTCTCGGCCAGCGGGCCCGGCAGTCCGGCCAGCGGTTCGCCGCGGAACAGCTCCAGCGACCGGGAGCCGTGCCGCACCGCCGTACGCAGGTCCCCGGCGCGGGCGGCCGTCGCGGCGGCCGTGGCCTCCTCCTCCATGTCCGCCACGTCCACCTCGGCCACGCCGTGGGCCAGCCCGTAGCCGTACCGGTCGCGGCGGATCACCGAGTCCGGGCAGGCGCCGAGCCGCAGGGGTTTGCGCAGCCGGTAGACGTAGACCGGTACGACGTCCGCGTCCGGTGACTCCAGTCCCCAGACGCCGTCCAGCAACTCCCGTCGGCTGACCGAGCGTCCGGACTTCAGCGCCAGCGCCGCGAGGACCGCCTGCTGGCGGACCGGGCCGACGTCGACGGGCCGCCCGGCGAGCCGGACCCGCAACGGGCCGAGCAGGGAGATCCGCAGCCGCGGGCCGGGGGCCGGGGCGGGCGGAAGGGCGGGGTCCGGTGCCGCCCGGTCCGGGCGCGGGCCGAGGCCGGGGACGACCAGGGCGCGGGCGGCGGTGTGGCCGAGGGCCGCGGTGCGGTCGCGCAGCCCCAATTTCCGCAGGATCGCTTCCAGTTGGGTGACCACCAGGTGGACGGGGAGGCCGAGGGCGTCGGCGATCCCGGTGTCGTCCAGGCCACGGCCGAGCGCGTGGAGCACCTCGCGTTCCCGGGCGGTGAGGGGCGTGGTGTGCGGGTGGTCCCGGTCGGTGGCCGGCGTCGGCATGTGGTGTCCCCGTTCCGTGGTGCGCTCGTCCGGCGCTTGCGGGCGCGCCGGTGGCCGGGGGTCACGGTGCCCCGGTGGAGGAACCGTGGACAGGACGCCGAGGCGGCCATATGTGGCCGGTGGCCGCGCTACAGTCCTCGACCTGCGAGGGGACACGTCATGTCAGGGGGAGGGAACGTCGGTTGTGGCCGGTGCGTTCGGCGAGGTGCTGCGGCGACTGCGGAGCCGTGCGGGGCTGACCCAGGAGGAGCTGGCGGAGCGCTCCGGGGTGAGCACCCGCACCATCCGCGGCCTGGAGACCGGTAGCCGCGTCAACCCGCGGATGACGACGGTGCAG
Organism: Streptomyces sp. NPDC014733; assembly: GCF_043083385.1. Classification (NCBI taxonomy): domain Bacteria; kingdom Bacillati; phylum Actinomycetota; class Actinomycetes; order Kitasatosporales; family Streptomycetaceae; genus Streptomyces; species Streptomyces sp. NPDC014733. Next base: position 590,580 of record NZ_JBIBYO010000002.1, on the reverse strand, counting down.
GAGCTGGCCCGTGCGCTGCCGCTGGCCCCCGACGAGCGCGGGGAGTTGCTCCGGGCGGCGATGGGCGGCGGGGAGACGCGGGACACGGCCGCGCCGGGGGCGGCGCGGGACACGGCCGCGCCCGAGGCGACGCGAGGCGCGGGCCCGCCCCCGGGCGGAAGCCCGACCCCAGACGGAAGCCCGACCCCAGGCGGAAGCCCGACCCCAGACGGCAGCCCGACCCCTGGCGGAAGCCCGGCTCCGGGCGCGGACGCGTCTCCGGGTACCGCCGCTCCCCCGCCCGTCCCCGACCCGCTCGCCGACGCCGTCGAGCAGTTGGCGGCCGCCGTGGCCGCCCGCTGGCGCCGGGAAGAGGAGCAGCGGCAGATCCAGGACCCGTTCCCCCTGCCGCTCCGCTGGCGGGCAGCCGCCGAGGAGTTGGCCGATCACTGGGCCAACATCCGCCGTCTGCCACCCGGCGCCGCGGCCGGACCGCTGGCGCTGGACGGGCAGTTGGACGGCGTCGCGGCGCTGTACCGGCGGCTGCCGTCCGGGCGGCTGGTCGTGCTGGGGCGGTCCGGATCGGGCAAGACGGTGCTGGCGCTCCGGTTCGTCCTCGACCATCTCGCGTCGCGGACCGCCGCGGAACCGGTACCGGTGATCTTCAGCATCGGTGCGTGGAACCCGGCGGCCGTCCCCCTGCGGGACTGGCTGGCCGACCGGCTGACCCGCGACCACCCCGGCTACGCCGCCCGGGGGCCCGGCGGGACGACGCTGGCGGCCGCGCTGGTGGAGTCCGGGCGGGTGCTGCCCGTGCTGGACGGCTTCGACGAGATGGCCGCCGGGCTGCGCCGCCCCGCGCTGGAGGCCCTCAACGCCACCACCCTGCCGCTGCTGCTCACCAGCCGTCCCGCCGAGTACGCCGCCGCGGTCGCCGAGACCGATGTCCTCACCTCCGCCGCGGCGGTCGAGCTCACCGACCTCACCCTCGACGATCTGGCCGCCTATCTGCCCCGCACCACCCGCAAGCCCGGCCGCGCCCGGCCCGCCGCGAACGCCTGGGAGCCGGTGCTGGCCGCCCTGCGCGCGCGGCCCGCCTCGCCCCTCGCGGCCGTACTGGCCAACCCGCTGATGGTCGCGCTGGCCCGCGCCGTCTACAGCGACACCCCGGACCACGATCCGGCGGAGCTGCTGGACGGCGAGCGGTTCGGCGGCCCGGAGGCGCTGGAGGACCATCTCCTGGAGAGTTTTCTGCCCACCGTCTACCGCCGCCCGCCCCCGTCGGCGCCGGGCGCCCGGCCCCGCCGCGCCGTCGCCCCGGACCGCGCCCGGCACTGGCTCGGTCACCTCGCCCACCACCTCCACCGGCTGGAGACCCCCGACCTGGCGTGGTGGCGGCTGGGCGGCGGGCTGCGCCGCGGCCCCCGTACAGCGGTGACCGCGCTGGTGACGGGGGTGGTCATCGGTCTCGCCGACACCGTGCTGGCCGCCGCCGTCGGGGGCCCGTACCCGCTGGTGGACGGGGCGGTCGTGGGGGTGCTGGCCGGGGTGATGTTCGGGCTCGTCCACTGGCTCACCTTCGCGGTCCGGGACGTGCAGGTGGCGCCGTCCGCCGTCCGGCTGCGCCTTCGCGGCGGGGCGCCGCGCGGTACGGCCGGTCCCCGGCTGGCCGTCGGGACGCTGGGCGGCGCGGTCTTCGGTCTCGGCTACGGCGTGGCCGTCGGCCTGATGCACAGCCGCTTCCGCCTACCGGCCGGGCTGCGGGTCGCCGTCATCGACGGGCTCTTCTACGGACTGGTCTTCAGCGTCGCCGCCGGGCTGAGCTTCTGCCTGCTGAGCCTGGTGGAGAGCCCCCTGGATCTGCGCTCCGCCGCCCATCCGCAGGGCCTGCTCCGCGCCCACCGCGCGACGGTGCTGACCCGGCTCGCCGTGTGGGCGCCCCTCTTCGGGGCGCTGGTCGGGGGCGGTGCCGGGACGGCGGTCGGGCTGCTGCGCGGGGTGCTGGGACCCCTGCTGTGGAGTCCCGCCGCCGGGCTCGTGCTCGGCACCCTCAGCGGGGTGGGCGGCGCCCTGGGCTACGCGCTCGCGCTGACCGCCTGGGGGCAGTGGCTGGTGCTCGGCCGGTTCTGGCTGCCGCTGACCGGGCGGCTGCCGTGGGCCGTCACCACCTTTCTCGACGACGCCTACCGGCGCGGGGTGCTGCGGCAGTCGGGCGCGGTCTACCAGTTCCGCCACGCCCGCCTCCAGCACCATCTGGCGCAGGCCCACCGTGGGACGCCCGGCCGCGGCCCGCGGAGGTGAGGCGTCCGGGGCGGCCCCGGCGGCCGGAGGTCGCCCGGACGGTGCACCGCGGCCGCCCCACACCAGGCGCGGTACATCCGGTCCGTGCTCTTATGGAAGGGTCTGTACTTCGAGGTGAGCGCGTCGTTCGCGCGTTCCGGTGGCGGTGGGCAAGGGGCAGCCGGTGGCGCAGGAGCGGGAGGAGACGACGCCTGACGAGCCGGCCGACGCGCCGTATCTGTCACTGTTCAACCTGCCGCTCAGCTCGGATCTGGACCGCCTCGGCGAGCAGATGCACGATCTGGCCCGCGCCCAGCGCACCTTCCAGGGGCTGCTCGGGGCGGTGGTCAGCATCAGCAGCGAACTGGAGCTGCCGACCGTGCTGCGGCGGATCGTGCGCACCGCGATGGATCTGGTCGGCGCCCGCTACGGCGCCATGGGCGTCCTGGACGACAGCGGTGAGCACCTCGCCGAGTTCGTCCCGCTCGGCCTCACCGCACAGGAGCTGGCCGGTCTCTCCGGGGTGGAGCTGCCGCGGGGCCGCGGGCTGCTGGGGCACCTCATCCACCATCCGCAGCCCCTACGTGTGGACCGCATCTCCGCCCACCCGGTTTCGGCGGGTTTTCCGCCCGGGCACCCGCCGATGCGTTCCCTGCTCGGCGTCGCGGTCTCGGTACGCGGCCAGGTCTACGGCAACCTCTACCTCTCCGACCGGAAGGACGGGAAGCCGTTCGACCGGCACGACGAGGGCGTGATCCTGGCGCTCGCCGGGACCGCGGGGGTGGCGATCGAGAACGCCCGCCTGTACGACCAGGTCCGCAACAGCTCCGAACGGTTCCAACGGCTGCTGCTGCCGGAGCTGTTGGACCTGCGGCCGTTCGAGGCGGGCGCGATCTACCGGCCGGCGCGCACGCCCGGCCAGCTCGGCGGCGACTGGTACGACGCGGTGAAGCTGTCCGACGACTCGTGCATCGCGGTGATCGGCGATGTCGTCGGCCACGACCTGGAAGCGGCGGCGGCGATGTCGCAGACCCGCAACATGCTGCGGGCGCTGACGTTCGACGGCCGCACCCCGCCGAGCGCCGCGCTGACCCAGCTGGACCGCATCATGGACAAGACCGGCGGTCAGCTGCTCACCACGGCGTGCGTGGCCCGCCTCGACCCCGCCGACCGGGGCTGGCGGCTGCGGTGGAGCAGCGCCGGGCACCCGCCGCCCCTGGTGGTGCCGCCGGACGGCGCCGCGTACTACCTGGAGGCGGAGCCCGGACTGCCGCTCAGGGTGGACACCACCCGGCCCCGGCCCGACCACTGCCGCGTACTGCCGCCGGGCAGCACCGTCATCCTCTACACCGACGGGCTGATCGAACGCCACGACCGGCCGCTGACCGAGGGGATGCATGCGTTGGCGGCGCTCGCCCGACACCACGCCCGGGAGCCGGTCGACCAGCTCTGCCGCTCCCTCGCCGACCGTCACCCCAGCGACGGCCACGACGACATGGCGGCACTCATCCTGCGTACACCCGGTCCGTGAGCCGTCCGCCGGCCGCCCGGCCCGGTGTGGCCAGCGGCGCCATGGCGCTCGCGCCGAGCCTCGCGTGCGGGTCGCGCAGCAGGCCCAACTCGATGGCGGTGCGAGTGAGATCGGCCTTGTTGCCGACGTTGAGCTTGGCCCGGATGCGTTTGACGTAGGTGCTGACGGTGGCCTCGGACAGGCCCATCCGGCGGCCTATCTGGCCATGCGTCAGCCCTTCGGCGAGCAGCCGCAGCGCCTCCAGCTCGCGGCGGGCGAGCGAGCGCGGTTCGATGCCGCCGGGCTGCTCCAGCTCGGCGCGCAGCCGGGGCACGAGCGTGGCGGAGAGATGGAAGCCGCCGGTGACGACGGTACCGACGGCGCGCAGCAGCTCCTCGTCGTCCACCTGGTCGGTGACGCAGCCCAGCACCCCGGCGCGGACTGCGCCCAGCAGACGGTAGGGCTGGACGAAGCCGGAGATCAGGAGCACCGGGGCGCGGGCGACGAGGCGGTCGAGGACCCGCGCCGGCGGCTCCGTGCCCGTGTGGTCGTAGGCGGGCGGGCTGAAGAGGATGGCGTCGGGGGCGTCGGCACCCGGGAGGGACGGGAGGTCCTGCACGCGCTCCACCGAGGCCACCACCTCGATCCACGGAGCCCGGGAAAGCGCCCTTTCCAGACCGTACCGGACGAGATTTTGGCGCTCGACAATGACAATGCGCGCACAGCTGGACATGCGTATTCCTGTCGTCAGATCAACGCGTCGTTCCCCGGTCCCCCGAGCGGCACACTAGCGGAGAACCACGGCGATGCACCCCAACGTACCGTACCGATCGGACTGCTCCGATCGGCGGCAAGACGAACGGACCGGAAAATGCTCCGCCAGGGCATCACACAATCGCTCCGCGCGGCTCCGCAAGGCAAACCGTTCGAGGCGATTCGATTTTCTCCCGCAGACCTTTTCCGATTGCCGGTGAGCGGTATTCTGCCGCCTGTCCCTTACGGCAAGACAATTGGAGAGTACGTACGTGGCTGACCAGGAAAAGTCCCCGCAGCCCGCCGCCGAGACGTCGGGGCGCCTGCCGGAGGAGGACCGGCACGGCTTCGTCTCCGCGTTCGTGGGCGGTGTCCGCTCCGACGGTGAGCAGGGCAGGCCCGGCAAGCGGCTGGTGGCGATCGGCATCGCGGTCGTCGCCGCGCTGAGCCTCGGCGCCCTCGCCATCGGCGCACTCAGCAGCCCGGGTGAGAAGAAGAACCAGGCCGACAAGGTCGCCCCGGCGGGCGCCACCGCCAAGACCGACCACCACGAGAAGGGCCGGGAGTCCCGCACGGGCGACGCCGGGACCGGAGGCTCCGGGGCCGGCGGCACCGGCGGCGGCACCGGCGGCGGCGCGGGGCTCCAGGACCTCACCCCGGACGGGCAGCAGCACATACCCGCGCCGGACACCCCGGACGCGACGGGCTCCTCGCACACCCCGCCGAGCCCGAAGGCCACCGCCGGCGCCGATACCCGGAGCGGCAGCGGCACGTTCCGGGCCCGCAGCACCGCCCCGGCGTTCACCGCGCTCGCCGGGTACGGCTGCCCGTCCAGCCGGACCGCGGGGTTCTGGATGAAGGACCCCAACTTCAACCTGAAGCGGGAGGGCTGGGTCAAGTCCGGCACCGGCGGCTACAACGGCTCCGGCTGCACCGGCCGGTACGTCTCCCTGCCGATGTCGGGGTCGTCGACGAAGTACGACCCCAGCCAGTACGTGCTCTGGAAGTTCGACTACACCGCCAAGTTCAAGGGCGCCGCGACCTGCCGGCTGGCGGTGTTCATCCCGAACAACCCGAAGATCCTCTACGTCGGCGGCCACCCCGCCCGGTACGCGGTCTACGACGCCGACCGCAGCGGCGGCACCCCCGCCGCCGCCTTCGCCGTCGACCAGGTCAACAGCCGCGGGAAGTGGCTCTCGCAAGGGCCCTTCAAGGTCCGCAGCGGTCATGTGACGCTGCGGATGTTCAACACCGGCGTCGATCACACAGCGGCCACGCAGTACGCGCACGATGTCGCCGCGCCGGTCCAGCTGAGCTGCGCACCCGCGTAACCGGACGGGCCGGGCCCCTGCCGTTCCGTGAGGAATCGGCAGGGACCCGGCCCGCTGATGGCGGTACGCCTGTGTGCTCAGCCGTCCACGATGGGCTTCCCGGTCGGTCCGGGGAAGGCGGAAGCGTGGTCGGCATGGGCGTAGTAGGCGCCCGTCCGGTCCATCAGGACCATGTACCGGCCGACCAGCTCGATGGCGTTGGCGCACTCCATCAGCACGTTCTTCATGCTGGGGTACATGACGGGGCCGAACTTCTCGGCCGCCTGCCGCACGCCCGGGTCGTCCTTGATGACGGGGCCGAAGTCGTCGGGGTCGAAGAACGTCGGCTCGTGCGGGTTGCGCCGGTCCACGTACTGGTTCGGGCGCGGCTTGGGAATGGTGTCCTTGTAGGTCGCCTGCTCGCCGAAGACGGTGTGCGAGGCGTCGGCGGCGAGGACGAGCGACTTGAGGCTCTCGTACTGCGTGACCATGTCGGCGGAGGAGAGCCGCAGGAGGTCCATGCTGTCGGCGAGGGTGCCGACGTTGATGGTGAGGGCCGGGTGGGTGGGTGCCTTGGCCGGTGCCTTGTCGCCCCCGCCGCCGGTGGTCGCCGGCATCTCGGTGGTGATGACCGGCGTCGTCTGCCAGAGCATCGAGAGGGTGGGCGGCACCGCGGCGGTGGGGGGCGCCTCGCCGTCGCCCGACGTGTCCGAGCCGCCGCCACCGGAGTCGATGGGCACCCGGTGCGGACCGTACCGGGAGTCTTTCGGTTCCACTGCCACAGTTGCCCTTCCGCCATGATCACACCGGGTGGTATCCGGTTCTGTCCATCTCATCCAATGCGGGCACCCGGCAGACAGGTCCCCGTTCGGTGACACCGAAGTACCCCTGATCGGTGACGCGGGCAGGGTCGGAAGAGGGACCTGCATCGGGGTCATCCGTGCACATAAAGTCACCGCGTGGCCTCTCGCACCTTCACCCTCGACGAGTTCCGGATCGAACTCGACCGGCTCCGCGACACCATCGGCACGGTGGGCGGATGCACCACCGCCATCGAGGCGGACATCGCCGCCGTGAAAGAAGCCTTCCGGCAGGCCGAAGCCGTCTGGCAGTCCCCGTCCAGCACGACCTTCTCCGACCTCCAGCGCGAGTTCAGCGACCACATGGAGACGCTGGTCACACTGTTGCACGAGATGAAGCGGCGGATGCGGGCGGCGTACGACGTGTACCTCGAGGTCGAGACCAAGAACACGAAGAACTTCCACAAGTAGCACAAGGGGTGTCGTCCCGGTCTCCGGTGGGCCCGGGACGGCACCCCTTGTGCTTCAGACGTCCGCCGTGCCCTGCCGCACGGCGGGCGTCGGCGTCCGGACATCCCTCAGGGGGCCTGCCTGACCGTTGATGCGGCCGGGCGCTCCCGTGTACGGCCCAGGAGCAGCGGTGAGCCCCAGCAACGACCCCCAGCCACAGCCTCAGCCCGAACCCCCGGTCGTCTACGGCCAGGTGGGCGGCGCGCACCTCTCGATCCGCGTCGACGGCGAGGCGCTGCGGACCTACGGGGAGCAGATCGGCGGGCCCGACGGCGGCGGCGGTCTCGTGGAGGACCTCGGCAACGAGGTGGCCAAGATCTTCCATGCGCTCACCGACCTCCAGGTCGGCTGGGCGGGCAAGACCCAGGAGGAGGCCGGTGCCTTCTTCGCCCGCCTGGACGCCTGCATGACGAGCCTCTTCGGCAAGGGCGGCGACACCGAGAGCCAGGCGAACAGCGTGCTGGCGCGGGTCGCCTTCTCGCTGACTCTGGCGGGCAACAATTACCTGGCCGCGGAGGAGGCGTCCTATCAGGAGTTCGGCGCCTTCGCCTCTCAGCTCCTGTCGTGGGGAGGAGGGGGCGGCGGAAATCCGGAGAACGTCACCGACCCGACGAAGTCCGCGATCGGCGAGACATTCTGACCCCGCCGAATTCCCGCCTCCCCGCTATTCCCCGCTGATGCTCCGCTTGCGCTTTTCTTGCGTTTCGCTGACGTCCCGCTGATATTCCCAGTTCGCGCCTTGCCGCGGCACCCCGTTCCTCCCTTTCCTTTCCTCCTCCCCACCCAGGTGATGTCGCCATGTACGAGCCCGATACGACCATTACCGACAACATCTACGCCCTCGGCAACGCGTGGATCGACTTCGGCGACATGCTCTGGGAAAAGATGACCGCCATGGACGCCTCGGTCCAGGGCGTCACATGGACCGGCGACGCCCACGAGATCGCGATCACCTGGGCCTGGGGGGCGCTGCGGGAGGGCAAGTTCAAGCCCGCGGTCAGCCACGCCTGGGACATCGGCAACGCGATCAACGCGTACGGGGACTTCATCAAGGAGGTGCAGGCCAAGGAGTTGCACGCGGCGCGGATGCAGGCGATCAAGCTGATGCTCGTCACCCTGCTCCCGCTGCTCGCCGTCGTGGCCCTGGCGGTACTGCTGCCGCTGGGCACGATCCTGGCGGCGCTCACCTCGGTACTGGAGGCCATGGGCGTCGTCATGGAGGGCGTCGCCGTCGCCGCCGCCTACGCCGGCGCCATCGCGATCGACGTGATCTTGAACGTCGTGGTGCAGCTCGGCGCCGACATCGGCGCGCAGGCCCTCGCCGCCGCCGTCACCCACACCGACATGCCGGACTTCGGCAGCAAGGAGTGGTGGAAGCACGAGGCCCTCAACCTCGGGCTCGCCGGCGCGGGCAGCCTCATCGCCCCCGGTCTGAAGGGGCTGGGCGCGCTGCGGCGGGGGGTGGGCGATCTGACGCGCGGCCCGAAGCTGGCACCGCCGAAGTTCGACCCGAAGGTCGAGGCGCCGCCGATGGGCGGCGGCAAGGGCGCGGCCGGGTTCGACATGCCGAAGGGCACGGTCGCCCCGCCGTCGGGTATCGGTGCACCCACCAAGAACCTCGTCAACGACATTCCGCACGGCACCCTTCCGAACCGGGGCAACATCACGCCCCCGAAGGCGGACACGGTCCGCCCCGGCGGGGGGCTGCCCCGCACCGAGATCCCCCTGAACGCCGACCCCCACCCGTCGGTGGGCCCGCCCCGCGAGACCGGCGGAGGCGTCCCGCCCCGCAGCGAGGTCGTGCCGCCGAGCGGCCCCCGGCCCCAGGGCGAGGTGCCGCACCAGCCGACGGCCGGCCTCGACACCACGCACGGCCCGAACCTGTCGAAGACCGACCCGGCGTCCGCGCACGTCCCGACGGGCCGGAACGCCCCGCCCGCCAAGGGGACGCCGCTCCCCGAGGAACGGCCCGGCGGTGCACCCGCCCACCGTCCCGAGCAGAGCGGGCCGGGGACGACACCGCCGCAGAAGGACGCGCCGACGTCGTCGCGGACGGCGGACGAGCGCACCGAGGTGCCGCCCGTGACGCAGATGAACGAGCACGGCGCGGCCAACCCCGGCGCACCGGGCAAGGGCGTGCAGCACGTCGGGCAGGAGGGGCTGCAGAAGGTTCCGGGCAGGGCGCACCTGGAGGCCACGCCGCCCGGACGCCCCCTCGCGGGCGACGTCCCGAACCCCAAGGCCGACGCGCCGCACCAGCCGGTCCGCGACGCCCGGGCCGGTGACCTCACGCCCAGCGGCACCAAGGGGCAGGACGTCACCGGCAATCCCGGCAACGCCAAGGCCCAGGACCTCACCGGCACCCCCGGCAGCCCGAAGGCGCAGGACGTCACCGCGCCCGGGGCGAAGGACGCCAGGCTCGGCGCGGAGAACGGCAGGCCGCAGCAGGCGCCCCGGTCCGAGCCGCACCCCGCGGCCACCGAGGGGAAGGCGCCGACGGAGAAGTCCACGTCGGTGTCGCACACCGGGGACAAGGCGTCGTTCGAGAACAGGCCGGCCGGCGACCGCACCGCCACCGGCTCGTCCAAGGACCTGCCGACCAGGAGCGAAGGGAACGCCGCCGCCAAGAACGAAGCCACCGGCACCACCAGGAACAACGCCCGCACCGAGACCGGGCAGCCGCAGACCAAGGCGCCGGCCGAGCACCCGGAGAGCACCTCGGCGTCCTCCGCCGGCAAGGGCGACCGGACCCACGACGCCGCGGCCGGCAGCAGCCACTCCGGCGACCGCAGCCACCTCTCGCACGCCGCGGACGACGCCGTCCACCCCGGGCCCGGCCCCAAGGAAGGCGCCGGCCCCCTGTACGCGGACAGCGGTCCCGGTGCGGGCGCGGCCGGCCGGACGGAGCAGTCCGGCGCCGCCGCCGCGAAGGAGGCGCACGCCGCCAAGGAGAAGGCGTGGGCCGCCGAGAGCGACACCCTGAAGAAGAACACCGCCGAGAAGCTGTCCACCGCCGAACGGGCTCAGAAGCTCGCCTCGGACGAGCACTTCCACGAGGGCGGCCGAAAGCTCCAGGAGAAGTTCACGGACACCACCGGCTCGTCCAAGGCGCTCCGGTCGCTGGACGATGTGGAACGGCAGAAGGTCTTCGACGAGTTGGTGGGCGACGCCCGCACGAAGTTCGACGAACTCTTCGGGCCCTTCCGGGAGGGGCGCGACGTCCGCCCCGAGGCCCTCGCGAAGGCCGAGCAGCAGTGGCAGAAGGAGCTGGACAAGCTCGGGGACACCGTCCGGGGCCGCGCCCAACACCACAAGCTGCAGGTGAAGTTGGAAGCGAAGATCGAGACGAAGGTCGCCGAGGCCCGCAAGCAGTGGCGCGCCGAGGGCCATGAGCCGGACCTCATCGACCGGTCCGCCAAGGAGTACGAGGAGGGCCTGGGGCACGTCTCGAAGGCCACGTACGGCGAGCTGAAGACGAAGCCGCACTGGCAGGTGAGCGAGAAGGGCCGGCGGTTCGACCAGATGGCCGACCACCTGCGCAAGGGGCTGCCCGACCGGCTGGGCCGCGAGACCGAGTTCCACGCCACGGCCGGCAAGCACCTCGACGCCTGGCAGGAGTTCGGCGCCGGACTGAGCAACGAGGAGCGCACCGCGCTGCACGACCGCTACTCCCGCGGCACACGGGAGGCGTTCGTCGATCTGGTGGACAAGGAGGCAGCCAAGCTCCTCGCCGGCAAGCAGCGCATGCGGCCGTTCGCCCGGCTCACCGCCAAGGAGCAGCAGCTCGCCCACGACCTCGCGGTCAAGAAGTGGCCGCTGCGCGAGGAGGAGCTGATCAAGCGCCTGGACGCCGAGGTCCAGGCCGGCAAGGACCTCCGGCGCTTCATCGACGATCTGCCCTCCCGCCTGGACAAACACCTGCCGGACGGGCCGCACGCCACCGGCACCCGCGGGGAGCTGGCCGACAGCGTCCACGCCTCGCTGAAGCGCGACGCCGAGGCGCTCCTGGACGACCTGCGCGGCAAGCCGATGGAGACCGGCGCCAAGGAGATCGAGACGTTCACCCAGGACGGACTGGCGAAGCTCAACCGCAGCCTGGACGAGCGGTTCCGCTTCGAGAGCGGCGTCCAGGAGCGGTGGAACAGCCATCAGCGTTCCACCGGTGACCTCGGCGCGCCCGGCGAGCAGGTGCGCACCTGGCAGAACGACCTGCGCCACCAGGCGCTCGCCGAGGTCCGCAAGGACCTGGGCGCCGACTACTCCCCCACCCACGTCGACTCCGCGCTGACCAAGCTCGACTCGTCCCTCGCCGGCATCGACAAGGCGGCGACGGAGCTGCGGGCGGGCGCCGAGCGGCTGCCCGAGGCCACCGCCGGTGCGAGGGCGGCGTGGGACGAACTGGCCGCCGGGCACCCGGGATTGCAGGCGTCCACCGCGGACCGCATGTGGTCGGACTTCCACCACGACTGGATGTCCGGGCACGGCAAGATCTGGTCGGACGGTCAGCTGGACGGCATCCGCTGGCACGCCCCCGAGCGGGCCCCGGAGATCCCCTACGACGCCGCGCGGGCGGCGGAGCACCAGCAGGCCCGCAACCAGCTCCTGGACCACTACGAGACCGTCGTCGACCTGGCCGGGACGCAGGAGCAGCACCTGTCGCGGCTGACCGACGACGTGGAGCGCGCGGCCCTGGAGTGGCAGCCGCCGCACCAGCGGTTCGAGGCCGCGGCCCACACCGCGGAGCAGGCGGCCGGAGCGGCCAAGGACGCGGCCGGGGCGGCCCGGAAGGCGGCCACCGCGGCGAAGGAGGCCGCCGAGGCGCTGGAGCGGGTCGCCGGGAAGGGCGGCCGGGGCGGTGCCCTGCCCCCGAAGTCCCTCACCGCCGAGGAGCGGGCCGCGACGCCCGGCAGGGACACCGTCCCCGCCGGGGAGGAGTTCGGCGGGGCGCCGCACGGCGATGTCGCCAAGGTCCACGAGACGCGGGCCGCGGCCCGCACCGCCGATGACGCCGCGGCCGCGGCGCGGGACGCGGCCGCACACGCCGCGGACGCCACGAAGACGGCCCGGAAGACCGCCGACCGGATCCAGCCGGGCGGAAAGAACGCCGCCACCCCGTCGGCCGACGCACTGGCCGCCGCCCGGGACGCCGCCGCGCAGGCCCGCGAGGCCGCCGAGGCGGCGGAGCAGGCCGCCGCGCGGGCCCTGGACGCGGCGGGTGGCGCGGGCGACGCCGCGGCCGCCGCCCGGCGCGCCGCGGCCGCGGCGGAGGACTCGGGGGCCCACCACTTCCGCGATCTGATCGGCCGTGACAGGGCGTACGCGCCGGGCGCCGACGACATCAAGGCGGTGGTGGACGACGTCACCACCGATCTCCGGCGCGAGTTCGACCGGCTCACCGAGCTGCCCGAGCCGGGGTGGGCGAAGCACGTCGACGGCGACGCGCTGCACGGGTCCCTGTCCCGGTACCACCGGCAGCTCATCGACGAGCTGCCCACCCGCTTCGACCGGCGCTACCGCGACGGCGACTGGTACCCGACCGCCGACAAGGCCGTCGACGACCTGCTGGCGACCCCGGAGTTCCGCCGGGACCCGCTCCCCGACGACCTCGTCCGTACGGTCAAGGCCCGCTACGCCCAGGACCTGGCGGCGGCCCGGAAGGCGGGGGCGGACGGCGGCGCGGCCGGCGGCGTCCGCGAGCGGCTGGACTTCGCCCGTCAGGCGGAGCGGCAGATCGACGACCTGATGAAGCGGTACGACATCGGCGGCGACGCGGACCCCGCCGGACGGAATGCCGTCCGCGACGAGTGGCGGACCACCGCCCGTGGCCGGCTGCTGGACAGCTACGGCGATCTGCGGGAGCTGCACGCCGCGGGCGTGGAGGCGCGCGAGGCGTCCGACCTCGTGCTGAACGGTGCCGCCCGGAAGCTGGAGGAACATCTCCGCATCGAGCGGCAGCTGCCCGGGCTGCGGAAGAAGCTGGACGAGGTGGCGTTCCGGCACGACGCGGACGGTGCGGTGGCCGAGGCGGCCGGCCGGAGCCTGGAGAAGGACCTCAAGGCCGCGGTGGACGACGCGTTCGGCACGTACCACGCCGGGGCCAAGGGCGATCCGGACGCGGTCGGACGCGCGACGGGGCATGCCCGCAACGCCACGGCGACGATGACGGGCGAGCGAGCACTCGCCGGGCGGCTGCGCTACCACGAGGAGTTGGACGCCCGCCTCCGTGACCTGCGCTCGCAGGCGGACGGCAAGGATCTGCTCCTCGACCCGGTGACCGTCGAGCGGGTCCACGGCAAGCTCGCCGCGGAGCTGGAGGGGCTCGCCGACACCCACCTGGGCGGAATGCGCACCGGCCGCTCCCCGATGGAGGGCAGCGAGCTGGACCCGCGTTTCACGCGGTGGCGGGAGGACTCCCGGGCCGCTTTGGACCGCTTCGACGCCGAGGCTCGGATCGACGAGGCCCGGCAGTCGGCCACCCGGGAGGCGGGCGAGGTCTTCGAGACGAAGTTCGGCGACGGGCTGATCCACCACGTCCCGGCGAACGGCAAGTGGTCCGGCAGCGACGGCGTGGCCTCCGCCTTCCGGCGCGACTGGGTCGCCCTGGACGACCACTTCCGCCACCCCGGTGCCAGCGATCTGAAGAGTTGGCTGGACGTCGAGAAGAACAGCATCGACGACTTCCAGAAGGGCCTCGACCGGGCCCGGGCCCAGCGGGAGCAGCCGCACCCCGCGCCGGACCCGAAGGGACAGCAGCCGAAGGAGACCGCGCCCGCAGGCAGCCGCGACTCCGCGGACGTCCTCGCCGGCAAGGACGCCCCGCACGGCTCCGGCCGGGACCTGGCCGGGGAGCGTACAGCCCCGGAGCGCACCTTCCAGGACCGGACGCGTACCCCGGAGCACCCGCAGGACGGCCCCGGGGCGCAGCAGCAGATCGTCGAGGCCGGGCCGCAGGAGCGGAACGCCGGCCGGCACACCCGGGAGCAGGCCGCCGGGAATCAGGCCACCCAGGGGCGTTCCGCGCAGCGCCCCGGCCGCACCCGCGAGCAGGAGCCGGACGGCCCGAGGACCACCCACGGGTCGCCGGAGCCCCACACGGCCGGGGCGCCGGGCGCCGACCACGCCCAGCAGCAGATGCTCGTGCGGGAGAACCTGCCGCAGGACCGTGCGGAAGAGCTGCTCCGGCCCTGGGAGTACGGGGAGGAGCTGCACCGGCGGTCCTGGAAGTACTACGACTCCCACCTCCGCCCCGACCACTGGGACCGCAGGTTCGACGCCACCCGGCAGGCCGGCCGCCTCGACGAGGAATTCAGCAGCCACTTCGCCCGTGGCGTCCGGAACGGGCTGACCGAGACCGCGGCCGCCGAAGCCGCCGGGCGTGCGGTGGGCCCCGCCTACGAGCAGGCCCGTGCCGCCTGGCTGAAGGAGCAGGACCTGCGGTCGGAGGTGCGGGCGATGCTCCGGCAGGGCCCGCTGACGCCCCGCAGCGGCCCGGTCGACGGCTGGATCACGCAGAACGACCTCACCCGCGGCCTGCCCTACTGGGACGAGCGGGCCTCGACGTGGTACCGCGCCCAGCTCACGCGGCTGGAGGACGCGTACGTGGCGGCGCACACCGCACGGACCACCGACGGTGAGGTCCGGCAGACGCCGCAGGAGTGGAACCACACGGTCCGTGCCACCGCGCAGCGGCTGACCGCCCTCGCCGCCCCGATGGCCGCCCTCGTGGACCGGTTCACCGCGTACAGCGACTCCTACGACTTCGCGCCGCACGACGGGTGGAGCGCGGCGACCGACCACTGGTTCCGGACCGAGCAGCACCTCCACCGTGCGCAGGCGATCGAGGCGCTGGAGCGCGATCCGGGCGCCCTGGCCGAGGTGCGGAAGACGTACGCGGAGCAGATGGCGGTGGTCCGGCGCGGCGCCGAGCTCCGCGAGCACCCGGAGCTGCTCGACGGGGCGCCCGCCCCGTCCACGCCCGTCCCCGCGCACGCGGAGTCCGGTGACTGGCGGACGCCGGTCATGCACGAGGCCGAGCACACGCTCCGTACGGCCTACGAGGAACAGCTCGCCCGGGAGAGCGCCGATGCCGCGCACCGGCAGCAGCTGCGCGAGAGCGTCGAGGAGTGGGCGCGCGACGGCGGCCGCCCGCTGTCGCCGCAGCAGGCGGAGCAGCTGACCGACGAGGTGTCCCGCGTCCGCGAGGACGGCGCGTCCCCGGAGGAGCTGCGGGAGTCCGCCGAGGGCCGGATGGCCCTGGACACCGCGCGTGAGGCCGCCCGCGCACAGGGCCGCGCCGCCTTCGACCGCGCCGTGGGGTCCTGGAGCCGGTCGCTGTCCGCCCCCGGCGCCGCGGCCCCCGGCTTCGCGCTCGACGAGGAGCTGACCGCGCGGGTCGCGGCGGAGGAGTGGGAGCTGTTCGAGAAGCGGCTCGACGTCCACATCCGGGCGACGTTCGCCTCCCCCGCGGACGCCCGGGGCACCCGTCTGTCCGCCAACGTGCGGGCCGGGATGCAGCAGTTGCGCCGCCTGACCGCGGAACTCCCCGACGCCCTGGACCTGCGGGCCCTGCGGGTGTCGGAACGCGACCGCGCCACCCGGCAGTTCGACGCTGCCGTGTCGGCCTTCACCGACCACCCGACCGAGGAGCAGCGGGAGCTGCTCGCGTCGTTCGGGGCCCAGGGCACCGCCCTGTCCGAAGCCGGGCTCGACGCCCTGCGCGAGCGGCACCTCTCCGAGCTGGACTCGGCGTTCTCCCGGAATCTGCGGCCGGACACCGTCGCGGCGGCGCGCGGGGAGGACCCCGAGGCGCTGGCGCGGTGGCAGCGGGTGTACGAGGAGACGACGGCGGAGCTGCCGGCGCGGCTGGCGCGCCAGGCCGCCCGCGAGGCCGTCCTGACGCGGGCGCTCACGGACGTCACGGATGCCGCGGCGCTGCGGGGCGAGGGGGCGGACGCCGCCCGGGCGTTCCTCCGTCACTTCCCCGCGCTGACGCCCGAGCAGGCGCTCGCCGCCGCCGTGGCGACGGTGCAGCACGCCACCGCCGCCGCGGTCGACGCGGCGTTCCAGCGGGCCGTCACCGGCGACGCGGCCTCCTCGACCCGCGCGGACTGGGAGGCCACGTACGCCGGGCTGACCGGTGCGGACAGGCTCCAGCCGCGACTGGTGGCGGTCGCCGCCAAGGCATCGGCGCTCGCCGGGGCGCAGCCGGTGTTCGCGGAGGCGCTCGCGGAGTGGCGGGCCGCCAACCCCGGGCTCACGCTGACGGACGAGGCTGCCGAACGGACCGCGGCCGGATTCCGCGAGCGGGCGGCGGCCGACTTCGACGCGGCGTTCGCCGGGGTGCACTCCGGGCTCGCGGAGCTCTCCGGCGGTCTCGTGGAGTGGCAACTGCGGTTCGCGCGGCTGGAGGAGACCCTCGACGCCCACCTCCACTTCGAGGAGGAGGTCCCGGCCGCGCTGCGCGCCGCGGGCGCCGCGTTCGACGCCCTGGCCGGCCCGCACCCGCTCGACGAGGCCACCCGCGACGGCCTCAAGGCGCGGTTCACCGACGAGCTGATGTCCGCCTACCGCCGGGTGTGGGCACCGCACGACCTCGCGTCGTCCTGGCACCACGACGACACCGTCCCGACGTCCGCCGCGCAGCCCGGCTCCCCCGCCGTGGACGCCTTCGCGCCCGGGGAAGAGGCGTCCGGGGAGGACCGGACCGCATTCCAGGAGGAGGCCGGCGCCCCGCAGGAGGAGGCGCTGGGCCTGACCGTCCCGCACGTGGTGGCACCGGTGTCCGGGCTCGCGCGGCCGCTGACCCGTTCCCAGGCCGCCCAGGAGGAGCTGGCGGCGGCCGCGGACGCGGTACGGCGGGCCCGGGACGAGCGGCGGGAGGCACCCGGGCGCGTCCCGTCCCAGGAGCCGCCGGCGCAGGCGGAGCGGCGCTTCGCCGCGGCGCGGGCCGCGTGGCGGGCGGCGCTGACCGAGGAGGCGGCCGCGGCGCTGCCCGCGGTCCGCGAGGAAGCCGAGGCAGCGGAAGCACAGCTGCGGTCGGCGGCCGCGGCGTACCGGACGGCCCAGGACGGTCTGGCGACGGCCGACCGGGCGCACCGGCAGACGCGTGCGGTGCTGGGGAACAGGGTGTACGTCTACGCCGAGCTGCTGCGGGCCGGACAGCCCACGCCGGCGGCGGACCGGGCACCGGCCACGGACGCGCCGCGTCAGCGCCCCGCCGACGCGGACCTGGCGAAGGCGAAGGAGCGCCTGACGCAGGCTCAGGCCGCCGAGAAGTCGGCGGCGGCGCGGCTGCGGGAGGCCGGGCAGGAGGCGCAGCGGGCCCACCGGGCCCGGGCCGCCGCCGAGGAGAAGTCGGCGGCGGCCCGGCAGCGGCTGGACACCGCGGCGCGCCGCGCCGGGCTGTCCCCCGCGCCGGCGACCGCCCCGGCCACGGGACAGGTGGGCGGGTGGCTGCTGTCGCCCGCCGCCCAGTCCGCCGCCGCGGGCCACACGGACACGGCGCACCACCCGGTGACGGGGGCTCCGGTGCCGCCCGCCGAGGTGGAGCAGGCGCTGGAGACGGCCGAGGACCGTCTCGCCGCCGCGCTCGGCACGGCCGAGGAGTACGCGCGGGCGCAGTCGGACGTCGAGGCGCGGCTGCGGGAGTACGACGCGCTCGTCCGCTCCGACCGGCAGGCCCGGCGCGGGACGCGGCCCGCGGACCAGGCCGCCCTGGACGACCTGAACGCGGCCCTCACCGGGGCACGGGCCCGGCTCGACGCGGCCACGACGGTCCTGCGGGACGCGTGGATGCGCCGGGACCAGGCGGAGCGGGCGGCGTTCGCCCAGCTCACCACGGTGAAGGGGGCGCTCTCGGTCGGTGCCCTGTCGCCGCAGGCCCTCGGCGACGACGCCGCGCACGGCGTGCCCCCGCAGCAGTCCGTCCAGCCGCCCCAGGGCGTCGTTCCGGTCCCGGCGGGGGCCGGCGGCGCGGGGGCCCCCGCGCCCCTCACCGACCAGCAGTTCATCGCCGCCTTCACCGGTCACATGACCGCGCCGGTCATCGACGTGCCGGCGCTGTACGCGCTGGTGACCAGCCGGCCCCGGCCCGCCGACAGCTTCGCCCGCGACGACTTCGACCGCACGTTCCACCGCATGACCGGCTCCACGGTCTCCGCCGGCCTCACCTTCGTCGTGGGCCGCACGCTCACCCCGGCGGACGCCCTGCGGATCCTTGAGCACTTCTACGGACCTGCGGCGCAGGACGGCCGGTGGGACATCGATCTGCGCCATGTCGCCGAGGGGGTTCCGCTCCCGAAGCTGCCGCAGGTCGAGGCGTTCGCGTTGCGGCTCTTCCTCCTGATGATCAACCTCCTCTTCCCCCAGGCGCTGGACATGCTCCGGGGGCTGGGCCGGGATCTGCGCAAGATCTGGGCCGTCGAGGACGCCTTCGAGAAGCTGGACAGGCGCGGCCTGCGGGAACTCCTCGGCCTCGCCGGAACGTCCGTCCTCGAACCCACACAGCTCCGGCAGCAGATCGCCGACGTGCTCGGCGACGTCACCCGCACGACGCCCGTGTCCGAGGAGAGGGCACAGGAGTGGTACGACCGGCTGGCGACGCTGGAGTACCAGCATCCGCGGCAGGGGTCGCTCCCGCTGCCCCACCGGCACCCGGAGGACGGGTGCTACCTCCGCGCGCACATGATCACGATGCGGCTCCAGCAGTGGGACACCCGCGTCCACAAGATCATCGCCGCGCGCACCGGCCCGCAGCTGACCGTCCGTTCCGCGCACGCCGAGGGCGCCGCCGCCGCGCTCGGCACCCTGCCGGTGGCATGGGGGTACCACATCGCCGCGGCGATCCCCGTCCAGGAGACGCCGGACAGGATCACGCTGCGGGTGCTGGACCCCGCCCTGGAGCTGGGGCCGCTGACGGTCGACGCGTGGCTGAGCGCGATCGGGGTCGATCCGCAGGGCCCGCTGGAGCGGGTCACCGGATCGCTCCCCGCGGTGCGGGCCCACATCGGGGAGGACATGTACGAACACCCCGAACGGTGGTGGTGGTTCGGCGAGCGGGGAGCCCCCGCCCCCGGCCGCACCCTCGTGGTGGAGACCGAGGCGCACGCCTACGACTTCGGCGCCCTCATGCCGGACTACGCGGCGGAGCGTTCGCTGCGGGCGGCGGACGAGTTCCACCGGAAGGACGGGGTGGGAGTCCTCGAAAGCCACACGGTCCGGCACCTCGAGCGCACCCGCCTGCACGAGGCCCGGCAGGGCGTGCAGCGGCACCGCGCCGGAGTCGACGCACCGTCACCGGAGTGGGCCGCGCAGACCTACGCCGCCCTCACCCGCGACCGCCTGCTGCCCCGGCACAGCCCGCTGGCGCAGGAGCTCCGCAGGATGCTGCCGGCCGGCCATCCCGCCGCTCTCGGGGCCGACGCGGCGATCGAGCCCGCCACGGAGTTCTCGGACGCCGAGTTCTCCGACGCCGAGTTCTCCGACGCCGGGTACTCCGACGACGAGACCGCCGTCGGAGGACCCGCACCGGGCCTCGCCGCAACGGAGCACCACACCGCCCTCGATCCCGCCGCGCCCCCGGCGGGCCCCGGTGGCCGGCAGCCGCTCGCCCTCTCCGGCGTCCACGCGGCCGGTCAGGTCCCGCACGGCTCCGCCGCGACCTGGGACCTTCCCGCCCCCCGCCCCCAGGGCACCTCGCTGTCCCGTCCGGTGGCGGGCACCCCGTCCCGGACGATCGGCGGCTGGCTGCGGAACTCCGGCGCAGCCGCGCGGGAGGCGGAGCTGACCCGCCGGTTCGGCACGGTCATCGGTACCGGATCGGGTACCGGCTACCACTTCGGCCACGCGATGCTGGACCGGATCGAGCAGGTCCTCGGCGCCCTGCCGCGCCGCGACGTGGAGGAGAACCCGCAGCTGACGGCCGTCACCGGCGCAACCGGCACGGCCGTCAGCGGCTGGCGGCCCGGTGACCGGGCCATCCGGCTCACCCGTCCGTTCTCCCTGCCGTCGTGGCTGGACACCCGGTCCGCTCCCGGCGACGCCGCGCTGCGGTGGGTACGGGACCTCGTCACGGCCGGCGGCCACCAGGATCTGACCGCCGCCGACCTCCTCGCCCCCGCCGGGACGCCGCGCGGCAACCTCGTCGAGTGGGCCCTGCGGCACGAGGTGGGCCGCTCCGTCGACGCCCGGACGCGGTGGGCGCAGGAGCACGCCCACAAGCCGGAGTTCGGCGGCTGGCGGACGTACGGCGGCGAGGAGATCGCCGAGGTCGCCACGGCGTTCCTCGCCCTCGCGGGCATCACCGCGGCCACCTGCGCCCCGGGTGCCCGGACCTTCGACGCCCTGCTCTCCGAGGTGACGTCCCGGATCACGCCGACGGCGGGGACCGGGGGGCCGGACCCGCAGCGGATCGCACACCTCCCCGAGCAGCTCGCCGACGGTGACGCGGAGCTGTTCGGGAAGCTGACGGTCATGGTCACGCTCCTGCGGGACGCCATGACCGAGCCGTGGAAGCGGCCCGACGGCGGCGCGGGCCTGCCGGCACACGACGGACGCGTCCACCGGACGCACCCGGACACCGGCGCGTGGATCAGCTACTCCGCCGCCGCCCGCGCCCACGCGGTCTCCGCCTACCAGTTCGCGGCGCCCGGTGCGTGGTTCGCGGAGGCGTACGCCGCCTACCACGCCCCGCGGACGGCCAACCCGCCGCGGGAGCTGCTGCACCCGGACGTACAGGAGTGGTTCCGGCGCGAGGCCGAGCTGCCCGAACTCCACCTGGAACCCGTCGCGGACGGCGCCGAGGAAACGGACGTGGAGCTGACGACGTCGGACGGCACCCGGATCAAGGCGTCCGACATCGACAACCTCCTCATCGTCTCCCCCGGCTCCCTGCGGCCCGCCGGCCGGTCCTTCCACACCGCCGACGACGTGCGGGAGCGGCTGCTCAGCCACACCGACATCGACCTCACCAAGCCGCACTTCGCGCACTTCGACCCGGAGCAGCAGGTCCGCGTCCCGGACGGGAACGGCGGGCACACCGTCCGGCACACCGTGTCCGAGAGCGACCTCGACACCGTGCCCTGGCAGGCGGACGACCATCTGTACCTGGCGCTGCTGCACGGCGAGAAGGGCTGGCTGACCGTTCCGGTGAACGGCAGGCCCACCCGGGTGTCGGGCGCCTCCTTCGGCCCCGCGCTGCGGCGCCGCGGCAGCATCGTCGCGCTGAAGGAACGCGCCGGGAACAAGGCGTGGATCCTGCTGGCCGCCTGCGAGGCGGCGGCCACCGACGAAGCGGGCAATTCGGTCGCGCAGCAGATCGCGGACACCACCGGCATCAATGTCGTCGCGCCGACCACCAAGGTGGCCGCCACCCCGCACGTCAAGGAGTTCAGCTTCCTCCTCTACCACGACGCCCAGGGCAACCGCGGCGCGTGGCGGACCTTCACCCCGCGGAACACGGGGGCCGCGGCGGCGACGGCCGGGGCCCTGGTGCCCCCCGCCGTGCTCGACGTGCCCCGGCCGGTCCCCCCGTCCGAGCGGACACTGCCGCAGGACACCGCCGAGGAGACGCCGCGGCACGAGACCACGGCACCGGTCGACGGGACCACCCGCCGAGCGGTGCGGGACGGCGGCGTCCGGCCGGTGGCCGGCGGCCGGGGCCTGACGGCCGCCGGTGCGCGGCTGCCGCACTCCGGCCCGTGGGGCGAGCGGATCACGCGCAGCGTCCTGGATCCCCTGCGCGCCGCCGGCCTGACGGAGCTGTACGACGCGCTCCACCCCGTGGCACGGTTCGGCCCCGGCCGCACCGTCTCCCGGCTCATCGCCCTGCGCCGGCTGGTCGGCCTGGCCACGCGGGAGGCCGGGCATGCGCCGGACCGCCTGACGCCCGGGGTCCTCGACGGGCTCGTCCGGCAGGTCTTCCCCGGCGCCACGGCCGACGAGGCGAGCCGGCTGCTGCTCGTCACGGCCGCGCAGAGCGCCGTGCGGCGGCGGCCCCTCACCGTGGCGGGCCTCCGCCGGGCCGGGCGCCGTCTCCGGGCCGTCGGCGTCATCGACGTCGGTATGCCGCAGGCCCAGTCACCGACCGGCCCGGACCAGGTGCCGGGCGCGTCGGCGACCGGTCTGCCGCAGCCGTCGGCCCTCCTCGACCAGTGGCACACCCAGCGGTACCAGCAGGCCGCCGTGGCGCGCGGCGACGCGCCCCGGGCCGCCGTCGCGGAGATCGCCGGACAGCTCCGGTCGGCCGGGCGGGGCGCGGCGTCGCTGGTCCGCTTCGGCACCGCCCGCCCCCCGCTGCGCGCCGTCAACCTCGGCGACCGGGTGCTGTGGGCCGAGGCGGGCAGCTCCCTGTGGCGCGACGATCCCGCCCCGCTGCTCCCCGCCGGGCCGGTCACCGTCGACTCCGTCGACGTGGACGCCCACGGCAGGCTGCTCGTGGCGCCGTCCGGGCCGGTCGGGGACGCGGGCCTCTTCCCCGAGTTCCTGGCCGACCTCGACGCGCTCCGCGCCCTCGACGCCGCGGCCCCCTCGTCCGACGGCACCCTCCAGGACACCCGTGACCTCCTCCCCGCGGCGACCACGGACGCGGAGCACGACGAGGCCGACGAGGCCGACGGCCTGATCCAGGAAATCGTCCACCTCACCTACACGTTGCCCGCGGGCCCGGCGGCGGTGTCCGGTGACCGGAACGAGTCCGCCGGGACCGGTGACCGGACCGGCGGCGCACTGCACGGAGAGAACCCCTACGAGAGCGAAGAGAGCGACGACGAGAGCGCCATCTACGAGCTGTTCGAGTTCCCCGTGCTCGTCCCCGCCTCTCCCCCGGTCCGGACGGAGTACGAGTTCGCCGTCCCGGTGATCGAGGAGACCCGGACGTACGCCGAGCTGCACGTGACCTTCCCGGACGCGCCGGTGCCGCCGGTCGGATTCGGCGTCGAGCGGGTCGCCGGGCAGTCGGCGCAGTTCCCGCTCGGACTGTTCGGCTCCGTCGTCGCCTTCGGCGACATCCGCTTCGACGGCAGTGTCCTGCCCGGCGGCCCGCCCTCCGGCGTCCTCGGTGACCTGGTCGCCTCGCTGCTGCCGGCCGCGGAGGAGATCGGCGAGGCGCTCCACGGCCGTCTGGCGTCCTCGGTACGCGCCCAGCTCGGCGCGCATCTCGACCGGTTGGGGGCGAACAATCTCTCCCGGCGACTCGTCGACGGCGGTCTGACGCTCCTCGTGCCCGGCGGCTCCCACCGGGCCGAACACACCGTCCGCGTCCGGCTGACCGGTATCCACCGCCACCGCGCCACCCCCACCGCCTCGCCCTACCGGCCCTACGGCGAGAAGCTGATCGGCCCGCAGGAGGCGACCACCAACCGTTCGACGGGCAGTTCGGAGAACGCCGGTGCCTCCGTCGGCCTGAGCGCCGCCGTCAAGGTGCCGCTGGCGCCGGGCAACGTCCCGGTCACCCCCAAGGCGAGCGTCGGCCTGTCGTCGTCCCGCTCGTACGACCAGAGCCGCAGCACCAACGCGTACACCAACCCGTCGCTGGGCTACAGCGGCGAACTGGCGCACTTCACCTTCGCCGATGTCCGGCTGGAGGTCACCACGGCGGGCCCTGGGGTGCCGGTACAGGGCCGCACCCGCGCGGAGCAGGGCGCGCTGCTCGTCGCCTTCCCCACCGAACTGGTGGAGCCGGCCACGAACCGCACCGTCACGCCGTGGCACGCCACCCTTCCCACCGCCGCGCCCGACGCGCTGCGCCGCCGGTTCACCCAGGAAGTGCTGCGGTTCTTCTCCGTCGGGCAGCACATCGGCGGTCTCGGGGGCCTGCGCGACCAGCTGATCCACGCCTACCCGGCCGACGCCCGGCCCGGCAGCCCGCTCCACGAGTACCTGCACAACCGGCTCGGTGAACTGAGCGTCCTCAACGACCTCGCCCGCATCCTGAACGGCGGGATGACCCTGCCTCCGGTGCCGCTCAGCGGCGGCCGGGTGCTGCAGGGCGGGATGTCGGGGCAGGTGACCGGCGTCGAGCGGATCGGCGACGCGAGCGCCCTGCCGACCGTGCTCAACCTGCGCTGGCTGGAGCTCCAGGGCGCCTCCGCCACCACCGGCGGCGGCTTCTCCTTCACCGCCGGCGCCACCACCTCTGCGAGCACCGGTCTGCCCGCCTTCCAGTTCCCGGTGACGCTCGACGTCGGTACGTCCACGTCGTTCAGCTCCGCGGGCGACACCGGCGGCGGGCGCTGGCACAGCGCCCGCTTCAACGGCCGGAGCGTGCCGTTCCTGCTGACCGTCCGGCTGGAGGCCGGTGTGCGGCCACTCGGCGACGACCTCGGCCGGGAGTTCGCCGAGAACGTCGCGGCTGTCGTGCGGGTGCCCGAGGAGCTCGCCGACGCCTTCCAGGACGCGTTGCGCCGCATCGTGGACGACGAGAGCCTGGGCCTGCTGCCCCGCGCCCCGCTGCCGATCACGTACCCGCCGCAGACCGACGCCCCGGCACCGGTGATCCCGCACGAGCTGACGCAGCCGACGGGCAGTTCGGGGCTGTACGGCCCGGTCGGGCTGTCCGGACTGACGCGGCACGGGCACCACACGGACGTCCGGGAGCAGTTGCGCGAGCAGTTCCTGCACGAGCGGCGGTCCACGGGCGCGCCGGAGTGGACGGCCGCGGAACTGGTGGCCCTGGAGACGTTCCTGGACACCCATTTCCACACCCAGTCGCTGAGCACCCGCTTCACGGAGCTGTTCGGCGACCGGGACGCTTCCGTCGCCCCCGACGAGCAGGGGCTGCGCCGGACCTTCGTCCGGCCGCTGGCCGACGGGGAGACCGAGACGGTCCACTTCCAGGTGCGTGCCGAGCGGGTGCCCGTCGGGCCCGGGGAGGCCGTCGCACCGCTGTCCGCCGTCCATCTGGCGCAGGCCGGGTTCGACCTGTGGCCCAGCGCCATGCGGGACTTCGCCAACTCCCAGTCGCACAGCTCCGAGCTGACGCTGAGCGTGGGCGTGGCGAGCGGCTGGGGGCCCCACGTCGGCCATGGGAGCGACGTGAAGCTGTTCTCCCGCAGCCACACCGCCAAGCAGGGCCTGACGTCCTACGCGTACCTGCTGTCCGGCCTCAACTACGCGGGGCCCGCACACCAGTTGACGTACCGGGTGCGGCTCCTCACGTCCGTGACCGTACGGAAGGTTCCGGCGCCCGGTCTGACCGGCGCGGTGCACCGTCTGGTGCGCGCGCTGCGCCCCACGCCCTCCGGCAGTGCGGCGCAGCCCCTCCGAGCGGCAGCCCCGCCGCGGGTGATCGAGGCCGAGGCCCGCTGGCTGATCCCGGTGACCACACCGGTCCCGGCCGCGCAGGCGCCCGTCACCGAACCACCGGCGGACGGTGTCCCGGTCACCCTGACCCAGCACGACCGGGTGCTCGGCGTGTCCGGCACCGCCGCCCTGCGCAGGCGCGCCCTGGAACTGCTGACGGACCACGGCGTCCCCGCCCATCAGGCACGGATCCACCTGGAAACCGCCCTCACCCACGACCAGTTGGTGGCGGCGCTGCACACCGGCGCCGGTTCGGCGGCCACCCAGGTGGTCCTGGACGGGGCCCTGACCAACCGCCGGGTCCGGCTGCTCTTCCGTGCGGAGATCACCGACGTGGTGGACGCCGGCGAGCCGGTCACGCTGTCGACGATGGACCTCGCGGAGTACTCCGCGGGCTTCTCCGACGTGGGCGGCGTCACCACCCACCACCTCAACCACGCCCACTCCGCCACCTTCTCCGGTGGCTCGGGGGAGACGACGGGCGGGCTGGGGTACGGGCAGTCCTCCTCTCCGGGCAGGGGCCGCAGCCTCGCGGAGATCACCAACGTCTGCCCGGGCAGCTTCGTGGCGCGCGGCGCGCTGCCGCACCGTCCCCGCACCGGGCGGGTGGTGTGGCATCTGACGGTGCAGACCAAGAACGTCAACCGGTTCGGCGACTGGTCTCCGGCCGTCGAGAACGATCGGGTGGAGGTCGCGCAGGGCCTCACCTTCCTCACACCGCAGTGGCCGGCCGCCGACCCCGCCGAGGAGCGGACGGTCCCGGCCACCCTGCCGGTCACCGCACTGCCGCCGGCCTCGGTCAGCGAACGCTTCCTGCCGTCCGCCGACGAGCGGGACCTGGCGGAGGCCGAGGAGCACGGGGACGACCTGGAGAGCCCCGCCACCCTCACCCGGAAGGTGATGACGGAGGTCGGGGCGCTCCTGACCACCCACGCCAGGGCCGCCCTGGACTCCCAGTGGACGCCGCAGACCCCGGGCACGGCGCTGCCCGGCACCCTGGACACCGTCCTCACCCCGCGCACCCTGCACGCGATGGCCGACGCCATGGCCGGCGCCGGGATGGTGCTGCACACCACCGTGCCCGGTGCCGGACACACCACCCATCTGCAACTGGTGTTCCGCCTCCACCGTGACCCCGAAGGGCGGGGCGCGCACTTCACCCACCGGCTCACTCCCGGCACCGTCAGCCGTTACACGCAGTGGAACACCCGCCAGGAGATCGGGGTCAGCCGCAGCACGGCGAGGGGCCACTCCCTCAGCCCGGCGTTCTCGGGCGGCTCGGCGTCGCTGGGCCACTCCACGGGCACCTCGCAGAGCCTCAGCACGAGCGTCCTGACCCGCCGCCACGACGGGTACACCGTCTCCGGCACCCTGGCCACCTTCCGGCTGGACGGTGTGCTGGAGATCAGCCTGCGCCGGTCGGTGGTGCCGTCCCGGGGCGTCAACACCCTCAGTCTCGACCTGGCCCGGCAGACCGCCCGCGCCTTCCGGGCGATGAACCGGGGCGCCGTGCCCACAGGGCGGATCACGCTGCGCGAGGAGATCACCGTCCCGCTGGCGCAGCTGCCGGACCAGCTGCCCACCACGCGGCGGCCGCGGCCCGTCGTCACCCGCCTGCTCGCCCCGAGTCCGGACACCGACCTCGCGCACGCCCGCCGGTTCGCGATCAGCGCGTCCGAGCTGTCCCACAAGTCCGTGAGCGTGGTCTTCAACCCCGACGCGGTACGGCAGTTGTTCGATCAGGTGACGGCGGCGCTGCGGAACCACGGCGCGGGCCTCGGCGACCTGGTCGGCGACGGGCAGTTCTCGCAGGACGGCCTGCACCGCTACTTCGACCCGCACGTCCTCACCCGCCATGCGCTGCTCCACGGCCTCACCGGCACCCCGGCCACCGTCGGCCCGGCGCTGCGCGGACTGGGCGGCCCGTTCACCGACACCACCGGTGTCCTTGACATCGCCGTGCTGCCCGCCGCGCAGGGCGCGTCGCTCGGCTGGCACCCGGGGACGTCCGAGCGCAGCGACTACGGCTCCCAGAACAACGGGATGTCGTTCGGCACGAGCCAGGGGCAGAGCCTCTCGGCCGGCTGGGGCCAGGGCGTCCCGCTGGGCGAGGACGCGCAGGCTCCGGTCGCCACGGTGAGCGGCGCGCTGTCGCTCGGCCGCTCCGTCGGCCAGTCCGTCAGCAGCTCCGGCTGGGCGATGAGCCGCGTCGACGGCACGGCGCAGACCACTCTGTGGCACACCCATGACTTCACGGACGCCTACGTCAAGGTGGTGCTCCACGGCGCCAACGAGCGCGGCGCGCTCCGCTACGGGGGCGGAAGCCTCACCGCCGTCTTCCGGGTGTCGGCCCTGCTGGCCCTGCGGTACTCGCCGGAGGCCACCCTGCTGGGTCTCGGCGATGTGCGGCGCACCGCCCTCCACACGCCGTCCGGCCGTTTCGTGCCGCCGCGGAACGCGGCGGACCGGCAGGATCCCCTCCTCGTGGACCTGGTACGGGCCCAGCAGATCCCGGCCACCCCCGGCGTCCTGCTGTGGCGTGTCCAGGCGGTCGACGACACCAGTGTTCTCGCGTACGGCACGCGCCTGACGCGAGAGCAGTTCGAGGCGGCGTACGTCCGCGCCGAACTGGCCGCGGACCCGGCCACGGCGGCGTACACCGTGACGTGGGGGGAGACCGGTGCGGACGGTTACGTCCACGTCACCGCGCAGGCGCCCCCGGCAGAGGTGGCGGAGGTCCTCGACGACGAGGAACCGGACACCTCGGCGCGGACCGCCTCTCTCCAGGTGGCCGCCGCGCAGCCGGTGCGGAACCTCGCCGGCGCGCTGGCGCTGCCGGCGGACGCGTTGCCGGACCTCGTGGCGCTCACCGAGCAGCTGGGCAGTACGCCGTACGCGCTGCTGGGCCTGGGCCTGACCGGCCGCCCGGCCGCCGAACTGGTGCGACTGGCACGTGAGTTGGGCACCTTCCCGCTGATGGTGGCCGAGGTCGCGGACGCCTTCCGTGTCACCCCGCGGGAACTGCTGGCGTCCGGCGTGCGGGGGCGGACCGAGTTCGTTTCACGGATTCTGCGGTGGCCTCCCTTCCTCGGCACCGGCCCCGAGGCCGACCGCCGCCGGGCGGGCCGGGACCACGCGGTGCGGCGTGTGACGCGGACACTGTTCCTGGGCGGAACCGCAGCGGCACACGCCGCGGCGGAAGCCGTCTCGCAGGCACAGCGTGCGGAGGACCTCGCCGCCCTGCTCCGGCAGGTGTGGGGCCCTCTCGCCGAAGAGCAGCGCACCGCGTTCCTCACCCCCGCGCAGCGCGCCGCGTTCCTCGCGGGCGAGCCGGTGACGCTCACCGACGAGCAGCGCACCCGTCTGCCCCAGGGCACGCCGGGCACCGTCAGGTCCTGGATCGGCACGGAAGAGCAGCGCGGGCAGCGCCTCGACGCCGGGGAACTGGTGGACCTCGCCCGCGCTCTCGACCTCCCCGAAGAGTCGCGGCCCGCTCTGGCGGACCTCGCCGAACAGCTCGGTGCCGTACCGCGCGGCCTGCTCGACCTGGGCCTGACCGGCCAGGCGGCGGCGCACCTCGTGACGCTGACCCAGGCGCTGGGCGCCGTTCCGGTGGCGCTGCCCCGGATCGCGGAGATGTACCGCACGACTTTGCAGGAGCTGGTGGCGGCCGGCACGCGGGAACATGTCCGGCTGGCGTTCGAGGTCCTGAAGTGGCCCTCGATCCACGGTACCGACGCCGAGGCCGTCCGCCGCCGGACGGGCCTGGGCACCGCGGTCGACCAGGTGGTGCGGACGTTCCTCCTGGAGGGCCCCGAGGCGGTCCGCACGGCGGCGGAAGCCGCCACGCGGGCACAGCGTGCGGAAGACCTCCACGCCCTCCCCCGGCAGGTGCACGACCTGCTCACCGACGAGCAGCGCACCGCCTTCCTCGCCGGCGAACCCGTGACGTTCACCGACGAACAGCGCACCCGACTGCCCGACGGCACACCGGACACCCTCACGCCCTGGCTCGGCACCGAAGCCCGGCGCACCGATCGCCGCGAGGACGACGCCCGCGCACTCGCCGAAGAACTGCGCGTCGAGCAGAAGTGGGGGTTCAGCCTGCTGCACGTCGTCGACCTCCTCGGTCTGCCGGACGAACAGCGCGGCCTGCTCAACGTGTTCGAGGGCCACCTCCGGAGCCTCGTCAAGCAGGGTGACGCCCTCCGGCAGCGGGACCGGGACTTCGGCCTGCTGCTGGCGGAGCACGGCATCGACGTCCCCGCCCTGATCGCACCCGGCGGAACGGAAACCTCCCACGCCCTCGCCCTGCTCACCACGCTCGACACCTGGGGCACCGGCATCGAGGAGCTCCCCGAACTCGCCGAGTACCTCGCGGTCCACGACCCGCAGGCCCCCGAACTGCCCGAGAACAGCTACACCCACGCCACACCCGACCGGCGCCGCGCCCTGTGGCAGTACGCCACCGCACACCGCGACGCCCTCATCCCGGCCATCGACGCCTGGCGCACCGTCCAGGAACTGCGGATGGAGCTGGGGCTGACCCGGGAACGGTTCGACGCGCTCGACGACGCCGTCCGCCACCCCTGGTTCCGGGCCGGGGACCTGGTGGACCTCGCCCGCGGCCTCGATCTGCTCCACAGGTCACGGCCCCAGCTGGTCGATCTCGCCGAACAGCTCGGTGCCGTACCGCACGGCCTGCTCGACCTGGGCCTGACCGGCCAGGACGCGGTACGCCTCATCACGCTGGCCCAGGCGGTGGGCGGAGTGCCCCACGCGCTGCCCGAGGTCGCGCGGATGTACCGCACGACACCGCAGGAGCTGGTGGCGGCGGACGCGCAGGACCACATCTGGCTGGCGTTCCGGTACCTGAAGTGGCCCTCGATCCACGGTACCGACGCCCAGGCCGTCCGCCGCCGGACGCAGCTGAGCAACGCGGTCGACCAGGCGGTGAAGATGCTTCTCCTGGAGGGTCCCCCCGCGGTACGCGCGGCGGCGGCGGCCGCTTCGCGCCACCAGCGTGCCGAAGACCTCGCCGCCCTGCCCGCGCAGGTGCGGAACCGGCTCACCGACGAGCAGCGCACCGCGTTCCTCGCCGGCGGGACGGTGACGCTGACCGACGAGCAGCGCACCGGTCTGCCCGAGGGCACCCCGGACACCTTCACGCCCTGGCTCGGCACGGACGCCCAGCGCGCACAGCGCCGCGAGGACGACATCCGCGCACTCGCCGCAGAGCTGCACGTCGATCAGAGCTCGGGCGCCGGCCTCCTGCACCTCGCCGACCTCCTCGGTCTGACACCCGAACAGCACCCCCTGCTCGCCGTGTTCACGGGCCATCTCAAGAACCTCCCGGAGCAGGAGAGCGTCTTCCTCCGCCGGAGGGACCGGGACCTGGGCGTACTGCTGGCACAGCACGGCATCAGCCTCCCGGGCCTGATCGCGCCGGGCGGAACCGAAACCTCCCACGCCCTCGCCCTGCTCACCGCGCTCCGGACATGGGACGTCGGGATCGAGGAACTCCCCGCGCTCATCGAGGAACTCCCGGCAGTCGCCGACGACCTGGCGACGTGGGACCCTCAGGCACCCCAGCTGCCGGTGGACAGCTACGCCGAGGCAACACCCGAACAGCGCCGCGCGCTGTGGCGGTACGCCGCCGAGCACCGCGACGCCCTCGTCCCGGCCGTCGCCGCCTGGCGCACCGACCAGGCGCTGCAGCTGGAGCTGGCGCCGGAACGGCTCGCCGCCCTCAGCGACCCGGCCCGCCACCCCTGGTTCCACGTCCGGGAACTGGTGAACCTCGCCCACAAGCTCGACCTGCCCGAAGAGGCGCGGCCCCACCTGGTCGACCTCGCCGAACAGCTCCGTACCGTCCCGCACGGTCTGCGCGCCTTCGGCCTGACCGGCCAGGACGCGGCGCACCTCGTGGAGCTGGCCCGGGCAGTGGGCGCCATCCCGCTGGCGTTGTCCCAGGTGGCCACGGATTCCGCCCGCACGCCGCAGGAGCTGCTGGCCTCCGGCGAGCAGGGGCGGTTCCCGCTGGTCTCGCAGTTCCTGCGGTGGCCCGCGGTCCTCGGCCCCTACAACGACGCGGAGACCATCCGGCGCCGGGCCGGACAGGACCATGCGTTCCGCCAGGTGGCCAGGGCGCTGTTCGTCAACGGCCCGGCAGCGGCGCGCGAGGCGGCGGTGACCGCTTCACAGCACCAGCGTGCGCTGGACCTCGCCGCCCTGCCCCAGCAGGTGCAGCAGCTGTTCACCACCGAGCAGCGCACCGCGTTCCTCGCGGGTGAGGAGGTGACCCTCACCGGGGAACAAGCCGTCGCGTTCCACGCCGCCGCACCCATGAGGGTCACCGAGGACCGGGCCACCGCCCTCCTCGCCCGCCAACTCGTCCCCTTCACCCCCGAGCAGCGCGCCGCCTTCCGTGACGGCCGCTCCGTGACGCTCACCGACGCACAGCGCACCGCGCTCCTCAACAGCACCGTCATCACCCCCACCGACGAACAACGCGCCGCGCTCCTCGCCGGCGAACCCATGCGGCTCATCGACGAACGCCGGGCCGACGCCTCGACCCCACCGAGCACCGTCGCGTCCTGGATCGGCACGGAAACCCGGCGCCTCCAGCGCCCCACGGACTTCCGCAGGTCCCTCAACCAGATCGACCGCGAAGGCAGGGTGATCACCCCCGCCCCGCCCGCCGCCACCGGCGTCCGCCCGCCCGCCTACGACCACGTCTCCGGACTCCCCGACTACAGCCGGACCTCACCGCAGGCCGTCGCATCGGCCCTGATCCAGGAACACGGCGACACCCTCACGGGCTTCACCACCGAGGAGATCGTCCGCCTGGGCACCCTCCACCGCATGCTCGACATCCGGATGAGCGACCTCACCGACCTCGTCCGCGCCACCGGAGAAGTCCCCAGCCCCGAAACCTTCCAGGAATCCCTCGACGCCCTCGGACTCCGCAACAACCCCCGCGCCCTCTACCACGTCCTCACACACCGCCCCCTCCGTCTGGACACCCTCCACTCCCTCGCCGCACCGGAGGTGCTGCGGGACCTGTTCGCCCCTCTGGTCGACCGGCAGACCCAGGAGTCCGACCCGCAGGTGCAGGAGGTCGTGGAAGACCTCGGCGATCTCGCCGAGGCCCCCGCCCAGCAGGGACGGGTCTCCGGCATCCACTGGTCGGAACAGCCAGGGCTGCTCGACAGTGAAAGCGCCGCCCTCAAGCACTTCTTCCACGTCTTCGGCCTCACGGCCCCCGAGACGGTCGCGGAGTACGTCCATATCCTCCGGGATTTCGCCACCCTTGCGGGGGCTCGCGGGCCGCAGGACCGTGCCTGGCTGTTCCGGGCCCTGTCCGACCCCGCGTTCACCGGCCCCGGCAACGCCGCCGAGCGGCAGTGGACCGGACGGTGGCTCTCGCCAGTGCACCTGTTCCACCTGATGTCCTGGCACCCGTTCGACGAGATGCGCCACGAGGACTTCCCCGCCTTCCTCGAACGGATCGACAACGCGGTGAGCCACCGGGCGCTCATCATGCGGGGCGTCGACATCCGGCACGAGGTCCCGCTGGCCCCCGGCGGGCACGCGCTCATGGCGGCGCTGGAGGAGGAGGTCGCCTCCCGGGCGGGCCGCATCGGCAACACCGGGGGCAACCGCAGCGTCGAGCAGCACCAGCATCTGGCCGATCATGGCATCACGCTCGTGGACATCGCCGACTACGTCCACGAGGCCGGCGCGCACCCCGACCTGATCCATGCCCTCTACGAGTACAGCGCGAGCGTCCGGCGGCCCGTGGTGGACGACGTCCGCGCACTCGCCGCAGAGCTGCGTGTCGATCCTGCCGTGGCGGTCAACCTCCTGTACATCGCCGACACCCTCGGGCTCCAGGACGCACAGCGCCCTCTGCTCCACGCGTTCACGGACCACCTCCAGGACCTCGCGGAGCAGGGCGACACCCTTCTCGACTGGCGGGAGGAGGAATTCGAACCGCTGCTGGAGGAGCACGGTTTCAATCTCCTGGACCTGATCATGCGCAGCGGAGGCGAAGCGCCGCACATCGTCTCGCTGCTCACCGCGCTCCACGCCTGGGACGCCGGGTTCGACGAACTCACGTCATTCCTCGGATACCTGGCGGTGCACGACCCGCAGGCGCCCCCGCCGAGTTCCACAAGTTACGAGCCCGCAGCACCCTGGCGCATCCGGCAGCTGTGGGAGTACGCGGTCGCGCACCGCGACACCCTCACCCCGATCGTCCACGCCTGGCGCGCCCAGGAACTGGAAATATCCCAGGAACGGTTCGACGCGCTCCATGACGCGGCCTCCTGGTTCCACGCCCGGGAACTGGTCAACCTCACCCATCTCCTCGACCTCCCCCCTGCGGCACGGCCCCAGCTGGTCGATCTCGCCGAGCAGCTCCGTACCGTGCCCCGCACCCTGCTCACCTTGAACCTGACCGGCGAGGACGCGGCACACCTCGTGACCCTGGCGCTCGAAGTGCGCGCCGTTCCCCTGGCTCTGGCCCAGGTCGCGGAGGCGTACCGCACGACCCCGCAGGAGCTGGTGGCATCCGACGCTCAGCGGCGGGCCGGGCTCGCCTCCGGGATTCTCCGCTGGCCCCCGATCATCGGCACCGACCCCGAGGCCGAGCGTCGCCGGACGAGCCTGAACCACGCGCTCACCCGCGTGACCAGGGCCCTGTTCACGGAAGGGCCCGCAGCGGCGCACGCCGCGGCGGAAGCCGCCTCACGAGCGCAGCGCGCGGAAGACCTCGCCGCACTCCCCCCGCAGGTGCAGAACCTGCTCACCGAAGACCAGCGCGCCGCCTTCCTCGCCGGCAAGCCGGTGACCCTGACCGACGAGCAGCGCACCCGACTGCCCGACGGCGCACCCGACACCGTCGCCTCCTGGATCGGCACGGAGGACCGGCGCATACAGCGCCGCGTGGGCGGCACGCCCCGTGATCGGCGCGGCCACTCCGCCCCGGAGAACTCGGCGAACCAGGCAGGCGGCTCCGGAAGCCGCAGCACCACCACACCGCATCACCAAAACCCCGGGGAGAGCTCTGCCTCCACCCCGGCGCCGGCGGTGCACCCCACCCAGGAGCTGGTGGGCCTCGCCCATGCCCTCGGCCTCCCCGGAGAGTCGTGGCCCCAGCTGGTCGCCCTCGCCGAACAGCTCGGTGCCGTACCGCACGACCTGCGCGCCTTCGGCCTGACCGGGCAGGACGCGGCACGCCTCGTGTCCCTGGCCCAGGCGGTGGGCGGCGTACCCCGTGCACTGGCCGAGGTCGCCGCGGCCTGCAACATCACCCCGCAGGCCGTGCTGGCCTTCGGCGGGCAGGCACTGCCCCGGATGGCGTCCCAGTTCCTGCGCTGGCCCGCGGTCTTCGGCCGCTACAACGATGCCGAGGCCATGCGTCGCCGGGCGGGGCTGGGCAACGCGGTCGACTACGTGACGAGGGCACTGTTCCTCGGCGGCCTGACAGCGGCGAGCCAGACGGCGGCGGCCGTCTCGCACCATCAGCGTGCGGAGGACTTCGCCGCCCTGCCCCGGCAGGTGCAGCACCTGTTCACCGCCGAGCAGCGCACCGCGTTCCTGGCGGGCGAGGAGGTGACGCTCACCGAGGAACAGGCAGCCGCGTTCCGCGCCGCCGGTCCCGTAAGGCTCACCGAGAGCCAGGCCGCCACACTCCTCGCCCGCCAACTCGTCACGCTCACCGCCGACCAGCGCACCGCACTCCTCACCGGTCAACCCGTCACGTTCGCCGACGACCAGCGCACCGCACTCCTCGCCAGCCGCTCCTTGGCCCTCACCCATGGACAGCGCACCGCAGTCCTGACCGGCCGGCCCGTCACGTTCACCGAAGAGCAGCGCGCCTCCTACCTCGAAGCCGAATCCACCACGCTCACCCCCGCACAACGCACCGCGTTCCGCGACGGCCAGATCGTCACGCTCACCCCCGCGCAGCACACCGCGCTCCTCCACAGCGCCTTCGTCACACCGACCGACGAGCAGCGCGCCGCACTCCTTGCCGGCGAACCCATGACCCTCATCGACGAGCGGCGCAGCGCCTTCCGCGCGGGCGAACGCATCCGGCTCGCCGACGAGCACCGGACCGGCCCGACCCACCATGCGACGATCACCCTCGTGTCCTGGATCGGCACGGAGGACCGCCGCATGCAGCGCCATGTGGACCGCCGCACCCCCGTCGCCCAGTTCGACGAGGAAGGCGGGCTGATCGACCCGTCGGCGGCCGGCACCGGTCTCTTCCCGCCGCTCTACACCAGCATCGTCGAGCTGCCCGGATACAGCGTTGCTCCCCCTCCGGCACGGGATGACCTCGCGCCGCTGTCCGTATCCGGCGTGGTCGCGTCCGACCTGCGCCGGGAGCACGATGCCGTGCTCGCGGGCTTCACGACCGAGGAGGTGCTGCGCCTGGGCACCCTGCACCACATGCTCGACATCTCGATGAACGAGTTCGTCGCACTGGCCCGGGCCACGGGTGAGGTCCCGGATCCGGAGACGCTCCAGGAGTCGCTCGACGCCCTCGGGCTGAGCGACCACCCCCACGCCCTCCACCAGGTCCTCAGCCGCTTCCCCCTGCGGCTGGACACGCTCCATTCCCTCGCCGCACCAGAAGCGCTGAGGGTGCTGTTCGCCCCGCTGGCCGACCGGGAGATCCAGGAGCCCGAGCCGGAGGTGCAGCGGATCGTCGAAACGCTCGGCGCACTCGCCCAGGCGCCCGCCCGGCAGGGCAGGGCGTCCGGCATGCACTGGTCGGAACAGCCGGGACTGCTCGACGACGAACAAGCCGCCATCGAGCGCTTCTGTGCCGTCTTCGGCCTCCCCGACCCTGCGGAGCACTGGCAAACCCTCCGGGACTTCGCCGTCCTGGCGAGGGCCTACACGCCGCAGGACCGTGCCTGGCTGTTCCGGTCCCTGTCCGATCCCGCGTTCACCGGCCCCGGCAACGCCGCCGAGCGGCGGTGGACCGGACGATGGCTCTCGCCGCTGCACGTCTTCCACCTGATGTCCCGGCACCCGTTCGACGAGATGCGCCACGAGGACTTCCCCGCCTTCCTCGACCGGATCGACAACACCGCGGCCATCAGGGCAATCATGATGAGGGAAGAAATCCAGCAGGAGCTCCCGCTGCCCCCCGGCGGGGAGGAGCTGATGTCGGCGATCGAGGCGGAGATCGCCTCCCAGGCCGGCCAAATCGGCAACACCGGAGGCAACCGCAGCGCCGACGAGTACCAGGAACTCCTTGAGAACGACATCACGTTCGCGGAGATCGCCGACTACGTCCACGGCGCCGGGGCCCACACCGACCTGATCCACGCCCTCTACGAGTACAGCGCGAGCGTCGAACGGCCCGTGGTGGACGAGGTCCGCGCACTCGCCGAAGAGCTGCGCGTCGATCCCGGCGTGGCGTTCAACCTCCTGTACGTCGCCGACACCCTCGGCCTACGAGGCGAACAGCGCAACCTGCTCGAAGCGTTCAAGGACTACCTCCAAAACCTCGCGGAGCAGGGCGACACCCTCGTCGACTGGCGGGGTGAGGAATTCGAACCGCTGCTGAACGAGCTAGGTTTCGATGCCCTGGACGTGACCATGCGCGACGGCAACGAAGCCCCCCACGTCATCTCGCTGCTCACCGCGCTCCACGCATGGGACATCGGCTTCGACGAACTCGCTTCGTTCGTCCGGTACCTGGCGGTTCACGATCCGCAGGCACCCCCGCTGAGCCACGACGCCACAGAGGCCGGGCGGCTCCGTCAGCTGTGGGAATACGCCGTCGGGCGCCACGACGGCCTTCTCCCGGCCGTCGCCGCCTGGCGTGCCCAGGATCTGGGGCTGACACCGGAACGGTTCCGCGAACTCAGCGACGCGGCCCGCCACCCCTGGTTCCACGCCCGGAACCTGGTGGCCCTCGCCCACGTCCTCGACCTCTCCCCGGAGGCGCAGCCCCATCTGACCGACCTCGCCGCACAACTGCGTACCGTGCCCCGCACCCTGCTCGCCCTGGACCTGACCGGCGAGGACGCGGCACACCTCGTGCGTCTGGCACAGGAACTGGGCGCCGTTCCGACGGCTCTGGCCCAGGTCGCGGAGGCGTACCGGACGACTCCGCAGGAGCTGGTGGCATACAGCGCGCAGGAACGGGCCGGGCTCGCGTCCGGGATTCTGCGCTGGCCGCCGGTCATCGGCACCGACGCCGAGGCCGAGCGCCGCCGGACGCACCTGAACCACGCCATCGAGCGCGTGGCGAGGGCGCTGTTCCTGGAAGGACCCGAGGCGGCACATGCGGCGGCGGAGGCCGTGTCACGGGCGCAGCGTGCGGAGGACCTCGCCGCCCTGCCCCAGCAGGTACAAGACCTCCTCACCGAGGACCAGCGCACCGCCTTCCTCGCCGGCGAACCGCTGGCCCTGACCGATGCGCAGCGCGCCGCCCTGACCGGGGACACGTCGGACACCGTCGCCTCCTGGATCGGCACGGAGGACCGGCGGAAGCGGCGTCGCGTGGGCGGCACGCCCCACCACCGGCGCAGCAACTCCGCGCCGGAGAACTCGGCGAACCAGGCAGGCGGCTCCGGAAGCCGCAGCACCAGCGCACCGCACCAGAACTCCGGGGAGAGCTCCGCCTCCACCCGAACCCCGACCGCACACACCGCCCAGGATCTGCGGTTGGGCGTGGCACTGGGGCTGCCGCAGGAATGGTTCCTCGCACTCAGCGACCCGGCGCGCCACCCCTGGTTCCACGCCCGGGACCTGGTGGCCCTCGCCCACGACCTCGACCTCCCCCGAGAGGCACGGCCCCAACTGGTCGCCCTCGCCGAACAGACCGGTGGCGTACCGCACGACCTGCGCGACTTCGGGCTGACCGGCCAGGACGCGGAACACCTCGTGTCCCTGGCCCAGGCGGTGGGCGGGGTGCCCCGTGCGCTGGCCGAGATCGCCGCTGCCCTGGACGTCACCCCGCAGATCCTGGTGGCGTCCAGCACCCAGGATCTGGACTGGCTCGTGTCCCAGTACCTGCGGTGGCCCGCGGTGCTCGGCCCCCACAACGATGCCGAGACCAACCGTCGCCGGGCAGGGCGGAACCAGGCGGTCACCCAGGTGATGCGGGCACTGTTCGTCGACGGCCTGGCAGCGGCGCGCGGGGCCGCGGTGGCCGCGTCACAGGCACAGCGTGCGCAGGACCTCGCCGCCCTGCCGCGGCAGGTGCAGCACCTGTTCACCGCCGAGCAGCGCGCCGCGTTCCTGGCGGGCGAGGAGGTGACGCTCACCGAGGAACAGGGCACCGCGTACCTCGCCGCCGCACCCGTACGGCTCACCGAGGATCAGGCCACCGCGCTCCTCGCCCGCCGGGTCGTGACGCTCACCGACGAGCAGCGCACCGCATTCCTCGCCGGCGAGCCCGTCACGTTCGGCAACGAGCAGCGCCCCGCCCTCCTCAACAGCGCCTTCCCGCTCGCCCACGGACAGCGCGTCGCCCTCCTCACCGGCCGGCCCGTCACCTTCACCGAAGAGCAGCGCGCCGCCTTCCTGCACGCCGAACGCACGGTGCTCACCAACGACCAGCGCACCGCATTCCGCGACGGCCACCCTGTCACGCTCACCGACGCGCAGCGCACCGCGCTCCTCAACGGCACCCTCGTCACACCCACCGACGAGCAGCGCACCGCATTCCTCGCCGGTGAGCCCATGCGGCTCATCGACGAGCGGCGGGCCGGCCCGCCGAACGCGCCGGGCACCGTCGCGTCCTGGCTCGGCACGGAGGAGCGGCGCCTACAGCGCCCCATGGACTTCCGCAGGGCCTTCAGGGCCATCGACCGCGAAGGCAGGGTGATCAACGCGGTGCCGCCGGCCGCCACCGGTGCGCTCCCGTCGGCCTACGACGACGTCTCCGGGCTGCCCGACTACAGCCAAGCGTCACCGCAGGACGTCGCAACCGCCCTGATCCGGGAGCACGGCGACATCCTCACCGGCTTCACCCCCGAGGACGTCGTACGCCTGGGCACCTTGCACCGCATGCTCGACGTCCGGATGGCCGCCCTCGTCCCCCTCGTCCGCGCCACGGGCGAGGTCCCGTCCCCCGAAACCTTCCGGCAATCGCTCGACGCCCTCGGGCTGCGCAACAACCCCCATGCCCTCTACCAGGTGCTCAGGCACCGCCCCATGCGGCTGGACACGCTCCACTCCCTCGCCGCACCGGAAGTGCTGAGGATGATGTTCGGCCGACTGGTCGACCGGCGGACCCATGAGTCCGACCCGGAGGTGTGGAACGCCGTCGCCTTGCTCGACAGTCTCTCCGGGCGCCCCGCCCAGCAGGGGCGGATCTCCGGCATCCACTGGTCGGAACAGCCGGGGCTGCTCGACGACGAACAGGACGCCATCGAGATCTTCCTCCACATCTTCGGCCTCCAGGTCACCCCGGACCACGAGCGGCTGCTCAAGGATTTCGCCACCCTGGCGGGGGCTCGCGGGCCGCAGGACCGTGCCTGGCTGCTCCGGGCCCTGTCCGACCCCGCGTTCACCGGGCCGGGCCACGCCAACCGGCGGGCGTGGGCCGGACGGTGGCTCTCGCCGCTGCACGTGTTCCACCTGATGTCCTGGCACCCGTTCGACCAGATGCGCCACGAGGACTTCCCCGCCTTCCTCGACCGGGTCGACAACACCGCGGCCATCAGGGCGATCATGATGAGGGAAGAAATCCAGCAGGAGCTCCCGCTGCCCCCCGGCGGGACCGCGCTCATGGCGGCGCTGGAGAGCACCGTCGCCTCCCTGGCGGGCCGCATCGGCAACACCGGGGGCGGGCAGAGCGTCGAAAACTACCGGCGGATGGCAGCGCACCGCATCACGCTCGTGAGCACCGTCGACTACGTCCACCAGGTGGGCGCACCCGACGACCTGATGCACGCCCTCTACCAGTACGGCGTGCAGGTCGGACGGCCCGTGGTGGACGAGGTCCGCGCACTCGCCGAGGAGCTGCGCGTCGATCCTGCCCTGGCGCTCGGCCTGCTGCGCGTCTCCGGCATCCCCGGCCAACACGGCAACCATCACGCCCTGTTCGACGTGTTCAAGGACTACTTCCAGGCCCTCGCGGAGCAGGGCGGGGCCCTCATCCGCTGGAACTACCAGGACCTCGCGGATCTGCTGGTACAGCACGGCATCAACGGCCTGGCCCTGGGCACGGGCGACAGCGGCGAAGCCGCCCACGTCGCCTCGCTGCTCACCGCGCTCCAGGCATGGGACGTCGGTATCGAGGAGCTCCCGGAACTCGCCGCGTACCTGGCGGCCCACGTCCCGCAGGCACCCGGCCTGCCGGAGAACGGCTACCTTGAGGCACCACGCGAACAGCGTCGCGCACTGTGGCGGTACGCCGTCGTGCACCGCGACACCCTCGCCCCGGCCGTCGCCGCCTGGCGCGCCCGGGAACTGGGGCTGACACCGGAACGGTTCCGCGAACTCAGCGACGCGGCCCGCCACCCCTGGTTCCACGCCCGGGACCTGGTGAACCTCGCCCGCAAGCTCGGCCTGCCCCACGAGTCGCGACACCAACTCACCGCCCTCGCCGAGCAGTTGGCTTCCGTTCCCCACACCCTGCGTGCCGTACGCCTGACCGGCCGGGACGCGGCACACCTCGTGGCCCTGGCCCAGGAACTGGGCGGGGTTCCCCACGCACTACCCCAGGTCGCGGAGAGCCACCACACCACTGCGCAGGAGCTGATGGCGGCCGGTGCACGGGGACGCATCCGGCTGGCGCTCCAGATCCTGAAGTGGCCCGCGATCCATGGTGCCGACGCCGACCGACGCCGGACGAGCCTGGCAGACGCGGTCGACCAGGTGGCGAGGGCGCTCCTCCTGGAAGGCCCCGAGGCAGCACGCACAGCGGCGGAAGATGCCTCACGGGCGCAGCGTGCGGAAGACCTCGCCGCCCTGCCCCAGCAGGTGCGGGACCTGCTCACCGAAGAGCAGCGCACCGCCTACCTCACCGGCGAACCCGTCACCCTCACCGACGAGCAGCGCGACAGCCTGCCCGAAGACACACCGGACACCCTCACCCCCCGGATCGGCACCGAAGACCGGCGCGCACAGCGCCGCGAGGACGACGTCCGCGCACTCGCCGAAGGGCTGGACGTCGCTTCGGACCTGGCGTTCGGCCTGCTGCACGTCGTCGACCTCCTCGGCCTGCAAGGCGAACAGCACGACCTGCTCCACGTGTTCGGGGGCGCCTTCCACGACCGCGTGACGCACGGCGAGCCCGTCCTTCCCCGGAGGGACCTGGACTTCGGCGCGCTGCTGGCCGAGCACGGCATCAGCGTCCCCGACCTGATCACGCCCGACGGAACCGAAACCTCCCACGCCCTCGCCCTGCTCACCGCGCTCGACGCATGGGACGTCGGCATCGAGGAACTTCCCGAACTCGCCGCATACCTGGCAGTTCACGACGTACAAGCACCCCAGCTGCCGGAGCACAGCTACGCCGAAGCGACACCCGAACAGCGCCGCGCTCTGTGGCGGTACGCCACCGAGCGCCGCGACGCCCTCGCCCCGGCCGTCAACGCCTGGCGCGCCCGGGATCTGGGACTGACACCGGAACGATTCCAGGCACTCGACGACGCAGCGTCCTGGTTCAACCCCAGAGACCTGGTGCGCCTCGCCCACGACCTCGATCTGCCCGACGAGTCGCTGCCCCAACTGCTGGCCCTTGCCGAGCAGTTGGGATTCGTGCCGAACGCCCTGCGTGCCGTGCACCTGACCGGCCGGGACGCGGCACGCCTCGTGACCCTGGCCCAGGAACTGGGCGCCGTTCCGGTGGCGCTGCCCCAGGTCGCGGAGAGGTACCGCACGACTCCGCAGGAATTGCTGGCGGCGGGCGCGCACAGGTCCCTCTGGCTGGCGCTCCAGGTCCTGCAGTGGCCCCCGTTCCACGGTGCCGGCGCCGACCACCGGCGGACGAGCCTGGGCCCCGTGATCGACCAGGTGGCGAGGGCGCTCCTCCTGGAAGGCCCCGAGGCAGCACGCACAGCGGCGGAAGATGCCTCACGGGCGCAGCGTGCGGAAGACCTCGCCGCCCTGCCCCAGGAGGTGCGGGACCTGCTCACCGAAGAGCAGCGCACCGCCTACCTCACCGGCGAACCCGTCACCCTCACCGACGAGCAGCGCGACAGCCTGCCCGAAGACACACCGGACACCCTCACCCCCCGGATCGGCACCGAAGACCGGCGCGCACAGCGCCACACGCACGCCGTCCGCGCACTCGCCGAAGGGCTGCACGTCGACCCGGTATCGGCGGTCAGCCTGCTCCACATCGCCGACCTTCTCGGCCTGGAGGACGAACAGCATGACCTGCTCCACGTGTTCGAGGGCTACTTCCGCAACCGCCCGGAGCGCGACGAGCCTCTCCTCTACTGGAGCGGTCGGGGCTTCGGCGCGCTGCTGGCTCAGCACGGCATCGACGTCCGGGAACTGATCACGCACGGCGGAGCGGAGGCCTCCTCCATCACCTCGCTCCTCACCGCGCTGCACGTCTGGGACGCCGGTATCGCGGAGCTTCCGGAGCTCGTCACCTACCTGACGGTTCACGACTCTCAGGCGCCCGAGCTGCCGGAGGACGGCTACCTCGCGGCAACGCCCGAACAGCGCCGCGCGCTGTGGCAGTACGCCGCCGAGCACCGTGACGTCCTCGTCCCTGCCGCCGCTGCCTGGCACACCGCCAAGGCACTGAGCCTGGAGCTGGGGCTGCCCTGGCAACGGTTCGTCGCGCTCAGCGACGCGGCCCGCCACCCCTGGTTCCACGCCCGGAACCTGGTGGCCCTCGCCCGTGTCCTCGAGCTCCCCCAGGAGTCCGTACCCCACCTGGTCGACCTCACCGAACAGCTCCGTACCGTGCCGCAGGACCTGCTCGATCTGGGCCTGACCGGCCAGGACGCGGCGCACCTCGTGACCCTGGCCCAGGAACTGGGTGGCATCCCGCGGGCGTTGGTCCAGGTGGCGAGGGCTTACGGCCTCGCCCCGCAGGAGCTGGTGGCGGCCGACGAGCAGGAGCGGGCCTGGCTGGCGTCCCAGGTCCTGTGGTGGCCCTCGGTCTTCGGCCCCCATGGTCATGCCGAAACCGCCCGTCGCCGGGCGGGGCTGGACCACGCGGCCGGCCGGGTGGCGAGGGCACTGTTCCTCAACGGTCTGGCAGCGGCGCAGGACGTGGCGGCTGCCGCTTCGCGCCACCAACGTGCCGAAGACCTCGCCGCCCTGCCCCGGCAGATGCGGCACCTGCTCACCGAAGAGCAGCGCGCCGCCTACCTCACCGGCGAACCCGTGGCACTGACCGACGAGCAGCGCGACAGCCTGCCCGAGGGCACACCGGACACCCTCACGCCCTGGATCGGCCCGGCGCAGGAAGACCTTGCACCGTTGCCGGTCGTCGACGCTGTCGCGTCCGCCCTGCACCAGGGCGACCGCGAGGTGCTCAGGGACTTCACCGCCGGGCAGATCCTGCGCCTGGGCACCCTGCACGACATGCTGGACGTCCGGATCGGCGGCCTCGGCCGCCTTGTCCACCTCACCCGCATCACCGGCGAAGTCCCGGCC
Source organism: Streptomyces sp. NPDC014733 (assembly GCF_043083385.1). Taxonomy (NCBI): domain Bacteria; kingdom Bacillati; phylum Actinomycetota; class Actinomycetes; order Kitasatosporales; family Streptomycetaceae; genus Streptomyces; species Streptomyces sp. NPDC014733. The sequence goes on along the minus strand of NZ_JBIBYO010000002.1, from coordinate 546,538 downwards.
CCCGAGGCCCTCCGGGAATCACTCGACGCCCTCGGACTGAACGAGAACCCCCGCGCCCTCCACCAGGTCCTCAGCCGCTTCCCCCTGCGGCTGGACACGCTCCGCTCCCTCGCCGCACCGGAAGTGCTGAGGGACCTGTTCGCCCCTCTCGCCCACCGGGAGATCCAGGAGTCCGACCCGGAGATACGACGGATCGCCGCCGCGCTCGGCGAACTCGCCCGGGCCCCGGAGCACCAGGGCACGCTCTCCGGCCTCCACTGGTCGCTGCAGCCGGGGCTGCTGGACGACGAACAAGCCGCCATCGAGCACTTCCTGCACGTCTTCGGCCTCCCGGTCACCCCGGGCTACGGGCGGCTGCTCAAGAATTTCGCCGTCATCGCGCGGGCCTACACCCCGCAGGACCGGGCCTGGCTGTTCCGGGCCCTGTCCGACCCCGCGTTCACCGGCCCCGGCAACGCCGCCGAGCGGCAGTGGACCGGACCGTGGCTCTCGCCGCCGCAGGTGTTCCTCCTGATGGCGGAGCACCCGTTCGACGAGCTGCGGGGCAGGGACTTCCTCGACTTCGTCGACCTGATCGACACCACCGCTGCCCGCAGGGCGGTCACGCGGAGGATCGACATCCGCGACGAGTACCAGGTGGCCCCCGGCGGGCACGCGGTCACGGGGGTGATGGAGTGGGAGATCGCCTACCGGGCAGGCCGCATCGGCAATGCCGGGGGCGACCGGAACGTCGAGCACTACGACCGTCTGACCGACATCGGCATCACGCTCATCGACATCGCCGAGTACCTCCACGGGAGCGGTGCGCACAGCGACCTGATCCACGCCCTCTACGAGTACAGCGCGCGCGCCGAACGGCCCGTGATCGACGAGGTCAGCGCACTCGTCGAAGGGCTGCGCGTCACCCCGGCCGTGGCGTTCACCCTGGTGGAGATCGCTGACTCCCTCGACCTGCAGGGCGAACAGCGCGATCTGATCCGCGTGTTCGCGGGCCATCTCCAGGACCGCGAGGCGCGGGGCGACCAACTCCTCGGCTGGCAGCGTGAGCACTTCGCACCGCTGCTGGAGCAGCACGGCGTCGATCTCCAGCGGCTTGTTGCCGAATCCAGGCGAAGTGAACGCACCTTCGTCGTCCTGCTGCTCACCACGCTCCGCACCTGGGGCGTGGGGATCGAGGAACTTCCCACGCTCGCGGAATACGTGGCACAGACGGGGCGGCGAACGCCCCACCTGGTGAACGACAGCTACGGCAGCACGACGCTCCTGCAGCGCCGCAGGCTGTGGGTGTACGCCACCAGTCGCGCCGAGGCCCTCCTCCCGGCCATCGCCACCTGGCGCGCCAGGCAACTGGGACTGAGCCGGCAGCGGTTCGCCGAGCTCGACGACAGGCACCGGCACCCGTGGTTCCACGCCCGGGAGCTGGTGCGCCTCGCCCGCGACCTCGGCCTCCCCGAAGAGTCACGGCCCCACCTGGTGGACCTCGCCGAACAGGTGCAGCAGGTCCCCCGCGCCCTGCTCACCCTGGGCCTGACCGGCCGGGCGGCCGCCCACCTCGTGAGCGCGGCCCAGGCGCTGGGCGAGGTGCCCTACGCGCTGGCCGAGGTTGCGGAGGTCCACGGCCTCACTCCGCGGGAGCTGCTGGCGGGCGGCACGGGACAGCGGTTCGCACTCGCCTCCGCGATCCTGGCGTGGTCGTCCTCGACGCTCTCCGGCACCGACGAGGGGGCCGGCCGACGCCGGACGGCGCTGGGCGCCGCGCTCCGGCAGGTGGAGCGGGCGCTCTTCCTGGAGGGGCCGGCGGCGGCGCACGAGACGGCGGCGGCCGCGTCACGGGCACAGCGGGAGGACGACCTCGCCGCCCTCCCCGAGCAGGTGCGGAACCGGCTCACCGAGGGGCAGCGCGCCGCGTTCCTCGCCGGCGGGCCGGTGACGCTGACCGACCAGCAGCGGACCGGTCTGCCCCAGGGCTCACCGCACACCGTCAGGTCCTGGATCGACGAGGGGATGGACCGCGGCGGCGAGGGCACCTCGCTCCAGGGCGCGGTCACCGTGCCGGGACCGGAGCAGTTCGTGGTCCCGCCGGTGGCGGAGTTCACGCTGCTCCTGCCGCACCACGCCGCGGCGTCACCGCCGCAGACGCTCGCGCCGTCCGCGGCGCCGGCAACCGCGCCGCCGGTGACCGCACCGGCACCACAGGCCCTGTCCGCTCCCGAGGCGCAGGGCCTGGAGCCCGCGGCGGAGCAGGCGCCGGTCGTCCCGGCGCCGGCGCCGCTGCCGCTCGCCAACCTGGGCGCCGCGCCGGGACGCACCCCCGCCGGCCAGGACACCGCCCCGGCCGTTCCCGCCCCCCTGGTGCCGCTCGTCGTCGATCAGGAGCTGATCCACGGACGGCTCCTGGTCACCAGGTGGGCGCCGGCCGGAGCGACGGAAGGTGCCGGAGCTACGGAAGGTGCCGGAGCGGCGCTCGGCAGGATCCGCTACCGGATCGGCACCGTCGACGCCGAGGCGCTGACGGCGGAGAGCCCCGTCACGCCCCTGCTCGCGACGGGCGGCCGGGGCGACGGGCAGCCACCGCGGGTGCTGCACGCGAGCGGCGCGGTGTTCTGGGACGACTCCGACGCCCCGGACGTCGTCAGGGCGCTGGTGCGGCGGCTCGCGGCGCTCACCGCCGACGACGGCCTCGACCCCGGTGCCGACCTGGTGCTCGTCGAGACCGACGGGACGGTGCTGACCTCCGGGATGCTCACGGAGTACGGCTTCGCGCGCCTGGGCGAGAGCACACTGTGGCACCGCACCGGCGCCGAGCTGGTCGCCTCGATGACGGGCAGTCCCCGCCCGGCGAACCTGGTCGTCGAGAACTGCGAGTCGGCGCAGTAGCCGGGCGGGCCGGGGCGTTCCGCGGGGAGCGCCCCGGCCCGGTCCGTGGTCCCGCCGCCGTGCCGGGGCGGAGATCCCCCGAACAGGGACCTGGGCCGGTACCGGACCGGACCGCAGGATGGCCGGGGACCGCTGCCGTTGCCCCGTCCGTGGCCGCGGTGTGCCCGCGCGCACCGTTGCGGCCCGGTCCCCACCCATTCCACGCTTTCCGAGGAGCCCCTGCCATGGCCGACAGTCCGTCCTTCGACATCGCCGCGCTCACCCAGCGGATGCGCGACCTCCAGGGGAACCTCGCCGGCCTGGGCGGGCTGAAGGACAGCGAGATGACCGGGCACGCGCGCGGCGGTCTGGTGACCGCGAAGGTGGACTCCGACGGGATGCTGACCTCGCTGCGGGTGGACCCGTCGGTCCTCGACCCGGACGACCCGCAGTCCCTGGAGGACAGCGTCGTCACGGCGGTTGCCGCCGCCCAGACGGCGCTGCGGGAGATGCGCGCACAGCAGGTCGACGCGTTCACCGAGGGCATGCTGAGCCTGGCGGACGGCCTGCGCACCGAGAATCAGCAGCGCCGGGACTCCCCGCTCACCGATCCCCTCCTCGCCCGCGCCACCACCCCGCCCCCCGCTCCCGAGGGCGGACCGGCGGCGCGCTGAGGAGGAGTCCGGCGGGTGGCGGGGCACCCCGCCCCGCCGGACGCTCCACCGCCGGACGCTCCCTACGGCGCCGTCACCGCACCACGTCGAAGATGTTCAGCTGCAGCCCGTTCGCATACGTCGCGTGCTCGGTGAGCTTCAGCTTCCGGGTGGGCTTGTCGGTGGTGCTGAACAGACGCTTGCCGGCGCCGAGGAGCAGCGGGAAGACCAGCAGGTGGTAGCGGTCGATCAGCCCGGCGTCCGAGAGGTGGCGGTGGAGGGTGGCGCTGCCGTGGATGATGATCGGGCCGCCGTCGGTCTCCTTGAGGGCGGCGACCTCGTCGAGGGAACGCAGGATCGTGGTCTCGCCCCAGTTCGGCACCAGGGCGTCCTCGGTGAGGGTGGTGGAGACGACGTACTTGGGCATCGCGAGGTAGCCGGCGAAGTCCGCCACGTCCGGCCAGACGGGGCTGAACGCCTCGTAGCTGGCCCGGCCCAGCAACAGCGCGGTGGCCTCCTCCTGCTCCCGGCCCTTGATCTCATACGCCTCGGGCAGGAAGTCGACGTCGTTGAACGTCCATCCGGAGTTGCGGTAGCCGGGCTCGCCGCCGGGGGCTTCCACCACGCCGTCGAGCGAGATGAAGGCGGTGCTGATCAGCGTGCGCATCTGGGGTCCTCGGAGATCTGGGTGCGGCCGCCGTGGCGGTCACCGGGCCCGGGCCGGGCCCGGCGCCCCGACATGATCGCCTACCGGCCGGCCCCGGGAAACCCCTTCCGCCGCAGCGCCCCGTCGGCCTCAGCCGTCCGGAGCACGGGCGGCCCGGCGTGCCCGGCGGGCCGCGCCGCCGGTCAGAACGTGACGGTCGAGACCGTGTGCACCACCGGATGCCCCGGCTCGTCGAAGCTCACCGTGATCTGCTGCGAGGGCTGCGGCTTGTCGCGGTGTTCGCGCAGTCCGGCGAACTGGCCGTCGCCGGTGAAGTCCCAGCCGACCTGCGCCGCCTGCCGGGGCGTGATGGTGACCTCGCCCTTCTTGAGCGCGTCGGTGCTGGTGCCGATCGCCTTCAGATAGTGGGCCAGGCCCACGCCGTTGGTCCGGAACTGGACGTAGAGCGAGCTGGTGTCCCAGGAGTTCGTCTCGTAGTAGTAGACGGGCGTCGAACCGAGCGGCACCGGGACGTTGTAGATCTGCTGCTGCACCTTGGACGGGAAGGCGTTGGTCAGGCCCGTCGCGGCGGCCTCGGCCTCCTTCATCTCACCGCTGTCGCGGCTCTGCTCCGCGGAGATGACGATGTAGCCCGCGGGGATCGCGATCAGCAGGAAGACGATCACGGCCATCAGCCAGCGGGGCGTCTCCCGCCGCGGGGTGGCGGCGGGCGGCGGGGCGGCGGCGCCCGTGAGGTCCTGGGCGGTCATCGGCGGCCGGTCCGTTCGTAGCGTTCGTAGCGCTCCACCCGGCGGCGGTTGGCGCGCCGGAAGCGGCGGGCGACCAGCCGGGCGAGGTCCGCGGCGCCGACCATGCCGGCCTCCGGGCCCAGCTGCGCCTTGGCGATACGCGCCTCGGGGCGGTAGCCGCGGCCGGTGAGGGTGCGGCGGAAGGCGTCCGTGGCGGGGCCGATCAGCAGGTCGTCGGCGGCGCTGACGCCGCCGCCGATGACGAAGCAGGACGGGTCGAGGGCGGCGGCGAGGTTGGCGATGCCGACGCCCAGCCACTGGCCGATCTCGGCGAGCAGCTCGACGCACATCGCGTCGCCCTCCCGCGCCAGCTCGGTGATGAGCGGCCCGGTGATGTCGGGGACGTTGCCGCCCACCCGCTCGATGATGTTGTACGCGACCGGGGAGTCGGCGGCGGCCAGCTCCCGGGCCTCGCGGACCAGGGCGTTGCCGGAGCTGTACTGCTCCCAGCAGCCGCGGTTGCCGCACGGGCAGCGGTGCCCGCCGGGGACCACCTGCATATGGCCGAACTCGCCGGCCACCCCGTACTTACCGCGTTTGACCTGGCCGTCCTCCAGGATGGCGCCGCCGATGCCGGTGCCCAGCGTGATCATGACGAGGTGGTCCTCGCCGCGTCCGGCGCCGAACCGCCACTCCGCCCAGGCGGCGGTGTTGGCGTCGTTGTCGACCATGACGGGGACGGCGAGGCGGCCCGCGAGGCGGTCACGGAGCGGTTCGTTGCGCCAGTTCAGATGCGGGGCGAAGAGGACGTTGGAGCGGTCCGCGTCGACCCAGCCGGCGGCGCCGATGCCGACCGCGTGCACATCGTGGCGGTCGGAGAGGTCGAGGACCAGCTCGGTGATGGTGTCCTCGACGACCTTCGGGCTCTTGGACTTGTCCGGCGTCTCGGTACGGACCTGCTCCAGGATCGCCCCGTCGGCGTCGACGACGCCCGCCATGACCTTGGTGCCGCCGATGTCGATGCCGACGGTCGGTACCCGTGGTGCGGTCAGGTGCGAGCGGCGCTCGCGGGTCCCGGCGGTACGCAGCACGGTCGCCCGGGCGGGCCCCCTCGGGACGCGTTCACGGTACGTGCTCATCGGCCCACCTCGCCGTGGCTGCGGTGGTGGCCCGGTCGGCTGTGTGCGCGCAAGAGTCGTCTCGTCCCTGCGGGTCGGGAGGCCGGTCGGGCCTCGGTGTGCGGGCGGGGGTTCCGCCGGGGCTGCGGTGCGGGGGCCTTCCCTCCCGGCGTCGGGACCCCCGGGTGCACGGGTTTGGTGCGATTGTGCATCACCGGCCAGGTCCGGCGCACCGCGGCGTGGGGGCGCGGGCGCATGCGCCGCGCGCCCCCTGGCGCGCTCAGCCGGGGCGGTGGCCGCCGGGGAATTCCCCGGGCGCCTCGCGGGCCAGCTCGTGGCTGAGCTGCTCCAGCTCGCTGCCGCCCGCCATTTGGCGGGTCAGCTCCTCCAGCGAGATCTCCGACCGGGCGTGGCTGCCGGCCATCGCCCCGCGCTTGAGGAGGACGAAACGGTCGCCGACGAGGTAGGCGTGGTGCGGGTTGTGGGTGATCAACACCACGCCGAGCCCGGCGTCCCGGGCGGCCGCGACGTACTTCAGGACGACGCCGGACTGCTTGACGCCGAGCGCCGCCGTCGGCTCGTCCAGGACGAGGACCTTGGCACCGAAGTAGACGGCGCGGGCGATGGCGACGCACTGCCGCTCACCGCCGGAGAGGGTGCCGATGGGCTGGTCGACGTCGCGCAGGTCGATGCCCATCCGCAGCAGTTCGCTGCGGGTGGTCTCGCGCATGGTGCGCACGTCCAGGCGGCGGAACGGGCCGCGGCCCAGGGTCGGCTCGGAGCCGAGGAAGAAGTTCCGCCAGACCGGCATCAGCGGGACGACGGCGAGGTCCTGGTAGACGGTGGCGATGCCGCGGTCGAGGGCGTCGCGCGGGTTGACCAGGCGGGTCTCCTCCCCGTCGATCGTGAAGGTGCCCGCGTCGTGCTGGTGCAGCCCCGCGATGATCTTGATGAGGGTGGACTTGCCGGCGCCGTTGTCGCCGAGCACGCAGGTGATCTCCCCGGCGTGCACCTCCAGCGAGACGCCTTCCAGCGCCTTGACGTTGCCGTAGAACTTGCTGACACCGTCCAGCTCGACGAGCGCCGTCATACCTTCTCCTCCGCCCGTTTGCGCACCCATGCGTTCAGCAGTGTGGCGAGCAGCAGCATCGCCCCGAGGAAGAACTTGAACCAGTCCGGGTTCCACTGGGCGTAGACGATGCCCTTGCTGGTCATGCCGAAGATGAACGCGCCGACGGCGGAGCCGATCGCCGAGCCGTAACCGCCGGTCATCAGGCAGCCGCCGACGACCGCCGCGATGATGTAGAGGAACTCGTTGCCGACACCGTCGCCGGACTGGATCGCGTCGTACGAGAACAGCAGGTGCTGGCCGGAGACCCAGGCGGCGAGGGCGACGCCCATGTAGAGCCCGATCTTGGTCTTGACGACCGGGACGCCGACCGCGCGGGCCGCGTCGTCGCCGCCGCCCACCGCGAAGATCCAGTTGCCGACGCGGGTGCGCAGCAGGATCCAGGTGGCGACGGCGACCAGCACGATCCACCACAGGATGGTGATCTGGATGTCGACGCCGCCGAGCGTCAGATGCGAGGCGAAGACGGCGCGGGCGGAGCCGAAGCCCTCCATGTCGGCGATGGACTTCGTGGAGACGGTGCCGCTGATCAGCTTGGTGAAGCCGAGGTTGAGGCCGGTCAGCATGAAGAACGTGCCGAGCGTGATGATGAAGCTGGGCAGCTTCGTACGGGTCAGCAGAAAGCCGTTGAAGAACCCGATGGCGAGCGTGACCAGCAGCGACACCCCGACACCGACCCAGGTGTTCGCGGTCATCTGGTAGCTGAACATCGACGAGATCAGCGCCGAGCTGACCACCATCACACCGGCCGACAGATCGAACTCCCCGCCGATCATCAGCAGCGCGACGGGGACGGCCATGATGCCGATCGTCGACGACGCGTACAGCACGGTGGAGAGGCTGGACGCCCGCAGGAAGGGTTCGGCGACGAAGGCGAAGAAGGCGAAGACGGCGAGGGCGCCGACGACCGAGCCCAGCTCGGGGCGGCCCATCAGCCGGTGCAGCGGGGAGCGGCGCAGCAGCCGTTCGTCGCCGGCCGCCGCCTCCGCGGGCGGTGCCGGGGCGCTCTTTCCGGCCGGGCTCATCGGGTGCCCCGCTTCGTGTACTCCTGGAGCGCCGCGGCGTCCTTCTTGGTGATCACCTGCGGCCCGGTGAGCACGGGCTTGCCGCCGCCGAGCATGTCGGAGTTGTACTTGTACAGCCACAGCAGGTCGACGGCCTCGTACCCCTGGAGGTAGGGCTGCTGGTCGACGGCGAAGCCGAGGGAGCCGTCCTTGAGGCCGTCGGCGACCTGCGCGTTGAGGTCGAAGGTGTCGATCTCGGCCTTGCTGCCGGCCTGCTCCTTGGCCTTGACGGCGGTGGGCGCGAAGGGCGCACCGAGGGTGACGACCGCGTCGATCGACGGGTCGGCCTGGAGCTTGGACTCGATGGACGACTGCACGTCGGGCATGTTGGTGCCCTCGACGTACAGCTTCTGCATCTCGCCCTTGAAGGTCTTCTTCGTGCCCTCGCAGCGCTGCTCGTGGCCGACGTTGCCCTGTTCGTGCAGGACGCAGAGGGCCTTCTTGCGGCCGCGGTGGTTCAGCTCCTCGCCGACCGCCTCACCGGCGACCGTCTCGTCCTGCCCGATGTGGCTGAGCGCGCCGAACTTCTTCGAGTCCTCGGCGCCGGAGTTCACCGTGATCACCGGGATCCCGGCCTTCTCGGCCTTGGCCACGACGTCCTTCATGGCGTCGGGCTTGGCGAGGGTGACGATCAGGCCGTCGACCTTCTGGTCGATGTAGGACTGCACCAGCTGGCTCTGCCGCTGGGCCTCCTTGTCGTGGCCGTAGACGAACTTGATGTTGTCCTTGGCCGCGGCCTGCTGTGCGCCGTTCTGGACGATGTCCCAGAAGGTGTCGCCGTCCCCGGAGTGGGTGACCATCGCAAACGTCCACCTGGGGGTGTTCACCGCCGCCTTGCCGCCGGCGGCCTGCGCCGCCCGTGCGTCCTCGGCACGTTTGCCTCCGGTACTGCTGCACCCCGCGAGGGAGGCGCCGAGCACCGCAGCCAGCACGGCGCCCATGACGCGTACGCCTCTTCGAACCCTTGCCACGAGGTCTTGCCCTTCCGCCGATTGTCACGCTCTGTCGGGGAGTCGCCGCGCACCGTTCCCGGAACGCCGGCCCCAACCGACCAAGTATCCGTTACCTGCGATCTGTACCGGTTCGAGGGGTCTGGCGCCGGGCCGGCGGCGGTGGCTCCGGCCCGGGAGCGTAGCCGAGGAGCGGCCCCGGAGCGGGACCGCGGCGGAAGAACGGAGGCCCGGACGGCGCTCCGGCGGGGCGGGGCCGCGCCGGAGCGCCCGCTCCCCCCGTTGTGGACCGGATGTCCTCTGCCATAGCCTCCCCTGCCATGACGGCGACCGGTTCTTCCCCCGGCGGGCCCCGCAGCCCGGAGCGGCGCAAGCGCGAGGCGCTGGAACGGCTCGCACGCGACAACGACGTCTGGATCGCCACCGCCGACGCCACCGGCGAACCGTGCCTGGTCCCGCTGGCCTTCTGGTGGGACGGCGAATCGGTGTGGCTGGCCACCCGCGACACCAACCCGACGGGCCGCAATCTGTGCGCCTCGGGCCGGGCCCGGCTCGCCTTCGGCCACCCCCGGGACGTGGTCCTGGTCCACGGCACCGCCCGCATGCTGCCCCGCGGGGAAGTGCCGGCCGGGGTCGGCGACGCCTTCGCCGCCAAGGACGGCTGGGACCCCCGCCAGGACCACCCCTCGTACGTCTTCTTCCAGGTCACCCCGGACGTGATCCAGGCATGGGGCACGGTCCCCGAGATGACCGGCCGGACCCTGATGCGCGCCGGGAAGTGGCTGGTCTGACGGCTGCCGGCGCCCGGGCGGTACGTCCCCGCCCGGCGCTCCGTCCGCCCCGGATCACTTCATCCAGGCGTCCTCGTACTTCCGGTACGTCCCGTCGTGCGTCGCCAGGTGGACCCACTGGTTCACGTACGCGGTGAACTCGGCGTCGCCGCGCGGCAGGGCGTACGCCTTCTCGGAGAAGGTGAACGGCTGGTCGGGGTGGAGCGCGCACAGCTCCGGGTGGATCTTCGCCTGGTAGCGCGTCTCCCCCGCATCGGTCATCATCACATCGGCGCGACCGGCGATGATCTCGTCGAAGATCGTGGTGTTGTCCGGGTGCACGGTGATCTTCGCCTGCTTCAGCCGCGCCCGCGCGAACTCCTCGTTCGTCCCGCCCGGGTTGACGACCACCCGCGTCTCCGGCCGGTCGATCTGCTCCAGCGTCCCGTACTTCTCCTTGTCCGCACAGCGCACGATCGGCGTCTTGCCGTCCTCCCGGGTCGGCTCGCTGAACGCGACCTCGCGGGCGCGCGGCAACGTGATCGAGACCCCGCCCGCGGCGACATCGCACCGCCCCGCGGCGAGGTCCCCGACCAGCGAAGCCCACGTGCTCGCGACGTACCGGACCTTGGCGTCCAGGCTCTTCGCCAGGTCCTTCGCCATGTCGATGTCCACACCGCTGTACGCGCCGGTCTTCGGGTCCCGGTAGGTGTAGGGCCGGTAGTCCCCGGTGGTACAGACCCGCAGCACCCCGCGGCGCGGCACCGTATCCAGCAGCGAGCCGACCGGCTGCGGACGGTGCGCCCCCGCCGCGGTCGGCGCCGCACCGGGCGCCGGCGCGGGCGTGGCCGCGGACGGCGCGGCAGCGGTGACGGCAAGCAGCACGGCCAGGGCGGGAAGGACGACGGAACGCTTCATACGGCGGGCTCCTGACGGGGGATGAGGCCGGGGACAGGGGGCGGCGCGGACAGCGTGACAGAGGGGGCGCGGCGGGTGAAGGGGGTGATCGGTGGGTGGGACGGGGGCGGGGCGCCGGCCCCACGGGCGCGGCTCCCCCAAGTCCGCCGCACCGGGCCGCACTTGCCCGGCGATCGTTTCGCGAGAGACTGGCCCGACGATCACTTCGCGAGAGAGTGGGGAGAGTGCGATGCCGCAGCGGCTGGACGTGGTACTGACCAAGGCCGGACGGACCAAGATCCGGTACCCGGCCGACGTGCTGACCGACGACGGCACCCGGATCTCGGTCCTGGCCGCCTGGGCGGCGCCCGGCGTCCGCGACTTCGGCTTCGTCCGCTTCGAGCCCGGTGACGAGTTCACCGAGCACTACTGGCGCGACCGCTGGTACGCCGTCAAGGAGGTACGCGACGGCCGGGGCACGCTCAAGGGCTGGTACTGCGACATCACCCGCCCCGCCGTGGTCCGCGACGGCGCCCCGGGCCCCGCGGAGCTGGCGGTGGAGGACCTGGACCTCGATCTGTGGGTGTCGGCGGACGGCTCCCAGGTGCTCCGCCTGGACGAGGACGAGTTCGCGGCGAGCGGCCTCGCCGGCCGCGACCCGGACGCCGCCCGCCAGGCCCTCTCCGCCCTCGACGAGCTGGAACGGATCGCGAAGGAGGGCGGGCTGCCGACTCTGGTGGCCGGTTGACCGGCGCTCACCCGGCCACCCACTGGTGGCCGCGCTGGAGCGGCAGGGGTGCGTCGTCCGGACGTGAGCCGCCCGCCACCGGTCGCGGCGCCCGGACGCCCGCCGGGCCGGGCCGGGCCAGGCCCCGGCACGGCGAGCGCCCGGTCAAGTCGTCCCTCAGCACCGCCCCTCAGTGCTGTCCTCAGTACTCGTAGAACTCCATCGAGCCCTCCGGGGCCGGGGTGTCCGAGGCGGCTTCCGCGAGCCGGGACAGCAGGGCGGAGGCGCGCTTGGTCACGGTGTCGCGGTCGCCGTCCGAGAGGGCGGAGCCGAGACCGACGGCCGCCGCGCCCGCCGCGATCCACTCGGGGGCGCTCTCGACGCTCACCCCGCCCGCCGGGAGCAGCGGCGCCTGCGGCAGGGCGGCGCGGATCTCGCCGAGCCAGGACGGGCGGCGCTCCGCCGCGGGGAACACCTTGAGCGCATCGGCGCCCAACTCGAGGGCGCGGACCATCTCGGTCGGGGTGGCGACGCCGGGGAAGACGGGGACGCCGTAGCGGTGACCCGTACGGATCACCTCCTCGTCCAGGCTCGGCGAGGACAGGAAGCGGGCCCCGGCGTCGACCGCCATCCGGGCCGACACCGCGTCAAGGACCGTGCCGGCGCCGATGACCGCGTCCTCGCCCAGCTCGCGGGTGAGCGTGGTGACGGCCTCCAGCGCGAACGGTGTGGTCAGGGATATCTCCAAGGTGGTGACGCCCGCCGACAGCAGGGTGTCGGCGGTGGCGCTCGCCTCGTCGTACGTCGCGCTGCGCACGATGGCGAAGACCCGCTGCGCCAGCGCGGCCCGGGTGATCTCCCAGCGATACACGGCAGTTCGCCGCCCTTCCTCGTCCATGAACGACCGTGCCCACCCGGCCGCGGCCGGTACGGCAAACCTCCGCGCGCGGGCAACCCGCGACAGGTCGGAGCAATGCCGTCGATGCCCGGTCATTTCTTGATTCGACCGGAACGCTACCGGCAGCCACTGACAATTCTCCCGCGGGGGGCCACCGTACGTCCCTGAAGCGGCGACATCCCAGGGATCTTTCAGGGTTACCCGTGCGGCAACTCACCGCGACCGCCCTGACCTCGGGCATCGGCCCGCCACCCGCGCGCAGCCGCCCGGAACGGTTACAGGACGGGGACAGAAAGGGAAGGGGAGGCAGGGGAAACGGGGGCGGAAGGGGCGCCGCACCGGCCCGGCCGGGGGCCCGGACAACGCGAACGGTGGCCGGGATGCCCGCAGCATCCCGGCCACCGTCTGTGCCCGGTGGGTACCGGGCGCCGGCTCAGCAGCCGAAGTCGACGAGGTCGAAGGTCGCGTAGTGGTCGGAGGTGTAGTAGTCCTCCTGCGTCTTCTCACCGGTCACGATGCGCCGTGCACCGCGGTCCGGGGAGCCCGGGGTGACGACGGTGTACTCGTGGTAGTAGCCGGAGCTCTGCTTCGGCAGGATCCCCTCGCGGTTCGAGAAGACCGTGCCGTCCTTCGGGTAGGGGTAGGGCCCGCCCTTGGCGATCAGGTCGAGGGTGTCGTGGGCCTCGGCGGGCAGCTTGGACTGGCAGATCTTGCCGACGCTCGCCACCTGCACGTGCTGCGCGGACACCGCCGCGTGCGCCGTGGCGGCGCTCGGGGTGGCCGCGACGGCGGTGCCACCGAGGAGAAGGGCCGATGCGAGGGCGCCCGCGGCGCCGATCCGGGTGATCCGTGGGGGGATTCTCATGCCCCAAGCATGACGCGCGTAGACATGGCCCTGTCAATGCCAAGGAGCGGAAGTTTCCCGGCCGTTCACAAGGATCCCCCGAACGGCGCAACACGGTCACGCCCACGCCCCCTTGCGGTTCCCTACGCCCCCGAGGCGCCGTCACATCCACCCGACTCCCTTACACCGGGCCTGCGTTGCGACTCCCCGAACCGCCTGCCTGCCGTTCCCTCGCCACACCCTCGATCCGCCCACCGCTCCGTACGGGATCACCCCGGGAGCCGGCCGGAGCCCCGTACCGACCCCGGAGCGGCCGAGAGGAAGGGCGGGGAGAACGAGCCGGGAGAGTTTGCCTCTAAGGCAAAACTTTTGCCTCTGAGGTCAAGGCTGGCTATACCGGGTACATGACCGAGACCCCGCAGGACGCCCCCGCAGAGGCGGCGGAGCTGCCCACCGTCGCGCCCCGGCTGCGCGATCTGCGGCGCCGCAGCGGGCTGACGCTGGAGACGGCCGCCCGGCGGGTCGGGCTGTCGCCCGCGCATCTGTCCCGGCTGGAGACCAATCGCCGTCAGCCGTCGCTGCCGATGCTGCTCGCGCTGGCCCGCACGTACGGAACCACGGTATCCGACCTGCTGGGCGAGACCGCTCCGGAGCGGGATCCGATCATGCGGGCCGGACGGACCGAGCCGTCGGAGGCCGGGGGCTGGACGTACTGGACGGTCGGCGGCGCCGGCCGGGCCATGCAGGCGCTCCGGGTGCACGTACCGCAGCGGGCGCAGGGCGATCTGGTGCGGGTGCACCCGGGCGAGGAGTGGCTGTACGTCCTCACCGGGCAGCTGCGGCTGACGCTCGGCGAGGCGGTGCACCTGCTCGGCCCGGGGGACGCGGCGCACTTCGACTCGCTGGTCCCGCACCGCATCGCCGCGACCACCCGGGCCGGCGCCGAGATGCTCTTCGTCCACACCCTGCTGCAGAGCGGCGCCGCCGAGCTGTGCCTGGGGGACGACACCCCGCGCCGCGGCCTGTGAGACCGCCCACCGCCTTCGGTGCCGCGGAGCCGCCGCGCACCGCACCGCTTCGTGAGGGAAGGACGAACGCCGTGCCCGACCACTCCACCCCTGCCGTCCCCGGGACGCCCGGCGGCGCCGACGCCGTCGCACCGCCGCCCGCGAGCGAACGGAAGTACGTCGAGAACAAGCCGCCGCGCGGGCTCTACGTGCGGGTCTTCATCTACGTCGTGGCCACGCATGTGTTGCTGGCGTTCATGAGCGTGCTGGTCTTCGCCGCCAAGTCGCGCTGACGCCACCGGCGCGCCGGGGCCGCCGGGCGGGCCCGTGCGGGCGGTGCTCCCCCGGCGCTCCCGGCGCGTCGGCGGACGGCCCGGTGCCGGGCCCGCACGCTGGGGGCACACCCCTCGGCCGCCGGGCCGCGGCGCCGTGCACGGTGCGGCGCCGCGGGCGGCCGTCCCGTACCGGAGGAGAGCCCGCCATGGTCCGACCCGCCGACACCGCGCCCCGGCCGACCTCGGACGCCGTGCTCGACGCCGCCGTACGCGCCCTCGCCCCGGACTCCGGCGCGAACCGGACGGTGGAGCGGATCGCGGCCGGGCAGGCGCCGCGCGCGGTGTTCACGACGCTCGCGCTGGAGCAGCACCGGGTGATCACCTCGGACCGGCTCAGTTTCCGTCATCTGACGCACCGGACCGACGCCGATCCGCCGGTCGCCACCTTCTTCGAACTCCTCGCGGACGGCGAGACGGTCGCCCTGGAACGGCTGGCGGAGCTGAACGAGGCGCTGGGCATCGCCCCGTCCACGGTCGACGGCCACGAGCCGCGCCCCGGTTGCCAGGCGTACCCGTCGTACGTGGCGCGGCTGGCGCTCGGGGTGGAGCCGGTCGACGTGGTGATCGCGCTGACCGCGAACTTCGCCGCCTGGGGCGCGTACTGCGCCCGGGTGGGCCGGGCGGCGCGGGAGCACTACGGCCTCCCGGAGGCGGCGTGCGGGTTCTTCGACCTCTTCGCCGCGCCGTCGCCGGAGCTGGACCGGCGGGCCCTGACGGCGGTCGCGCACGGGCTGGAGACCGGCCAGGCCCGGCCGTTGGAGGCGCACCGGCACGGCCGGCTCCTCCAGGCGTACGAGCTGATGTTCTGGGACGCGCTGGAGGGGTGAGCGGCGCCCGGCCGCCGGTGCGGGCGGCCGGGCGGCGGTGGGTCAGCCCTGCCCGGGGCGGGTGAGGAGGGTGCCGGTGGGTGCGGCGAGGGTGGCGCCGTCGTTGATCTTGCGGCCGCGCAGCCAGGTGGAGCGCACCACGCCGTGCAGGGTCTTCCCGGCGTACGCGGTGATCTTGTTGCGGTGCTGGAGGGCGGCCGGGTCGACGGTGAACGTCTCGTCGGGTGCGAGGACCGCGAAGTCGGCGTCCCGGCCCGCCTCGATGGCGCCCTTCCGCCCGAGGCCGACCAGCGCGGCGGGGGCGGTGGACATCCAGCGGACCACGTCCTCCAGGGAGTGGCCGCGGGCACGGGCCGCCGTCCAGATGGCGGGCAGGCCGAGCTGGAGGGAGGAGATGCCGCCCCAGGCGGCGCCGAAGTCGGCGGTCTTGAGATCGGCGGTGGACGGCGAGTGGTCGGAGACGATGCAGTCGATCGTGCCGTCCGCCAGGCCCTGCCACAGCGCGTCCTGGTTGGCGCCCTCGCGGATCGGCGGGCAGCACTTGAACTCCGTGGCGCCGTCGGGGATCTCCTCGGCGGTCAGGGTCAGGAAGTGCGGGCAGGACTCGACGGTGATCCGGACGCCCTCGGCCTTGGCGGCGGCGATCAGCGGCAGCGCGTCGGCGGAGGAGAGGTGCAGGACGTGCACCCGGGCGTTCAGCCGCCGGGCGAGCGCGATCAGCGCGGCGACGGCGTCGTCCTCGCAGACGCGGGGGCGCGAGGCGAGGAAGTCGGCGTACCTCGGGCCGCTGGGCACGGGCGCCGCGTCCAGGTGGTGCGGGTCCTCGGCGTGCACGATCAGCAGGCCGCCGAAGCCGGCGATCTCCTCCAGGGCGAGGGCCAGCTGCTCCTGGTCCAGCTCGGGGAACTCGTCCACGCCGGAGGGAGACAGGAAGCACTTGAAGCCGAAGACCCCGGCGTCGTGGAGCGGGCGCAGGTCCTTGACGTTGCCGGGGATCGCGCCGCCCCAGAAGCCGACGTCGATGTGGGCCTTGGCCTCGGCCACCTCGCGCTTGGTGTCGAGGTGCGCGGTGGTGGTGGTCGGCGGGAGGCTGTTGAGGGGCATGTCCACGAGCGTGGTGATGCCGCCCGCGGCGGCCGCGCGGGTGGCGGTCCAGAAGCCCTCCCACTCGGTGCGCCCGGGATCGTTGACGTGGACGTGGGTGTCCACCAGGCCGGGCAGCAGGACGTCGTCGCCGAAGTCCTCGACCCGGGCGCCGTCCGGCACCGCGGCGTCGTGCGGCAGGACCGCCGTGATCGTCCCGCCGCTGACGGCGACGGACGCGGCGCGCATCCCCTCCGGGGTGATGACCCGCGCGCTGCGCAGCACCAGCTCTCCTTCGGACACCCGGTCCCCTCCTCGTCTCTCGTGCTCCGTGCCGCCGGTGATCGGCCGCGGGGCCGGGCGGCCGGGCCGCCCGTCGGCGCCCACCAGGTCTTCAACAGACTGTTGAAGGAGTTTTGCCGCCGGATCCGGGCCCGTCAAGACCCTTCCAGGCCCGGCGGACACCCCGGGGCCGCCCCGGCAGACACTCGCGACGGGAGGACGGAAACCCCTTCCCGCCACTGGCAGATTCCACGAAATGGATAATAAGTTTCGCGGAGCAGAACGTAGCCAGGGTCACCGGCCAGGTCAAGGGATCACGGACAGCGAGATCACCTGCCCGGCCGGCGCTCCGCGAGCGAGGCGCTGACCGGCGCGAACGACTGTGCGATACGCCGTGTGTCCGGGAAACGGGACCGGTAGGCTGCACCGGTCGGGCCCGGCGCCCGCACCAGCCGAGACCGACCCCTCCGCCCCGAAAGGAAAGCGACGTGCCGCCGTCCAGCGCCAGCACCTCCGCCGCCGATGCCAAGCCCGCGGGCGCGAGCGGCGGTGTCCAGTCCCTCGAGCGCGCCTTCGATCTGCTGGAGCGGATGGCCGACGCCGGGGGCGAGGTCGGCCTCAGCGAGCTGTCCGCCAGCAGCGGCCTCCCGCTGCCCACCATCCACCGCCTGATGCGCACCCTCGTGGCCTGCGGTTACGTCCGCCAGCAGCCCAACCGCCGGTATGCGCTGGGCCCCCGCCTGATCCGCCTCGGCGAGAGCGCCTCGCGGCTGCTCGGCACCTGGGCACGGCCGTTCCTGGCCCGGCTGGTCGAGGAGACCGGCGAGACCGCCAACATGGCGCTGCTCGACGGCGACGAGATCGTCTACGTCGCGCAGGTCCCCTCCCGGCATGCCGTGCGGATGTTCACCGAGGTCGGCCGGCGGGTCCTGCCGCACTCCACCGGCGTCGGCAAGGCGCTGCTCGCCGGGCACCCGCCGGAGGAGGTCCGGGCACTGCTCGGGCGGACCGGCATGCCCGCGGCGACGGAGAAGACGATCACCGACCCGGACACCTTCCTCGACGCGCTCGCCGAGGTCCGGCGCCTGGGCTACGCGGTCGACGACAACGAGCAGGAGATCGGCGTCCGCTGCTTCGCGGTACCGGTCCCCGACTCCCCCACCTCGGCGGCGATCTCCATCTCCGGACCGACCGGCCGGGTCACCGAGGCGTCGACGGAGAAGATCGTGCCGGTGCTCCAGGAGGTCGCCGCCCAGCTGTCGGTGGCCCTGGCCAACCAGACACCGGCCTGAGCGCTCCCGCATCCGCCACGGGGTACCGACGAGCAGGCGTCGCCCGCAGGTTCGGGGCGGCGCGGCACGCGTCCGGGCCGGCGCCCGCCCCTGGCCGGACCGCTCCGACCGGGCCGGCGCAAGGCGGAGCCCCTCCCGCGGACCGGGCGTCCAGGGGAGGGGCGACGGCACCGCGAGGTGCGGTGCCGGGTGCCACAGGCCCGCGAGGACCGGGGAGGCGCCCCCGGCCCTTGCGGGCCGCCGTCAGCGTGCGTCTTCTTCGGCGGGGCGGCGGCCCCAGGCGCTGACGATGAGCGGCCCGAAGCCGACCGTGTCGCCGTCGTGCCAGAGCCGGCTGAAGGCGTCGAGGTCATCCTGGGTGAGCAGCCCCTCGGCGAGCATCCGGGGGGCGAGCTGGGCGACCCACATCGCCCAGTCCGGCTGGCCGTGCTCGGCATCGGCCAGCAACGGCATCGACGCCGCCCGGATCCCGATGTCGGTCAGCCCTGCCGCGCGCAGCTGGCGCGGGACCTTCCGGCCGTAGGAGGCGTCGTAGGCGCTGCCCGCGTACAGCTTGTGACAGGCGGAGATGACGCGCTCGTGGGCCTCGGACGGGGGGTCGATGGTCAGCGCCGTGGACCAGTCGACGTCTTCGACGACCACCCAGCCCCCCGGCCGGGCCGCGGCCGCCATGGACCGCACCATCTCGGCCGGCTCGGGGAGATGCTCAAGGAGCAGCCGGGCGTGCACGAAGTCGAAACGGCCCTCGGGCAGCGGCTCGGCCGTCACGTCCATGGCGCGTACGGTGATCGGGCCGCCGGCCAGCGGTTCCAGGAAGCGGGTGTCGGCGTCGATCGCCAGCACCTCGCCCTCGGGCCCGACCCGTTCGGCGAGCATCCGCACGACGCTGCCGCTGCCCGCCCCGAGGTCCGCACAGCGCCAGCCGGGACCCACGCCCAGCCGGTCGCAGATCTCGGCGGTGCCCACGTTGTAGAAGACGGCCAGGTTTTCCAGGCGCTCGCGCTCGTCGGCCCACGCGGGGTCAATGATGTAGTTCATCGGACTGGATACCTCTCGGAGGATGATGGTGCCGTCCACGGCCGGCCCCGGGGGGCGCCGGTGTGCGCGGCGGGCTCCTCGGCAGCGCGGCCGAGATGGCGGGTTGACGGGGTGAACGAGGGTGCCGCGGCCCGCAGTTGACGGCGTGCGCGGGCGTGGCCGGAATCGGCACGGCAGGATGCGCGCGGCGGAGGGCCCTGGACCGGCGAACTCACGGAAACCCCCGTAGACGGCGGTCGTCCGCCACGGGTGCCTTCTCGGGCCCATCCGTCCGGTCGGCGCCCGCCGTCGCGTGGGCCCGTGAGACCTGAAATACGGCGGCGAATACTAAAGAGCGTCCATGGAAACCGCGCCTCCAAATTCCGCGCGGCACCACTTTCCGGTGCAACGGATGACGGGATGCGAATAAATAACCCGGCGGAATTCTTCACGGTGACCGAAGATCGCCGGGTTACAGGACACTTGATACAGCGAAGGCCGGACCGGATGCAACTGCCGACGGGCCCCTTCTCGCCCTTCTTCCCCTTCGCGGACACCAGCTTGACGCCGCCTCAGCCACTCGACCCGCGCAGCATTTCCGCAGGCCAGCTCGGCGAAACAAGCGGCCTGCCGACTCAGACGGGAACCCGTGGCCGAACTCCGGGACTTTAGCCCGCCTTTAGAATCGCTTCAGAAATCCACTTCGGCGTTGACACAAGCACCACTTCAGCCTTTTTCTTGCCCTGTATCCACCTCGTGGATGCAGGAATTGAATGCAGGCATCATCAGCGACTGGCGCCGGTCACACGTGGCCACCGATCCGGCTCACTCACCCCCTCCCGAACCGGCACCCTGCCCTCCCCTCTCACAGGAATCACCGGAGAACCCGCACCATGGAAATCACCCCGCAGGCAGGCAAGAAACTAGGCGTGACGGTCGAGGGCTTCGACCACACCACCGCGTCGGAGTCCGACGTCCAAGAGCTCATGCAGGCCGTGTACACCAGCAAGATCGCGGTCCTGAAGAACCAGCACCTGTCGACGGATGCCTTCCTCGAACTGAGCAAGCGACTGGGCCGGCCCGAGCGCTACTACGAGCCGATCTACCACCACCCGGACAACCCGGACATCTTCGTGTCCTCGAACATTCCGCAGGACGGCAAGCAGGTGGGCGTTCCCAAGACCGGCCATTTCTGGCACGCCGACTACCAGTTCATGCCCAACCCGTTCGGCATCACCCTCATCCACCCGCAGGTCGTGCCGGAGAAGAACCGCGGCACGTATTTCATCGACATGGGTGAGGCGTACCGCAGGCTGCCCGATGACCTGAAGGCGGCGGTGGCCGGCACCAAGGCCCGTCAGACCGTGCGCAAGTACTTCAAGATCCGCCCGGGGGACGTCTACCGACCGCTTTCGGAGATCGTCGCGGAGATCAAGCAGAAGACCCCGGACGTGCTGCACCCCACCACGTTCAGGCACCCCCTCACCGGTGAAACCGTTCTCTACATCAGTGAGGCCGCCACCATCGAGATCGAGGACGCGGACGGCAACCCCCTCGACGACAAGCTGCTGCGGCGGCTCTTCGAGGCCACCGGCCAGCTCGACGAGGAGATGCGCCATGAGCTCATCCACCTCCAGGAGTTCGTGGTGGGCGATCTGCTCATCTGGGACAACCGCAGCCTGATCCACCGCGCCCGGCACACCACGACGCCGGAGCCGACCGCCTCGCACCGCGTCACCGTGCACGACGCCCACAAGCTGTACGAGGAGGCGGCATGACCATGACCGCGATCAGCCACCCGACCGACCAGGAAATCCTTGACAAGGTGCTCCACCCCTACAAGGAGCACTGCAAGTACCTGAAGTCGGCCGAGGTCACCGCCGCCGACGGGGGTGTCTCCGCGCGATGCACGTTCTCGATCCCCGAGTCCTGCTACATCGATGACACCGGGCACCTCAACTCCGTCGAGGTCAACATCTGTTACAACCAGATGGCGTACTACACCGCAGCCGCGGCGGTCCGGTACGGACTGCTGGAGGAGTTCTCCGGCTGGACGATGGAGGACTACTGGAAGCGCCTGCTGCCCGACATGCTGATCACCCGGTTCCAGGCCAGGTTCCGACGCCCGGTCAGCCCTCGCGCGTTCGGCGGCGAGGTGGTGTTCAACCGGCTCCAGCGGCGGGCGTCCAGCGCCGGCGACCAGCTTCTGATGATCAACACCACGCACCGCTACTACGACGACGTCGGAGACGGCTGCGGCGGCGAGGTGACGCTCGCCCTCACCAACCTTCCCGACTGAAGCGTGCCGCACCGGGGCCGCGGTACGGCACACGGCGCGCCGCCCGGCCGTGACCGCGCCGTACCGCGAGCCCCGGAGGAGGCACCCTGCGCACCTCCTCCGGGCGGTGGCAGCCCTGCCGCCCGAGGCACGCGGCGGGCACCCTGAGGAACGGTCACCTCCGGGCCGGGGGTCTCAACGGCGCCTCAGCGGCGCCCCCGGCGGCCCGCCGAACCGTTCGACGCCCGCGCGGACGTCGGCCAGGGCGGGCGACAGGGCGCTGACGGACCCGACGGCACCGGCGATCAGCAGCAGCGAGCGGCGCAGCCGGGGCACCTCGGGCAGCCCTTCACGGACCATGGCGTCCAGCGCGGCCAGTTCGTCGTCGGCCACCGCGCGATCCGGTAACTCGTAGGACAGCAGGGCCAGTTCGCGGCGGAGCCGGGCCACCGCGGTGCGCAGTTCGTACCTCCGCGGATCGACCCCGGCCACGCCGGGGCATCCGCGCCCCCCTTGCCTCTGCTCCACGACGACGGCGTCCTCCGGGGAAGTTGAGCGTTCGACAATGCGGGACAGTTAACGCCACGGCGCACCGGATGCGCCATATGCGGGACACGATCCGTCAGGGCCCGTCACCCAGAGGGAGTGCGGCCAGGGGGATCCGGACCCGTTCGGCGGAGCGCGAGGGTCCCGCGCGCCGCCCGCCGCGCGCCGTCGCGCACGGCGCCCGGCCTGCGCAGTGCGCCCCGGAGAACCCTCCAGGCTTCCCCGTAGGGGCCGGGCCACACCTCCGCACATCTGCTCCCCCTCCCCGCCTTCCGCGTGAGCGTCCGGCGGGAGAGGCGTACGGGGTGCCGGGACGGAGCAGCATCCTTCCGGGCATATCCGGTATATCCCAGAATCGGAGAACGCGATGGACTCTCAACGCGACCCGTACAGCGACCCCGAGCCGGAGCACGGCCACGACACGGCCCCCGACCGGCGCCACACCAGCGTGGTCCAACTGATCTGCCGCGCCTACGGACTCGCGGACGTCTCGGAGATCACCGTCGAGCACATGCACCGCTACGTCACCGAGCGCCGCCTCGCGGAGCAGCGTACGCACGGTATCCGCGGCCCCCTGCGGCCGTGGATCCCCCGTCCGCGTACGGCGGGCGACGCGGGCTGACACCGGCGAACCGCCGGAAGCGGGAAGGTCCGCGCACGGGAGGAGCCGCGCACGGGAGGGGCCGGGCGCCGCGGGCCGCCGCGGCACCGGTGGGCGGCGCCCGGCCCCGGGGTGCGAGGTCATGGGGTATGCACTCCCCCATGACCTCGACACCGCACCCGTCCACTCCGGCACCGACCCCCGGGCGCCCGCCCCGCCCGGAGAGAGTGGCGGGACTGCTGCTCGCCGCCGGCTGCGGACGCCGGCTGGGCGGACACCCCAAGGCGTTGCTGGAGTTCCGCGGACGTCCACTGGTGGAGCATGCGGCGCGGGTGCTGCGGGCGGGGGGCTGCGGCCCCGTCCACCTCGTCCTGGGCGCCGCGGCGTCCGAGGTGCGGGCCCGCGCCGACCTCTCCGGCTACACCGTGCACACCAACCCCGACTGGGCCTCCGGCATGGGCTCCTCCCTGCGGACGGGCCTGACCGCGCTCGCCGGTTCGGGGTGCGGTGCGGCGCTCGTCATGCTGGTCGACCAGCCGGGCATCGGCCCGGAGGCGGTGGCACGGGTGGCCGCGGCGTACGACGGCCCGGAGGCGCTGGCGGCAGCCGCGTACGGGGGGCGCCGCGGGCATCCGGTGCTCTTCGGCGCGGACCGCTGGGCGGAGATCGCCGCGACCGCCGAAGGCGACCGCGGCGCCCGCGCCTACCTGCGCCACCACGACGCCGAACTGACCCTCGTCGAGTGCGCGGACATCGCGGCGGCGTACGACATCGACACCCCGGAGGATCTGCACCTCCTCGGGTGAACGGCGGCCGTGGACACGGGAGTTGGCGCGGACACGGGGTGACCCCGGCCGCACCCGGGGGGACGTCACCGCGGAGCTTTCAGGCAGAGCCCCGAATGCACGCACCCCTGCCGCGCCGGCCCCTTCAGGTTCCCTCCCTGAAACAAGCCGCCCCGCACCGCCCGCCGGCCCCGCTCCCGGCATGGCACCCGGAGCCATCACAGGGCCGCTTCTGTCGACCCGGAGAATCTCGACATCAACAAACGATTGAACTTCCGCGATAAGGAAACTAGTCTCCACTGGTCAGAAGCGCCCTGATCCCGAACGGCGCCCGCGACCGTACGTCCGACCCCGCGGCACTCCGTGCCGTGCGGCCTCCCGGCGGCCGCTCGGCACCGCCGCTGAATGGAGTGACAGCTCATGTCCGCACCAGCGCCGTCCCCGCTGGCCCTCGCCGATGTCGACCCCGCTCGCGTGCCCGCGCGTCAGGACGAGGTCCTCACCGACGCCGCGCTCGCCTTCCTGGCCGAGCTGCACCACCGGTTCACCCCGCGCCGTGACGAGCTGCTCGCCCGGCGCGCCGAGCGCCGCGCCGAGATCGCCCGGACCAGCACCCTGGACTTCCTGCCCGAGACCGCGCACATCCGCGCGGACGACAGCTGGCGGGTCGCCGAGGCGCCCGCCGCGCTCACCGACCGCCGGGTGGAGATCACCGGCCCGACCGACCGCAAGATGACCATCAACGCGCTGAACTCCGGCGCCAAGGTCTGGCTCGCCGACTTCGAGGACGCCTCCGCTCCCACCTGGGAGAACGTCATCGCCGGCCAGCTCAACCTCACCGACGCCTACGAGCGCCGCATCGACTTCACCGACCCGCGCTCGGGCAAGTCGTACGCCCTCAAGGACGCCGCGGAGCTGGCGACCGTCGTCATGCGGCCGCGCGGCTGGCACCTCGACGAGCGGCATCTGACGGTCGGCGGCAAGCCCGTCCCCGGTGCGCTGGTCGACTTCGGCCTGTACTTCTTCCGCAACGCCCAGCGGCTCCTCGACCTCGGCAAGGGCCCGTACTTCTACCTGCCGAAGACCGAGTCGCACCTGGAGGCCCGCCTCTGGAACGACATCTTCGTCTTCGCCCAGGACTACGTCGGCATCCCCCGGGGCACCGTCCGCGCCACGGTCCTCATCGAGACCATCACCGCCGCGTACGAGATGGACGAGATCCTCTACGAGCTGCGCGACCACGCCTCCGGACTGAACGCCGGCCGCTGGGACTACCTCTTCTCCATCGTCAAGAACTTCCGCGACGGCGGCGCCAAGTTCGTGCTGCCCGACCGCAACGCGGTGACGATGACCGCGCCGTTCATGCGCGCGTACACCGAGCTGCTCGTCCGCACCTGCCACAAGCGCGGTGCGCACGCCATCGGCGGGATGGCCGCGTTCATCCCCAACCGCCGCGACCCGGAGGCCAACGAGAAGGCGCTGGCGAAGGTGGCGAACGACAAGGACCGCGAGGCCGGGGACGGGTTCGACGGTTCCTGGGTCGCCCACCCCGACCTGGTGCCGATCGCCCGCGCCTCGTTCGACGCGGTCCTCGGCGACCGGCCGCACCAGAAGGAGCGGCTGCGCGAGGACGTCGACGTCAAGGCGGCGGACCTGATCGCCGTCGACTCCCTGGAGGCGAAGCCGACGTACCAGGGACTGGTCGACGCGGTGCAGGTCGGCACCCGCTACATCGAGGCGTGGCTGCGGGGCCTGGGCGCCGTCGCGATCTTCGGCCTGATGGAGGACGCGGCCACCGCCGAGATCTCCCGTTCGCAGATCTGGCAGTGGGTCGACGCGGGCGTCGTCTTCGAGGACGGCGACCACGCGGGCGAGAAGGTCACCGCCGAGCTGGTGCGCTCCGTCGCCGCCACCGCGCTGGCCGACATCCGGGCGGAGGCCGGCGAGGAGGCGTTCACCGCCGGCCGCTGGCAGCAGGCGCACGACCTGCTGCTCCAGGTCGCCCTCGACGCCGACTACGCCGACTTCCTGACCCTTCCGGCGTACGCGGTGCTGGAAGGCTGAGCCCGGCCCCCGGGGCACGCCCCCGGCCGCCGGCCCCGATCGCCCGCACCGGGCGGCGGGGCGGCGGCGGGCGCGGCGGGCGCCGAGTACCCTCTTCCGCATGCCGTCGCCTCCGCCCGAGCCCGTCCGCCACGGCGGCGGCGACGCGTCCCGGCCGGCGGGCCGTGCCTTATCGGGGGGACGGCGGACCGCCCACACCGCGCGGACCGTGCTTTTCGCGGCGCGTTCCGCGGTGGCGCTGCACCGTCTGCTCGACACCCTCCCGGTCTTCGCCGGTGACCACCGCATCACCCGTGTCTTCTCCCTCGTCCCCGGCTCGGACTTCTCCACCGACGCGCTCGCGGCGCTGGAGGCCGCCGGGGCCCGCACCGTCCCCTGGAGCGAGGCCCTCGGCACCACCTACGACCTGACGCTCGCCGCCAGCCCCAAGGGCGATCTGCACCGGCTGCGCGGGCCGCTCGCGCTGCTGCCGCACGGCGCCGGGTTCAACAAGTCGCTGCCCTCCGACGGTTCGGCCCGCGCGGCGTCCGGGCTCGACGCCGCCTATCTGGTGCGCGGCGGCACCCCGCTGGCCACGCTGCACGCCCTCGCCCACCCGGGGCAGATCGCCCGGCTCGCCACCCGGAGCCCGGAGGCCGCCGCCCGGGCCGCGGTCGTCGGCGATCCCACCCTGGACCGGCTGCTGGCCTCCCGGGGCCTGCGCGACCGCTACCGCGCCGCACTCGGCGCCGGCGGCCGCCGGTTGATCGCCCTCACCTCGACCTGGGGCCCGCGGTCGCTGCTCGCCCGGTACCCCGGGCTGCCCGCCCGCCTCGCCCGTGAACTGCCGCTGGACGAGTACCGGCTGGCACTGCTGCTCCATCCCAACGCGCACAGCAGCGCGGGCCGCCATGAACTCACCGAACGGCTCGCGCCCGCCCTCGCCGCCGGTCTGACGATGGCCGCGCCGTACGAGGAGTGGGCGTCGGTCCTGGTGGCGGCCGACGCCGTGCTGTGCGACCACGGGTCGACGGCGCTGTACGCGGCGGCGCTGGGCCGCCCGCTGCTGTCGGTGTGTGACGGCGGCGACGAGCTGATCCCCGGCACCCCGATGGACCGGCTCCTCGCGGCGGTCCCCGTCTTCGAGAAGCCCGGCGACATCGCCGAGGCGCTGCGTACGCACCGCGCCGAGCAGGTCACCGAAGCCGCCGCGGCGGCCTTCGCCGAACAGGGCAACGCCCTGCCCCACCTGCGCACCCGCCTCTACGCCTGCCTGGGCCTGACCCCGCCCACCACGCCGCTCGCGCCCCGGCTGCTGCCCGTACCGCGCGACGCCGCGCCCCTCCCGGCGGCCTGCGCGGTCCGCACCCGGGTGCACGGTACGGCGGTCACCGTGGTCCGCCACCCCGCGGCCGACGATCCCGAGGACCGCCCCGGTGACGACGGCCCCGACGCCCCCGCCGGACATCTCGCCGTGGAGGAGGACGCGGCCGGGGTCCCGCTGGCCCAGGGTGCGGGGCTGTTGTTCCGCCGCGCCCGGGGCGGCCCGGGCGACGCCCCGTGGACCGCGGCCGGCTGGATCGACGAGGCGCTCGCCGCGTACCCGGGGCGGCGCACCGTGGCCGCCGTTCTCGCCCCGTCCCTGTCGGTCGCGCGCCGCCGCGGCGGTCCCCTGCTGGCGGCGCGGACCGAACCGTACGAGGAGGCGGGGCGGATCGTCCGCCCGGACCAGGCGGCGGTGCTGTCCGCACTCCACGCCTGGCTCACCGCCGCCCCGGACGCCGCCGCGCCCGCGACACTGACCTGCACGATCGGGGAGCGTACGTACCGGGTCCGGGTGACGGAGGCGACGGCGGAGCAGGCGCGCCGGGAGCTGTGAGCCGGACGGAGCGGTGCGCCGGGGCGCTCCGGCGCTACGGCGGTGCTCCGGGGGCCGCGCTCCCGCTCTACTTCCTCGCGGATCCCTCCGCGCTGCGCGGGTACGGTGGCCGTTCGGCCCGGCCGGGGGAGTGAACCGGGCCGAACGGCAGTCCTCACCCTGATGCACGCAGCTGACGTTTCGCAGATGTCCCGCTGACGCCGTTCTGACGGCCGGATCGCGGCAGCTCCGCGCACCACCGGCCTGCCCTCGGCACACCGCTGACGCCGTCTCACGACGCCGGGGCCGCTCCGCCTTCCCGTGCCCGGATCGCCGCGGCCCGCTCCCGGTGCCCGGCCGCCGCCTGGGCGCTGCCGGCCTCCTCCTCCAGCTCGGCGAGGGCGTCGAGGACCCGCGCCTCCTCGAAGGTGGAGCCGCGCCGCCGGGCGGCGTCGAGCGCGGCCCCGAAGCGGTCCCGTGCGGTGTCGAGACGGCCCTGCCTGCGCTCCACCCGGCCCAGGGCGAAGACCGTACGGGCGGTCATCCGGTCGCGTCCCAGCTCCTGCGCCGCTGCGTACGCCGCGGCCAGCTCCGCCTCCGCGAGATCGAGTTCGCCGAGAGACTCGCGGGCCAGGCCCAGCTGGTAGGTGAGCAGCATGGCGCCGTAGGCGTTGCCGATCTCGCGGTGGATGGTGCGGGAGCGTACGTAGTCGGGGACGGCGTCGGCCCAGCGGCCGCTCTCCGCCCCGAGGCGGCCGCGGAACTCCAGGGCGGAGGCGTAGAGCTTGCGGTCCGCCTTCTCCTCCCCGAGCAGTTCGGCGCCGTGCACCGCCGCGGTCAGCTCCCGTCCGGCGTCGGCGAACCGGCGCTGCTCCCACAGCGGGCGGGCCAGTTGGCAGCGCATCCGGATCGTGGCCCGGAGGTTCTCGGCGCGCTGCGCGGCGTCCCGGCCGAGGGCGAAGGTCACCGCGGACTCGGCGCTGTGCGGATGGTCCAGCAGATGCGTCCACAGCGGTTCGCACAGCGCCCAGGCCAGGTCGTACCAGCCGGCGTCGTGGGCGATGCGGACGCAGGTGTGCAGGGCGCGCCGCTCGGCCGTCAGCCAGCGGTGGGCGACGGCCTTCCGCTCCGGCTCCGGCGCGGTGAGGTCCGCGTCGTCCGCACCGGGCACCGGCGGGGCGGCCGGGGCGAGGGTCAGGCGCTTGCCGGCGGCGCGTTCGTCGGCGCGCTGGGCCTGGCGCAGATACCAGCCGACGACGCGGCGCAGCCCGTCGGCGGTCTCCTGCGGGCTGCCCTCGTCGCGGGCGCGGCGCAGCGCATGGGCCCGGACCAGCGGGTGCATCCGCGGGCGCCGGACGGGCGGGCCGGCCGCGCCCTCCTCGGCGGGGTCGCACACCACGTCGACCAGTCCGGTGTCGGCCAGCTCCGCCAGCGCGTCCTCGGCGGCTTCCCGGCCGGTGCCCAGCAGCGCCGCCACGGCCGCCTCGGAGATCACCTCGCCCGCCTCCGCGGCGAGCAGCCGGTAGAGCTGCCGGGCCCGCGGGCCGAGGTCGCGGTAGGCGGCGTCCCATACGGGTTCGATGTCCGGCACGCCCTTCTCCCGCAGTTCGGTGGTGAGTCCGGCGAGCAGCCGCGGCCAGCCGCGGTGCCGGTGCCTGCGCACCCAGCGCCCGGCGACCCGCAGCGCCGCGGGCGATCCGGCGCACAGCCGGGCCAGCTCCGCGGCGGTGTCCGGCGCGGCGGACAGCTCGGGGTCGTGGACGATCCGCAGCAGCAGTTGTACGGCGTCGGCCTCCCGCAGCGGTTCGAGGGAGAGCTCCACCGCGGCGGCGTGCTCCAGGTCGTCCAGGCGCCGCGATCCGGCGAGGATGACCACGCTGCCCGCGGACGCCGGGAGGAGCGGTTCGGCCTCCGAGGCGTAGCGGACGTTGTCGATGACGACGACCAGCCGGCGGTGCTGGGTGCGGTCCCAGTACTGCGCGGCGCGCCCGGCGAACGTCGGCTCCACCCACTCGGGGGTCACGCCCAGATCGCGCAGCAGCCGGGCGAGCACATCGCTGAGGGAGACCCCGCCGTCGTGCCGCATGCCGTCGAGGTCGACGTAGAGGACGCCGTCCGGGTATCCCTCGCGCAGGGTCCGGGCGAGCCGGAAGCCGAGGGTGGTCTTGCCGACGCCGCGCAGTCCGCGGAGCGTGACGATCAGCGGGCGCTCGGCCTCGGGGCGCTCGCGCTCCCAGTCGCGTACGGCCCGCAGGACGAGGGCCTGTTCGTCGTCGCGGTCGGTGAAGTGGGGTACTTCCGGCGGTAACTGACAGGGCGGCCGGTGCGTGTGTGACTGGTGCACGTGCAGTTCCTGGACCGAACCGGCCTGGACCAGGCTGTTGACATGGGCCTGACCGCCCACGCTGTTCCGCGTCTCCTCGGCCATGCGTCAACTGTAGGTGGTGCGCCCTCGCGGCGTGCGGCACTTCGCGGGCCCGGGCGGGGAGCCGGTCCCCGAGCCCCGGGCGGGCGTCTTCGCCGGTGGCGGGTCCGCGCGGGGCGCCGGACCGCTCCCACCTCGCGCGCACTCCACCACAACTCCCTTGATCCGTAAGGGAATCGGCGTGCGCGGGGTGGTGCGCGACGCCTGTACGCGCCCCCTCAAGTCTGGTAGGAAAGCTTCCTAACGATTGGGGAACCCCCCACAGCCCACTCCGGAATCGGAGGATCGTATGCGCTCCCGGTCGATAGGGTCACGTGTGACCAAAATATCCACCCGCGTCATCCTCGGCGTGGCACTGCTCGCCGTTCCCGCGACCGCGGTCGCGGCAACGGCCATCCCGGGCGGCAAGTCGGATTCCGCCCCGCACACGGCCTCGCGCTCCGCTCATCCCTCGCGCGCGGCAACCGGGCTCGACGACCCGGCGAAGAAGGAAATCGCGATGAAGCTGGTCTCCAGCGCGGAGAACTCCTCGCTGGACTGGAAGGACCAGTACAAGTACATCGAGGACATCGGCGACGGCCGCGGCTACACCGCCGGCATCATCGGCTTCTGCTCCGGCACCCACGACATGCTCGAACTCGTCGAGCTGTACGCCAAGCGCAAGCCGGACAACATCCTCGCGAAGTACCTGCCGGCGCTGCGCAAGGTCGACGGGTCCGACTCCCACGAGGGGCTCGGCAACGCGTACGTGAAGGACTGGAAGACCGCGGCGAAGGACCCCGACTTCCAGAAGGCGCAGAACGACGAGCGGGACCGGGTGTACTTCAACCCGGCGGTCAAGCAGGGCAAGGCCGACAAGATCGGTGTGCTGGGGCAGTTCGCGTACTACGACGCGATCGTCATGCACGGCGACGGCGACGAGGACACCAGCTTCTCCAGCATCCGCGAGCGGGCCCTGAAGAAGGCGAAGCCGCCGTCGCAGGGCGGCGACGAGAAGAAGTACCTCAACGCGTTCCTGGACGCCCGGGTGTGGGCGATGCAGCAGGAGGAGGCGCACAGCGACACCAGCCGCGTCGACACCGCGCAGCGGGTCTTCCTCAAGGACGGCAATCTCGATCTGCACACGCCGTTGAAGTGGAAGGTCTACGGCGAGGACTTCCACATCGGCTGAGCCGGTGCGGGAGGGGGAAACCCCGAGGGGAAGCGGGTGGCGGCCCGCGGTGGATCCGGTCACGGCCGGGTCCGCCGCGGGCCGCCGGTGTGTTCAGCGGCGGTGGCCGGGGAGCCGGGGCACCTCGCCGGCGGTGCGGCGGGCGGGCTGCGGCGGGACGGTCGGGGCGGCGGGCGCCGGGGGCGCGGGAGCGGCGTCCGCCGGAGCCGGCGGCGGGGCTCCGGTGTCGTGGTCCTCGCTCCCGTCCGCCGGGTCCCCGGTGGCCGCCGGCCGGCCGCCGAGGTGGTTGAAGGCCAGGTTGAGGACGAGGGCGACCAGGGCGCCGGTGCTGATGCCGGAGTCCAGGACGACCAGCAGGTCCTTGGGGAAGGCGTGGTAGAAGTCCGGCGCGGCGATGGGGATCAGGCCGATGCCGACGGCGGCGGCGACGATCAGGCCGTTCTCCCCCTTCTCCAGCGCCGCCGTGGCGAGCGTCTGGATGCCGCTGGCGGCGACCGAGCCGAACAGCACGATGCCCGCGCCGCCCAGCACCGGCAGCGGCACCAGGGAGATCACCGAGGCGGCCACCGGGCACAGCCCGAGGAGCAGCAGGATCGCGCCGCTGGTCGCCACCACGAAGCGGCTGCGGACCTTCGTCATCGCGACCAGCCCGATGTTCTGGGCGAAGGCGCTGGTGGCGAAGCCGTTGAAGAGCGGGCTGAGGGCGGTGCCGAGGGTGTCGGCGCGCAGTCCGCCCTCGATGGTCCGCTCGTCGGCGGGCCGGCCGACGATCCGGCCGAGGGCGAGCATGTCAGCCGTCGACTCGGTCATGCAGACCAGCATCACGATGCACATCGACACGACGGCGGCGGCGTTGAACTGCGGTGCGCCGAAGTGGAACGGCGTCGGGAAGCCGACCGGGGCGGCGCCGGTGAGGGCGGAGAAGTCGGTGAGGCCGACCGGGATCGCCAGCAGGGTGCCGGCGATCAGCCCGAGCAGGATGGAGATCTGCCGCAGGAAGCCGCGCAGTACCCGCCGCAGCACCAGCACGATCACGAACGTCGCCGCCGCCATCGCGATGTTGGTGAGCGATCCGTGGTCGGGGGCCGACGCGTCGCCGCCCTGCGACCAGTTGAAGGCGACCGGCAGCAGGGAGACGCCGATGAGGGTGATGACGGTGCCGGTGACCACCGGTGGGAAGAAGCGGACCAGCTTGGAGAAGTAGGGGGCCAGGAGGAAGCCCAGCACCCCGGCGATGATGATCGCGCCGAAAATGACCGGCAGTGCGTGCTCCGGACCCTGGGCCTTGCCGATGGCGACCATCGGGGTGACCCCGGCGAACGACACCCCGTTGACGAAGGGCAGCCGGGCGCCGATCTTCCAGAAACCGAGGGTCTGCAGGAGGGTGGCGATGCCCGCGGTGAAGAGGCTGGCGCCCACCAGGAACGCCGTCCCGGTGGGGCTCAGCCCGCAGGCCGGCCCCACGATCATCGGCGGGGCGACCACCCCCGCGTACATGGCGGCCACGTGTTGCAGACCGCTGGTGAACATCTTGAGGGGCGGGAGGAGTTCGTCGACCGGATGCGTGCTCCGGTCCGACCCCGGCGTAGCGGCCACTGCGGGCCTCCTGTCGATTTCCGCGCGCTCCTGCGGGGAGCGGCGCTTTGCTGTCACGGAGGGAGTGGTGCGGGTTGGTGCGCGCGCTGCGGGGTGCCGGCGCGGTGGGGGGTACGGGAACGACCGCGCGGGTGGGCGGTGGGGCACGGGACGCCGGTGGGCGGGGAGCGGGGCGCGGCGGTGCGGTGCGGGTGGCGGGCACGGCCGTGGCGGGACGGTGGCCCGGCGGCCCGGGGACGCGGGGTGGGCCCCGCGTCCCCGGGGTCGGGCGCTCGCGGAGCCGCTGGGGTTCCGCGAGCCCGGCCGGGAGCCGTCCCTCCCGGCCGGGTTCGGTGGGTGGCGCCGTCGGTGTCCGGCGGCGCCACGGGTTCGGCGCCGGGTCAGTCCCCGGCGGCGATCCTGGTCAGGCGCCGCGCCTCGTCGCGGGCGGCGCGGGCGACGGTGTCCTCGTCGACGCGGGTGAGGTGACCGTCCTCGACGACCGGGCGGCCGCCCACGAGGGAGAGGGTCACCGGTGCCGCCGCGCCGAAGACCAGCGCGGTGACCGGGTCGGCGATGGAGGAGTGGGCGAGCCCGTCCAGCTTCCAGAGGACCAGGTCGGCGAGTTTGCCGGGCTCCAGCGAGCCGATTTCGGCGGCGCGGCCCAGCACCCGGGCGCCGCCGTGGGTGCCGAGCCGCAGCGCCTTGCGGGCGGTGAGCGCGGCCTCCTTGTGGGCGCCGAGGCGGTTGATGAGCAGGGCGTTGCGCAGTTCGGTGTGGAGTTCGCCGGACTCGTTGGAGGCGGTGCCGTCCACACCGAGGCCGACGGGGACACCGGCGGCGAGCATGTCGGGGATGCGGGCGATGCCGGCGGCGAGGCGGGCGTTGGACGACGGGCAGTGGGCGACGCCGGTGCCGCTGCGGGCGAAGGCGTCGATGTCGGCGTCGTTCATGTGGACGCAGTGGGCCATCCACACGTCCTCGCCGAGCCAGCCGGTGGTCTCGAAGTAGGCCGTCGGGCCCATGCCGAAAAGCTCGTGGCAGAACTTCTCCTCCTCCACCGTCTCCGAGCCGTGGGTGTGCATCCGTACGCCCTTACGGCGCGCCAACTCGGCGCTCTGCCGCAGGAGTTCGGTGGAGACGGAGAAGGGGGAGCAGGGGGCCGCGGCGAGGTGGACCAGGGAGCCGAAGGAGGCGTCGTGGTGGGTGTCGATCGCCTCCTCGGTGGCGAGCAGGGCGCCCTCGGTGGTCTCGACGGCGAAATCCGGGGGCAGCCCGCCGTCCTTCTCGCTGCGGTCCATCGAGCCTCGGGCGAGGGTGAGCCGGGCGCCGATCGCGGCGGCGGCCTCCAGCTCCGCGGCGACGAGGTCTCCGGCGTCGCGGGGGAAGACGTAGTGGTGGTCGCAGGCGGTGGTGACGCCGCCGCGGACCATCATGCCGAGGGAGCCCTGGGTGGCGGCGGCCAGCATCGGCGCGTCGATCCGGGCCCACGTCGGGTAGAGCGCGACCAGCCAGTCGAAGAGGTTGTGGTCGGTGGCCAGGCCGCGGGTGATCCACTGGTAGAAGTGATGGTGGGTGTTGACCAGCCCGGGGGTGACCAGGTGGCCGGTGCCGTCGATGCGGCGGGTGACGTGCGTGAGGCCCTCGGGAGCCGGGCCCGCGCCCACCGCCTCGATGACGTTGCCGGCGATCACAACGTGTCCGATGGGGTGGACGGTGTCGTGGGCGTCGACGGTCGCGACGGCGCAGTTCTCGATGACGAACCGCTCGGTCGCGCTGTCAGGGGATGCCGGTGCTGCCGGTGCTGTCATGGACTTCCTGCTTTCGCTACGGCGGGCGGGCACGGCAGGGCCCTAGGAGATTTGAGTGCCGGAGCCGGACGGGGCGGCTGACAGTACCGCCGTCCGTGAGGTGCTCCGGGTGCCGAGATGGTGGAAGAACAGGTTGAGCAGGACGGCGACCAGGGCTCCGGCGCTGATCCCGGAGCCGAGGACGGTCTGTGCCCAGGCGGGGAAATCGGCGTAGAAGGTCGGCGCGGCGAGCGGGATGATGCCGGCGCCGAGCGAGACGGCCACCAGGATGATGTTGGAGCTGTCGTCGAGCCCGGCTTCGGCGAGGGTGCGGATGCCGCTGACGGCGATCGAGCCGAAGAGGACGATGCCGGCGCCGCCGAGAACCGGCATCGGGACGAGCGAGACGACCGCGCCGAGGACGGGGAACGCTCCGAGGACGAGGAGGGTGCCGCCCGCGGCGGCGACCACGTAGCGGCTGCGGACGCGGGTGAGCGAGACGACGCCGACGTTCTGGGCGAAGGCGCTGGTGGCGAAGCCGCCGAAGAGCGGCCCCAGGAGGGTGGCGAGGCCGTCGGTGCGCAGACCGCGGGTGAGGGTGGCGCCGTCGCAGCGCCGGTCGCAGATCTCGCCGAGCGCGAGCATCCCGGCGGCGGATTCCGTCATCAGGACGAGCATCACGATGCAGAGCGAGAGGATCGCGGCGGGCTGGAACTCCGGCGGGCCGAACGCGAAGGGCGTGGGCAGCGCCGCGACGGGCGCCGAGCGCAGCCCGTCGAAGCTCGCCATGCCGAAGGGGATGGCCGCGAGGGTGCCGATGACCAGGCCGAGCAGCAGGGCGACCTGTTTGCCGAAGCCCTTGGCGAAGCGCTGGATGAGCAGGATCACCAGGAGGGTGAAGGCGGCGAGGGCGAGGTTCTTCATGTCGCCGAACCCGGGGGCGTTCTTGTCGCCGCCCTGGGCCCAGCCGACCGGTACCGGCATGAGGGTGACGCCGATGAGGGTGATGACCACGCCGGTGACCAGCGGCGGGAAGAAGCGGAGCAGTCTGCCGAAGAACGGTCCGACGGCGAGACAGAAGACTCCGGCGACCATCACCGCCCCGTAGATGGCGGGGAGTTGGTGGCCTTTGGCGGTGGTCTCCGCGATGGCGAGCATCGGGGTGATCCCGGCGGAGCTGGCGGCGTTGACGAAGGGCAGGCGGTTGCCGACGGCCTTGCGGATGCCGAGGGTCTGCAGGAGCGTGGCGCAGCCGGCGATCAGGAGGCCGGCGGCGATGAGGCGGGTGCGGCCGGCGGCGTCCAGCCCGACGGCCTGGCCGATGATGAGCGGCGGGGTGACGACGCCGGCGTACATGGCGGCGATGTGCTGGAGGGCGGCGGGAATCAGCCGCTTGGGCCCCGGCTTCTCGTCCACGGGGTGGACCGGTGGGGCGGGTTGGTGCCGGTCGTGCGGGAGCTGTGCCATGGGTGGGTCCCCTCAAGGATGCGCGGCCCCTCCCCCCTGGGCGTGGGGAGGGGACACTGGGGCGTGTCCGTGAAGTCCCGTCGGGCGGGGCTTCACGGACAGGCCCTGGGCACGGCGCTGCGTCCAAGCCGTCAGAGGTTGGTCAGATCCTGGGGGATCAGGGCTTCGACACCGTCGCGCAGAACAGTGGCTTCGATCAGGCCGTACGGGCGGTCCGCGGCGTAGTAGACGGCGCCGTCGGCGGCGTCGTTCTTGAGACCGAACGGCTCCAGGTCCACCTTGAAGTGGTGCTTGTTCGGGAGCGAGAAGCGGATCTCGTCGATCTCGGAACGGTTGTTGATGATGCGCGACCCCATCTGGTACAGGGTCTGCTGGAGCGAGAGGCTGTAGGTCTCCGCGAACGCCTCCAGCATGTGCTTCCGCACCTGGGCGTAGGAGCGCTCCCAGTGCGGCATCCGCTGGTCGTCGTCGGTCCAGTTGAACCGCCAGCGGCTGGAGACCTCGGTGGCGAGGATGCGGTCGTAGTCCTCCTTGAGCGTCGTGTACTTGTCCTTGATGTAGCCCCAGAACTCCGAGTGGGTGGAGTTCATGACGACGAGGTCCTTCAGGCCGGAGATGACCTGCCAGTGCTCACCGTCGTAGGTGATCTCGGTCAGGCGGGTCTCCTGGCCCTTGCGGACGAAGGAGTGCTTGACCTCGTCGGCGCCGATGAAGCGGGAGTTGCCGTCGGAGGTGGCGATCCGCTCCCAGGCGTACTCCTCGATGCGGATGCGGGCCCGCTTGATCGGCTCCTGGCTGGTGACGAAGTGGCGGGCGAGGTGGATGCCGAACTGCTCCGCCGATTCGATGCCGTGTTCCTTGGCGAAGGCGTACACCGTGTTCTTGGTGGTGTCGGTGGGGAGGCAGTTGGCGTTGGAGCCGGAGAGGTGGACCTCTTCGAGGTCGCCGGAGAGGGCGACGGAGACGTTGAGGTCCTTGATGTGGTGGGTGTCGCCGTCCCGGACGATCTTGACGACGCGGTTCTCCGCTTTGCCGTACTGGTTCTGGCCGAGCATCACAAGGCGGGGCGTGGCAGGGCGGTTGGCGGTCATGTCGGTGCTAGCTCCCTCGGTATACGGAGTAGCCGAACGGGTTGAGCAGCAGCGGTACGTGGTAGTGCTCGCCCGGCTTGACGGCGAAGGTGATCGCCACTTCCGGGAAGAAGGCACCGCTGTCCCTTACGCGGGGGGCGTCCTGCTGTTCCTCGGCTTGCTGACGGGTGCGGGACTCGAAGTACCCCTCGACGGCGAAGTCGAGACGTACGTGGGTGGTGCCCTCCGGCAGGGCCGGAAGGTCCTTGCAGCGTCCGTCGGCGTCGGTCGCGGAGGCGCCGTGGGCGCGCCAGTCGCCGTCGCGTCCTGCGCGCACGGCGAGCGTGAGGGCGACGCCCTCCGCGGGGCGGCCCACGCTGGTGTCCAGGATGTGCGTGGACACCGACGTCGGTGCGGCCGTCTCGCTGCTCATGCGGGGTCTCCTTCGGCGGTCTCCGTCATACGGTGCAGACGGATGCGGTTGATCTTGCCCAGCTCCGTCCGGACGATCTCGCGTTCCCGCTCCGGCGCGTTGCCGAGGCGTTCCCGGGCGGCGTCCCTCATCTGCTCCCCGGTGCGCCCGGAGGCGCAGATCAGGAAGGTGTGCCCGAACTTCTCCTGGTAGGCGAGGTTGAGGTCGAGCATCTCCTCCTTGAGCGCGGCGGAGGCCGAAGCCATGCCGCTCTGCTCGCGGGAGGAGGTGGGATCGCCGGGTGTCGGCCGGCCGATGGGCGGGTGCCCCGCCATCGCCTCCGCCAGGTCGTCCGCGGTCAGCTCCGCCATGGCGGCGTCGCTCGCCGCGTACAGGGCGTCGGTGGTGGCGTACGGGCGGCGGGCGGCGAGTGCGCTCCCCCAGGCCCTGCTGGTGCAGACCTCGTGCAGTGCGGCGAGTGCCGTACCGTCGTCGGCCGCGTTGAACCGGGCGAGGCCCGGGGTCGTACTCGAAGACACGGGAAGCCTCCGTGGCCTGATGCTGATGGCTCTGCTTGGCTGGGGAACAGCTAAGACCTCCGGCAACATCACGTCAACACTTTGTTGAAAAGTCGGTAACGCAAAAGCCGCCGCCCGGATTTTCCGGACGGCGGCAGGGGCCGATCGGCCGCCCTGGTGCGGCCGTTGGGGTTCAGTCCTCCCGCTTCGCGGCGTTCTCCCTGTTCAGGTAGTTGTAGACGGTGAAGCGGCTGACCCCCAGCGCCCCGGCTACGGTCTCCACGCCGTGGCGGACGGAGAAGGCGCCGCGGGTCTCCAGGATGCGGACGACGGACTGCTTGGCCTTACGGTCGAGATCGGCCAACGGCACGCCGTGGCGGCGCTCCAGCTCGGCCAGCAGATGGTCGAGCGATTCCGACAGGTGCGGCAGACGCACGGCGACCCGCGCCTCCCCCTCCCAGCTGAGGACGACATCGTCCCCCTGGGCGAGACCGGGGGCGACCATCTGCCCGCCCATCGCGTCGACCAGCGGTTTGACCGCCCGGACGAACGGGTGGTCCGCGGGGTCCGTCACCGGGCACCCTCCCCGGAGCCGGCGCCGTCCACCACGTTGACCTGGAGGGAGACGCGGGTGGCGCCCGCCTCCAGGGCGTCGCGCAGCAGGGCGGTCACCGTGTCGAGGACCCGTCCGGCGTCGCCCTCGGCGGTGTTGCCGAACGGGCCGACGTCGACGGCGTCCAGCCCGGCGCCCGTGACGACCTCGCGCGCCACCACCGCATGGGCGGGCGCCTCGTCGAGATCGAACGGTTCGGTCGTGAACTCCAGCTTCAATCGCACTACGCCCCCATGGCATCGCTCTGACCTGCGCGTGCTCTCAGACAGCTGCCTGAAAGGGCACATCCGGGGGACCTTTCCCCGCCGCCTGCCTCCTCGCCGGGCCCCGAAGGCCCGGCCGGCGCCGCGGCCACCGCTTCCCCGACCCGGGAAAGCGGTGGCCGCAGACGTTCGAGGTCATCGCGGCGTCGGTGTGCCCCGGACGCTCCGGGATGACCTTAACGGACTCCCCTGTGGCGACCGCGGGGGCGCGGAGACATGCCGCGGGGCATGGGGCCCGGTGCCCCGGTACGCCGCTTCACCGGTCCCGGCTCCCTCGTCACGCGGAGCCTCCTTCGGCCACGGGAGGGCCGAACGTCGCGAGGCTGCCGGCCAGTTGCCCGCCGGCGCGCCGACGGCCGCGCGGGAGAGGCACCGCATCAGTCCCGCCGGCCCGGTTCGGCCGCGCCGCGGCGGAGTTCTTCGTTGAGGCGCTGAGCCTCTTCGAGCTGGTCCTCGAGGATGACGATGCGGCAGGCCGCGTCGATCGGGGTGCCCTGGTCGACGAGTTCGCGGGCGCGGGCCGCGATGCGCAACTGGTAGCGGGAGTAGCGGCGGTGGCCCCCTGCGGAGCGCAGGGGGACGATGAGGCGCGCCTCGCCGACGGCCCGCAGGAAGGCCGGGGTGGAGCCGATCATCTCCGCCGCCCGGCCCATGGTGTAGGCGGGGTAGTCGTCGTCATCGAATTTGTCGGTGGCGCGCGGAGGGTTTTCTCGGGTCATCGAACCTCTTCGGGGAACGCGTTCATACCGGGCCAGGACCCGAGGATTTCCACACCATCTGCCGGGACCACGCTCCGGCCTGCCGCCTTCGCGCACACGCCCGAGGGGCGGCGGAGCGGGGGTCGCCGGGCGGGGAGCGGAGGCCGCCTTCCGGCCGGGCTCTGCGGTACCCGGCCGGGCCGGGGCCGTCTGCGGACGATCCTGATGACGCCTGCTCCTCGCCTTCTTTTCCTACGCTCTTCGGTGGTGACGCCGTGCAGTGACGGCCGGCACCCCATAAGGCCACCTTACTGATTTCGTCGGCTGCAAGAAAAATGCTGAGTATCCGAAACGGATATTTCTACCGTGACCGATGGAGGTTTCGGCCGCCGACCGGCGCGGGACCCGGCATCCCGCCGGAGCGGCGGGCCGTGCGGTCCGGGTGCCGGTGCGCGCACGGAAAGGGGTGGGCCCGCCCCGCGGGAGCGTGATGCCGGCCCGCCGGCGGATCGTGCGGGGCCCCGCACGGCCGTGCGGCGGTCACACCGGCCCCGGAGCCCGGCCCCGGGCGCCAAGCCGGCGGCTCCCCCATTTCCGGGTACTTCACCACACGCACCCGCCTCGAATATCTCATGCCGCAACTGCAGAAATGATTGGACGGCGCGGGAGGGGTTTTCCGCCCGGGAAAGCGTGCGGAGTCGTTTTGCTGTGCAGGCCCGCCGGTCACGTGCTAGCTTCGAAGCCAGTTGCAGTTGTGGTTCCCAAAGACTCAAGTGCGCTCGCCCTTTTTCCATCGGGCTGGAGCGCTTCAGTATTTTCCGGGTTGTTTCCGGACGGGGCAATCATCGCGGCGACACGGAGTCCGCAGGGTGCGGGCTCCGGGCACTGCCCCGAAGGAGAAATGACATGGCCAACGGCACCGTGAAGTGGTTCAACGCGGAAAAGGGCTTCGGCTTCATCGAGCAGGAGGGCGGCGGCGCCGACGTCTTCGCCCACTACTCGAACATCGCCACCCAGGGCTTCCGTGAGCTCCAGGAAGGCCAGAAGGTGACCTTCGACGTCACGCAGGGCCAGAAGGGCCCGCAGGCCGAGAACATCGTTCCCGCCTGACGCCTGCGCGTACGCCGAGCCGGGGCCCGCACCTTGGGTGCGCGCCCCGGCTCGGCGTTTTCCGCGCCCGCCCGGACACGGGCACGACCGCCGCGCGGTACCGCTCCCCGCCCCTGAAACGGCCGGGGCACGGCGCGGGACGGACAGAAATCCGGCCCGCTCCGCATCCGGCAACGGCATCACTTTTCTCCACGGCCGTGCCGGCCAATTCCCGAGGACCGGGCCGATATCGTTCCGCCCCGCCTCGTCTCAGCTTTTCCCGGTTCGTTCTGGCGATTCCCCGTGCGCGGCCCAGTGCCGTCAGGAATTCCTCGACGTGCCGCTTCGAGGAAGGTTCGCCATGAACCGCACAGCCCGCACGTACGACCGTTCCCGCCGCTTCGGCTCCGGCCGTGGCGCGTCCGGCCGCTCCGGCTTCTCCCACCAGGCGTCGAAGCGCGCCGGCGGCCACCGCCGTCCCGCCGCACCGCAGGGCGAATTCGCGCTGCCCGTGACGCACACCCCCGCCCTCCCCCCGGCCGAGTCCTTCGCCG
Organism: Streptomyces sp. NPDC014733; assembly: GCF_043083385.1. Lineage (NCBI taxonomy): Bacteria > Bacillati > Actinomycetota > Actinomycetes > Kitasatosporales > Streptomycetaceae > Streptomyces > Streptomyces sp. NPDC014733. The sequence continues at coordinate 505,638 of NZ_JBIBYO010000002.1, read as the reverse complement.
AGCTGGACATGCCGTCCGAGCTGCTGGCATCGCTCACCGCTGAGGGAGTCACGGCCCCGTTCCCCATCCAGGCCGCCACGCTGCCGAACTCCCTGGCCGGGCGCGACGTCCTGGGCCGCGGACGCACCGGCTCCGGTAAGACGCTCGCCTTCGGCCTCGCGCTGCTGGCCCGCACGGCGGGCCGACGGGCCGAACCGCGGCAGCCACTGGCGCTGGTCCTGGTCCCCACCCGGGAGCTGGCGCAGCAGGTCACGGACGCGCTCACCCCGTACGCCCGGTCGCTGAAGCTGCGGCTGGCCACCGTCGTCGGCGGGATGTCGATCGGCCGGCAGGCCGGTGCGCTGCGGGGCGGCGCCGAGGTCGTGGTCGCGACACCGGGGCGCCTGAAGGACCTCATCGAGCGCGGCGACTGCCGTCTGGACCAGGTCGCCGTCACCGTGCTCGACGAGGCCGACCAGATGGCCGACATGGGCTTCATGCCGCAGGTCACCGCGCTGCTCGATCAGGTCGAGCCCAAGGGGCAGCGGATGCTCTTCTCGGCCACCTTGGACCGCAACGTCGACCTGCTGGTCCGGCGCTACCTGACCGACGCCGTCGTGCACTCCGTCGATCCCTCGGCGGGCGCGGTCACCACGATGGAGCACCACCTGCTCCAGGTGCACGGCGCGGACAAAAACGCCGTCGTCACGGAGATCGCCGCCCGCGAGGGCCGGTCGATCATGTTCCTGGACACCAAGCACGCCGTCGACAAGCTCACGAAGCACCTGCTCAACAGCGGTGTCCGGGCCGCGGCCCTGCACGGCGGGAAGTCCCAGCCGCAGCGCACCCGCACCCTGGCCCAGTTCAAGACCGGCGCCGTCACGCTGCTGGTGGCCACGAACGTCGCCGCCCGCGGCATCCACGTCGACGACCTCGACCTCGTCGTCAACGTGGATCCGCCCACCGATCACAAGGACTACCTGCACCGCGGCGGCCGCACCGCCCGCGCGGGCCGCTCCGGCAGTGTCGTCACGCTGGTGCTGCCCAACCAGCGCCGCGCGATGGATCGCATGATGGAGCACGCGGCCATCACCCCGAGCTCCACCCGGGTCCGCTCCGGCGAGGCCGAACTGAACCGGATCACCGGTGCGCAGGCCCCGTCGGGCATCCCCGTCACCATCGCGGCCCCGGTCGCCGAACCGGCCAGGCGCAGTGGCTCCGCCACCCGCAGCCGTCGTTCCCGCCCCGCCCGGGGCCGACGCTCCACGGGAGCCTCCCGGACCGCGGCACCCACGTCCCGCGGCCGGTCCGCCACCGACCGGGCCGCGTAACGGGCCCCGGGGCCCGGCGTCACCGCGGGAGGGCAGGCCGAAGCGTCATGGAGCTCCTCCCGGCAGTGGCACCCCGTGCCGTTCCGGCGGGCGTGGTGGCTCCGCGGCCACTCGCCCACGCCACGGCAGCGGACCGGCGGCGGCACGTCCGTCCGCCGGCCCCGCTCCCGGCCGCACCGGCACTCCGTCCGGCTTATTCCTCCGACCCTGTTGAGGCATCATGCGCTGTGTCATCGCCCGCTTCCCCTTCGACCTGATCAAGACCGAGGTGCAGGACGCGATGAAGGGCGTCACACCCGAACCGGTCACGGGAGACTCCGTGCTCATCGGCCGCCGCCACTACCCCGTCAAGCAGGTCGGCGAGGTCATCACCCGGCAGGACCGCCGCGACTTCACCGCCGGTGAGGTCACCCGCGCCCTGACCCGCCTCGGCTTCACCTGCCGGTCGGCCGCCGCCCCCGCCCCTCCGGCCCCCGCCACTCCGCTGGAGGCGGCCGCCGCCCTCCTGGGGAACCCGTCCCACAGCTGATGAGCGGGCGGCGCGACCGCCCGACGCGGTGATCTCGCGGCCGGAGCGGCCGTGTCGCCGCTGCGGCAGAGGAGTTGAACCGCCGCGCCCCGTTCCCGGGGCGCGGCGAAGGCCCAGGTCCAAGACCTGGGCCTTCGCCGTTCCGGGGCGGGCCCGCCGGACCCCGCAGCCGGCGGCCCGCCACCTGCCCGGTCGGCGGCAAGCGGCACCCGGATCCGTCGGCAGCCTTCCGGAGAGCGCCTCCGGCCGGTGCGGGAGCAAGGGCCTCAGCGCTCTACGCTCCCGCCGGCCAGAGGCGTTTTCCGTCGCCCCGACCGCCCGCCGGGGAGCCGGCTTCACGAAAGCGCAGGCCAGGGCGCATGAACGCCGTGCGCGCAGACCGGAGCCCAACCGGCAGGGCCCGGCCCGCCCTCACACGCCGCACACCCCACGCGGGCACCGCCGCCACCGGAAAATGCCCCGGCCCCCTCTTGACAGCCACCGAGACCGCCAGGCACTGTTCCGTTACGCAGAAAGCATATTCCACTATGCAGAATATTCGCCAGCATGCGACACGCCCTGACACCTCAGCCGGAAGGAGCGCCGGGCCTCATGGGATTCACGGACACACGCTTCAACGTCAACCTGTCGATCCTGTTCACCGAACTCCCGCTGCTGGAGCGCCCGGCGGCCGCGCGGGCCGCGGGGTTCACGGCGGTGGAGCTGTGGTGGCCGTGGACCGACGCTCCCGTCCCCGAGCAGCCGGAACTCGACGCCCTGCGGGACGCGTTGCGCGACGCGGGCACCGCCCTGACCGGCCTGAACTTCTACGCGGGGCAACTGCCGGGCCCGGACCGCGGCGCGCTGTCGCTGCCGGGTGAGGAGTCGGCGCGGTTCCGGGCGAACGTCCCGGTGGCGGTGGCGTTCGGCCGCTCGCTCGGCTGCACCACCTTCAACGCGCTCTACGGCAACCGCGTCGAGGGCGTCGACCCGGCCGAACAGGATGCGCTGGCGCTGGAGAACCTCGCGTTCGCGGCGCGGGCGGTCGGCGCGGACGGCACTCTGCTGATCGAGGCGCTGAACGCCCCCGAGTCGCCGCGCTGCCCGATCGTCTCCGCGCCGAAGGCGGTCGAGGTCGTTGACGCGGTGAACGCCGCGACCGGCCTGGGCAACGCCCGCTTCCTGATGGACCTCTACCACCTGTCCATGAACGGCGAGGACCTCGACGAGGTCATCGACCGCTACACGGGCCGCACCGCGCACGTGCAGATCGCCGACAACCCCGGCCGCGGCGCGCCCGGCACCGGCGATCTGGACCTCGCCGGGCTCCTCGCCCGGCTGCGGAAGAACGGCTACGACGGCTACGTCGGCCTGGAGTACAAGCCCGGCGACGGCCCCTCCGCGGGCGCGTTCGGCTGGCTGCCCGCGCCGCTGCGCGCCGCGCACTGACCGCCGCCGCCCCGCCCCCGCCGACTGTGAAAGAGGCTTCACGATGAGCAACCTTCCCAAGATCGCGTGGATCGGCCTCGGCATCATGGGCTCGCCCATGGCCGAGAACCTGATCAAGGCCGGTTACGAGGTGACCGGCTACACCCTGGAGGCCGACAAGCTCGACCGGCTGGCCGCGGCCGGCGGCACCGCCGCGGCGTCGATCGCCGAGGCGGTCCGCGAGGCCGACGTGGTGATCACGATGGTCCCGGCCTCCCCGCAGGTCGAGGCCATCGCGTACGGCCCGGACGGCATCCTGGAGAACGCCCGGCACGGCGCGCTGCTGATCGACATGTCCTCGATCACCCCGCGGACCAGCATCGATCTGGCCGCGAACGCCGCCGCCAAGGGCATCCGGGTGCTGGACGCCCCGGTCTCCGGCGGTGAGGCCGGGGCCGTCGAGGCGGTGCTGTCGATCATGGTCGGCGGCGAGCAGTCCGACTTCGACACCGCCAAGCCGCTCTTCGAGGCGCTGGGCAGGACGATCGTGCTGTGCGGGCCGCACGGCTCCGGGCAGACGGTCAAGGCGGCCAACCAGCTGATCGTCGCCGTCAACATCCAGGCGTGCGCGGAGGCCGTGGTCTTCCTGGAGAAGTCCGGCGTCGACCTCGGCGCGGCGCTCGACGTCCTCGGCGGCGGGCTGGCCGGGTCCACGGTCCTGGCGCGGAAGAAGGAGAACTTCAAGAACCGCGACTTCACCCCCGGCTTCCGGATCGATCTGCACCACAAGGACATGGGCATCGTCACCGACGCGGCCCGCAACGTCGGGGCGGCGCTGCCGGTCGGCGCGGTCGTTGCCAACCTCGTCGCCTCGCTGCGCGCCCAGGGCGACGGCGGGCTCGACCACTCCGCCCTGCTGCGCGGCGTGGAGCGGCTGTCCGGGCACGGCGCCGCCGTCTGATGGGCGGCGCGCCGCGGCGCGTCCCCGCGCTGCGCGGCGTGGTCCGCGCCCTGCGCCGGGCGGGCTGCGACACCGTCTTCGGCTGCCCCGGCGCCACCCTCGCCCCGCTGTACGCGGCGCTCGACGGACCCGGGATCACGCACCTCGCGGTCCGGCACGCGGAGAGCGCGCCGCACATGGCGATCGGCTGGTCCCGTGTCCGGGGCCGGGCGGCGCTCGCGGCGGTACCGGCCGGCACCGGCGCCGCCCGGGTGCTCCCGGCGCTGGGCGTGGCGCTGGCGGACGCGGTGCCGCTGGTGTGCGTCGTCGGTACCGGCCCCCCGGCCGGCCCGGGCACCGGGCCCGATCTGGTGCGCCTCGCCCGTCCGCTGGTGAAGTGGGCGGTCCGGGTCGAGCAGCCCGCCCGGCTGGCCTGGGCGTTCCGGGAGGCGCTGTGGACCGCGCGGGAGGGGAGCGCGGGCCCGGTGCTGATCGAGCTGCCGGCGGCGGTGGCCTCCGCCACGGTCCCGGCCGACGGGCCCGGCGACCGGCAGCACGCACCGCCAGGACCGCCCCGGCCCCCGGCGCCCCCCGCACATCCGCCGCTCCCCGCTCACCCGGAGATCGCCGGGTGGCTGGCGGACGGGGCGGAGACCTACCTGGTGGGGGCGGACGCCGCGGCGTATGCGGCGGCCGGGGGCGGGCGGTTGCGGGCGGTGGCCACCGCCGCCGGGCCCCCGGGCTGGGAGGTCCCCACCGCGCTCGGCGTCCGTGCGGCGCTGGACGCGGCGGGGCCGGCCGGCGCGGACGGCGCGGAGGTGGTCGCCCTGCTCGGCGATCCGCACGGCTTCCCGGCGCTCGCCGGGGAGTTGGCCCTCGCGGCGCACCGTGGCGCCCCGCTGGTGCTGCTGATGCCGCCGGACCGCGCCGGACTCCCGCCGGAGCCCGGTCCGGCCGGGCCCGGGGAGGACGCGTCCTTCACCGACCCGGTGAAGCTCGTCGCGGCCTACGGCTGCGCGGGCCGCACCGCGGACGGGCCCGGGGAGCTGCGCTCCGCGCTCGCCTGGGCCCGTAAGGAAGCGGTCTCCACCCGGCGGCCGGTCCTGGTCCGGGCCCGGTACGCCACGGCGCCCGCGGCCGGCGGGCCGCCCCGCACCGCCCGGCAGTGACCGGGCCCCGAGACTTCCGGACGGCGTCCGCGCCGACACCTGTCCTGTCGCGCCCAGGCGCGGCCGCCGTCCGGAACACCCCGTGCCGTACCGGCAGTTCTTTGCCCGCACTTGTTTCAACAAACTGTTGACGTTTGGTCGGGGCGGTTCCTACGCTCCCGACATGCGGAAGCCAACTTCCGCGCTCTCGTACGGAAGGTCATCATGACGAAGCCCACGCCGACCGCGCGCGTTCTCACCACGGAGTCCGGCGCCCCCGTCGCCGACAACCAGAACTCCTCCACCGCCGGCGTCGGCGGCCCGATCGTCCTCCAGGACCAGCATCTGCTGGAGAAGCTCGCGCGGTTCAACCGCGAGCGCATCCCGGAGCGCGTCGTGCACGCCCGGGGCTCCGGCGCCTACGGCCACTTCGAGGTGACCGATGATGTCACCGGCTTCACCAGCGCCGACTTCCTGAGCGCCGTCGGGAAGCGCACCGAGCTGTTCATCCGCTTCTCGACCGTCGCCGACAACCTCGGCGGGCCGGACGCGGCGCGCGACCCCCGCGGCTTCGCCGTGAAGTTCTACACCGAGGAGGGCAACTACGACCTCGTCGGCAACAACACCCCGGTCTTCTTCATCAAGGACCCGCTGAAGTTCCCGGACTTCATCCACTCGCAGAAGCGCGACCCGTTCACCGGCAAGCAGGAGCCGGACAACGTCTGGGACTTCTGGGCCCACGCCCCCGAGGCCACCCACCAGGTCACCTGGCTGATGGGCGACCGCGGCATCCCCGCGTCGTACCGCCACATGAACGGCTACGGCTCGCACACCTACCAGTGGACGAATGCCGAGGGCGAGTCCTTCTTCGTCAAGTACCACTTCAAGACGAACCAGGGCATCCGCTGCCTCAGCGCCGAACAGGGCGCCGAGCTGTCCGGCACCGACCCCAACAGCCACCAGACCGACCTGCTGCAGTCCATCGAGCGCGGCGTGTACCCGTCGTGGACGCTGTACGTGCAGCTCATGCCGGTGGCCGAGGCGGCGGACTACCGCTTCAACCCGTTCGACCTCACCAAGGTGTGGCCGCACAAGGACTACCCGCTCCAGCGGGTCGGCCGCATGGTGCTGGACCGCAACCCCGACAACGTCTTCGCCGAGGTCGAGCAGTCCGCCTTCTCGCCGAACAACTTCGTCCCCGGCATCGGCCCGTCGCCCGACAAGATGCTCCAGGGCCGCCTCTTCGCCTACGCCGACGCGCACCGCTACCGCCTGGGCGTCAACCACACCCAGCTGCCGGTGAACGCCCCGAAGGCGACCGTCGCCCGCAACTACGGGCGCGACGGCCTGATGGCCACCAACGGCTACGACCGGCATGCGAAGAACTACGAGCCCAACTCCTACGGCGGGCCCGTGCAGAGCGACCGGCCGCTCGCCGCGCCGCTCGCCGTCAACGGCCACGTAGGCACCCACGCGGCGCCCGCGCACACCAAGGATGACGACTTCATCCAGGCGGGTGAGCTGTACCGGCTGATGTCCGAGGACGAGAAGCAGCGCCTGATCGCCAACATCGCCGGCGGCCTCTCGCAGGTCGGCCGCGAGGACGTCATCGAGAAGAACCTCGCCCACTTCCACGCCGCCGACCCCGAGTACGGCGAGCGCGTCGAGGCGAAGGTCCGCGAACTGCGCGAGGACTGACGGGAGGTCAGCTTCCCCGCGCATCCGTACCGGCCGGTCCGCTGAGGGGTGGCCGGCCGGTACGGAAGGGAAGCGCGGCGCTCCGCGGCCCCCGGGGAGACCGGTGCGGTGGCAGCGCGCGCCCGGCAGGCGCGCCCTCCCCCGCCGCGGAGCCCGCCGCTCCCGCCCTTCCGCACGACCCACGAGCTCCGTCCGGCGCCGCGCTGTCCTGTCGCGCCCGAAACGCGCGTCGCCGGACGGGAACCACCCGCGCACGGCCCGGATCCGTACGGTCACGGATCCGGGCCGTCCGTGTGCCGACGGCGGCGCGCGGCGGACACGGTGCGCGCCCGCGTACGCGCCCCCTGCGCCCGGGCCAGGGCCCCGCGGAGGCCGTACGCTCCCCCGATGTCCCCGGCCGACCCGCGGCGATCGGCAGCGATCGGCGCGAATCAGTCCCCTGTCGGCCTGTTCGGGGGCACGATGGCAGAAATCAGCGGGCGTGCGGCGCCGGAAGACCGCCGCCCACCGATAGAACGCCAGGAGCGACCATGGCCGACAGCGTGCCGGTGCGGTGCCCCACGTGCCGCCGCGAGAACGCCTTCACCCCGCCGACCTTCCCCTGCGCGTGCGGAGCGCCGCTGACGGTGCCGGTGCTGCGCGGCGGCGTCCCCGTCGAGATCGTGCACCGCACCTGGCAGGGTTCCTGGGTGGCGGTGCGCTGCGAACTCTGCGGCCGCCAGGACGAGTGGCCTGCACCGGAGTCCGGCTGTGTCTGCGGCACGGTCGTCCGCATCCCGGTGGTGCCGGTCCCGCCCGCACCGCCGCACGGCGCCGCCCCCGGCAGCCGCGGTACGGCACCGGCGGCCCCGCCCCAGGTGCTGCGCCCGGCGTTCCGGCCGGTCACCATCCGCACCGCCCGCGACTGCGTCACCGCCGCCGCGCAGTATCTGAAGTGGCTGGGCTTCACCGACGTCCGCCGCACCCAGGAGCGGACGGCGTCCGGGGTGGATCTGCGGGGCACCGGTGTGGTGGCGCAGGTCGACCCGACGACGCGGTCCACGGCGCTGCGCGAGATCGAGTGCGTCTGGCTCAACGGCCTCCACGACTCGGCCATCGCCGTCTTCTTCTCCCTCGCCGGCTTCGCCCACGACGCCCGCTGCCGCGCCGACGACCTGCACATCCCGCTCTTCGTCATGGACCTGACGGGCACCCCGCAGCCGGTCAACGACGCCGCGGACGAGCTGATCCGCAACGGGGCGCAGGCGGGCGGGTGACGCGGGCCGTCCGCCCCGGTGCGTCCCCGTCCGGAATCCGGTTGCGTCGACGCGCCCGGTCGGCGCAGACTCCGCGGATGATCATCCGTCCGGCCCTTGAGACCGAACTGTCCGCCCTGCGCTACCTGGAGAGCGCCGCGGGCGCGCCCTTCCACGACATCGGCATGGCCTCCGTCGCGGAGGACGAACCGCCCGCACTCACCGTCCTCGCGGCGAGCCTGCGCGCCGGGCGGCTGCTCGTGGCGTACGAGGAGGGCGGGCCGGGCGACGGCCTCGCCGGGTATCTGATGTGGGAGCCGGTCGACGGCGCCACCCACATCGAGCAGGTGTCGGTGGCCCCCGCGTACGCCCACCGCCGTATCGGACAGGCGCTCATCGACCGGGCCGGAGCCGACGGCGGTGACCGCCCGCTGACCCTGACGACCTTCCGCGACGTGCCGTGGAACGCGCCCTACTACGCCCGCCTCGGCTTCCGCCCGCTCACCGACGCGGAGCTGACGCCCGGCCTGCGCGCGATCCGGGCGCACGAGGCGGAGCTGGGCCTGGACCGGTGGCCCCGGCTGTGCATGCGACGGGAGGCGGCCGGGTGACCGGCGACTGACGGCCACGGGGCGGGCCGGGGGCGGACGGCCGTCCGGCCGTGCCCGCCACCCGCCCCGGCACCCGTCCGGCACAATTGCCGCCGTGCCCGGCATAATTGCCGCCATGATCGACGCCCGGGCGCTGCGCGCCGTCTGCCTGGAACAGAACGGCGCGGGCGAGGAGTTCCCGTTCCCGCGCAGCCCTGATCTCTCCGTCTTCAAGGTCTGCGGCAAGATCTTCGCGCTGACGGATCTGACGGCCGATCCGCTCTCCGTCAGCCTCAAGTGCGACCCCGAGCTGGCGCCGCAACTGCGCGCCGCCCACCCGGAGATCATCCCCGGCTACCACCTCAACAAGCGGCACTGGAACACCGTCGCACTGACCGGTTCGCTCCCCGACCGGCTGGTGCGGGAGATGATCGAGGACTCCTACGACCTGGTCGTCGCGGGCCTGCCGCGCGCCGCGCGGCTGCGCCTCGACCGGGACCGGCCCCGCCGGGGCTGAGCGCCGCCCCGGAAGCGGCCCGGCGCCGCCCGCCGCTCAGGCCGTACGGTGCAGCCGCCACACCAGGTCCACCCGGGTCCCCGGCTCGCCCGTGGGCGACGGTGCGGGGCGCTCCACCGCCTCCCGGGTCACCACCCGCCAGGTCTCCGGCAGCGCGAGCTGCTCCAGGACGCCGTCGAGCGTCGGGAAGACCGCCTCGAAGGGGTGGTCGTGCTCGCCCTGCCAGGACGGCCAGCCGCCGTGCAGCACCAGCAGCAGCGTGCCGCCGGGGGCGACCGCCTCGGCGGCCAGCCGCAGCACACGGTCCTGGTCCAGCGCCACCGGCGATTGCAGGAACTCCGCGCTGACCAGGTCGTACGTCCCCTCCGGGAAGGTGACGCCCAGCTCGTGGCGCTGCCATGCGGTGCGCGCGGCGACGCCTGCTTCCGCGGCGTGGGCGGCCGCGCGCGCCAGCGCCGTCGCGGAGATGTCGACGCCGGTGACGCGCCAGCCGCGCCGGGCGAGCCAGACCGCGTCGGCGCCCTCCCCGCAGCCCAGCTCCAGGGCGGTGCCGGGCGGCAGCGCCTCGACCTCGCGGACCAGCAGCGGGTTGGGGTTGCCGCTCCAGAGCCGGTCGCTGTCGCGGTAGCGGTCCTCCCAGAAACGGGCCGGGTCGGTGGTCGGGGGCGTGGCGGACATGGCGCTCCTCGGGGGCTCGGCGGTCCGGCGCGCCGGGCGGGCGCACCGGCGGCCAGGATCGCGCCGGGTGCGGGGAGCGCCAAGGAAGGTTGCCGGAACGGCAAGACCGCCGGCGGCCCCGGCAGGCCCGCCGGCTACACCTCCTCCCCCTCCTCCGCCAGCCGCTCCCGCAGCTCGATCTTGCGGACCTTGCCGCTGACCGTCATCGGGAAGTCCTCGACCAGCTCCAGCCGGCTGGGGATCTTGAAGTGGGCGAGCCGGGCGCGGCAGTACGCGGTGAGTTCGTCGAGGGTGAGCGGGTCGGCGGCGTCGCGGAGGATGACGCAGGCGGCGATCGTCTCGCCGTACTTCGCGTCCGGGACGCCGACCACCTGGACGTCGGAGATCTTCGGGTGGCCGTGCAGGAACTCCTCGATCTCCCGCGGATAGACGTTCTCACCGCCGCGGATGATCATGTCCTTGATGCGGCCGACGATGCGGACGTAGTCGTCGTCGTTCATCACCGCCAGATCGCCGGTGTGCATCCAGCGCTCCGCGTCGATGACCTCCGCGGTGCGCTCAGGTTCCTCCCAGTAGCCGAGCATCACGCTGTAGCCGCGGGTGCACAGTTCGCCCGTCGCGCCGCGCGGCACGGTCTCGCCGGTCGCCGGGTCGACGACCTTGACCTCGATGTGCGGCAGCACCCGGCCCGCCGTCGCCGTACGGTGCTCCAGATCGTCGTCGCGGCGGGTCTGGGTGGAGACCGGGGAGGTCTCGGTCATGCCGTAGCAGATGGACACCTCCGCCATGTGCATCTCGGCGACCACCCGCTTCATGATCTCCTCCGGGCACGGCGAGCCCGCCATGATGCCGGTACGCAGCGACGTCAGGTCGTACGTCGCGAAGTCGGGGTGTGCCAGCTCGGCGATGAACATCGTGGGGACGCCGTAGAGCGAGGTGCAGCGTTCGTCCTGGACGGCGCGGAGCGTGGCGGTCGCCTCGAAGGAGGGCGCGGGGATGACGAGGCAGGCGCCGTGCGAGGTGGCTGCGAGGTTGCCCATCACCATGCCGAAGCAGTGGTAGAAGGGGACCGGCAGGCAGATCCGGTCGTGCTCGGTGTAGCCGACGGTCTCCCCCACCCAGAAACCGTTGTTGAGGATGTTGCGGTGGGAGAGGGTGGCGCCCTTGGGGAAGCCGGTGGTGCCGGAGGTGTACTGGATGTTGACCGGGTCGCCGGCCGACACCTCGGCGGCGCGCTCCGCCAGCCGCTCCCGGGGCACGGCGGCGCCGGACGCCAGCAGCTCGCCCCAGCCCGGGTCGCCGAGATGCACCACCTTGTCCAGCTCGGGGCAGTCGCCGCGCACCTCGGCGGCCATCGCCCGGTAGTCGCTGCTCTTGTGGCCGGTGGCGGCGACCAGCAGCCGGGTGCCGGACTGCCGCAGCACATAGCCGAGTTCGTGGGTCCGGTAGGCCGGGTTGACGTTGACGAGCACGGCGCCGATGCGGGCGGTGGCGTACTGGAGGAGCAGCCACTCGGGGCAGTTGGGCGACCAGATGCCGACCCGGTCGCCGTTGCCGATGCCGTGGGCGAGCAGCCCGAGCGCGACCTCGTCGACGTCGTGGTCCAGCTCCGCGTAGGTCCAGCGGCGCCCGGAGGGGATGTCGACCAGCGCCTCGCGGTCGCCGAACCGCGCGGCGGTGCGGGCGAGGTCGGCGCCGATGGTGCGGTGGATCAGCGGCCGGTCGGTGTCCCCTCGGGCGTAGGCGGCTGCCGTACCGTCCGGGGACGGTGCGGCCGCGGTCTCCGTGGCGGGTGGGGTCATCGGTGGTTCTCCTCCCGGTATTCGGCGCCGCCGTCGCCCTGCGCGGTGCGTTCGCGCAGCTCGATCCGGCGGATCTTGCCGGAGACGGTCTTGGGCAACTCGGCGAATTCCAGGCGCCGGATGCGCTTGTACGGGGCGAGCACGGCGCGGGAGTGGGCGAACAGCGCCTTGGCGGTCTCCGGACCCGGCGCCCACCCCTCGGCCAGCACGACGTACGCCTTGGGGACGGCGAGCCGCAGCGGATCGGGCGCCGGGACGACGGCCGCCTCGGCGACCGCCTCGTGCTCCAGGAGCGCGCTCTCCAGCTCGAACGGGGAGATCTTGTAGTCGGACGCCTTGAACACGTCGTCGGCACGGCCCACGTAGGTGATCCTGCCGTCGGCGTCGCGGGCGCCGATGTCGCCGGTGCGGTAGTAGCCGTCCGCCATCACCTCGGCGGTGCGCTCCGGGTCGCCGTGGTAGCAGGCCATCAGGCCGACCGGGGCCGAGGAGAGGGCCAGCGCGATCTCGCCCTCGTCGCCCGGGGCGCCGGTGACCGGGTCGAGCAGGACGACGTCGTAGCCGGGCGTGGGGCGGCCCATCGAGCCGGGCTTGACGGGCTGACCCGGTGTGTTGGCGACCTGCACGGCGGTCTCGGTCTGTCCGAAGCCGTCGCGGATGGTCACACCCCAGGCGGCGCGGACCTGCTCGATGATCTCCGGGTTGAGCGGTTCGCCGGCCGCGACGATCTCCCGGGGCGGGCGCGTGAGCGCCGACAGGTCGGCCTGGATGAGCATCCGCCAGACCGTCGGCGGTGCGCAGAAGCTGGTCACCCCGGCGCGGTCCATCTCGGCCATCAGCCGGCCCGCGTCGAAGCGGGTGTAGTTGTGGATGAAGACGGTCGCCTCGGCGTTCCACGGGGCGAAGAGATTGGACCAGGCGTGCTTGGCCCAGCCGGGTGACGAGATGTTCAGATGCACATCGCCGGGGCGCAGCCCGATCCAGTACATCGTCGCCAGATGCCCGACCGGGTACGAGGTGTGGGTGTGCTCGACGAGCTTGGGGCGGGCGGTGGTGCCGGAGGTGAAGTAGAGCATCAGCGAGTCGTCGGCCCGGGTCGGCCCGGTCGGCTCGAACGCCTCGGACGCCTCCCGCGCCTCCTCGTACGCCAGCCAGCCCTCGGGCGCGCCGCCGACCGCGATCCGGGTGTAGTCCCCGGGGACCTCGTCGAACTTGGCGGTGTCCTCGGCCCGGACGACGACGTAGCGGGCCTTGCCGCGGGTGATGCGGTCGGTGAGGTCGACGGGGCCGAGCAGCGGCGTCGCGGGGATCACCACGGCGCGCAGCTTCATCGCGGCGAGCGCGGTCTCCCACAGTTCGGCCTGGTTGCCGAGCATCACCACGATGCGGTCGCCGGGCCGTACGCCGTGGGCCGCGAGCCAGGAGGCGGCGCGGTCGGAGCGGCGGCGCATCGCGTCGAAGCTGATACGGGTCTCGGTGCCGTCCTCCTCGACGATGTGGAGGGCGGTGCGGTCGTTGCCGCGGGCGATGACGTCGAACCAGTCCAGCGCCCAGTTGAAGTGGGCCGGCCGGGGCCAGCGGAAGTGTGTGCGGGCGCCCTCGTAGTCGTTGCCGAAGCGCACCAGGAGGTCCCGGGCGGCCCGGAACTCCTCGGTCGCGTCCGGCGAGCGGCCCTGCTGCGTGCCGTCCCTGTCCGACATGTGTCCTCCTCATTGCCCCACGCCTGGTTGACATCGTGTAATCAGTGACGCATGTCTCACCACCCCCGTACGGGGGGAAGCGGAGGTTATGGGTGTACGGCGAGCCGGGGACGGACACGTCCGCAGACCTGGGGGCGGCTCTGGCGCGGTTGCGCCGCGGCAGCGGACTGCCGGTGGCGTTCGGCGGACTGCACGGCGGGAACGGACGCTACCGGCTCAGTTCGCTGGCCGGTACGGCGACCGCCGCGCTGCGCGGACTCGACATCCATCACGGCAACGGCGTCGGCGGCAAGGCGGTGGCGCTGCGCCGCCCGTTCACGGTGACCGACTACCACTCCTCCGCGGTGATCAGTCACGAGTACGACGCGGTGGTCGCCACCGAGGGGCTGCGGTCGGTGGTGGCGGTGCCGGTGGTCGTACGGCGGCGGGTGCGCGGGGTGCTGTACGGCGCGCTGCGCACCCCGGTGCGGCTCGGCGACGGCCCGCTGGCGGCGGTGATGGACGCGGCGCGGGAGCTGGAGGAGGCGCTGCTGCTCCAGGAAGAGGCGGCGCGGCTGCTGGCGGCGGCGCGGCAGCCGGCCGCCGATCCGGCGCGGTGGGAGGAGGTCCGCGAGGCCCACGGCGATCTGTGGACGCTGGCCCACCGGGTCGCCGATCCGCTGCTGCGCCAGGAGATGCTGAGGGCCTGCGGACGGCTCGCCGCCGCCTCCCCGGACCGCGCCGCGCCGCCCGGCGAGGCGCCCGCGCTGCCGGCACCGCGCGAGACACCGGCGCTGGCGCCGCGCGAGGTGGACGTCCTGGTGTGCATCGCGGCGGGCGCCGCCAACGCCGAGGTGGCGGAACGGCTGGGGCTGCGCCCGGAGACGGTCAAGAGCTATCTGCGGTCGGCGATGCGGAAGTTGGGCACCCACTCGCGGATGCAGGCGGTGATCGCGGCGCGGCGGGCGGGACTGTTGCCGTAGGCCGGTCGGGCGGGCGGCTCGCGGTCCGGACGGCTCCGCCGGGTCGGCGGCTGCTTCGGCGACCGCGGCCGCCCCCCGGAAACACCGTTGCCGCGCCCCCGCCCCGGCCGTCATCATCCCCGCATGATCGATGCCTCCGCGCTTGACGAGAAGCCCGTCCTGACCGGCGCCCGGATCCGGCTGGTGCCGCTGGACGCACGGCACGCCGCCGACTACCACGCCGCGACGCTGGACCCGGAGATACGACGGCTGACGGGTAGCCACCGCAACTTCACCCGGGAGGAGATCGAGAGGTGGTGCGCCGGTGCGGCGGCGCGGGCCGGGCGGCTGGATCTCGCCGTCGAGGACCGGGAGAGCGGCCGCTTCCTCGGGGACATCGCGCTGATAGACGTCGACCCGGACAACGGCCACGCCACCCTGCGGATCCTCCTGGTCGCCGGTGCCACCGACCGCGGGCTGGGCAGCGAGGCCGTCCGGCTGCTGCTCGGCCACGCCTTCGACCGCGTCCGGCTGCACCGCGTCCAGCTGGAGGTCTGGGACTTCAACCACCGCGCCCGACGCGCCTACGAGCGCTGCGGTTTCACGGTGGAGGGCCGGATGCGGCAGGCGCTGCGCTGGGACGGCGCCTGGCACGACGCCCTGGTGATGGCGGCGCTGCGGACGGAGTGGGCGGACGGCGCCGGACGGGCGGACGGCGCCGCAGCGGAGGCGGACGCCACCGGCTGAGCCGCCGCGGCGCCCGCCCCCGTGGCCGAGCGGTCCGCGTCAGGCGACCGAACCTATCCGCGGCGGCGGGTCCCGGTGGATGGGCGTGTGGGCGCCGGTGAGGGGGGTGCCGGTGCCGCCGCGGCGGTTGGCGACGATCTCCGCGGCGATGGACAGCGCGGTCTCCTCCGGGGTGCGGGCGCCGAGGTCGAGGCCGATCGGGGAGCGCAGCCGGTGCAGTTCCAGCTCCGTCAGCCCGGCCTCGCGCAGCCGCTCCAGGCGGTCGAGGTGGGTGCGGCGGGAGCCCATCGCGCCGACGTACGCCACCGGCAGCCGCAGCGCGCGCTCCAGCAGCGGGACGTCGAACTTGGCGTCGTGGGTGAGGACGCAGAGCACCGCGCGGGCGTCCAGCTCCTGGGAGTCGAGGTAGCGGTGCGGCCAGTCGACGACGATCTCGTCGGCGTCCGGGAAGCGGCCGGTGGTGGCGAAGACGGGCCGGGCGTCGCAGACCGTGACGTGGTAGCCGAGGAACTTGCCGACCCGCACCAGTGCGGCGGCGAAGTCGATCGCGCCGAAGACCAGCATCCGCGGCGCGGGCACCACGCTCTCCACCAGCAGCGTCACCGGCTCCCCGCACCGCGACCCGTCCGCGCCGATCTCGACGGTGGCGGTCCGCCCCACCTCCAGCAGCGCCCGGGTCTCGGCGACGGCGGTACGGTCCAGGTCGCTGTGGCCGCCGAGGGTGCCGGTGACGGCGCCGTCGGGGCGTACCAGCAGGGCGCGGCCCAGGAGGGCGGGCGGGCCCTGCACCACGCGGGTGAGCGCCGCCGCCTCGCCGTGGGCGGCGGCGTCCAGCGCCCCGGCGAGCGTGGCGGCGTCCGCCGTCCGCGCACCGTCCCGGGCGTCCGCGGCGTCCGCGGCGCGGACCGGGGTGACGAGGATGTCGATGGTGCCGCCGCAGGTCAGGCCCACGGCGAAGGCGTCCTCGTCGCTGTAGCCGAAGCTCTCGCGGACCGTCTCGCCGCTCGCCAGCGCCTCCTGGCACAGCTCGTAGACCGCGCCCTCCACACAGCCGCCGGAGACCGAGCCGACGGCCGTGCCGTCGGCGTCCACGGCGAGTGCGGCACCGGGGTGGCGCGGTGCGCTGCCGTGGGTGGCCACGACGGTGGCCACCGCGAAGTCGCGCCGCTGCTCGACCCACCGGTGCAGGTCGTCGGCGATGTCCAGCATCTCGTTCTCCTCAGGGACGGGGGCGGGCGGAGGCTACCTGACGCCGAGCCAGCTCTCGATCGGGTGGAGGGCGAAGTAGACGGTGAAGACCAGGGCCAGCGCCCACATGAAGCCCCCCACCTCACGCCATCTGCCCTGTGCCGCCCGGATGGCGGTGTAGGAGATGACGCCGGCGCCGACGCCCGCAGTTATCTGATAAGTGAACGGCATCAGGGCGACCGTGAGGAAGACCGGCACGGACGTCGCCCGGTCGCTCCAGTCGACATGGGCGGCCGCGCTCATCATCATCGCGCCGATGACGACGAGGGCGGCCGACGCGACCTGCGCCGGGACCAGTTGGGTGAGCGGGGTGAAGAACAGGCAGGCGGCGAAGAGCAGGCCGGTGACCACCGCCGACAGGCCCGTCCGGGCCCCCTCTCCGACGCCGCTCGCCGATTCGATGAAGACGGTCTGACCGGAGCTGCCGGTCACCCCGCCGATCGCGCCGCCGGCGCCGTCCACGAACAGGGCGCGGGACAGGCCCGGCATCCGTCCCTGCTCGTCGGCGAGGCGCGCCTCGGTGCCGACGCCGATGACGGTGGCCATCGCGTCGAAGAACCCGGCGAGCACCAGCGTGAAGACGATCATGCCGACGCCGAGGCCGCCCAGGGACTGCCAGCCGCCGAACTCGACGTGCCCGAAGAGCCCGAAGTCGGGTGCGGCGACGGCGCTGCCGTGCAGGGCGGGGGCGGCGCCCTGCCAGTCCTTGTCGGTCAGTCCGGCGATCTTGGTGACGGCGACGGACACCACGCTGCCGGCGACGATGCCGATGAGGAGGGCGCCGGGCACCTTACGGGCCTGGAGCATGAAGATCAGCAGCAGGGTGAGGCAGAAGAAGAGCACCGGCCAGCCGGAGAGGTTGCCGGTGAGTCCGAGGGTGAGCGGTCCGCCCTCGCCCTTGCCGACGAACCCTGCCTTGACCAGCCCGAGGAGGGCGACGAACATCCCGATGCCCATGGTGATGGCGTGCTTGAGGGCCTGCGGGATCGCGTTCATGACCCTCTCGCGGAGGCCGGTGACCACCAGCAGCATGATCACCGTGCCGTAGAGCACGCACATGCCCATCGCCTGCGGCCACGTCAGATGCGGGACGACCTGGGTGGTCAGCGCCGCCGAGACGTTGAGCCCGGCGGCGAGCGCGAGCGGCACCTTGCCGACGAAGCCCATCAGCAGGGTGCACAGCGCCGCGCCCAGCGCCGTCGCGGTGACCACCGCGGCGTGCGGCGGTGCGTGGCCGGCGACGTCGGGGGTGCCGAGGATCAGCGGGTTGAGCAGCAGGATGTAACACATCGCCATGAACGTCGTGACGCCGCCGCGTATTTCACGGGCGGGCGTCGAGCCGCGGTCGGAGATGTGGAAGTACCGGTCGAGCCACGCGCGTCCGGCGGGCAGCCGCGCGCCGCGGCCCGCGTCCTCCGCCGTCGTCGGTGGCCGGGTGGGCTGGTGGGTCATGGTGCCTGGCTCCCAGGTGCGGAAGGGAGCCCGCGCCGGGCGGGCTCCGGGACGGAACATCGGCTGCACGACCCGGGGGACGGCCCGAGACGGACGGGGCCGTCCGGCGCTGCGCGGACGGCGACCGGGCCGGGGTGCGGCGCACGCCCGGCCCGGTGGCTCAGGTGCCGGTGAGGTGTTCGGGGCGCACCGGCGTCTTGTTCAGTTCCAGGCCCGTCGCGTCACGGATGGCCGCGAGGACGGCCGGGGTGGACGAGAGGGTCGGGGCCTCGCCGACGCCGCGCAGCCCGTACGGGGCGGCACCGTCGGCGAGTTCGAGGACGTCGACCGGGAGGGTCGGGGTGTCCAGGATGGTGGGGATGAGGTAGTCGGTGAAGGAGGGGTTGCGGACCTTGGCGGTCTCCGGGTCGACGAGGATCTCCTCCATCACGGCGACACCCAGCCCCTGGGTGGTGCCGCCCTGGATCTGGCCGACCACCGACAGCGGGTTGAGCGCCTTGCCGACGTCCTGCGCGCAGGCCAGCTCGACGACCTTGACCAGACCGAGGGCGGTGTCCACCTCCACCACGGCGCGGTGGGCGGCGAAGGAGTACTGGACGTGGCCGTTGCCCTGGCCGGTGCGCAGGTCGAAGGGTTCGGTGGGCCGGTGCCGGAACTCCAGCTCCAGATCGACGGCCTCCTCCCCCAGGACGTCCGCGAGGTCCGCCAGCACCTCGCCGCCGTCGGTGACGACCTTGCCGCCCTCCAGCAGGAGTTCGGCCGTCGCCCACGCCGGGTGGTACGCGCCGAACCGCTCCCGGCCCAGCTGGAGCACCTTCTCCCGCACCGCCTCGCAGGTGTGCTTCACCGCGCCGCCGGTCATGTACGTCTGCCGGGAGGCGGAGGTGGAACCGGCCGAGCCGACCTGGGTGTCGGCGGGGTGGATCGTCACCTGCTGGACGCCCAGCTCGGTGCGGGCGATCTGCGCGTGGACGGTGACGCCGCCCTGACCGACCTCGGCCATCGCGGTGTGCACGGTGACGACCGGTTCGCCGCCGGCCGCCTCCAGCCGCACCCGGGCCGTCGAGTAGTCGTCGAACCCTTCGGAGAATCCGACGTTCTTGATGCCGACGGCGTAGCCGATGCCGCGCACCACGTCCTCGCCGTGGGTGGTGTTGGAGAGTCCGCCGGGCAGCGCCCGGATGTCGGCGCCCTCGGTGGTCTCCCACTGCTGCTCCGGCGGCAGCGGCAGCGCCTTGACGCGGCGCAGCAGTTCGGCGACGGGCGCCGGGGAGTCGACGGGCTGCCCGGTCGGCATGACCGAGCCCTGCTCCATGGCGTTGATCCGGCGGAACTCCACCGGGTCCATGCCGAGTTCCGCGGCGACCTTGTCCATCTGCGCCTCGTAGGCGAAGCACGCCTGGACGGCGCCGAAGCCGCGCATCGCGCCGCAGGGCGGGTTGTTGGAGTAGAGGGCGAGCGCCTCGATGTCCACGTCGTCGACGACGTACGGGCCGACGGCGAGGGAGGCGGCGTTGCCGACGACCGCCGGGGAGGAGGAGGCATAGGCGCCGCCGTCCAGGACGATGCGGCACCTGACGTGGGTGAGCTTGCCGTCCTTGGTGGCGCCGTGCTCGTAGTGGAGCTTGGCGGGGTGGCGGTGGACGTGGCCGAAGAAGGACTCGAAGCGGTTGTAGACGATCTTGACGGGTTTGCCGGTGCGGAGCGCCAGCAGACAGCCGTGGATCTGCATCGACAGGTCCTCGCGGCCGCCGAAGGCGCCGCCGACGCCGGAGAGCGTCATCCGGACCTTCTCCTCGGGCAGCCCGAGGACGGGGGCGATCTGCCGCAGGTCGGCGTGGAGCCACTGGGTGGCGACGTAGAGGTCGACGCCGCCGTCCTCGGCGGGCACCGCGAGCCCCGACTCCGGGCCGAGGAACGCCTGGTCCTGCATGCCGAAGACGTAGTCGCCGGTGACGACGACATCGGCCCGCCCGGCGGCGGCGTCCGCGTCGCCGCGGACGATCGGCTGGCGGTGGACGATGTTCGGGTGCGGAACGTGCGGGGCGTGGTGGTCGGTGCGGTGCTCGTGGACGAGCGGGGCGCCCTCGGCGGTCGCGGACGCCTCGTCGGTGACGACCGGCAGCTCCGCGTACTCGACCTTGATCTTGGCGGCGGCGCGGCGGGCGGTCTCCGGGTGGTCGGCGGCGACCAGCGCGACCGGCTCGCCGTGGTGGCGGACCCTGCCGTCGGCGAGGACCGGGGTGTCCTGGACCTCCAGGCCGTAGTGCTTGACCTCGGTGGGCAGGTCGTCGTAGGTGAGGACCGCGTACACACCGGGGGTCGCCAGCGCCTCGGAGGTGTCGAGGGAGACGATCTCGGCGTGCGCGACGGTGGAGCGCAGGGTGTGGCCCCAGAGCATGTCCTCGTGCCACATGTCGGAGGCGTACGCGAACTCGCCGGTGACCTTGAGGGTGCCGTCCGGGCGGAGCGTGGAGGTGCCGATACCGGCCGGGGCGGTGGAGCCCTGGGTGAGGCCGGTGGGGGTACGGGTGACGCCTGCCATGGTCAGGCCCCCTTCTCCGCGGTCGGGGTGGCGGCGCGGGCGGCGGCGAGGCGGACCGCGTCGAGGATCTTCTCGTAGCCGGTGCAGCGGCAGAGGTTGCCGGAGAGCGCCTCACGGATGTCGGCGTCGGAGGGCTCGGGGTGGCGCTCCAGGAGTTCGTCGGCGGCGACCAGCAGGCCGGGGGTGCAGAAGCCGCACTGGACGGCGCCGGCGTCGATGAACGCCTGCTGGACGGGGGCGAGTGGGGCATCCGTGCCGGGGGCGGGGCGCGCCTGCCAGCGGCGGGCGGCGTCGGGGTCGGTGCCGCAGACACCGGGAGCCCCCGGGGCGCAGCCGCGGCCGGCGCGCGCCGCGGCGAAGTCCGCCAGCCCCTCGACGGTGACGACCTCGCGGCCCTCGGCCTGTCCGGCGGCGACCAGGCAGGAGCAGACCGGCACGCCGTCCAGACGGACCGTGCAGGAACCGCATTCGCCCTGCTCACAGGCGTTCTTGGAGCCGGGCAGCCCCAGCCGCTCGCGCAGCACGTGGAGCAGGCTCTCGCCCTCCCAGACGTCGTCGGCCTGCTGGGGACGGCCGTTGACGGTGATGTTCACGCGCACTGTGCGCTCCTCTCCTGTCCGCGGTAGGACTCCCAGGTCCAGCCGAGGGTGCGGCGGGCCATCACGCCGACGGCGTGACGGCGGTAGGCGGCGCTGCCGCGGACGTCGTCGATGGGGTTGCAGGCACCGGCCGCGAGCTTCCCGAACTCCCGGGCCAGGGACGGCGGGAGCGGTCCGCCGGACTCCCACAGCCCGGCCTCGTCCAGCGCCGCGGCGAGGAACTCCTCGGCGGCGGTGGCGCGTACGGGGGTGGGGGCGGCGGAACCGATGCCGGTGCGCACGGTGCGGGTGGCGGGGTGGAGCGCCAGACCGAAGGCGCAGACCGCGATGACCATGGCGTTGCGGGTGCCGACCTTGGAGAACTGCTGGGGGCCGGTGGCCTTGGGGATGTGGACGGCGCGGATCAGCTCGTCCGGCTCCAGGGCGTTGCGTTTGACCCCGCGGTAGAAGTCGTCGATCGGGATCATCCGGCGGCCGCGTACCGACTCGGCCTCGACCTCGGCGCCGGAGGCCAGCAGCGCGGGGTGGGCGTCGCCCGCCGGGGAGGCGGTGCCGAGGTTGCCGCCGACGCCGCCGCGGTTGCGGATCTGCGGGGAGGCCACGGTGTGCGCGGCGAGCGCCAGCCCGGGCAGCTCGGTGCGGAGATTCTCCATGATCTCCGTGTACGGCACCGACGCCCCCAGGCGTACGGTCCGCTCCCCGGTCTCCCACTCCTCCAGGTCGCCGATGCGGTGGAGATCGAGCAGATACGCGGGGCGGCGGTGGTCGAAGTTGATCTCGACCATCACGTCGGTGCCGCCCGCGAGGGGTACCGCCGAGGGGTGCTCGGCCTTCGCGGCGAGCGCCTCCTCCCAGGTGGCGGGGCGAAGGAAGTCCATCACGGCTCTCTTCCAGGATTAGGGCGAAGTGGTGCGAAGTAGGGCAAAGTACGGGAATCTCACAGAAGACTCTCGCTCGCCACCCACGGTGGGGTTCCACCGGTCGCGCCGCCGGCGAGCAGTTCATGTCCTGTTCATGCCGTCCGTGCCAGTCAACGCGGCCCCGCGCCCCGGGGTGCAGTCACCGAAACCATGAAGCGGTTGGCTGGCCACACGGCATGTCTTGTAGATTCGAACGAAAGGCGGGGTCGGTACACCTCGCGGCATTCACGGCACCACCACACAGCACAGATCGGCGGGCGAGGTCATGCGGCTCCGCGCACTCCTGGACACGGCATCCCTGGGCCTGACCCTGCTCGGGGGCGAGGACGAGCTGGAGCGCTCGGTCCGCTCCATCATGACCACCGACCTGCGCGACCCCAGCCGCTACCTCTCCGGTGGCGAGCTGGTCCTGACCGGTCTGGCCTGGCGCCGCGAGCCGGGCGACGCCGAACGGTTCGTCCGCATCCTGGTCGCCGAGGGCGTCGCCGGGCTGGGCGCGGGCACCGCGGAGCTGGGCCCCGTCCCCGAGGACCTGGTCGAGGCCTGCGCCCGCCACCGGCTGCCGCTCTTCGCCGTCGCCGAGGCCGTCTCCTTCGCCTCCATCACCGAGTACGTCGTCCGGCAGGTCTCCGCCGAACGCGCCGGTGACCTCGCCGCCGTCGTCGACCGCCACCGCCGTCTGATGACCTCCGGCCCGGCGGGCGGCGGCCCGGACGTCGTCCTGGACCTCCTCGGCTCCGACCTCGACCTGCGCGCCTGGGTCCTCTCCCCCACCGGCCGGCAGATCGCCGGGTCGACCCTGACCGGCCAGGGCCCCGAGCTGCCCGAGGGCAGGGGCGCACGGCTGGCCGGTGCCCATCTGGCCGCCGCCCGCGAGGGCCGCCCCGGCCCCTGCCGCGTCACCCTCGACGACACCGCGTACGCCCTCTTCCCGGTACGCCAGGACGGCCGGGAGGAGGGGCGCGAGACGCTGCTGTCGGAGTGGCTGCTGGCCGTCGAGGCGGACATCGCGGACTGGCCCGCCGAACGGCTCGACCTGCTCCAGGGCGTCACCCAGCTGATCGCCGTCGAACGCGAACGGCGCGATGCCGCGCGCACGGTGCGGCGGCGGCTCGCCCAGGAGGTGCTGGAGCTGGTCCAGACGGGCGCCGCCTCCACCGAGATCGCGGCCCGGCTCCGGCTGGCCGCCCCGGTGCTGCTGCCCGGCACGGGCGGCGCACCGCACTGGCAGATCGTGGTGGCCCGCGTCGAGTGGGACGGCGACGAGGGCCCGGGCGGCCCGGTGGCGCAGGCCCTGCTGGAGGAGGTCCTCACGGCCCCCGGCACCTCCGGACCGGAGCCGTCCGACCGGATCGCCGTGGCACACACCGGCGACGAGGCGGTGGCGCTGGTGCCGCTGCCCGCCACCTCCGACGGTGACGGCGAGGGGCTGCGCGCCACCGCGCTGCTCGCCACCGCCGAGGAGCCGCTCGGCCGCGGGCTGGCCGACGACGGCCGTCTGACGGTCGGCGTCAGCGCGCCCGTGCACTCCGCCGACGGACTGCGCGGCGCCCTGGAGGAGGCCCGGCACGCCCGCCGGGTCGCCGCCGCCCGCCCCGGCCGGGTCTGCGCCGCCGGCCACGAGGAACTGGCCTCGCACGTCCTGCTGCTGCCGTTCGTCCCCGACGACGTACGACGCGCCTTCACCGCACGGCTGCTGGACCCGCTGCGCGACTACGACCGCCGCCACCGCGCCGAGCTGATCCCCACCCTGGAGGCGTTCCTGGACTGCGACGGGTCCTGGACCCGCTGCGCCGGGCGCCTGCATCTGCACGTCAACACCCTGCGCTACCGCGTGGGCCGCATCGAGCAGCTGACGGGCCGTGACCTCTCCCGCCTGGAGGACAAGCTCGACTTCTTCCTCGCGCTGCGGATGAGCTGAGGCCGGGCGGCCCGCCGCCACCGGATCAGTGGCGCCCCGGGCCGGGGCGCACGCCGGGGCGGGCGGGTGAGTACACCGGCGACGCCGTACGGGACAGGGCCGCGCGAGGGCCGCGGACGTGGCGCCGGGGCCGGCCGTGTCCGCCCCGCTCCCGGGCCCGTTCCGGGTACCACGATCGGGCGGTGTCAGGGCGGTGTGCGCCGGGTGCGCCGGGTGTGCGCCGGGCCCGGCGGCCCGGTGATCACCGGCCGTTCCCGGGAGCCGGAGCAGTTCCGGGCGTTTGTGAAAACTTTCACCCGAGCCCTTGGCCGCGCCACGGAATCCGTGCTGAGATGCGCCCACGGCTTCGGCCACGGCTTCCATTTCCAGCTCAATGGCGCGCTCGGGAGGGCAAGGTGGCGGATACCGCTATGCCGAAATCCGCGAAACCCGAGGGATCCCCGGACGCCACCGCGTCCCCCGTGTCCCCGCGATCCACGACTTCGGCAGCGGCCCGCCGGGCCCCCGCCCCACCCCCGGTCCCCGCGGCCCGGACACCCGGCGACGACCCGCTCGACCGCGCCGTGTGGCGGCTGCGCTCCCGTGGCTGCTGGGACGATGCCGCGGCGCTGCTGGAGCCGCACGCCGCCCGCAGCGCACCGGCCGCCCTGCACCGCGCCGCCCTCCTCGTGGAACGCTGTATGTACACCGCCGCGGGCTGGGCGGCGGCGGAGGACGCGCTGCGCGCCGCGGAGGCGCTCGCCGCCGACGACGCGGAGCGCGGCGGCGCGGCCTGCGAACGCGGCCATCTCGCCTACACCGCCACGGTGTTGGGCGTCCGCGACCGCGCCGACGAGGCCCGCTCCGCGCTCGGCCGGGCCGCGGCGCTCCTCGCCCCCGATGCGCCCGGACGGCCGCTGCTGGACTTCCGGCGCGGGCTGATGTCCGAGCATGTCGCGGACAGTCCGCAGGCCGCCCGCGCCGCCTATCGCCGGGCCCACGCCGGTGCCACCGCCGCCGGGGACGCCCTGCTCCTCTCCGCCACCTGGCGCCACCTCGCCGGACTCGCCCTGCGGGACGGCGAGATGACCGAGGCGCGGCACGGGTTCGCCGAATCGCTGCGGATCCGGGAGGAGTTGGGCTTCCTGGTCGGCACGGCGCCCGCGTTGGTCGCCCTGGCGGACGCGGCGCCGGAGGCCGACGCCGACCACCTGCTCACCGAGGCGGCCCGCCTGTTCCGCCTCATGGGCGGCCTCCCCACCTGGCTCACCGGGCGCTTCCCCCGCGCCCTGCTGGACGGGAACGACGAGGCGGACGGACCGGGCGGGGAGCCCGCGTGACGCCACGGTGACCACGGCTCCGGGGCGGGGCCGCTCCCGCCCCGGGCCCCGCACCCCGCGCCGGGGCAGGAACCCCGTCAACCCCTGGGCGTCGGCCATGCCCGTCCGCGCCCTCATCGGCCGAAAACCTACGGCGGCGGGGCCGGAACGGGCGCCGCGGCGGGCCGTCACACCCGCGCAGCCAGGGCATCTCGGCCGCGCCCTACGGTCGCCGCGGACGGCCCGAGCCCGGGCCGGAGCGCCGAAAATGGCCGCAAGTGACGGTGCCGCCCCGGGGTCCGGGCTGGATGCTGGTCCGGTCCCCCGCCGTTCGGCAGAGCTTTCAGGAGGCATCCGTGGCAACTGAAGCGCACCGCACCACCACCTCGTCCGACTGGGGCAAGGCTGATTTCGAGGCGATCTACAACTGCCCGGATCCACGCCGCTACTTCACGACGCTCCAGCCGCTCGACTACCAGATACCCCACCACGGCCAGGCGGTGTTCCGCGCCGCGGTCGACGCCCTGCACCGCCGGCGCACGGACCGACCGCCGTTGCGCGTCGTCGACCTGTGCTGCTCGTACGGCATCAACGCCGCGCTCCTCAACCACCAGCTGACCCTCACCGACCTCTACGACCGCTACACCGCCCCCGGTCCGGACGGCGGCGGGCGGGTGGCGGCCGACCGTGCGTATTTCGCCACCCTGCGCCGGGCCGACGCGGTCCATCTCACCGGGGTCGACGCGGCGGACCTGGCCGTCCGCTACGGCCGCGAGGCCGGGCTGCTGGACGCGGGCTTCGCGGAGAACCTGGAGACCGCGCCGCCCTCCCCCGCACTGCGCGCCGCGCTCGCCGGCACCGATCTGATCACCGTCACCGGCGGCGTCGGCTACATCACGGCCCGCACGTTCGGCCATCTCCTCGACTCGGTGACCGCGCCGCCGTGGATCGCCGCGTTCGTGCTGCGCACCGTCTCGTACGATCCGGTGTCCGATCTGCTGACGCGCGCCGGGCTGGTGACGGAGAAGCTGCCCGCCCGAACGTTTCGTCAGCGCCGGTTCGCGGACGACGGCGAGCGGCAGGCGGCCTTCACGGCGCTGGCGGCGCGCGCCCTGCCGACCGCCGGCAAGGAGGCCGACGGCTTCTACCACGCCGACCTCTACCTCTCCCGGCCCGCCGCCGATGTCGCGGCGCTCCCGCTGGAGAAGCTGGTGACGGACTGACCGCACCCCGTACGGGCGCCCGGCCGGTGCCGCCGGCCGGGCGCCTCAGAACCGGTGGCGGGCGGGCGAGAGATGGTCGCGGGCGAGACCTGCGGCGCGGTCCGCCTCGCCGGCGGCCAACGCGTCCACCAGCGCCTCGTGCTGCGCGGCGTCCGCCTGGAGGTCCGCCGGGCGCGGGCGGGGCCCGCCGGCCGGGCGGCGGGCCCGGCGCAGCAGATCGTCGACGACCGCGGCCAGCCGGCGGTTGCCGGTGAGGGTCATCAGCGCGTGGTGGAAGGCGCGGTCCGCCTCGGCGTACCCGACGCGGTCGCCCCGCGCAGCGGCGGCGACCCCGTCGGCGGCCAGCGCGCGCAGCGCCTCCCAGCGCTCCGGGCACGGCACCGCGCCCGCCAGCCGGACCACCGCCGGGATCTCCAGCATCGCCCGCACCTCCGCCACCTCGGCGAGGTCGCGGACGCTGTGCTCGGCGACCCGGAAGCCGCGGTTGGGCACCACCTCGACGGCGCCCTCGCCCGCGAGCTGCTGCATCGCCTCCCGGACCGGGGTCGCCGAGACGCCGAACCGCGCGCCGAGGGCGGGCGCGGAGTAGACCTGCCCCGGCGTCAGCTCCCCGGCGAGCAGCGACTGCCGCAGCGCGGCGAGGATCTGCGCGCGGACGGAGTGGCGGCGCGGCCGGACGACGGGCGGCGCGGCCTCCGGCCGGGGCCCGGCGGCGGCCGTCCCGGGGGCGGCGCGCTCCTGCCGGTCCGCGCCGGGGCCGGTCCGTCCGGGCCCGGTGCCGCTCCGGTCTGCGACGGGGCCGGCCTGGGCGGGCACCCGGGGGCGGGCCGCCGGTCCGTGGTCCGCTGTGGCCTGTTCCATGGGGGTGCCTCCTGACATCCCCCGAACTTTAGGCGCCGAGCGCGAAGGTTCCCAGCTCGCGCCCCACAGGTACGCTTCCGCTAAGGTAAGCCTTACCTGCTAACGATCGCGATTCGGTGGTCTCCGCATGCCCTCTGCCCTCGCCACGTCCGCCCGCACCTCCCCGCTCTCCGGCGCCTATGCGCGGCTGACCGAGGTCTTCCCCGCGCTGCGGGTCACCGAGGCGGACGCCGCGCTGCCGGAGGGCGACGGCTGGGTGACCGCCGCGTCCCTCGCGGCCGGAGGCGAGGCCCTGGAAACCTTTCTGACCTGGGACGACGAGCAGATCCAGCGGGACTACGGCACCCGCGGCCGACCCGACGTGGTGGCCTCCTTCGCGCTGCACCGCTACGCCTGGCCCGCCTGTCTGCTGATCACCGTGCCGTGGTTCCTGCACCGCCGGGTGCCGTCGCTGCCCGCCGCCGACGTCGCCTTCCGGCGCGACGAGGGCCGGATGGCGGTACGCGTTCGCTCGTTCGCCTGCCTTCCCGGGGACCCGGCGGCGGAGCTGCCCGGGGCGCGGGTGGTCCCCGACGAGGAGGCGTTGCGCGGTGCGGTGCGGGAGGCGGTGGCCGAGCATCTGGGGCCGGTACTGGACGGCTTCCGCGGCCGGATGCGGCGCGGCCCGCGCGCCCTGTGGGGCATGGCGTCCGACGAGATCGTCGAGGGGCTGTGGTACCTCGGGCATCTGCTGGGCGAGGAGCGGCGCGCCGTCGCCGAGCTGGCGCGGCTGCTGCCCGGCGCCACCGCCCCGTACGTCGGCTCCGCCGCGTTCCGCGAGCTGACCGGGCCGGACGGCGCGGCGCTGCCGACCCGGGACCGCGCCAGCTGCTGCATGTTCTACACGCTGCGCCCCGAGGACACCTGCGTCACCTGCCCCCGCACCTGCGACGCCGACCGTGTCGCCCGGCTGACCGCCGCCGGCTGAGCGCGGGTCAGCCGGCCGGCCGGGCCCGTACGGTGCGGCGCGCCGCGACGTACAGCAGCGCCACCACACCCAGCAGGGCGGCGCCGCGCGAGGCGTACAGCAGCGGCTGCGGGGCGTGCTCCGGGTTCACGGCGAAGGCGAGGGCGGCGTAGAGCAGCAGCGCGGCGGCGGCGACGGCCAGCCGGTGACGGCGGCCCCATGCCGGCCGGTGCGACCAGTGCGCGAGCAGCACCCCGAGGAGTGTCAGCGCGGCCACCGCGACGGTCACGCCGCGCCAGGCCCCCTGGTCGTTGAGGGTGACGAACGCGGCGAGCAGCACCAGCGCGGCGAGGCCCGCGCACCACGGCGGCGGGACGGTGCCGGCCGCCCGCGCGGTCCGCCGCGGCAGCGCGAACGCCGCGCCCACGGCCGCGGCCACCGCCACCCCGACGGCGACGAGCTGCCCGGGCCGCGCGTGGAAGTCCGGCAGGACGACGAGTTGCCAGGTGAAGAAGACCGCACCGGCCGCGTACACCACGGCGAGCGCCGCCGTCCCCTGCCACCCCAGCCAGGGGCGCCCGGCGCGGTCCGGTACGCAGGACTCGATCACGGCGACGGGTGCGCCGAAGCTCCAGACGACATGGCCGACGAGGAAGGTCAGCAGCTGACTCGCGTCGACATCCATGCCGGGCAGCGGGGTGGGCAGCGGGCCGTCGGCGAAGTCCCGGTGGTTGAAGAGCGATTGGTCGATCCAGCCCGCCTGGATCAACCCCGCCGCCGTGGCGAGCAGCAGCAGCGTCGGCCAGCCGCGGCCGGCGCGCCGGGTGAGGTCGCGGATCAGCACCGCGGGCGCACCGTAGATCGGCAGCACGAGCACCACGGCGACCAGCAGCTCGACGGGGCTGGTGAGCACGCCCTGATAGCCGATCAGGTACTCGGCGCAGAACGGCGAGAGCAGGAGGAGACCGGTGACCGGCGCGGCACGGCGCCACCACGGCCGCCGGGCGGACGGGGCGAGAACAGCAGGGTCTGAGGACACCCCGGCACATTAACAGAGCAGTCACTCTATTATTGAGGGGTGCGTACCGTGAACCCCGAAGTCCATGCCCGCCGCCGCGCCGCGATCGTCGAGGCGGCGGCCGCCGAGTTCGCCGCCCACGGCGTCGACGGCACCAGCACCGCGGCGGTCTGCCGCCGGGCCGGAATCGGCTCCGGCACCCTCTTCCACTACTTCGCCACCAAGCGGGAGCTGTTCCACGCGGTCTTCGCCGACGATCTGCCGCGGACGGCCCGGCGCTGCGCGGAGGCGCTGGCCGCACCCGATCCGGACACCGGTCTCGCCCTGCTCACCGGTCATCTCATCGACGAACTGACCGATCCGCTGGCCCCCGGCCTCGCCTCCGCCGCCCTCCTCCAGGCCAACCGCGACCCGGAGTTCGCCCGGCTGCTCGCCGCCCTCGACGCGCAGCTCCAGGAGGCGTTGACGACCCTGCTGGAGCGCCTGGCGGAGCGCCCCGGGCGCATCCTGCCGCTGCCCGCGCCGTCCGCCGCCCGCTGGATCCGCCATCTGATCGACGCCGCCCATCTCACCGCCGATCCCGCGGAACGCGGCACCACCACCGCCGAACTCCGCCTGATCCTGTCGTGGTTGACGGGCCACCGGGAAACCCCTCAGGGAAATCCCGGTGAATCGGTCACGGGCAACTCACCACTTGCGTAACGGCGTTACCGATACGTAAATCATTCGCCCGCCTTTTCCCGTTCCTTACCGGGAAGGGGCGGGGATTGGGCCGTTCGGGTCAGTCCGGCACCCGGTGGCGTGTGGCGAATGCGTGGGGCGCGTTCTGTGATGAGATGCGGCCGTGGGGTGTGAAGGGGAGCCGGGCCGCCCGCGCCATCCGGAGGAATACGGGGGACATCACCCGCATTCCGGAACGGCGTACCGGGCTCCGGGCACCCGCCCGTTCCGCCGCGGCACCCGACCCGCTCCGGTACGGACCTCATCCGTTCCGATGCGAGGAGAGCAAGGTGACCACTCTTCAGATCTCGGTTGTGGTGCCGTGCTTCAACGAGGCAGCTGTCATCGAGACGTTCCACACCGCTCTCGTCACCACCCTCGACCGCACCGGGGAACCCTTCGAGATCTGCTACGTGGACGACGGGAGCGCCGACGGCACCGGAGCGCTGCTGCGCACGCTCGCCGCGGCCGACCCCCGCGTGCGCTACACCTTCTTCAGCCGGAACTTCGGCAAGGAGGCCGCCATGCTCGCGGGGCTTCGCATGTCCCGCGGCCGGGCGGTGGTGCTGATGGACGCCGATCTCCAGCACCCGCCGGAGCTGATCCCGCGGATGGTCGCCCTCCAGCGGCACGGCTACGACCAGGTCGTCCCGCGGCGGGACCGGGCCGGCGACGCCCTGGTGCGCACCGCGCTCAGCCGCACCTACTACGCGCTGGTGCGCCGCTTCATGGACGTGGAACTCGTGGACGGCGCCGGGGATTTCCGGCTGCTGTCGCGGCGCGCGGTGGACAGCGTCCTGTCGCTGCCGGAGAACAACCGTTTCTCGAAAGGCATCTTCTCCTGGATCGGATTCGAGACGGTCACCTTCCGGTACCGCAATGCCGAACGCGCCGCCGGCTGTTCGAAATGGGGCAGCAGAAGGCTACTGAATTACGGTATCGACGGCCTCCTCTCGTTCAACAACCGCCCGCTGCGCCTCGCCATCTACGGCGGGCTCTGGGTTTTCCTCTCCGCTCTCGCCTACGCCCTGTGGGTCGTCGGCAATGTCGCGCTGAACGGTGCGAACGTACCGGGCTATGCCACACTGCTGACCGCCATCGTGGCGCTGAGCGGAATTCAGCTGGTCACACTCGGCGTCATCGGCGAATACGTGGGCCGCATTTACCACGAGGCGAAACGCCGACCGCCGTATGTCGTACGGGAGACCGACGCCGCTCCGGCGGCCGATCCGGTGCCCGTGGCCGTCCCGGCGGCGGTGACCGCGGCGCCGACCGGGCCGGAGCCCGCGCCGCGCCCGGCGCTGCGACTGCCGCGGCTCCCCCGGCAGTTCGCGGTGTTCGTGCTGATCGGCTTCGCCAACACCGCCGTCTACCTCGCCGTCTACGCCGCGCTCAACCGCACCCTCCCCTATCTCGCCGCGCACGTCCTGGGCTACGCGGTCAGCACGCTCGGGTCGTTCCTGCTCAACTCGCGTTTCACCTGCCACACCCGGCCCACCTGGCGGGGGCTTGCGCGCTATCCGCTGTCGAGCGTCTTCAACCTGGTGGCGTCCGGCGCGCTGCTCTACGTCGCGGTCAGCCGGTTCGGGATGGACCGGAACCTCGCCGCGCTAGCCGCCGGGTTCCTCGTCACCCCCGTCACCTTCCTGCTCGCCCGGTGGGCCATCATCTCCGGCGGCGCGGCGTCCGCTCCGCCGCGCCGGACGGCCGCACCGCTCGGGCGCCCGGCCGACCGGCCCGAAGCGGGCTGACCACCTCACGGACCGGCCGCCCGCGCGGGCGGCGACGTCGAAAGGCAGTACCGCCATGGCCGACCGCGCCACCGGCACCACCGTCCCCCGCGAACCGGGCCCGGCGCCGCGGCCGGCGCGGGAGCCCGGCACACCGGAGCCCGCCGCCCGGCCCGGTGGCCGCTGGGTGGCGCTGCTCGCCCTGGCGCCGCTGACGCTCCTCGCCGTCGCGTCGTGGTCGGGCCGCTGGGTGCGGCCGAGCGGCGACGAGTGGTGCTTCCTGCCGATGGTGCGCGACGGCGGCGTCTCCGCGCTGGTCGACACCTTCTACACCAAGGACAACGGGCGCGTCGTCAACGCCCTGCTGGTCGGCGCGTACGCGCGGTTCGACGTGGCGGGACACCAGTGGTTCCCGCTGCTCAGCGGCGTCCTGATGCTGGGAATCCTGTGGGCGGTGACGGCGGCGGCGCTGCGCCGGGCCGCCGTCACGGCGCCCGCCGGGACCGCGCCGCTCGTCGCCGCCGTCCTCACCGCGCTCTTCCTCTTCGCCTCCCGGAACACGTACAAGACGTTCTTCTGGCCCGCCGCGTCGGTGTCGCACACCCTGCCGCCGGTGCTGGCCTGCGCGGCGGCGCTGCCGCTGCTGCGGGCCAGGACGCGCACCGGGCGGCGGGCGGCCCTGGGCACCGTGTGGGTCGCGGGCGTCCTGACGGCGACGCTGTCGGAGGAGACCACCGTCGTCGCCGTGCTGGTGCTGACCGCCGCCCGGCTGCTGGCCGGGCGGATCGCCGGGGAGCGGATGCGGCCGTTCCTGCGGCGCTGGTGCGCGGCGGGTCTGGCGGGCGCGCTGGTCGGCGGGGTGCTGCTCTACACCTCGCCGGGGCTGCGGATCCGCCGCGAGCGGCACGATGCGGCGACCTCCCAGCTGTTCGCCCCGGACTCGCTGCTCGGCGCCCTGGAGGGTTTCGCCCGCATCCTCGGCATGCTGCTGACGAGCTGGCCCTATCTCGCCGCCGTCGCCGTCGGCGTGCTGCTCGCCCTGCTCACCCGGCCCACCGGCGACGGTCCGCCCCGCCCACCGCGCGGCGCCGCCGCGCCGGCCGTCGCCGGTGCCGTGGTCTTCCTGCTCTCCGGCTATCTGTGCACGCTGCTGGCGTATCCGGTCTTCGGCGGCCATGTGACGTCCTCGACCCGCATCTGGAACGACTTCGTCTTCCTCTACCTGGTGCTGCTCCTCGGCGCGGGCGTCCTGCTGGGCCGCGCGGTACGGCGACGGGTGCGGCGGACCGGTCCGCCGCTGGTGGCAGCCGCGGCGGTGTGTGCGGTGGTCTGCGCCGCACTGCTGGCCGGCCTGGCGCACCTCGACACCGCGATGCGGTCGCGGGCGCAGGCGTGGGAGCGGCAGGACCGGTCGCTGCGCGCCGCGGCGGCCGCCGGTGCGCGGACGGTGCCGTACACGCCGCTGGTCATCGCCCGGATGACGGAGCCGTTCGACGCGCACGGCACCCCGCGCTGGTCGGCGCCGTGCGTCGCGCGCTACTACCACGTCGACCACCTCACCCGCGGCACCCGGCAGCCCTGACCACGGTGCGGCCGCGGCCGACCGGGTGAACGCCGCGGCGCGCCGGTTTCCGTCCCCGGCCGTGGCGGGACGCTCAGTCCGCGGCCCGCCCCGCGGCGACCGCCAGGCACACCGGGAGGGCGCATGGCCGACGGACGCTGTCACCGCGAAGCACCCGGACGGCGCCCGCGCCCCGGCCCCTCGGCGATGACGGCGCTCCTGGTCCTCGCCCTGACCCTGACCGCCCTGCTGACGCCCACCGGCCCCGGCGCCACCGGCGATCCGGCGCAGGCCCGGGGCGGCGACCGGGCCGCGCCCTGCCGGCGGACGCTGGTGGGCGTCGCGCACGAGGACGACGACCTGCTCTTCGTCACCCCGCGGGTCCAGCAGCTGCTGTCCGCCCGCTGCCCGGTGCACACCGTCTATCTGACCACCGGCGACGCCGGCCACGCGGCGCCGCTCAACGGCTATGTCCTCGACCGCGAGCACGGCGTCCGCGCCGCCTACGCGCAGCTGGCCGGCGCCCCGAACGTCTGGCGGCGCGACGACCTCCCGGTGCGGGCGACGCGCATCCCGTCGTTCACGCTGGCCGGCCGGCCCGAGGTGCGGCTGACGTTCTTCGGCCTGCCGGACGGCTTCCCGTACGGCGAGGGCAGCGCCGCGCACCACCGGCAGAGCCTGCTGAAGCTCGTCCGCGGCGAAGAGCGCGTCCTGCGCTCGACCGACGGCACCCGCGCGTACACCGACAGCTCCCTGGTCGATGCGCTGTCCGTGCTGGCCGGGAAGGGGGCCACGGACGGTGTCCGGACGCTGGACTTCGACAACACGCGCTTCGGCGCCCCCGCCGACCCGCTCGCCGACCACAGCGACCACGCCGTCGCCGCCCGCTACTTCCGGCGGGCCGCCTTCGTCGTCCAGGACCACCCGGACGTCCGCGGGTACCTCGGCTATCCGCTGTCCACCCTGCCCGCCAACCTGACGCCGGAGCAGGCGGTCCGGAAGACGGACGGGTTCGACGCCTATCTGCGCGGCGTCACCTGCGTCCCGCTCCGCTGCCCCCAGCCGCATCCGAGGGGCCTGTACCGGGGGTGGCTGCGCCGGGAGTACCCGCGGACGCACCGGGAGCCACGGGGCGGCGAGATCATGTCGGGGATCGGCGGCACGGACCGGGGCGGCGCCGTGGAACGCTGCCTGGACGCGAGCGCCGCCCCGGCCGTCCGGACCCGGCCGTGCGACGGTTCCCCGGCCCAGTCGTGGCGGTTCGGCCCCGGCGGGCGGCTGCGGCCGGCGGCCGGGCGGCTGTGTCTGACGGCCGCCGCCGCACCGGGCCTCGCACCGTGCGACGGCCCACCGGGCCAGAGATGGTGGACCGACGACCGGGGCCGGATCGGCTCCGGCGACCGCTGCCTCCACCAGGACGACATGATCCGGCCCGCGCCCACGCTGCGCCTGGCCCCCTGCACGCCGTACCGCCCGGAACTCCTCTGGCGCCGCTGACCTCCGCCACACGGTCATCGAACACAACGCGGCGCTCCCCTACGGACGTTCGACGGACACGCCGACAAGAACAGGTCTCCTTGCACCCCTTGGCGTTCACTTGTCCCGAATCCCGGGAGGCGGGCGGCGACTTCCGTCAAGGTGGCGCGCGAAAACGCGTACCCCTACCCGAAGGATCCCCGAATGAGACTGACCGACACGGCACTGGACTGGCTGGTTCCGGGGGTGCTGCTGCTCGCCGGGGTGCTGACCGCCGGGGGTGTGCTGCTGTTCAGCAGGCGGGCGGCGAAGCGGCCGTCGTACGGCGAGGACTCCTGGGAGCGCAGCGAGGAGCGCCGCCGCCGCAAGGAGACCGTCTACGCCATGGCCTCCTACCTGCTGCTGTTCTGCTGTGCGGCGGTGGCCGCGGCGCTGTCCTTCCACGGGCTGGTCGGCTTCGGCAAGCAGAACCTCAACCTCTCCGGCGGCTGGGAGTACCTCGTCCCGTTCGGCCTCGACGGCGCGGCGATGTTCTGCTCCGTGCTCGCCGTGCGCGAGGCCAGCCACGGCGATGCGGCCCTCGGCTCGCGGATGCTGGTGTGGACGTTCGCCGGGGCCGCCGCGTGGTTCAACTGGGTGCACGCGCCGCGGGGCCTGGACCACGCGGGCGCGCCGCAGTTCTTCGCCGGGATGTCGCTGTCGGCGGCCGTCCTCTTCGACCGGGCGCTGAAGCAGACCCGGCGCGCGGCGCTGCGCGAGCAGGGGCTGGTTCCCCGGCCGCTGCCGCAGATCCGGGTGGTGCGGTGGCTGCGGGCACCGCGGGAGACGTTCGCCGCCTGGTCGCTGATGCTGCTGGAGGGCGTGCGCTCGCTGGACGAGGCGGTGGAGGAGGTCCGGGAGGACCGCCGGGAGAAGACGCGGCGCCGGATGCGCCGCCGCGACCAGGGGCGGATCGACCGCGCCCGGATCCGGGCGCTCAACCGGCAGCACCGGAGCCGGGGCCTGCGCCGGGCGGCTCGGCAGCTGCCGGTGGAGCCGTCCGGGACCCCGTCCGGTGCGCTGCCGGGGCCCGGCGCCGCCGGTGAGCCGCAGCCCGTCGGCGAGGCGCCGCAGCCGCCCGCGGGTGAGCAGCCGTCGCCGTCCCGCCCGGCACTGAAGGCCGTCAGCGGCGCCGAGGCCGACGCCGCCGGGGCGCGTCCGGGGACCGTCGATCTGACGGCGGAGGACGACACCCAGACGCTGCCGCGGCTGGACTCGCTGGAGGAGAAACTCGCCGAGATCGAGCGGCAGTTCGGCTGACGGGCCCGGCGGACCGCGCCGGAGCACCCGCCCCGTGGGCGCGCCTCAGGCCGGTTCGCCGCCCAGCTCGAACCAGACGCTCTTGCCGAGCCCGTGCGGCCGTACGCCCCAGGCGTCGGCGAGGGAGCGGACGAGGATCAGGCCCCGGCCGGAGGTGCCGTCGCCTGTCGGCGGGCGCGGCTCGGGGCGGGCGGAGGCGCAGTCCCGCACCTCGACCCGGAGCCGGTCGGTGACGGTGGCGGTGAGCAGCGCGCCGCCGGTGGTGTGCACGAGGGCGTTGGTCACCAGCTCGCTGACGAGCAGCGCAGCCGTGTCGCAGAGCCCTTCGGACGCCGGGCCGTCCCAGCGGTGCAGCAACTCCTGTAACGCGTGGCGCACTTCCGCGACCGCCCCCAGATCGGCGGGGCGGATTCTTCGTTCCAGCACTCCTGGCGCGCGGGCGACCACCGCGGTGCCCCGGCCCCCCTCGGCCGCCGCACCGTGTCGCTCGCCGTCCTCGCGCCGCACAGGCTGACGCATCTCTCCCCCGCCCCCCAGACGTCCCACCGGCTCTCTCGAACAGCCTCACGGAGATGCATGCCCACGGGGAAAGGCGACATGCTTCGACTTTCACAGGTCCACCCCACCGGGCGTCCGGCCACACGCGGAACGCCGCGATCCGGACATACGGCGTTCACCTCTTGCATGACACCACGTCACATACGGGGAATGTTGCGCAGGTTGGACCGTGCCATCTGAAGCATCCGCCCGACGCCGCCGTCCAGCACGATCTTCCCGGCGGAGAGCGCGAAGCCGGACACCATCTCGGCGCTGATCTTCGGCGGGATGGAGAGCGCGTTGGGGTCGGTGACGACATCGACCAGCGCGGGCCCCTTGTGCGCGAACGCCTCGCGCAGCGCGCCCCGCAGCTGTTTGGGCTTCTCCACCCGGATCCCGTGCGCACCGGCCGCCCGGGCGACCGCGGCCAAGTCCGGGTTGCGGTTGGTGGTCCCGTACGACGGCAGGCCCGCGACCAGCATCTCCAGCTCGACCATGCCGAGCGAGGAGTTGTTGAACAGCACCACCTTGACCGGCAGGTCGTACTGGACGAGCGTGAGGAAGTCGCCCATCAGCATCGTGAAACCGCCGTCGCCGGACATCGACACGACCTGCCGTCCCGGGTCGATGAACTGCGCGCCGATCGCCTGCGGCAGCGCGTTCGCCATCGAGCCGTGGGTGAACGAACCGATCACCCGGCGGCGGCCGTTGGGCGTCAGGTAGCGGGCGGCCCAGACGTTGCACATCCCGGTGTCGACGGTGAACACCGCGTCGTCGTCGGCCTCGTCGTCGAGGACGGAGGCGACGTACTCCGGGTGGATCGGGATGTGCTTCTCGACCTTGCGGGTGTACGCGCTGACCACGCCCTCCAGCGCGTCGGCGTGCTTTTTGAGCATCCGGTCGAGGAAGGCGCGCTGTGACTTGATCTGCACCTTGGGCGTCAGACAGCGCAGCGTCTCACGGACGTCGCCCCAGACACCGAGGGCCAGCTGCGAGCGGCGGCCGAGGTGTTCGGGCCGGACGTCGATCTGGACGATCTTCACATCGTCGGGGAGGAAGGCGTTGTACGGGAAGTCGGTGCCGAGCAGGATCAGCAGATCGCATTCGTGGGTCGCCTCGTACGCGGCGCCGTAGCCGAGCAGTCCGCTCATGCCGACGTCGTACGGGTTGTCGTACTGGATCCACTCCTTGCCGCGCAGGGCGTGGCCGACGGGTGCCTTGACGCGTTCGGCGAACTCCATCACCTCCGCGTGGGCGCCCGCGGTGCCGCTGCCGCAGAACAGGGTGATCTTGCCTGCCGCGTCGACGAGTTCGGCGAGCCGGTCGATCTCCGCGTCGCCGGGGCGGACCGACGGGCGGGCGGTGACCAGCGCGTGCTCGATGGCGCGGTCGGGCGCCGCCTCGGCCGCGATGTCGCCGGGCAGCGAGACGACGGAGACGCCGCTGCGGCCGACGGCGTGCTGGATGGCGGTCTGCAGGACCCGCGGCATCTGCTGCCGGCTGGAGATCATCTCGCTGTAGTGGCTGCACTCGGCGAACAGCCGGTCCGGGTGGGTCTCCTGGAAGTAGCCGGTGCCGATCTCACCGGCCGGGATGTGCGAGGCGAGCGCGAGGACCGGGGCCATCGAGCGGTGGGCGTCGAAGAGCCCGTTGATGAGGTGGAGGTTGCCGGGGCCGCAGGATCCGGCGCAGGCGGTGAGCTTGCCGGTGATCTGCGCCTCGGCGCCCGCGGCGAACGCGGCGGTCTCCTCGTGCCGCACCTGGATCCAGTCGATCGCCCGCGAGCGGCGGATCGCGTCGACGACGGGGTTGAGACTGTCGCCGACGACGCCGTACAGCCGTTGCACCCCGGCCCGGGCCAGGATGTCCACGAATTGCTCGGCCACGGTCTGCTTCGCCATGTCCCGTTCGCTCCTTCGCCGCCGTCGGTGGGCCGTCCCTCCCATGAACCCATGAGGCGCCGGGCTCCGCCTCCGCTGCCACCCGGGCGGACGGCGGCGGGGCGGCCCGGCGGGCGCGCGGGCCCCGGCCCCCGTGCGGCGCGCTACGTGTCCCACACCCCGACGGCCGTGCGGTCGCGGGCGTGGCCCTTGACCCGGACCTGGGCGGAGGAGAGGAAGGAGGTCAGGCCGGGCGGCTGCGGGCCGGAGAAGTCGGCGGCGAGGCGGTCGGCGAGGGCGGGTTCGTCGGCGAGCGGTTCGGCGAGCCCGGCGCTGCACAGCAGCAGGGCGTCACCGCGGTGCCCGGTGACGGTCGTGAAGAGGAACGGCGCGGGGCGCGGGGAGCCGTCCGCCTCCGCCCCCGGGCCGCCGGCCGGCGGTTCGAGGTCTTCCCAGACCCCGTCCCGCAGCCGCAGGAAGCCGCCCTCGCCGACACCGAAGAAGACCCGCGTCCGGCACGCCGGATCGGCGGGCAGCAGCAGACAGCGCACCGCGGCCGGTGCCGCCGGCACCCCGCCGGGCCCCGCGGTGCGCTCCCGCAGCTTGCCGTAGCCACGGTCGGCGAGCCGCTGGAGCCCGGAGCGCAGGGCGCTGCGGTGGTCCGTGCGCAGGTCCTCCGCCAATCGGGTGCCGCTGCGCGCCACGGCCCCGCCGATCCAGGCACAGGCGTCGTGCGCCGCCCGCGGGTCCCCGACGGCGGGCCCGGACGCGACGGCCGCCAGGATCAGGGTCTGCGCACCGCTCCCGAACCGCGCCAGCAGCAGCGCGTCCCGGCGCGGCGCCCCCCGGTAGCGCGCCGAGTCGCCCCGCTGCGACACGGCCCGCAACGTGAGCGAGCCGTACTGCGCCCCGTCCAGCACCGTGTCGGGCACCAACTCCCCCAGCGCCGCGGGATCGGCGACGGGCAGGGCGACGGGCTCGGCGGCGTAGGTGGGCGGACGGTCACCGATGAAGGAGAGGGGTGGCGCGGGCGCGGTCCCCGGGTCCGGCGGGGGTCCGGGGGTGCTTTCGGGGGCGGGGGCGGGGGCCGATTCGGCTTCGGGGGGCCGTGCGGCTTCGGCGGCCGGTTCGGACCGGGGCTCCGGGGAGGCTCCGGCGACCGGCTCGGGCTGAGGATCCGGGGCCGCTCCGGTGACCGGGGCGACGGCCGTGACCGGGGCGACGGCAGCGTCCGGTGCAGCGGCGGGGGCCGGTACGGCAGCGTCGTCGGCCGGTTCGGACCGGGACTCCGGGGCGGCTCCGGCGGCCGGTTCGGACCCGAGGTCCGGTACGGCGTCGAGGGAGTCGGGAAGCTCGGGCGCGGCGTCCCGTACGGCCGGGTGGGCAGGGTCGGCCAGGTCGGCGAGGTCGGCCGGGACCTCGGTGGGCTCCAACTCACCCGCCGCGACGGGCTCCCGCTCACCCGCCGCGACGGGCTCCCGCTCACCCGCGAGGGGCGGCGCTTCCGCCTCCGGCTTCGGCGCGTCGGCCGACGGTGCGGGCTCCGTGCGCGACGGCTCGCGCTCCGTGCGTGACGGCGGCGTCTCCTCCGGCAGCAAGGTCTCCGCAGCCGCGGTGGCCGACTCGGCCTCCGGCCCGCTCTCGGGCGCCGGTCCGCTCTCGGCCTCCGGCCCGCTCTCGGGCGCCGGTCCCGCCACGGCCTCCGGCGCGCCCCAGCCACCCGGTGCGTCCTCGGCGTCCGGCTGCGCCTCGGGGCGGGGCGCGGGCTCCGGGTCCGTCGGCTCCGGGGGCGCCGGAGCAACGGGCGGCGGTCCCTCCTGCGACGGTGCCGCCGGGGTCGCTGCCGCAGCCGTCGGTGGCCGCTCGTCGGGGAGCGGCCGTGGTCCGGGGGGTGTACGAACGCCCGCGTCGGGGCGGGCGGACGGCAGCTCCTCCGGGGGCAGCAATCCGGGCGGCAGGGTCCCGGAGCGGAACGGCCACGGCGGCGCGTCGGCGGCGGAGAGGCCGACCGGCAGTTCCTCCGGCGGCAGCAGCCCGGGCGGGAGCAGCCCGACAGCCGGCAGCGGGGCGGGGCGGGACACGTCGGCCGCCGGCTCGACCGGGAGCGGAGGTACCGGGTCCGGAGACACCGGGACGGCGGGCGACGGAACCGTGGCGCTCGCGGCTCCCCGGGCCGGGGGCAGCTCCCGGTCCGTCGCAGAGGAATCAGGAGGGGAGACGGGCGCGTCCGGGGGCGTCACGGAGGGGTAAGGGGGACGCGGGAACGCCGCGGCAGGGGCCGGGGGCCCCGCCGCCGGGCCCGGCACCGTCGGCCCCGCGGGACCGGTCAGGGCGCCCGGGACCCCCTGGCCGCTCGGGCCGCCCGGGGCACCCAGGGCGCTCGGTCCGCTCGGGCCGCCCGGGCCGCTCAGGCCGTCCGGCGCCCCCGGTGGCGCATGCAGCGCGCGGAGCGCCGATGCGACCCGTTCGTCCAAGGTGTCGGTGGCGCCGGACGGGCCGGTGTCGGCCGGTGCGGGGAGGAGCCGCCCCGGGGTGGCGGGGCCGTGGCCCGGATGGTCCCGGTCCGGACGGATGTCGCCGTAAAGCTGCCGCCACCAGTCGTCCTCCGGCCCGCGGCATGGTGCGCCCTGCTGGTTCATGCGCCGTATTGTCCACGCGCCGGCGGCGGGGAAACAGGGCGCGAAGATGTGTTCGCCCGGACGTTCCGCCGGACGGCCCACCCGGCCACCGGGCCCGCCCCGGCCGGGTCGCGGGGCGGCGCGGTGGGCGCGTACCACGGTGTGGGCCCGGCGTCCGGTGGGACCGGCCCGGGGAGCGCGTTCGGGTCACGTCCGGCAGGCTTGGGCCATGAGCGTGCGCAGCGTGCCGGAACGGGGGAGCGCCGTGGCGGAAGCGGCCGACCGGACCGGCGGGGGCGCCCCGTGAGCGGGTGGCAGCTGTTCGCCGTCGGGCTGGTGCTGCTGCTCGGGCTGTTCGGGGTGCTGGT
This sequence comes from Streptomyces sp. NPDC014733, assembly GCF_043083385.1. Taxonomy (NCBI): domain Bacteria; kingdom Bacillati; phylum Actinomycetota; class Actinomycetes; order Kitasatosporales; family Streptomycetaceae; genus Streptomyces; species Streptomyces sp. NPDC014733. The sequence goes on along the minus strand of NZ_JBIBYO010000002.1, from coordinate 464,176 downwards.
GCCCGGCGTCCCCGGGACGCCGATCGTCTGGGCGGGCGTGCTGTGGTGGGCCATGACGGAGCAGACGTCGGTGGCATGGGCGGTACTGATCGCCGCCACCGCGCTGCTCCTGCTCCAGCAGGCGGTGAAGTTCCTGCTGCCGACGCGCAATCTGCGGGTGGCGGGGACCCCGTACCGCGTGCTGTTCCTCTCCGGTGCCGCCGGGATCGTCGGGTTCTTCGTGATTCCCGTGATCGGCGCCCCGCTCTGCGCCCTCGGCACGCACTACCTGCTGGAACGGGTCCGGCTCGGCAGCCACGGCGACGCCTGGGCCGCCACCCGTACGGCGATGCGGGCGGTCGGGCTGAGCGTGCTGGTGGAGCTGTTCGCGTGTCTGCTGGTGGTGGGGGCGTGGGCGGGTGCGGTGCTCGCGGGGTGAGGCGCGGGCCCGGCGGTCACCGGGCGGCGAGCGCCGGCAGGGCGAAGGCGCCGGGCGTGACCAGCCCCGCGTTCCACAGGTGGTGCAGGGCGTAGGCGCGCCACGGCCGCCATGCCTCGGGCGCGCCGTCCGGGCCCGCGTCGGGGTCGCCCAGGGCCCGCATCCGGAGGTGGCCGACGGCGTGGGCGCCGACACCGGGCAGCGTCCGCAGGACCCGTGCGGCCTCGGCGCGGTCGGCGCCGGCCCCCAGGTCGAGGGTGGTGTCGGTGAGCGCCGCGCACAGCGCCCGTACCGGGGCCGGGACCTCGGCGGAGAGGAGGGCGCCGGGTGCCGGGAACACATGGGTGAGGCCGCCGTCGGTGGCGTCCAGCGGCTCGCCGTGGGCGGCGACCAGCTCCGCGGCGCGCTCCGGGGGCCCGCCGAGCACGGTCCGTACGGCCAGTTCCTCGGGGTCGGCCGCGCCCGGTGACCGCAGCCCCGGGCGGGCGGCGACGAGCGGGCCGAGCAGCGGATCGCCGCCCAGCCGCTCGGCGACGGCGTACGGGTCGGCGTCCAGGTCGAAGAGGCGCCGCAGCCGCTGGACGGCGGTGGCCAGGTCGCGCGGGTCGGTCAGCCGCAGCCGGCACTCCAGCCAGCCGCCAGCCGGGGCCCGCTGCGGCTCGCCCGCGCGCGGGCGCCGGGCCGCGCCGCCGGGGGCCTCGTCGACCTCGGCGATGGCGGTGCCGTAGCTGAGCCGCAGGGTGCGCCGGTAGGTACGGCGGCCGCGCGGGCCGACCGTCTCCTCGATCCCGGGCACGGCGTCGGCCGCGAGGAAGTCGAAGAGCGCGGTGGCGGCGTACGGGCCGCGGTGGGCCAGGCGCAGCGGTATCCCGTGGGGCGCGGGGCCGTCCGCCGCGCGCCGGGTGCCGGAGCGGGCCGGGCCGCGCGGCGCGGCGGCGCGCAGTTCGCGCGGGGTGCCGGCGTAGATCTCCCGCATCGTGTCGTTGAACTGCCGGATGCTGGCGAACCCGGCGGCGAACGCCAGCTCCGTGACGGGCAGCTCGGTGGTCTGGAGCAGCACCCGCGCGGTGTGCGCGCGGCGCGCCCGGGCCAGCGCCACCGGGCCCGCGCCCAGCTCGGCGGTGAGTTGCCGCTGCACCTGGCGGGTGCTGTATCCGAGGCGGCGGGCGAGTCCGGCGACGCCCTCCCGGTCGACGACACCGTCGCCGATGAACCGCATGGCCCGGCCGACCAGGTCGGCCCGGACGTTCCACTCGGCGGAGCCCGGGGCGGCGTCCGGGCGGCAGCGGCGGCAGGCCCGGAAGCCGCCCGCCTGCGCGGCGGCGGCCGACGGGAAGAACCGGACGTGGGCGCGTTTCGGGGTGACCGCGGGACAGCTCGGCCGGCAGTAGATGCCGGTCGTCGTCACGGCGAAGAAGAACTCCCCGTCGAACCGCGCATCCCGGCTCGACACCGCCTCGTACCTGGTCTCGTCATCCCTCACAGGTCCCAGTGTGCGCCGCGCCCCGGCCTCGGACCGGCGGAAATCGGACGTGGGGTGCGGGTACCGCCGGGTGGGGCGGCGGCCGCCCCGGAGAGCGCGCGGGCCGGGGGAGGCGCAGCCGCCCGGCCGGCATTCCCCGGCTCCGGTGCGGTAAGTACCCGGCAGGGCACCGGAGTTCGCCCGGTGGCCGGGCATCGGGACCACGGTTACGGTATGGGCCCTCGCTCCTTCCGGGCTCCACCGCATTCCGGGCACCACCGTCACTCGATGAGGCGCCGTTCATGACCGAGCAACTGACACCGGAGAACCCCAGGTCCACGCGGTACCGGACCTATGTCGTGGCCCTCTGCACGGCCGCGTACGTGCTGTCGTTCGTCGACCGCCAGGCGCTGTCCCTGATGATCGAGCCCATAAAGCGCGATCTCAGCCTGACGGACACCCAGTTCAGCCTGTTGAGCGGGCTCGCGTTCTCGATCCTGTACGGGGTGATGGGGCTGCCCATCGCCACGCTGGCGGACCGCCGCTCCCGCCCCGTGATCATCTCCGTCGGCATCGCCCTGTGGAGCCTGGCCACCACGCTCTCCGGTCTCAGCAAGAGCTTCGCGCAGATGTTCCTGGCCCGGGTCGGCGTCGGGGTCGGGGAGGCGGCGCTGACGCCCTCCGCCTACTCGATGTTCAGCGACATGTTCCCCAAGGACCGGCTGGGCCGTGCCCTCGGCGTCTACGCGCTGGGCTCGTTCCTCGGGGGCAGCGCCGCCTTCTTCATCGGCGGGTACGTCATCGGCCTGGTCAAGGACGTCGACACGCTGTCGCTGCCGCTGGTCGGTGACGTCCACGCCTGGCAGTTGACCTTCTTCATCCTCGGTCTGCCCGGACTGCTGCTGGCGCTGCTGTTCTTCCTGACCGTCCGCGACCCGGCCCGGCACGGGCTGGCCCGGGACGCCTCGGGGGCCGTGCGGAAGGTGGCGCTGCGCGAGGCGTTCGCCTTCCTCCGCAGCCATGCGAAGACGTTCTCGTACCACGTCGTGGGCTTCTCCCTCTACGGGATGGTGCTCCTCGGCCTCATGTCGTGGGCGCCGGCCTTCTACATCCGTACGTTCGGGATGAACCCGACCGAGGTGGGGTACGCGCTGGGCGGTGTCGTGCTGGTGGCCAACGGCGCCGGGGTGCTCTTCGGCGGCTGGCTCGTCGACCGGCTCACCCACTGCGGCCACCCGGACGGGTCGATGCGGGCCGGAGTGATCGGCGCCGTCGGCATGACGCTCCCGGTCATCCTCTTCCCGCACGTCAGGCCGGTGTGGCTGTCCCTGGCGCTGCTCGCGGTCACCATGTTCTTCGGCTCGTTCGCGATGCCCGCGTCGACCGCCGCCATGCAGGTGCTCAGTCCGAACCAGGTGCGCGCCCAGGTGTCGGCGCTCTTCCTGCTGGTGTTGAGCCTGAGCGCGGTGGGCGGCGGCACCACGCTGGTCGCCCTGGTCACGGACGAGGTCCTCGGCTCCGAGGCGCGTATCGGTACCTCACTGTCGCTCGTGTACGGCATCGCCGCCGTCCTCAGCATCGGCCTGCTGTGGCTCGGCTGTGCGCCCTTCCGCCACAGCATGGCCCGTCAGGAGCGGCTGACCGCCCGGGAACCGCGGGACACGGTTCCGGACGGCGCGGTCGGCTGAGCCCGGTCCACCCCACCGAAGGGAACGGCACCCTCCATGGACCTCACCATTCTCGGCGGCGGCCACGGAGCCTTCGCCACGGCCGCCGCGCTCGCGGACGACGGCCACACCGTGCGCTGGTGGCGACGGGACGCCCCGGCCCTGGCCGCCCTCGGCGAGCGGGGCACCCTCGGGCTCCGGGACCACCGGGGTCCGCGGCGGATTCCGGTGGGCGCCCCGGCCCGGGCCGGGGCGATCCGGCCCGTGGCGGACCTCGCCGAGGCGGTGCACGGCGCCCGGCTCGTCGTCGTCCCGCTGCCGGCGACCGCGCACGAGGAACTGGCGCCCCGCCTGGCGCCGCTGCTCGGCGACGGGCAGGTGGTACTGCTGCCGCCCGGCACCTTCGGCACCTTCCTGTTCGCGAAGGCCCTGGCCGGTGCCGGGAACCGGGCGGAGGTCGCGTTCGCCGAGACCGGCACGCTGCCCTACCTCGCCCGCACCCACGGTCCGGACGAGGTGGTGGTCAGCGCGTACGCCACCCGGCTGCCCACCGGCGTCTTCCCCGCCCGGTCGGCCGGCGCCGCGTTCCGGGTGCTGCGCGAGGCGTACCCGGCGGTCGAACCGGTCGAGGACGGCCTGAGCGGTGCGCTCATGAACGCGGGGCCGGTGATCCATCCGCCGCTGATCCTCATGAACGCCGGCCCCCTGGAGCACTCCGCGTCCTGGGACATCCACCACGAGGGCACCCAACCGTCGATCCGGCGGGTGACCGACGCCCTGGACGCCGAACGGATCGCGGTGCGCGAGGCGTTGGCGTACCGCGCCCCGCACTTCCCGCTCGCCGACCACTACGCGACGGCGGGCGAGGAGTGGATGTACGGGCGCGCGGCCCACGGAAGGCTCGTCGACAGCGGCGACTGGCGGGAGCCGGTCGATCTGCTCCGCCACCGCTACCTGCGGGAGGACACCGGCCTCGGGCTGTCGTTCCTGGTCTCCGTGGGGAGGTGGGCGGGGTGCCGCACGCCCCTCGCGCAGGGCCTGTTGAGCATCGCCTCGGCCGTCACCGGTACCGATCTGTACGCCCGGGGCCGCACGCTGGAGTCGCTGGATCTCGCCGGACTGACCCGCCCCGCACTCAAGAAGCTGCTGTACGAAGGGTTCTCACTGTGACGGACACGGAGCACCTCCGCGTGGTCATCGTCGGCGCGGGCCGTATGGGGCAGGGCATCGCCCTCGCCTTCCTGGCCGCGGGGCGGGACGTGACGCTGGCGGACGTCAAGGAGACGGACGAGGACCGGGCGCCCTACCGGAAGGCCGCCGAGCGGAAGGTCCTGGACCGCCTGGCAGCCCGGAACGGTCAGCCCGCGCACGGGTCCGGGCGGACACCCCGGCTCACCGTGTGCGGCCGGGCTGCGGCCGCGGCCCCGCTCGCCGGGGCGGACGTGGTCTTCGAGGCGGTGCCCGAGGTCCTGGAGATCAAACGGTCCGTGCTGTCCTGGGTGGACGCCGCCGTGGCCGGTACGGCGGTCATCGCGTCCACCACCTCGACGTTCCTCGTCACGGACCTCGCCGAACTGGTCGGCGACGGCAGCCGCGTGGTCAACGCCCACTGGCTCAACCCCGCCGACCTCATGCCGCTGGTCGAGATCAGCCGCAGCGCGCGCACCGACCCCGGCCAGGTGGCCCGGCTGACCGCGCTGCTGCGGCACATCGGCAAGGTCCCGGTCGTCTGCGGGCCGACCGCCGGGTACATCGTCCCCCGGCTCCAGGCCCTCGTGATGAACGAGGCCGCGCGGATGGTCGAGGAGGGCGTCGCGAGCGCGGCCGACATCGATCAGGCGGTACGCGCCGGGCTCGGCCCCCGCTTCTCCGTGCTGGGCCCGCTCGAATTCATCGACTGGGGCGGCGGGGACATCCTGTACTACGCGTCGCGCTACCTCACCGCCGAACTGGGCGACCGCTTCCGGGCGCCCGCGGTGGTCGAGGAGAACATGACGGCCGGGCGGCGGGGGCTCCGGGACGGCACCGGCTTCTACCACTACGCGCCCGGGGACGTGCCCGCGTACCAGGCGGGCCGCATACGGGAATTCGAGGAACTCCTCCGCCTGCGCGCACCCGGACTCCGCGCCGCCGCCGCCTTCCCCGAACGGCCGGCCCCGCCGCCGGAGCAGGACTGAGCCGCACCCGGAAGCCCCCGGGGCACCGATGCCGCGCCCCGGGGGCCCGGGAGGAGCGGGTCAGCGCATGGAGAGGCCGCCGTTGGCGTCCCAGCAGGCGCCCGTGACCGTGTCCGCGTGCTCCGAGGACAGCAGGACCGCCATGTCCGCGATGAACTCCGGGCGTCCCAGCCGCCGCACCGGAATCGTGGCCTCGATCTGCGCCAGCTTCTCCGGGGCGACGGTACGCCGGACGACGGGCAGGTCCTGCGGGCCGGGCGAGATGGCGTTGACGGTCACGCCCCGGGGCGCCAGATCGCGGGCGAAGACCTTGGTGAGCGTGGCGACGCCGCCCTTCGCCGCGGCGTAGTGCGCTCCGGTCGCCGTGCCGCCGTTCTGTCCCGCGAGGGAGGCGATGTTGACGATGCGTCCGTAGCCGCGCTCCGCGAAGTACCGGCCGAACACCTGGCAGCCGTAGAACGTGCCGTTGAGGTTGGTGTCGACCACCCCGGAGAAGCTCTCCGGGGTGATCTCCATCAGATCCTCGACCTTGGAGTGCCCCGCGTTGTTCACCAGGACGTGCACGGCGCCCCACCGCTCGGTCAGCCGGTCACGCACGGCGACGAAGGCGTCCTTGTCGCGTACGTCCAGGGCCAGTCCGACGGCGCTCCCGCCGGTGGGGTCCAGCTCCTTCGCCGCGTCGGCAGCCGCGCCGGCGTCCAGATCGGTCAGCGCCACCCGGAAGCCCCGGGCGTGCAGCCGCCTCGCGATACAGCTGCCGAGTCCGCCCACCGCGCCCGTGACCAGGGCCACCTGCAGGGCGGGGGCGTCCGCGCCCGCCGTCCCGGGGCTCATCGCGTCACGTCCGGCAGCGGACGGCCGATGCGGGCCTCGATCTTCATGTAGCGCCACAGTCCGTACTCACCGACCTGGACGGTGCGGAAGAGGTTGCAGGCGTCGGCGACCGTGCGCCGGTCCGCGACGTCCGCGAGGACGTAGCAGGTCCACGGCCAGGAGTCGGACGGGCCGACCATGTGCTGGTCGTCGTCCATCGTGCCGAGCACCTCGACCCCCGGCATCTCGTGCAGCTGCCTGAGCATGGTCACGGTGCCGTCCCAGACGGGCTTCTGCTGCCCCGTCGGCAGATCGAAGAAGTTCTGGTTGACGCCGATACAGAAGAGGACGCGCAGGGGCGCGTCGGGGGTGGCGGACATGGTGGTGCCTTTCCGATGGGTGCGGGACAAGGGGCGGGGCGGAGCGCTCAGAGGAACCCGGGGAAGGGCCGGGCGCCCATGAGCACGGCCCCCGCGCCGTCGTACATGGTCTCCTGGAGGAAGGCGTGCTGCGGGACCACCGAGGCGTCCCGCAGATAGCGCTGCATGGGGCTGGCGTCGGCGATGGCACGGATTCCCGCGAGGTGGTAGGCGTCCCGTACCACCTCGAACGACGTCTTGGCGACGTGCGCCGCAGCGAGGCGCAGCAGACCGGTCTGCCGCTCGGTGGCCGGGTCGCCGCGCTCGACGGTCTGCCACACCTCCTCCGTGATGTCGTGGAAGAAGGCGCGGACCGACCGCAGTTGCGCCTCGGCCCGTCCGACGGAGATGCGGTACGAGGCGCGGTCCGCGGCGACCGGTCCGCCCGTGTAGCTCGCCCGTCCGCCCTCGGAGATCACCTGGTCGAGGGCGGCGCGGGCCACTCCGAGGCCCACCGCCGCCAGGACCTGCGCGGCGTAGGGGACCGTCGGATAGCGAAAGAGGGGCTCGTCGATCGTGGGCGGGCCGCCGCGGACGAACGTCCACTCCTCGGGGACCACGGCGCCGTCGACGACCAGATCGTGGCTGCCGGTGCCCCGCATGCCGATGACCTGCCAGTTCTCGGCGATCTCGACCTGCTCGGGCCGCAGCAGCGCGGTCAGCGGACGGCCCGCCCGGTCCTGGCCCGCCGTGATCCCCACGCCCAGCACGTCCGCGCCCAGACAGCCGCTGGCGAACTTCCAGCGTCCGGAGAGCCGGTAGCCGCCGGCGACCTGCTCGGCCGGCTGGACGGGGAAGAGACCGGCGGCGAAGACGACATCGGGGCCGTTCGCGTACAGCTCGGCCTGGGTGTCAGGCGGAAGCGCGGCGAGATACCCCACGGACGAGCCGAAGCTCGCCACCCAGCCGGCGGAGGCGTCGACGGCGGAGATCCGCTCGATGATCCGGAGGAACCGGCCCGGCGGTAGCGGTTCACCGCCGAACCGCTGTGGGGTGGCGGCGCGGTAGATCCCGGCTTTCTTGAATTCGGCGATCACGTCCCGGGGTACGTGCCGTTTCTCCTCGAATTCGGCGCGCCGCCGCGCGACCAGTTCAAGGACGCGCTCGAATTCCTCGCCGCTCGTCTTCTCCCCCGGAGCGGCAGCTGACGTGAGATTTTCCGGCGTGTGCGTCATGAAATATCCTCTGTCAACGGCCGGGCGACGTCTGCGTATCGCCTCTCCCACAAACTAGGTGCGGCCGGTGCCCGCCTCAATCGGGAATCGGCGGTGCGCCGTCGGGGATTTCCCTTACGGGAATACGCGGCGCGCCGGGCGACCGGACACGGCGTGCCCGCCGGTCCCCCGGCGGTCGTGTGCGTCACGGGGGCTCCGTTGCCAGCGGGAGCCGGAAGCGGAAGACCGTCCCGTGCGGGGTGTTCCCGGTGGCGTCGATCTCGCCGCCGTGCCGGGTGACGATGCGGTGGCTCAGGGCCAGTCCGATGCCGTGCCCGTGGCCCTTCGAGCTGAACGCACCGTCGAAGATCCGCTCCCGCTGCGCAGCGGACAGCCCGGTGCCGAGGTCCGCGACCCGGACCTCGGCGAAGTCGCCTTGCCGCACCGTCCGGACCTCCACCGTCCGCTGCTCGGCGGGCCAACGGGCCATCTCCTCGACGGCGTTGAACGCCAGGTTCATCACGACCTGGCCGATCAGCACCTTCTCGCAGTGGACCGGCAGCGGTTCGTCCGTCCGGTGCCACTCCCACGGCACCGCGTGCCGGCGGGCGTGCACCTCGATGAAGTAGGCGCAGTCGGCCACGATGTCGTGGAGGTCGGCGCGTTGCTGCGACTGTTCGAGCCGGACGACGTAGGCGCGGAGGCTCCGCAGGATCCGTGCGGCGCGGTCCAGTTGGCGGGTGGCGGCCTCCAGTCCCCAGCCGATCTGCTCGCCGGCGGCTCCCGCGGCGACGCGGCCGCGCACCCCGGCCACGAAGTTGTGCGCCGCGGCGATGGGCTGACCGACCTCGTGCGCGATGGCCATGGCCATGTCGCCCATGGCGTTGTACCGGGCGAGATGGTTGAGGTGCTGCACGGCGCGGCGGTGTTCCTCCTCCGCGCGCACCGTCGCCGTGATGTCGTGGAAGAGGAGCAGCAGCCCCCGCAGATCGTGCTGGATGTCGAGATACCGGCAGCGCACCGCGAACCAGCGGTCCGCCCCGTCCCGCGCACCGGAGACGGCCAGGCGGTAGCGCGTGTCGGCGGGGTGGCCGCCGGAGTGCGCGGTGGCGAGCACCTCGCGGAGCACGGCCGCCGAATCCGGCGCCAGAAGGGCCTCGAATGCGGATGTCTCCAGGGATTCCGGGGGCCGGCCGAGGAGCTTTCCGGCGGATTCGCTGGCGAACAGCACCCGTCCTCCGTCGTCGAGGACGACGATGCCCTCGTCGAGATGGCGCAGAAAGGCCTGCAGGCGGCCCTCGGTCCGGCTCAGGTCCCAGCGGGTGGCCTTCTCCTCCGCGATGTCGCGGAACTGCACCATCACGACCGGCCCGCGCGCCAGATCCACCCGCACGGCGCGCGCCTCGCTCCAGATCTCGTGCCCCGTCTTCGCGCGGTAGCACCACTCCATGACGCTGACGCCCTCGTCGACGGCGCGCTGGAGCCAGGCCACCCCGGTCTCCCGCCGGTAGGGGCGGGCGCGGGAGCTCATGTCGGGCGCCTTCAGCGGAAGCAGTTCGTCGAGGGTGAACCCGAGGGCGGCGCAGGCCGCCGGGTTGGCCCAGAGGATGTTCTTGGTCCGGGCGTCGTGGACCAGTACGCAGTGGTCGATGGCGGTGAACAGCCGCGCCACGTCGTCGGCGGCGAAGGCGGATACGTCACCGGGGTGGGCCGTCCGGCCGGGTCGGGGCGCCACGGCTCACACCGTGGTCTGGTCGAGCCCGCAGCGCATCATGTCGCCGATGAGCGAGCCGAGGGTGTCCGCCGAGGTCTTCTGCCTGATCCTGGCCCGGTGGGTGTCCACCGTCTTCAGGCTGATGCCGAGCCGCCTGGCGATCGTCTTGCTGGGCTCACCGGCGATGACCCGCCGGAGTATCTCGCCCTCGCGCGGGCTGAGCTGGCAGAGCCGTGCCTCGACCGCCTTGCGCGCGGCCCGGCGCGCATAGCGGTCGCCCGCCGTGCGCAGCGCTCCCTGGACGACGTCGAGCATGCGCTGGGGGTCGTACGGCTTCTCCAGGAAGTCCACCGCTCCCTGCTGGAGGGCGCGGACGGACATGGTGATGTCGCCGTGGGCCGACACGAACACGATGGGCAGCACGCACTCCCGCGAGTTGAGGAGTTCCTGGACCCGGAAGCCCCCGGTGCCGGGCATCCGGACGTCGAGGACGAGACAGGCGGGGCGCTCGGGGTCGAAGGCGGCCAGGAAGGCGTCCGCGTCGGTGAAGCACGCCGTGCGGATGTTCACCGACTCCAGGAGCCAGGCGAGGGAGACGCACAGCTGCTCGTCGTCGTCCAGCACATAGACGAGGTCGGCGGGGGCCGGGCCGTCCGCACCGGCCCCTTCCCCGTCGGTGTTCCGGTGGGGCGCAGTCGCGGCCATCGTTCCTCGCTTCCGGGCGGCTGGGTTCGGGCGGACACCGCACCGGCCACCGGGAACTCCGGCTCCCCGGCCCGGCGGCGGTACGGCGCCGGGGGCGGGAGCCCCGCGGTGGTGCGGTGCAGAACTCCCTCAATGTTTCACCCGGTCGCCTTTTCCGTAAGACCGTCTCCCGCGGCGGCGGAGGGGGCGGGCACGGGGTGGAAGCGGCGCCGGTGGTAGACGAGTCCGCCCTCGCCGTCCGGCCCGGGGAACACCTGGTCCACCTCGACGAATATCACCGTGTGCGAACCCCGTCCCACGGTCTTGGTGACGCGTCCGAGAAACGAGACGGCCGAGCCGCGCAGCACCGGCGCGGCGTGGGAGTGGTCCCACACCGCGCCGGTCGCGGTGAAACGCTGCTCGGCCGGTACCCGCCCGGCGAACGCCAGGGCGACGTCCTCGTGTTCCGTGCCGAGCACGTTGACGCAGAGGTGTGCGTTGGCGCGGAAGACGCCGTGGCTGCGGCTCGACCGGTTGATGCAGACGAGCAGGGTGGGCGGCGTGTCCGTGACGGAGCACACCGCGCTCACGGTGATCCCGGCGCGGCCGCCGGGACCGTCCGTGGTGACGATGTTGACCCCCGCGGAGAGATGCGTCATCGCCTCGCGGAAGCGCCGCTGTGCGGGGGTCAGTGGGGTGGGTTCCGCTGCCACCGTTCCTCCTGCCGGGCCTGGGGGGCTCCGGGTGCGCCCCGGATGTCTCGACGGTAGGGCGGCGGCGCTGCCCGGCGGTATCGAGACTTACTCCGGCGTCACTGAGGATTTCCCCTACGGGGCGGGCGCCGGACGGGCGCCAGGGCGGGTGCCGGGGCAGGCGCCGGGGCGGGACGGCCGCACCGTGCGCGACCGCCCCGCCCCGCCCGGGTCGCTATCCCCGCCGTCCGGTCCCCCTCTTGCGCGCCGACCTCTCGCGCCCCTCGGCCTGCTTCAGCCGCCACTCGCGGCGCATCTCCGCCCGGAGACGGACGTCGGTCTTCGCCACGATGCGGCGGTTCTCCCGTTGCAGCTTGCGGTAACTGTCCAGGCGGCGGACGGGCAGCCGGCCGTCCTCGACCGCGTCGCGCACCGCGCAGTCCGGCTCCGTGCCGTGCGCGCAGTCGGGGAAGCGGCACCGCGCGGCCAGCTCCTCGACGTCCGCGAACGTCCGGCTGAGTCCGCTCCCGGCGTCGTACAGGCCGACGCCCCGCAGCCCCGGGGTGTCGATCAGGACGCCACCGCCGGGCAGCGGCAGCAGATCGCGGGTCGTGGTGGTGTGCCGGCCCTTGCCGTCGCGGTCGCGGATGGCCTGCACCCGCTGTACGGGCCGTCCGGCGAGGACGTTGGCGAGGGTCGACTTACCGGCACCGGACCGGCCCAGCAGCACCGCGGTCCCGGCGGTGAGCGCGGCCGACAGCTCCGCCACGCCCTCCCCCGCCTCGGCGCTGACGGCCAGCACCGGCACGCCCGGCGCCGCGCCCTCGACATCGGCGACGAGCTGCGCCAGACACGCCCCGTCCGCCACGAGATCCGCCTTGGTCAGCGCCAGCAGCGGCTGCGCGCCGCTCTCCCAGGCGAGGGAGACGAACCGTTCGACGCGGTCCAGGTCGAGGGGTTCGGCGAGCGACACCGCGGTCACCGCGTGATCGACGTTGGCGGCGAGGATCTGCCCGTCCGACCGTTTCGACGACGCCGAGCGCACGAACGCGGTACGGCGCGGCAGCAACGCGCGTACCAGGCCGTCGAGTTGCGGCCCGACCCGGCCGTTCTCCAGGTCGATGACAGCCCAGTCGCCGGTGCACGGCACCCGCAGGGGGTCGCCGGTCGCCACCGGCGCGGTGTCCACGAGCACGGTCCGCACACCGGCGCCGTCCGGTACCACGGCGTCCACCCGGCCCCGGTCGACGCGGACGATACGGCCGGGGGTGAAGCCCTGTGCGGTGTAGGGCGCGAAGCTCTCCGCGAACCCGTCGTCCCAGCCGTACGCGGCGAGCGTCGGCGAGACGTCCGGGACGTGCGGCCCGGCCGGGGCAACGGAGGGGGCTGCGTCCGCGGAAGCCGCAGGAGAGGAAGAGGAGGGGGAGGAGGGGGAGAAGGGGGAGAAGGAGGAGAAAGAAGGGGACGAAGAGGAAGAGAGGGAAGACAAAGCAGGCCCTTCGTGCGGGCCACGGCTGGGCGCTGCGGCCCGGGTACGGGCGCGGGGCGCGAGATGACGGCGTCTGTCGCCGGTCGTGGGTCAGCCGGTGGCCACGGAGGTGGACGGTATGCGCTTCTGGAACGGGGCGATGCCCCTCGCAACGGCAGCCATCGGTCGCACCTCCCTCTTCACGCGCGACGAGGCCCCGTCGGCGTCGTCCGCAACGCCTCGACCGTAGCCCTCCGGCGCTCCCCCGCACCACCGGTTTTTCTCCGCGGCCGTTCACGGCGGGCGGCGCGCCGTGAACGGCCCCCTCACGGCAGCTCCCCCCGCCCCTCCGCCCCGCTCTCCCGTAGCGCCTCCAGCGCCAGGGCGCGTTGGCCGGGGTGGGCGTCGGCGCCGGGGAGGGTGAGGACGGTGCGGAACTGTTCGCGGGCCTCGGCGAGGCGGCCGGCGGCGGAGTAGGTGCGGCCCAGGCGGTAGCGGATGTCCATCTCCAGGCGGTCGCGGTGGGGTTCGGAGAGCGGGGAGAGGGTGCGGTGGCGGGCCAGTGCCTGGTGGTGGAGGGCGGTGGCGGCGGGGAGGTTGCCGGCGCCGTGTTCGGCGGAGCCCATACGGGTCAGGACGATCGCGTGCAGCAGCACATCGCCGGAGCGTTGTGCCAGGTCGGCGGCGTGCCGGTAGAGCGCACGGGCCTCGCCGAAGTGGCCCAGGTCCAGGTGGACGTCGGCGGTGGAGGCGAGGGTCTTGCCGATCATGCGGGGGCGGCCGTTGGCCTCGGCGTGGGTGAGGGCGGCGGTGTAGCAGGCGAGCGCCTGCGCGTGGCGGTGGCGGGTGTGGTGGAGGGCGCCGAGAACGCACAGGCCCATGGCGTTGAGCCAGTTGTCGCCCAGGCGGCGGGCGACGGCCAGGGCGGCGGTGAGGTGGACGAGGGCGTGGTCGGGGCGGCCCGCCTGGAGTTCGACGGTGCCCAACCCGCCGAGGGCCCGGGCCTGTTCGTACAGGTCCGGGTGGACGACGTCGCGTTGCAGCACCTCGGTGAACCAGGCGCGCCCCTGCTCGTGGCGGCCCTGGTAGACCTCGGTGATGCCCAGGCAGTTGCGGAGCGCGCCGGGCATCCGCGGGTCGCCGCACGCGTCGGCGTGGGCGAGCGCGGTGCGCAGTGCGCCGCGGCACTCGTGGTAGCGGCCCCGGCGGGCGAAGTAGTCGCTGAGCGCCTCGGCGATCCAGCACGCCTGGTCGGTCTCGCCGAGCGCCACGGCGTGGGTGACGACATCGGCGAGCTCGCCGCCCGCCGCGTCCAGCCAGCCGTCGGCGTCCTGCCAGCCGGTGAACGGGGCGTCGCCGGGCCGCGGCCCGGTGGGGAAACCGTCGGGGCCCCAATCACTGGTGAGGCGGCCCGCGTCGAGGTAGAGCCGCAGCCCGGCGGTGCGGGCCGTGGCGGACTCGCCGGGGCTCTCCGCCGCGAGGCGCCGGGCATGTGCCCGGACAAGGTCGTGCAGACGGTAGCGGCCGGGGCCCGGCTGGTGGAGCAGGCTGGCGTCGACCAGGCTCTCCAGCAGCCGTTCGGTCTCCTGGGGCGGCCGGTGCAGCATCGCCGCCGAGGTCAGAACGTCGAACTCGACGGTCGGGGCGAGCCCGAGCACCCGGAAGCCGCGCCGCTGCTCGGGGGCGAGATGGTCGTACGAGAGCCGGAACGCGGCCTCCACGCTGCGGTCGCCGGCGCGGAGTTCGCCCAGCCGCCGCTCGTCGCCGGCCATCCGCTCCACCAGGGAGGCGAGGGTCCAGGCGGGGCGGGTCTGGAGGCGGGCCCCGGCGATGCGCAGCGCGAGCGGGAGGCCGTCGCAGAGGCGGACCAGTTGGCGGGTGGCGGCCGGTTCGCGGTCGGCGCGGTCGGCGCCGACGAGGTCGCGGAGGAGGGCCAGCCCGTCGCCGCCGTCCAGCGGTTCGAGGGTGACGCGGCGGTCGGCGTCGAGCCCGGGGAGGCGCCGGCGGCCCGCCACGAGGACCGTGCTGCCGGGTCCGGCGGGCAGCAGCGGCCGTATCTGCGCGGCGTCGCGTACGTCGTCGAGGACGAGGAGCAGCCGCAGGGCGCCGGTCGCGGCGCGCCAGGCGGCGGTCAGGTCGTCGAGGTCCTCGGGGACCTCGCTGCCGGACGCGCCGACCGCGCGCAGCAGCCGCCGCAGCGCCCGCTGCGGGGCGAGGGGGCGGGCACCGGCGCTGTGGGTGCGCAGGTCGACGAAGAGGGAGCCGTCGGGGTGGCGGTGGCGGAGGGTCCGGGCGGTGTGCAGGACGAAGGCGGTCTTGCCGACGCCCGCGACGCCGTCGACGGCGAGGACGGCGACGCCCTCGGACGGCACCTCCTCGGTGAGCAGGGTGTGTGCGGCGTGCCGGCCGATGAGGCGGGCGGGGCCGGCGGGCAGGTCGTCGACGACGCGGCGGGGGCGTGGCGCCGGGACGGGCGGTGCGGCGCCGGGCGCGCGGGGGCCGCGCAGTTGTCCGTCGTCGCGGCGGAGCACCGCCTGGTGCACGCGGCGCAGCTCCTCGCCGGGGTCGATGCCGAGTTCGTCGCGGAGCCGGGTGCGCATCTCCTGGTGCACGGCGAGCGCCGCGGCCTGCCGTCCGGCGCCGTGGAGGGCGCGCATCCGCAGTGCGGCCAGCGCCTCGTCGTAGGGGTCGGCGGCGCAGAGCGCGGCGAGGCCGTCGAGGGTTTCGACGCACCGGTCGAGGTCGACCAGGCAGGCCAGCCGGTCGCGTAGGAGCGTGGAGCGGTGCCGGGCGAGGCGTTGCCGTTCGGCGTGGGCGAAGGGGCCGGGGAGGCCGGTCAGCGGTTCGTCGCCGAGGAGGGCCAGCGCGCGGCCGAAGCGGTCGGCGGCGGTGGCCGGGTCGCCGGCCCTCCAGGCGCGGTGGGCGGCGGCGGTGTGGGCGGCCAGCTCCGTGGTGTCGAGGCGGACGGCGGCGGTGCACAGGCGGTAGCCGCCGCGGTCGCTGCGGATCACCGAGTGCGTGAGAGGGGTGCCCGGCGGATCGAGGGCCTTGCGCAGCGGATAGACGTAGCTGGGCAGGACCCGGCGGCCGGAGGGTGGTGGCCGGTCGCCCCAGACGTCGTCGAGCAGTTGCTCATGGCTGACGCGGGTGTCCGGCCGCAGCGCCAGGGCGGCCAGTACCGCCCGCCGCCGTACCGGCCCCAGCTCCAGCGGCGTGCCGTCGCGCCAGGCCCGAACCGGCCCCAGTACCGCGATGCGCCGGCGTACGTCCCCGTCCGGTCCGAAGTCTCCGTCCACGTCCGTCCCCCTGTCGCCTCAACAGAATTTCATCGGCATTTCAGCACCCGCCGCAAGGGTGGGCGCGTCACCGCCGGTGCCACGGGGGACGCGGGGGACACGGGGGACCAACGGGGCCTGGGGGGAACGGCGATGGCGGGCAGCGGGCGCGACGCAGGGGGCGTGCGCCCGCTGTGGTGCGCCGGGTTCCGTCCCGGCGCGCTCCCGGGTCCCGGCGCACGGGTCACGTCCCCGGACTCCCCCGCTCCCCCGGGCGTACCGCCCGCGCGGCGGGCCGCGGTGGCGTACCCGAGCATCCCGCGGCACGCGCCCCGGCCGTGCCCCCTTCCGACCTGGAGGTCATGTTGAGCGAGCACCGCACGAGCCGACGGAACGTACTGAAGGCCGTCGGCGGGGTATCCGCCGCGCTGGCGCTCGGCGGGGCGGGGGTCCTGGCGGCCGCGGCTCCCGCCGGTGCGGCGCCGGGCGACGGCGCCGGGCTGCGCATCGTCGAGCGCGACGAGCACGACGCCCGGATGTGGTACTACCGCTTCGCGACCGACGCCATCGCCTGGCAGCCCGCCGTCAACGTCCTGCTGCCGGACGACTACCACACCGGCGAGCGCACCTACCCGGTCCTCTACCTCTTCCACGGCGGCGGCACCGACCAGGACTTCATGACCTGGGACCGGCTCGACATCCGCCGTCTGACCGCCGGGAAGCCGCTGATCGTCGTGATGCCCGACGGCGGCCACGCCGGGTGGTACTCCAACCCGGTCAGCTCCCACACCGGGCCCCGCAACTGGGAGACGTTCCACATGGCCCAGCTGATGCCGTGGGTCGAGGCGAACTTCCGGACGTACGCGGAGTACGACGGCCGGGCCGTCGGCGGGTTCTCGATGGGTGGCTTCGGCGCGCTGAAGTACGCGACGAAGTACCCGGACCGCTTCGCGTCGGTCAGTGCGCACTCGGGCCCGCCGAGCCTCCGCCGCGACCTGGGCGCCGTCGCCAACTGGGCGAACATCTCCGCCGCCGCGCTGGACCTGGCGGGCGGCACCATCTACGGCGCGCCGCTGTGGGACGAGGCGAAGGTCAGCGCCGACAACCCGATGGAGCACCTGGACAGCTTCCGCGGCAAGCGGGTCTTCCTGGTCGCCGGGACGAGCCCCAACCCCGTCGACCCGTTCGACGTCCTCAACGAGGTCGAGGTCCTGCGCGGCCAGCGGGAGTTCCGGGCCGCGCTGGACGGCGCCGGGATCCGGTACGAGGCGCACGAGGAGCCCGGCGGGCACTTCGTCCGTCCCGCGCGGGCACAGGACGACATCAACGGGATCGTCGCGCGGCTGAAGAAGGCGTGAGACGGCGGGGCGGCCGGTCCGGCGGGTCCGGCGGGTCCGGCCGCCCCGGAACTCCGCACCGTCCCGCCGGGCACCTGGTGGCGCGGAGGCACCGCGCCGTCGCCGAAGGGGCGGGTCCCCTACCGGGATGCGGCGGCGGGTGGCGCGGCGGTGAAGTAGCCGCTGGGGGTGGTGCCGAGGGTGCGGCGGAACATCGCGGTGAAGGCGCTGGGGGTGGCGTAGCCGAGGGCGCCGGCGACGGCGGTGACGGGCGTGCCGGCGGCCAGCAGGGTGACCGCGTGGAGCAGCCGGGCCTGCTGGACCCAGCGGGCGGGGCTCATGCCCGTCGCGGCGGTGAAGCGGCGGTGCAGTCCGCGGGGGCTGAGGTGGGCGTGGGCGGCGAGGTCGGCGGTGGACCAGCGCGCGCCCGGGTCGCGGCGGACCGCCGCGCAGACCTCGTCGAGCTGGGCGTCGCCGGGGGCGGGCAGGTGCAGTGCGGGGAGCGGTTCCGGGGCGAGCTGGAGCAGCAGCAGCCGCATCAGGGCGCCGTCGCGGCCGTCGGGGTCGTAGGCCACGGGGATGCGGGTGGCCTCGTCGATGAGTTCGCGCAGCAGCGGGGAGACGGGGACCACGGCGGGGTCGGCGGGGAGATGTCCGGCGGCGGCCGGGTCGATGTAGAGGGTGCGCATCGCGACCGCTCCGGCGCAGGTCATCGCGTGGGTGAGCCCGGCCGGGAGCCAGGCGGCGCGGGTGGCGGGGACGATCCAGCTGCCGTGCGCGGTGGTGACGGTGATCGCGCCGGTGGTGCCGTAGAGAAGTTGGTGACGGCGGTGGCGGTGCGGCGGGATGTGGTGGCCGTCGGGGAGGTCGCGGGCCATCGCGGCCAGCGGCCGGGGGACGTGCTGGTAGTCGTCCCGGTCCTCGCTCTTGCCGTACACGGTGCCGCCGCTCCTCTCCGCCCGGCGGGTGACGGCCCGCCGTACCGGCCGCTTCTCGACAGGGGACGGCCGGGGTTCGAAAGTATGCCGTCCGGCGGCGCCCTAGCGTCGGGGCTGTGCCGCATTCCACTTCTTCTGCCCAGGTCAGCGACGGTACGGCGGGCGCCCTGACGGCGCCCGGCGGCCGGTCGCCGGTGCCGTTGCTGGCGGTCGCCGCCGCCGTCACGGCCGCCAACGTCTACCTCAATCAGCCACTGCTGGACGCCGTGGCCCGCTCGTTCGGCGCCGGGGCCGGGACGCTCGGCGCGCTGCCGACCGTCACCCAGGCGGGGTACGCGGCGGGCATTCTGCTGCTGGTTCCGGCGGGTGACAGCCACGACCGGCGGCGGCTGATCCTCACGCTCGGATGGGGGTCGGCGGCGGCGCTCGCGGTGTGCGCGGTGGCGCCGACGGTGTGGTGCCTGCTGGTGGCGGGGTTCGCGCTGGGGGTGCTGTCACCGGTGCCGCAGCTGCTCACCCCGCTCGCGGTGGCGCTGGCGGACGCGTCGGGCGCGACGGGCCGCGGCCGGATCGTCGGCACGGTGCAGGGCGGGCTGCTCGTCGGGGTGCTGGCGTCGCGGGCGTATGCCGGGGCGCTGGCGGAGCTGGCGGGCTGGCGGACCGTGTACGGCGTCTCGTGTCTGCTGACGCTGGGGCTGATGGCGGTGTTGCGGCGGACGCTGCCGCAGATCCCGGTGGCCGCGCCCGCCACGGGCGCCGGCTACCGCGCCACGCTCGCCTCGCTCCCCCGGCTGTGGTGGCGGCCGGTGGTGCGGGTGGTGACGGTGTCGGGCGCGCTGGTGGGGGTGGCGTTCGGCGCGTTCTGGACGGCGCTGACGTTCCTGCTGGCGGACGGCCACGGGCTCGACCCGGCGCGGATCGGGTTGTTCGGGCTGGTGGCGGCGGCGAGCGCGGCGGCGTCGCCGGCCGCGGGGCGGCTGGCGGAGCGGTGGGGGCGGCGCGGGGCTACGGCGGCGCTGACCGGGCTGGTGGTCGTCGGATGGCTGGTGCTGCTGCCCGGGACCGGTTCGCTGTGGTGGGTGATCGCGGGCGTCGTCGTGCTGGACGTGGGGGTGTGGGGCGGGCAGGCGGCCACCCAGACGGTGCTGTTCCGCCTCGACGCGGCGCTCCACAACCGCCTCAACACCCTCTATTTCACACTGCGGTTCCTCGGCATCGCGGCCGGGTCGCTCTGCGGTGCGCTGGCCTGGGCGGCGGGCGGCTGGCCCGCGGTGGTGGCCACCGGGTGCGCCGCGGCGCTCGCCGGGCTGCTGGTCGGGCTGGTGCCGGTCCGGGACGCCGACCGGTGAGGATGCCGCCGGAGCCCGTACGGAGCGGGCTCCGGCGGCGCGCGGACGTCACGCCACCGCGCGCGGCGCCTCCGGGTAGAACTCGCGCGGGCGGCCCCGGCCGTCCCTGAGGCGGCCGAGGAGGCCCGCCGGGTACTCCAGGAGCCAGTAGCTGAGCCAGGCGACGGGCAGCGCCGCCGCGAGGACGATCAGCACGGCGAACGGGAAGCCCGCCTGCTGGGCCGGGAGCAGTCCGGCGCGGTGCAGTTGGAGCATGACCGGCTCGTGCCAGAGGAAGAGGCTGTAGCTGCACAGTCCGGTCAGGGTGAGCCACCGGCCCGTCAGGAAACGGTTCCAGACGGTGCGTCGGCGGATCCGCAGGGTGGCGAAGAGCAGCACCGCCCAGAGTGCGGAGGCCAGCGGGTGGTAGTAGGTGAAGGCCGCGTTCTCCGGGGCGGAGAGCAGCGAGAGGGCGTAGAGGGCGGCGAGTACCGCGGCCGTCAGCGGCAGGGCGACGGCGCGGCGCGGGCGGCCCCGCTCCCCCAGCGCCGTGGTCAGCACCGCGAGCCCCATCCCGGCGGCGAACCCGCCGAACCGCGCCGCCGGGCCGAAGTACACCACCCAGTCGGTGTGCGGGATGCCGAGTCCGTGGTGGGCGACGGCGATCCAGACCCACGGCAGGGCGTACAGCGCCGCGCAGCCCGCCGCGCACACCGCGATCCGGGCGCCGCGCCGCCGCAGCGGGCGGCAGGCGCGGACCGCGAGCGGCCCGAGGGCGACCAGCACCAGGTAGAAGCAGACCTCCAGCGACAGCGACCAGCTGGGGCCCAGCGTGTAGAAGATCCGCTGCTGGTCGAAGAGGTGCGTGAAGGTGAGGTGTTCGGCCAGGTCCCGCCAGTCGCCGGGCAGGTCAGGGTTGCGGGTGGCCCAGACGGTGAGGACGGCGAGGACGTACAGCGGCAGGATCCGCACGGCGCGGCGGAAGAGGAAGACCCGGGCGGTGCGGGTGGTGCCCCCGTCGATGGCGGCGCGGGCGTACGAGAGGGTCAGCAGGTACGCGGACATCACGAAGAACAGGTCGATGACCTCGAACGACAGGGCCGCGCCGAGCAGCGGCTGGTCGATCGGCGGATGGCTGCCGGCCGCGTCGTAGCGGTGGTACTGCTGCCAGACGTGGAAGAGGACGGTGCTCAGCGCCGCGAGGCCGCGCAGCCCGTCCAGGTCAGAGGTGCGCGGACGTCCGGTGGCGGCGTCCGGGGCGGCGGTGGTGGTGGTCATCGGCGGGCCGCCGCCCGGGACACGGCGCGCGGGGTGACCCGCCACTGGCGGTCGCCCAGCGCCTCCTTGAGGTGCGACTGGCGGGCCACGATGTTCTTGAAGTGGCTGTAGAGGACGGTCGAGGCGGCGAGGTAGAACCAGAACCACGGGGTGCGGCGGCGGATCTCCGGCACCGCGAGCCGCCGGGCGAAGAGCGCCTGCACCGGCCCCGCGGAGAGCGTCAGCAGGGTGGCGAGGACGCCGACCGGCACCGCCCAGTCCAGGTGCGTGGGGCCGCCCGCGCGCCAGCACGCGTAGAGCAGCACCGGCAGGATCTGGAGGGTCAGCCAGGGCTGCACCTCGCGCCAGCCGAGCAGCACGAACAGGCCGAGCTTCTGCCGTGCGGTGAAGACCGGGGAACGCAGCGCCCGCCAGAGGTGGGCGAGGGTGACCTGGAGCCAGCCCTGTGCCCAGCGGGTGCGCTGGTTCCACAGGGCGGTGGCGGTGGTGGGCGCCAGTTCGCGGGAGATCAGGGTGCGGTCGACGGCGAAGCGCGCGCCCTCGCCCAGGGCGCGGAGGGTTGCGTCGATGTCCTCGGTGAGCATCGAGCCGTGCATCCGGGTGCGGGCCAGCAGATCGGTGCGCCAGAAGCCGTTGGAGCCGCCGAAGAGCCCGAAGCCGTAGAGGCGGGCGCGTCCGGGGTGGCTGACCGCGTAGATCGCCTCGAACTCCACCGCGACGAGCCGGGCGATACGGGAGCTGTCGCCGTTGCGGATCACGCAGTGGCCCTGCACGACGTCGTAGCCGTTCGACAGCCAGTGCCAGGCGTCGCGGAAGGCGGTGGGCGCCGGGTGGTGGTCGGCGTCGAAGATGCCGACGAACTCGCCGCGCACCCGCGACACCGCGGCGTTGACGTTCTGCGCCTTGGAGGTGGACCCGGCGACCGGCAGCAGCACCAGCCGGGGATCGCGCCGGGCGATCTCCCGCAGGGTGTCCTCGACCGGCAGCGGATGCGGGGTGTTGTACGCGAGGACGATCTCCAGCTCGCCCGGGTACTCCAGCCGCAGGAACGACTCGACGGTCTCGACCAGCGTCGCCGCCTCGTTGGGCAGATACGCGGCGATGACGGCGCTGGCCGGCGGATAGGGCGTGCCGGGCCGCTCCGGCCGCGCGGGGGCGTCCAGCGAGAAGAGGCACTCGACGACGATGAGCAGCGCGGACAGCACCAGTCCGGCGACGACCACCCAGTACATCGCGGAGCCCAGCTCCCAGCCGAGCGCATGGGTCTGCCGGTAGAGGACGTACGGCACACCTACGCCGAGGAGCAGGGAGAGCGCCGGGGAGAGGGCGGAGAGCGGCGGGCGGAGCAGGGAGCCGAGGGTGCGGCGGGGGCGGCGGTGCTCGGCGCCGCGCATCCAGGCGGCGTGCCGTACGGGCCGCAGATCGCGGTGGCGCAGCGCCTCGGTGGCGGCGTCGGCGGCGAGGCGCGGGCCCCGGTCGGCGTCGGGGCAGGCGGTGAGCGGCAGCCAGCCGATGGCCGGGGTGAGGCGGACGTGTTCGTCGGCGACGACGAAGCGGGTCCCGGCGACGGTGGTGGCGAACCGCTCCAGCGCGCGGCGGGCGGTGTCCTCGTCGACGCCGGGCAGCAGCATCAGCAGCTGCCCGTCCTCGTCCCAGCCGAAGCGGTCGCAGGCGGCGCCGAGCCGTTCGGCGACCCCGGCGAGGCGTTCGGCCACCTCGCGGCGGACGCGCGGGCCGAGCCGGGTCTCCAGGGCGGCCATCTCGGCGACGGCGACGACGGCGA
Source organism: Streptomyces sp. NPDC014733 (assembly GCF_043083385.1). Lineage (NCBI taxonomy): Bacteria > Bacillati > Actinomycetota > Actinomycetes > Kitasatosporales > Streptomycetaceae > Streptomyces > Streptomyces sp. NPDC014733. The sequence goes on along the minus strand of NZ_JBIBYO010000002.1, from coordinate 441,569 downwards.
GCGCGCCGCCGCTGCGGCCGGCCTCGGGGCGCCGCAGTTCGCGATCGAGTTCGGCGCGGAAGTGGCGGTGCGAGTAGAGGCCGGTGCGCGGGTCGAGGAGGAGGTGTTCGACGGGGACGGGCACGCGGCGCAGTTTCGCCTCGATACGGGCGGCGAGTTCGGCCGGTGCGGAGGCTTCGGGGACGCAGTCGTCGGCGCCGTGGCGCAGGACGGCGGCGACATCCGCGGCGCCGACCACGATCAGCGGCAGGGCGCGCCCCGCGGGGGCGGTGCGGAGTTCGCGGACGAGGTCGAGCGCGGGGCGCGGGGCGGCGGGGCCGTCGCCGGGCGGCGCGGCGGGGTCGCCCGGGTCGAGGGCGACGACGGCGTCCGGCGGTGCCTGGCCGACGTGGTGGACGAGGCCGCCGGGCGGGGCGTGGCGGACGGTGTGGCCGGTGGCGGTCAGGGTGCGGGTGAGCCGGTCGCGGCGCGGCCCGGGGGCGCCGACGAGGAGGACATGGCCGGTGGTGTGGTGGGTGGGCGCGTCCGGTGGCGCCACGGCCCGGGGTTCGTCGGGCGGGGGCGCGCCGGCGCCTGCGGGCGGGGAGGTGGGTGCGGGGTGCGAGGTGAGCACCGGTGAGGGTCCTTTCGTGCCACGGTCGGGGCCGGGCCGGTGCGGGACCGGGGCGGTGTCCTCGGCGGGGCGTCCGGGTCGCGGGGCCACGCCGACGACACGCCTGCGGTCCGGCGGGCGGCCCGGTCCGGGTCAACTGCCGTGTCGCTGACGCGCGTTCACGGGCGGCGCGGCGCCTGCGGACGGGTCCGCGGGGCGCCGGGCCGGTGAGGGGCGGGTCTCACCCGCGCGGTCTCGCCCGGTGGCGTGGCGCGGTGCGGCAGGCGGCCGGGTGTCGCACCGCACCCGGCCTTCTTGTTGAATGCATGACAATCTTGGCGGCGCAGTGACGCCACCGGGGCACGGTGCTTCGGGGCGTGGGGCGCCCGGGCACCGCGGCCCGCCGCGCGCGGGCGCGGCTCGGCGGAATTCGCATGGACAGGTCCCATCCTGATCGGATCGTGGGGGGAGGACCGGAGGTGAGGCACCGGGTGCCCCTGCGGGCCCCTCGGCACCGCCAGCCTCACGGACCACTGTGACGCGCCGCCGTCGTCCACGTAACGCTCTTGTGACGCCGGGGTGTGGGGACGACCGGCACGCGGCCGACGACCGGGGGCGCGGCGCGGGCACCGGCAACTGACAGTGCAGGGGCGGGAGTTGCCCGTCGCGCGCACGAGCGGGCGAAGCGCCGCGGGGAGGGGGCGGGCACCCGGCGGACGTACACGGCGACGCGAGGCGCCCCCCGGCGGGCGCATGACGCCGGGCCCTCTCCGGCGCCACGGGAGTTGACCGTCCGCCGGGGGCCGGAAGCCCGGCCCCCGGCCCCGGCTCACCCCTCCCCGCGGGGCCCGTCCAGCAGCTCCGCGACGAGAGTGCGGACGTACCCGTCGTGCGTGGCGGGGAGCGAGAAGACGACGCGGAAGTAGAGCGGTGCGACGATCCGGTCCAGCACCCGCTCCAGGGACGGGGGCGCCTCACCGCGCTCCCGCGCCGCGTCGAGGACGGGACGGAAGCGCGCGCTGACGCGGTCCAGACATTCCCGCAGCCCGGCGTGGCGTTCGTCGAGGCCGGGGGCGACCTCGGCGCGGAAGAAGGCGATGCCGCCGGGCCGGGACAGCTCCGTCAGCGTCCAGGTCGCGCGGCGCTCCAGGTCGGTGCGGAGATCGCCGGCGAGCGGGGGCGCACCGGCATCGTCGCGGTGGCCGGCGACATCGGCCAGGAGCGCGGCGACGGACCCCCAACGACGGTAGAGCGTACTGGAGTTGACCCCGGCACGGCGGGCCACGGCAGGGAGGGTGACCCGGTCGGCGCCATGCTCGGCCACCAGCGCGACCGCGGCGTCGTGCACGGCGGCACGGACGCGGCCACTGCGGCCACCGGGCCGTTTCGTCGAGGCGTCAGCGTTCACCCCACCATGTTAAAGCAATGACTTGTGCGTTAGCGGGCGGCATGCCTACAGTCGCCCTAACGCAGAGATCTCTGCGTTAGGACTGCCGAAAGGGATCACCATGTCCACCGACGAAGCCGCCCTCGCCCTGGGGCACCGCTTCCACCAGGCCCTCACCGCCCGCGACTGGGACGGCATCCGGGCCCTGCTGCACCCCGACGCCACCTGGACCCTGCCCGGCGACAACACCGTCTCCGGCACCGCCGAGGGCGCCGACGCCGTGGTGGACCGCGCCCGGCTGATCGCCTCGTACGGCCTCGACTTCGCGCTGGAGCATGTCCTGGTCAGCAGGGAGAACGTGGCGCTCGCCCTGCACAACACCGCGCGCCGCGAGGACGCCGTGCTCGACGAGCATCTGGCCACGGTCTGCACGCTCCGCGACGGGCGGATCGCGCGGATCGAGACCTACCTCTCCGACGTGCCCGGGATGAACGCCTTCTTCGTCTGACGCCGGGACGCACGGTACGTCCGCGCGCCGCGGCCCGCCGCCCGGCTTGCGGGCCGCGGCGGCGCCGGGCAGACAATGGTCCGGCAGGGACGAAGACGGCTGAAGAGGGCAGAACGGAACGGAGGGGCCACGCCTCTGCACCCCGTCCTGCCCCGCACCGCCCGCCCACCGGACGATCGGAGAGGGCCGTGACCACGACACCACCCCCGCCCGGGCACGGGCCCCCGGACCCGGACGACGCCCGGGGCCCCGGGGAACCACACGGCCGCACACCGGCCGGCCGGCCGCCCGAGGGGTATCCGGCGGCGACCGGACGCCCGGTCCGGCCGGCCCGGCCCGCACCCTGGTGGCGCCGGACCGCCCGGCTCGCACTGCCCGCCGGGATCCTGACGGCCGGGCTGCTCCTGAGCGGTTTCCTCACCCACCCGTACCAGGGCGCACCCGCCGCCGCCCAGGCCCGCACCGGCCTGCTGCCGCTGCCGCTGCACGACCCGGGGCCCGACCCGTTCACCGCGTCGGTGGCCCACCGCACCGGCCCGCCGTCGCCGCACGCCGCCCCGCGCCGCCCGCAGACGGTCCGCGACCTGCCCGGATCGCTGCACGGCCTCTACGGCGGCAGGCGCACCACGGCCTCCTGCGACACCGGCCAGCTGATCCGGTACCTGTCGGCCGACCGGGCGCGGACCGCCGCGTTCGCCGACACCGAGGGCATCGAGGACTCCTCCGTCCCGCAGGCGGTACGTTCCCTCACCCCCGTCGAGCTGCGCTACGACACCCGGATCACCGCCCACGGCTTCCGCGACGGCGAGGCCACCAACTACCAGGCGGTGATGCAGGCCGGGACCGCCGTCCTCGTCGACGGCCACGGGGTGCCGCGGGTGCGCTGCGCGGGCGGCAACCCGCTGACCCCGCCGATCGAGCTGAAGAAGTCGCCGCCCGCCGAGGGCCGGGCATGGCCGGGATACGACCCGGAGCGCACCATCGCGGTGCGGCAGACGTCGGCGGAGGTGACCGAATTCGTCCTGGTCGACCCCACCACCGGGCACCAGTTCGTCCGGCCGGCCGGGACCACCGGGAACGCCGACCGTACGGCGCCGTGAGCACCGCCCGCCGGGCTCCGGCCGGACGCCGTGCGGACCGGGGACGGCGGCAGCATGATGGAGGGACCCGAAGTGAGCGTCGGCCGGACCGGACGGTGAGCAGGTGTCCGGGCGGGCCGGAAGAGGAGGACATCCGTGAGCGCTGACGACGAGGGAACGACCACCGAGCGGCCGAAGGACCTCTTCACCGGGGGCGAGCGACCGTTCGACGCGGAGGATCTGGTGCGGGCGTCGGGACGGGAACCGACCCCCGAGAACCTGGAATGGGCACGGCGTCTGATCGAGGAGAAAGGGGCCGCCGCCATGGAACGCTATCTGCCGTGAGCGGCGGCGACACGGACGTGCTCCGCGTCTCCCGGGCCACTGCGCCCCCGGGAGACGCGGAGCACCGCTGTACGGGGTCGTAAGGGGTGCGCCGGACACCCGAACACCGCTCACACGATCAGCTGTTCTCCCGTGATTCGGCACCGACACGGAGGCATTCCGGGCGTAATGTCCCCCTCGCGGCAATGGGCGTCATTGCGCGTCGAGAACAGGAGACCTCCCATGTCCATGAGCGGCACCCTCGCACGCGGCAAGAAGTTCGTCAGCACAGCGGGCGCGCTGGCCGCGGCCGCCGCCCTCTCCACCACGGTGCTCGCTGCGGCCCCGGCCCACGCGGCCGCCGTGCAGCCGAACGGCAAGGTCCTCTCGGCCACCGGCATGAAGGAGCGCCAGTACCCGAGCACGGACGCCCCCGTCACCGGCTACCAGCGCCAGGGCGCGCAGGTCGGGCTGCGCTGCAAGGTCCGTGCGCAGAACATCGGCGGGAACGACGTCTGGTACCTGCTGCGCGACCGTGCGAGCTGGGTGTCCGCCAAGTACGTCGCCAACTCCGGCCCGGTGCCGTTCTGCAAGGACGCGCAGCACCTCCGGCCGGCGGACGGCGCCGGGCACCAGAACGCCCGGGGCTGACCGCCCCCCCCACGAGGGAGCCCCGGCGTCCGGGCGGACGCCCGGGGCTCCCCGGCAGCGGCACGCTCATCCGCGGCACCCTCGCGGTGCGTCCGGGGCGGCATCCGGGACCGTACTCCCGGGTGCCGCCCCGGACGGGCCGCCCTCCCCGCGGGCGGCCCCGGCACGACCGCCGCCCGTTCCCCCGTCGGGCCCGCCGCCGTGCCCCCGGTACGTCCGCCCCCCGCGGCCGTCCGGGATCTGGCCGGGCCTTCTCCCCCGTGGCGCATCGGCGAAGGCCCGTACGAAGAGGCTGGCGGCGGCGGGTTGCCGTTCGCTGAACGTTGCGTCAACGGCCTTGTGGGGCAGGGGTGTCCGCGGTCAGTCGGCGGGGGTGCCGCCGACGCGCAGGGTGAGGTCGCGGGCGGTGCGGGCGACCTCCTCGGCCAGCCGGGCGCGCTGGGCGGCGTCCACCTCGGCCGCCGGGAAGGTCGTCGCCACCCCGGCGATCGGATGCGCCCCGTGGTCGAGGACCGGCGCCGCCACCGACGAGAACCCCGCGGTCACCTCGCCCTCCTCCGTCGCGTAACCGCGCCGCCGCACCTCGACGAGGAGCTGGTGCAGCGCGGACAGCGACCTCGGGCCGGTGCCGGTGCGCTCCACGAAGACCGACGGGTCCGGGAAGAGCGCCCGCACCTGCGCCCGGGCCAGCCGGGCCAGCATCGCCCGGCCACTGGCGGTCAGATGCGCCGGGAGCCGCACCCCCACCTCGGTCACCAGCGGCGGCCGCCCCAGGGCCCGTTCCTCGATGACGTAGATGACCTCGCGGCCGTGCAGCACCGCGAGGTGGGCGCTGTGGCCGGTGCGGTCCACCAGCCCGGCGAGCGGCACCCGGGCCAGCCGGGCCAGCGGCGCCTGGCGGCTGTAGCCGGAGCCGAGTTCGAAGGCGCTGACGCCGAGCCCGTAGCGGCGCTCGTCCGCCAGATGCACCACAAAGCCGTCGTGGACGAGCGTGTCGAGGAGGTGGTACGTCGTGGAGCGGGGCAGCCCCACGTCGCGGCTGATGGCGGCGGCCTGGACCGGGCCGACCTGCCGGGCGAGATAGCGCAGTACGGCCAGGACCTGGGCCGCCGCGGGCACGATGGACATGCGGTGACGCTACCGCCGTCTCGGTACCAAGACTCCCCGGCGGCGACCCAATGTCTTGGATCCCAGACACAAGAGCCGCGGCGGACATGGCGGAACCCTTGCCCCCCGGTGCTTCATGGAGGCATGAACCACGTTCTCGTTGACGTCGGCCCGCTCAGCGCCGACGATGTCGTTTCCGTCGCCCGCCACGGTGCCCCCGTGGAGATCTCGGCCGCGGCCCAGCAGGAGATCGGCCAGAGCCGCAAGGTCATCGAGGCGCTGGCCGACGACGTCACGCCGCACTACGGCGTCTCCACCGGCTTCGGCGCCCTCGCCACCCGCCACATCCCCACCGAGCTGCGCGCCCAGCTCCAGCGCAGCCTGGTCCGCTCACACGCCGCGGGCTCCGGCCCCGAGGTGGAGCGCGAGGTGATCCGCGCGCTGATGCTGCTGCGCCTGTCCACCCTCGCCACCGGCCGCACCGGCGTCCGGCTGGAGACGGCGCAGGCGTACGCGTCGTTGCTGAACGCGGGCATCACGCCCGTCGTGCGGGAATACGGTTCGCTCGGCTGCTCCGGCGACCTGGCGCCGCTCGCGCACTGCGCGCTGGCCGTCATGGGCGAGGGCGAGGTCCGCGACGCCGCGGGCGAGCTGCGGCCGGCCGGTGAGGCGCTGGCCGCCGCCGGCATCACCCCCGTGGTGCTCCAGGAGAAGGAGGGCCTGGCCCTCATCAACGGCACCGACGGCATGCTGGGCCAGCTCGTCCTCGCCCTGCACGACCTGCGGACGCTGCTGGCCACCGCCGACATCGGCGCGGCGATGAGCGTCGAGGGGCAGCTCGGCACCGACGCGGTGTTCGCCGCCGACCTCCAGGCGCTGCGCCCGCACCCGGGGCAGGCCGACAGCGCCGCCAACCTCCGCGCGGTGCTGGCCGGCTCCGCGATCGTGGCGAGCCACCGCGGCCCGGAGTGCACCCGGGTGCAGGACGCGTACTCGCTGCGCTGTTCGCCGCAGGTGCACGGCGCGGCGCGGGACACCGCCGCGCACGCCGCGCTGGTCGCCTCGCGGGAGCTGGCGAGCGCCGTCGACAACCCCGTCGTGACGCCCGACGGGCGGGTGGCGAGCAACGGCAACTTCCACGGTGCGCCGGTCGCCGCCGTCCTCGACTTCCTCGCCATCTCGGTCGCCGACGTCGCCTCGGTCGCCGAGCGCCGCACCGACCGTTTCCTGGACGTGGCGCGCAACCACGGGCTGAACGCCTTCCTCGCCGACGACCCCGGCGTGGACTCCGGCCACATGATCGCGCAGTACACCCAGGCGGCCATCGTCTCGGAGCTGAAGCGCCTCGCGGCGCCCGCGTCGGTCGACTCGATCCCCTCCAGCGCCATGCAGGAGGACCACGTCTCGATGGGCTGGTCCGCCGCGCGCAAGCTGCGCAAGGGCATCGACGGGCTCACCCGGGTCATCGCCGTGGAGCTGCTGACCGCCGCCCGCGCCCTGGACCTGCGCGCCCCGCTGACGCCGTCGCCGGCCACCGCCGCGGTCGTCGCCGGGCTCCGCCGCGACGTCGAAGGCCCGGGCACCGACCGCTACCTGGCCCCCGAGATCGAGGCCGCGGTCCGCTACGTCGCCTCCGGCGAGGCGCTGCGCGCCGCGGAGTCCGTCACCGGCCCGCTGCACTGACCTGCTCCTCCCCCGCTCTCCCCACTGAACGCACACCGATCTCTCCTCACGGAAAAGGACTCACCATGCACGGTGCACGACCGGTACGGGCCACCCGTGGCACGCAGCTGAGCACGCTGGGCTGGCAGCAGGAAGGCGCCCTGCGGATGCTCCAGAACAACCTGGACCCCGAGGTGGCGGAGCACCCGGACAACCTGGTCGTCTACGGCGGCACCGGTAAGGCCGCCCGCGACTGGCGCTCGTTCGACGCGATGGTCCGCACGCTGAAGACCCTCAAGCAGGACGAGACGATGCTCGTCCAGTCGGGCCGTCCGGTGGGCGTCATGCAGACCCACGAGTGGGCGCCGCGGGTGCTGCTCGCCAACTCCAACCTGGTCGGCGACTGGGCCAACTGGGAGGAGTTCCGCCGCCTGGAGCAGCTGGGCCTGACCATGTACGGCCAGATGACCGCCGGGTCGTGGATCTACATCGGCACCCAGGGCATCCTCCAGGGCACCTACGAGACGTTCGCCGCGGTCGCCGCGAAGAAGTTCCAGGGCACGCTGGCCGGGACGATCACCCTCACCGCCGGTCTCGGCGGCATGGGCGGCGCCCAGCCGCTGGCCGTGACGATGAACGACGGCGTCGCGATCTGCATCGACTGCGACCCGCGGGCCATCGAGCGGCGTATCGAGCACCGCTACCTCGATGTGCGGGCCGACAACCTGGAGCACGCGCTCCAGCTGGCGACCGAGGCCCGTGACCAGCGCAAGCCGCTCTCCATCGGTCTGCTGGGCAACGCCGCGGAGCTGCTGCCGCGGATGCTCGCCGAGGGCGCGCCGATCGACATCGTCACCGACCAGACCTCGGCCCACGACCCGCTGTCGTACCTCCCGGTCGGCGTCGACTTCGACGACATGAAGGACGCCGCCGCGAAGGACCCGGCGGGCTTCACCACCCGCTCCCGCGAGTCGATGGCCAAGCACGTCGAGGCCATGGTCGGCTTCATGGACGCCGGTGCCGAGGTCTTCGACTACGGCAACTCGATCCGCGGCGAGGCGCAGCTGGCCGGTTACGAGCGGGCGTTCGCCTTCCCCGGCTTCGTCCCGGCGTACATCCGTCCGCTGTTCTGCGAGGGCAAGGGCCCGTTCCGCTGGGCCGCGCTCTCGGGTGAGGCGTCGGACATCCACAAGACGGACAAGGCGATCCTCGACCTCTTCCCGGAGAACGAGTCGCTGCACCGCTGGATCAAGATGGCCGGTGAGCGGGTCCACTTCCAGGGCCTGCCCGCCCGTATCTGCTGGCTGGGCTACGGCGAGCGCGACAAGGCCGGTGAGCGCTTCAACGACATGGTCGCCTCGGGTGAGCTCCAGGCGCCGCTGGCCATCGGCCGTGACCACCTCGACTGCGGTTCGGTCGCCTCGCCGTACCGCGAGACCGAGGCGATGCTCGACGGTTCGGACGCCATCGCCGACTGGCCGCTGCTCAACGCCATGGTGAACGTCGCCTCCGGCGCGTCCTGGGTCTCCCTGCACCACGGCGGCGGCGTCGGCATGGGCCGCTCGCTCCACGCGGGCCAGGTCTGCGTCGCGGACGGTACGCCGCTGGCGGGCGAGAAGGTCCGCCGGGTGCTGACCAACGACCCGGGCATGGGCGTGATCCGGCACGTGGACGCCGGCTACGACATCGCCGAGACCGTCGCCACCGAGCGCCACGTCCGCGTCCCGATGCGGGAGGACGACGCCTCGGCGTGACCCTCGCGGTCGTCCATGACGCCCGCACGGCGCAGGTCTTTCCTGCGCCGTGCGGGCGTTCGGCGTGTGCGGTCCGCCCGCCCGCGCGTCCTCGTACGGGCCCGGGGCGGGCGGCGGCGCGGGGCGTGGGCGGTACGCCGTGCGGGGCGCGCGGGGCCGGGTGCCTGCACGGGGCCGGTACGGGCGCGGGCCGCCGCGCCGCGGCCTGCTCAGGGCGCGTACCGGACCGGTCGGGCCCTGGCGCCTCCCGGTCCGGCCCCCAGGGCCCGGCGCCCAGGGCCCGGCGCCCGCCGCCCGGCCCGGGCTCCCCCGGCCCGCTTCTCCCGGCCCGGCTTCCGGCCGCCCCCGGCCCCACGCAGGCCGCCGGAGCAGTCCCGGCAGGCCACAGCAGAAGGCCCCGCTCCACGCCTGGCACGTGGAGCGGGGCCTCGGGGAGCCCGGGTGAGACGCCGGGTGCGGCTACTCGGCGGCAGTGGGCGCGACGGAGGCGCGCGGCTGCGCCTCCGGGGCGTCCTCGGGCGCGGGTCCGGCCGCGGCTGCCGGGCCGGCGGGCGTGGCGGCGTCCGGCGTCAGCGCGCGGGCGGCCTCGCGCGGGCGGAGCCAGACGCGGTGGACGACGGCCAGCAGGGCGAGCCAGACGGCGCCGACGATCAGGGCGACGCGGGTGCTCGCGGAGAAGGCCAGCAGCACCGTCACCGCCGCCATGAAGACGACCGCGATGATCTGCCCGTAGGGCCAGAACGGTGCCGGGTAGTCGAGCGCCGCCTCCTCCTCGGGGCTCATCGAGCGGCGCGCCTTCATCTGCGTCAGCAGGATCATCAGCCAGACCCAGACGGTCGCGAAGGTCGCGATCGAGGAAATGATGAGGAAGATCTTGTCGGGAATCAGGTAATTGAGCAGAACGCCGAGGAGCAGCGCACCGATCATGATCGTGACGGTCATGACGGGCACCCCGCTGCGGGAAAGCTTCCGCATCACCTTCGGCGCCTGACCGCGCTCGGCCATTCCGTACATGATGCGGCCGGCCGCGAAAATGTCGCTGTTGATGGCGGAGAGCGCGGCGACCACCACGACGACGTTCAGGACGGTCGCGGCGGATTTGATGCCGAGGCCGACGAAGATCTGGACGAACGGGCTGCCGTCGGAGCCGACGTTCTCCCAGGAATTCAGCGACATGATGACCGCGAGGGTCAGGACGTAGAAGAGCACGATACGTACCGGAATGGAGTTGACCGCGCCCGGAATGGTCTTCTTCGGGTCCTCCGCCTCACCCGCGGTGACGCCGATGATCTCGGTGCCGCCGAAGGCGAACATCACCACGGCGAAGGAGAGGATGAAGCCGTGCGTGCCCTGGGCGAAGAATCCGCCGTGGGACCAGAGGTTGGAAATTCCGGTATGTGCGCCTCCGCCCCCCTTGAAGCCGATGACCAGCACCACAGCACCGGCGATGATCATCGCGACGATGGCGACGACCTTCACCAGCGACAGCCAGAACTCCATCTCCCCGAAGACCTTGACATGGAAGAGATTGAGCACACCGATGACGAGAATAGCGGCCAGCAACCAGATCCAGCGCGGTACATCGGGAAACCAGAAACCCATGTAGACGCCGAGGGCGGTGATGTCGGCGATACAGACGATGACCATTTCGAAGGCGTACGTCCAGCCGGTGGTGAATCCGGCGAGCGACCCGAGATGCCGGGTCGCGTACTCACCGAAGGAGCCCGCGCAAGGGTGGTGCACGGCCATCTCGCCGAGCGAGCGCAGCACCAGGAAAACCGCGGCGCCGCCGATGAGATAAGCGAGCAGAACGGCCGGGCCGCCCGCCTGGATCGCCTCGGACGATCCGTAGAAAAGGCCGGTGCCGATGGCGGAACCGAGCGCGATGAAACGTATGTGGCGCGACCGCAGGCCCCTGCGCAGTGTCGCTGTTTCGGTGGTCAAAGGATGCCCCTCCTCGGGGAATGGCACGTCCGTCCCTGACATACGGCGCGCGGCCCGGAACCTTCGTCCGCCGGCGCCCCTCGCAAGACCGCAAGAGCGCCTGTATATTCCTGTATAGACAGGCACGTCAAGAGGTGATCCGGTGCAGGAACAGGAGCGCGGGTCGAGCGCATCGCCCGCCGTCGGTCGGGCGTTGGACATCCTCGGCCACCTCGCCACGCGTCCCGGGCCGGTGCGTGCCGCCACGCTCGCCCGCGAGCTGGGAATTCCGTCATCCTCCGCCTACCACATCCTGGCGATCCTGATCGATCGCGGTTTCGTCGTCCATCTCCCGGAGGAGCGGGCGTACGGCCTGGGTGCCGCCGCCCTGGAGCTCGGTGCGGCACACCGCCGCCACGAACCCCTCGAACGTCTCGCCCGCCCCGTCGCGGGCGCCCTCGCCCGGCGGCTCGGACACCCCGTGCACCTGGGCGTGCTGCACGGCGCCGAGACGGTCTACCTGCTCAAGGAGCAGCCGCCCGCCCGGCGCCACGACACCGGCCGGACGCTGGTGACCGGCGTCGGCGTGCGCCTGCCGGCCCATCTGACCGCCACCGGCCGGGCGCTGCTCGCCCACTGCGCCGAGGCCCAGCTGCGTGCCGCCTTCCCGCGCCCCGGCGCACTCGTCACCCGGACCGGCAGGGGCCCGCGGTCACTGACCGAGCTGCGCGCGGAGCTGGAACGGGAACGGGCCCGCGGCTGGTCCGAGGAGACCGAACTGGTCGCCCCCGGTCTGCGCTCGATCGGCGTGGCCGCCTTCGACCACCTCGGGCGCCCGGTCGCCGCACTCTCCACCACCTGGTGCCGCCACCATCAGCCGCACGACGCGGAGCGGATCCGCGACGCCCTGCTGGGCGCGGCCGCCCGGCTGACCGCCGCCGTCTCCGGCCGCGCGCCGCACCGGCAGGCTTCCTGACCGTACCGTCACCCCCGAGCCGGACCGGAAGGGGCCCTTCCGGTCAGCGGGGGTCGAAGGTGCCCATCAGGCGGTAGCGCGAGCCGGGATGGAGCAGCCGCGCGACGCTCACCAGCGCCTCGCCCGACCACGTACGGCGCTGGATCAGCAGGCACGGCTCGGACGCCGCCACCCGCAGGATCCGGCACTCGTCCGCCGACGGCAGCACCGCCTCCACCACGTGCTCGCCCTTGCCCAGCGGCGCCACCTCGGACAGAAAAGTGAACGGGGTGCGCCGGGTGAAGTCCTGTTCCAGGTAGCCGGGGGCGAAGGCCGGGTTGACGTAGCGGTCCTCCAGCTGGATGGGGACGTCGTCCTCGAAGTGCACCACCTGGGAGTGGAACACCGGGGTGCCCTCGCCGATCCCGAAGCGGGCGCCGGTCTCCTGGCCCGCCGCCTCTTCGCGGACGAACCGCACCTCGGTGCGGTGACGGTGACCGCGCGCGCTCACCTCGTCGGCGATGTTGTGCACCTCGACCAGCGCCGAGCTGCCCTTGTGCAGCGCGACGAAACTGCCCACGCCCATGACGCGGCGGATCAGCCCCTGGGCGGCCAGCTCGCGCAGCGCGCGGTTGACCGTCATCCGGGACAGCCCCAGCGCCTCCACGAACCGGCTCTCCGACGGCAGGGCGTCGCCCTCGCGCCAGCGGCCGCTCATGATCTGCCCGGTCACCAGGTCCTTGACCCGCTGGTACGCGGGCGTCGCCCCGGACGCGGTCGCCGCGTACCGCCGGGCAAGCTCCGTCGCCTCCGCCGCCACGCCGTTTCCCGCCCTCGTCGTCGTCACTCGTCCCGCTCTGCCCGCATCCGTCCACCGGCGCGGGACCTCACCGCGCCACAGAGATTCTAGGGCGTTCGCGCACACCGTCTCGGATCCGAGGAGAACCGGCGCCCGCGCTGGCCCGCCGGGCGCGGCTCCGCTGTCATGGGCCCACCGGGCCGGGCAGTCCCGGTGAGCGAGGCGAAAGGGCGGACGATGACCGTGGACGTGGCGGCGCAGGCGTGGACCGGACGGAGCGACGGGGACGGCGACGACGTGCTGCGCTGGCACCACGTGACCACGCCGCTCACCGGCCCGGACGCGCCCCGGGACGCCGCGTTCGTCGGCTTCCGCAGCGACGAGGGCGTCCGCCGCAACCAGGGGCGGCCGGGTGCGGCCGGCGGCCCCGGGGCGCTGCGCTCCGCCCTCGCCTCGGTGGCGCTGCCCGCGCCGCTGCGCGCCGTCGACGCCGGGGACGTCGTGGTCGGCGACGGCGCGCTGGAGGACGGGCAGCGGCGGCTGGGCGAGACCGTCACCGCGCTGCTCGACGCGGGCGGTCCGGTGGCGGTCCTCGGCGGCGGCCACGAGGTGGCATACGGCACCTACCTCGGGGTGGCCGGAAGCCGGGCGATGCGGGCCGGGGCGCGGCTCGGGGTGCTCAACCTCGACGCCCACTTCGATCTGCGCGAGGCGCCGCGGCCCAGCTCGGGCACGCCGTTCCTCCAGATGGCGTGGGACGAGGAGCGCCAGGGGCGGCGCCTGGACTACCGGGTGCTGGGCATCAGCCGGCTGAGCAACACCGAACGGCTGTTCCGCACCGCGGACCGGCTCGGCGTGAGCTACCTGGAGGACACCGACTGCGGGCTGCTCTCGCTGGACCGCGTGGAGGCGTTCACCGGGGCGTTCCTCGACGCCTGCGACCTCGTCCACCTCAGCATCGACCTCGACGTGCTGCCCGCGGCGGCGGCGCCGGGCGTCAGCGCGCCCGCGGCGTACGGCGTGCCGATGGAGGTCGTGGAGCGGGTCGTCACGGCGGTGGCGGCGAGCGGGAAGCTGGCGGTGGTCGACGTCGCGGAGCTCAACCCGGACCTCGACATCGACGCCCGTACCGCCCGTGCCGGTGCCCGGCTGGTGCACCGCGCGCTCACCGGGACGCCGGAGGCGCACAAGCGGCGGCGCTGACCCGAGGACCGCCCCGTGTGCGGTGGCCCGCCGTGCGCGGGGCGCGGCGCCTCAGGCCCGCGCCGGTGCGGGCGCCGCGTCCGGTCCGGGCGCGGCCTCGGGCACGGGGCGCGGCGGTCGCGGCGCGGTCAGGGGCGCCTCGCGGGAAGCGGCGACGCGGCGGGTGAACCACACGACCTTGCCGTCGCCGGTGGGGCAGGTGCCCCAGCTGTCGCCGATCGCGGCGACAGCTGCCAGATCGCCGCCCCGGGCGCTGTCCAGCCGGGCCATCCGCGGGCCGCGGTCGGCGACCGAGACGGTCAGATGGCGGCCGCTCCAGCGGACCTCGACGGTGCACTCCGCCTCCGGGCCGGCGGTCCGCCGGACGTGGGCCAGCAGCTCGACCAGGCCGCGGCAGGCGGCCGGTATCTCCGCCGCCAGCCGCCAGTGGCGCAGATGCGCGGCCACGATGCGCCGGATCTGCGGCACCCGCTCCGCGGTGACCCGCAGCTGGGCGGCGTAGCGACGGGGGGCGGCAGCAGTCATGATCGTGGCTCCTTCACACGGCCCACCCCGGACGGGAACACGGAGGGTGAGCTTTCGTCACTGACGGGTGAAGGTCATCGTCGCCCGCCCGTCCGGCCCCCGCAACCGAAGCGCCGGCCGCTCAGGGCAGATGCGGCAGGACGGCGTCCGGGGTCAGCGGCAGGGTGCGCAGACGGACACCGAGGGCGTGGTGGACGGCGTTGCCGACCGCAGCGGCGGCGCCGACGATGCCGATCTCACCGATGCCCTTGCTGCCCATCGGGTTGAGGTGCGGATCCTCCTCGTCGAGCCAGTGCGCCTCGATCGTGTGGACGTCGGCGCAGACCGGCACGTGGTACGAGGCCAGGTCGCGTTCGGCGAAGCCGCCGGCGACGGGGTCCATGGTGCTGTGTTCGGTGAGCGCCATGCCGATGCCCATCGTCATCCCGCCGATGAACTGCGAGCGCGCGGTGCGGGGGTTGAGGATCCGTCCGGCCGCGAACATGCCGAGCATCCGGCGCACCCGTACCTCGCCGGTGACGGTGTCGACCTGCACCTCGGCGAAGTGTGCGCCGAACGCGTGCCGGGCGTAGGGCGATCCGGCGGCGATCTCCTCCCTGGTGTCCGCCACGACCGCCAACCCCTCCTCGGGCAGCGGCTGTTGACGGTTGTCCAGGTCCTCGCGCAGGGTGCGGCAGGCCTTGTGGACGGCCCAGCCCCAGGAGCTGGTGCCGGAGGAGCCGCCGGCCAGGAAGGCGTCGGGCAGATCGCTGCGGCCGATCTCGACGCGGACCCGCTCCTCCGGGGCGCCGAGCGCCTCGGCGGCGATCTGCCCGAGGACGGTCCGGGCGCCGGTGCCGAGGTCGGTGGCGTTGATCCGGATGCGGAAGCCGCCGTCGGGCGCGGCGAGCGCCTCGGCGGACGAGGGGAAGATCAGCACCGGGTAGGTGGCCGCGGCGACGCCGGTGCCCAGCAGCAGATCGCCCTCGCGCCGTACGCCGGGACGCGGGTCGCGGGGGCGCCAGCCGAAGCGGTCCGCGCCCTCCCGCAGCGCCTGCGCCAGGCCCCGGCTGCTGAAGGGGCGGCCGGTGTCCGGTTCGGCCGCCGGTTCGTTGCGCAGCCGCAGTTCGACGGGGTCGAGGTCGAGGAGGACGGCGAGTTCGTCCATCGCCGACTCCAGGGCGTACATGCCGGGTGCCTCGCCCGGGGCGCGCATCCACGACGGGCTCGGCACGTCCAGCGCCACCACGCGGTGCACGGTGCGGCTGTGCGGCGAGGTGTACATCACCCGGGCGGGGACCGCCGCCTGCTCGACGAACTCCTTGACCGTCGAGGTGTGGGTGACCACCTCGTGCGCCAGGGCGGTGAGCACCCCGTCCGCCCCGGCGCCCAGCCGCACCCGCTGGACGGTCGGCGCCCGGTGGCCCACCACGGCGGGCATCTCCCGCCGTGGCAGGGCGAGCGTGACGGGACGGCCGGTGACCTTCGCGGCCATCGCGGCGAGGACCGCCTGCGGGCGGAGGGTGCCCTTGGAGCCGAAGCCGCCGCCGATGTGTTCGGCGACGACCGTGACGTCCCGGCGGTCCCGCCCGAACAGCGCGGCGAGGTCGTCGCGCGCCTTGGTGGCCCCCTGGGTGGAGTCGTGGACGGTGAGATGGCCGCCGTTCCACCATGCGGTGGAGGCGTGCGGCTCCATGGGGTGGTTGTGCAGCGCGGTCAGGGTGTACGTGGTGTCGACGGTGACCAGTGCACCGGCGTACGCCGCGTCGAAGTCGCCGCGCTCGCGCGCCCCCGGGTGACCGCCGTTGACCTCCTTGGGCAGGTAGCGGTCCGGATGGTCCGCGGTGAGGGTGACGTCGTACTCCTCGGCGTCGTAGGTGACCCGGACGGCCTCGGCGGCGGCGCGGGCGGTTTCGAGACTGTCGGCCACGGCGAGCGCGACGTACCAGCCGCGGTGCGGGACGGCGGGCCCCTGGAGGACGGCGACGGCCGGGTCCTCGGCCTGCTCCAGGTGCGGCGCGTTCTCGTGGGTGAGGACGGCGAGGACCCCGGGCAGGGCGAGGGCGTCGGCGGTGTCGACGGCGGTGATCCGGCCGCGGGCGACGGTGGCGGGCACCGGCCAGGCGTGGGCGCGGTGCGGCGGGGCGTGCTCGGCGGCGTAGCGGGCGGCGCCGGTGACCTTGGCGCGGCCCTCGCGGCGGGCGGTGGCCGCCCCGAGCGGATGGCCGGGCGCCGCCGGGTGAACGGGCTGCGGATCGTGGCTCATGGGCGCGTCCTCACAGGGCGTGGGTACGGGGCGCCGCGCGGCGGGGCGCCCCGGCGGGTCAGCGGTGGCGGGCGGCGAGCCGGCCCAGGACGGAGACGGTCAGCCGCCGGGCCAGCTCCACCTTGAAGCCGTTGTCGCGCAGCGGGCGGGCGGCGGACAGTTCGGCGTCGGCGGCGCGGCCGAAGGAGTCGGCGGTGGCCGGTGCGCCGCGCAGCGCCTCCTCCGCGGCGGTGGCGCGCCAGGGCCGGTGCGCCAGGCCGCCGTAGGCGAGCGCCGCACGGTGCACCACGCCGTCGCGCACCTCCAGCAGCGCGGCGACGGAGACCAGCGCGAAGGCGTACGAGGCGCGGTCGCGGGCCTTGCGGTAGTGCCCGTGGGCCAGCGGCCGCGGCGGGGGCAGCCGCACCGCGGTGATCAGCTCGCCGGGCTCCAGGGTGGTGTCCCGCTCCGGTTGGTCGCCCGGCAGCCGGTGGAAGGCGGTGACCGGGACGGTGCGGTCGCCGTCCGGGCCGGTCACCTCGACGGCGGCGTCCAGCGCGGCGAGGGCGACGGCCAGATCGGAGGGGTGGGTGGCGACGCAGTGCGCGGAGTGCCCGAGGACGGCGAGATCGCGGTGGACGCCCTCGACGGCGGGGCAGCCGCTGCCCGGCTGCCGCTTGTTGCACGGCGCGGAGACGTCCTGGAAGTAGAGGCAGCGGGTGCGCTGGAGGAGGTTGCCGCCGGTGGTCGCTGCGTTGCGCAGCTGCCCCGAGGCGCCGGCCAGCAGCGCCTGGGAGAGCACCGGGTAACGCTCGCGGACGGCGGGCGCGGCGGCGAGGTCGCTGTTGCGGACGGTCGCGCCGATGCGCAGCCCGCCCTCGGGCAGCTCCTCGATCCGGTCCAGCGGCAGCCGCCCGACGTCGATGAGCAGATCGGGGCCGCACACCCCGAGCTTCATCAGGTCGACGAGGTTGGTGCCGCCACCGAGGAACGCGGCCCCGGGGTGCGCGGCCCGGGCGCCCACCGCCTCCTCGACGGTGGCCGGGCGCAGATAGGCGAAGGGTTTCACGACGCCTCCCCGGCTGCGTGCACGGAGACGGCGCCCAGGCCGTGGACGGTGTGCGGGACGGGCGGGGCGGCCGGGTGCGCGGTGGCGTCGCCGATCGCCTCGACGATGCGCGGATAGGCGCCGCACCGGCAGAGGTTGCCGCTCATCCGCTCCCGGATCTCCTCGGCGGTCAGCTCCACCGGGGCGCCCGGCGGCGCGGGGTCCGGTGTGACGTGGGAGGGATGCCCGTCGGCCGCCTCCTGGAGCATCCCGGCCGCCGAACAGAGCTGGCCGGGTGTGCAGTAGCCGCACTGGAACGCGTCCCGCTCGACGAAGGCGACCTGGAGCGGGTGCAGCCCCTCGGCGTCGGCGAGCCCCTCGACGGTGGTCAGGGCGCTGCCGTCCAGCGTGACGGCGAGCAGCAGACAGCTGTTGGCGCGCCAGCCGTCGACGAGGACGGTGCAGGCGCCGCACTGCCCGTGGTCGCAGCCCTTCTTCGTGCCGGTCAGCCCGAGGTGGTTGCGGAGCGCGTCCAGGGCGGTGGTGCGGTGGTCGAGGGTCAGCCGGTGCGGTACGCCGTTGACGTGCAGGGTGACCGTGGAGCGGGTGGCTCCGGGCGGCGGTCCCGCGGCGTCGGGAGGGGGTGCGGTGGACTCCACGCGCTCGCCTTTCGGGCTGGGCCGGGCGCCGCGGTACGCGGGCGCACGCGGCGGGTGGGGTGCGGTTGCGGGACGGTTCGGCGGGGCCGCGCGGCCGACGGACGGACCGGCGCTGCCGCCCCGCACCGGGCCGGACGCCCGTGCCCGGGCCGGGCCGCGTCCGCCCCTGGCGGTGCTCTCTGCCTATCAGGCGCGGTGGCCGCCCGCGCGTCGGCGCGGCCGTGCGGCGGGCGGCCTCGCCCGGCCGGTCCGGTGCCGTCCAGGTGACGGTCAGCGGTTCTCCAGCTGGAGCTGGACCTCCTGTTCCTGGTCGCCGGCGACGGTGCCGGTGACCCGTACGGCGAAGGCGGGGCGGAGGCTGTCCCGCAGCCGGGCGACCGCCCAGTAGCCGCCCTGGAGGCTGATGGAGACGGGCGCGGTCAGCCGCCTGGGGCCGGGCTCCGCCAGCAGCTCCGTGACGTCGAACGTCGAGGTCCACACGGTGGGGTGCGGACCGGCGACGGCGCACGGCACGTCGTCCGGCGCCCGGTCGCACGCGAAGGAGGTGCGCAGCGCGCTGAAGACGGCGTGCGCGTCCTCCGTCGGGCAGTCGGTGACCTCGACGACGACCTCGGCCTCCGGGTGGTACGCCGCCGGCCGCGGCGGGCGCTCACCGCCCTTCACCGGGCCCGGCTGCCCGGGCTGGTTCGCCTGCTGCGCGCTGTTCACGGCGGGCCTTCCTCTCGACGGGTGGGGCGACACCTTCCAGACTCGCCCGCGCGCCGGTCACATGCGACCGGAGCCGCCCGGCCCGCGCCGCGGACGGGTTCATTCCGCGGCGCCCCGGGGACACCTGCTACGGACGGGCGGCCCGCCGGGCACGGCACGGCGGGCCGCCCGCACGGCGCCCTCGCCCGCACCGCCCGCACCCCGCCCGGGAGGAACCATGCTCCGGCCCCCGCTCGACGGCTCCTGCGCGCCGGGCTTCGAGGGCGTCCGCACCGCCTTCGAGCGGAACTTCACCATCCACGGCGACCTCGGCGCGGCCGTCGCCGTGCTGCGGGACGGCGTCCCGGTCGTCGACCTGTGGGGCGGGTACGCGGACGCCGCCCGCACCCGCCGCTGGGAGCGGGACACCCTGGTCAACGTCTACTCCACCTCGAAGGGGATGACCGCGCTCTGCGCCCATCTCCTGGTGGACCGCGGCGAGTTGGACCTCGACGCGCCGGTGGCGCGGTACTGGCCGGAGTTCGCCCGGGGCGGCAAGGGCGGCCTGCCGGTCCGCTGGCTGCTGAGCCACCGCGCCGGACTGATCGCCCCGCGCACCCCGCTGCCGCTGCCAGCCGCGTACGACCACGACCGGGTGTGCGCGGCGCTCGCCGCGACGGAGCCGTGGTGGGAGCCGGGCACCGCCCAGGGCTACCACGCGGTGACGTTCGGCTATCTGGTCGCCGAGGTGGTCCGCCGGATCACCGGCCGCACGGCCGGGGCGTTCCTCCGTACGGAGATCGCCGAACCGCTGGGCGCCCGGGTCTTCCTCGGCACCCCGCCGGCCGAGCACCCGTCCTGCGCCGACATGGCCGGCATGCTCGACGCACGGCTCCTCGCCGAACGCCACCCCGGCGTCCCCCGCCCGCCCCTGGCCTCGCTCGACGCCCACCCGCTGGCCGCGACGGCCCTGAGCCTGCTCTCCGTCCCCACCGGCGACGTCAACAGCCCCGCCTACCGCAGCGCGGAGATCCCTGCGGGCAACGTCCACGCCTCCGCCCACGGCCTGGCCACGGTCTACGCCGCGCTGGGCGGCGGCGCCCTCGTCGCCCCCGGCACCCTGGCCGCCCTGCGCCGCCCCCAGGGCCGTCCCGGCGAACCGGATCTCGCGATGGGCCCCCTGGCGCCGCCCGGCACCGACATCCGCTGGGGCCTCGGCTACCTCCTCAACACCCAGGGCCGCGCGGGCCCCAACCCCCACGCCTTCGGCCACGGCGGCGCCGGTGGCTCCTACGCCTTCGCCGACCCGGAGAACCGCCTCGCCTACGCGTACGTGATGAACCGCTACGGAGGCGGCACCACCGGGGACGACCCGCGCCATGCGGGGCTGGTCGCGGCGGTCTACGAGGCGGTGGGGCGGGCGGCGGGGGCGCCGTTCCCGCGCTGAAGGCGGCAGCGCCGGGACCGCGGCGCCGCCCGCGCCCGGTCACCTCCGGAAGCTGTCCGGGTCCGCCGCCTCCCAGTCCCGGCGCCACGCGGACGGCGGCGCGGTCAGCAGCTGGCCGGGTTCGAGCCAGGTGTACAGCTCCCCGTACGACAGGACGGTGCGCGGGTCCAGCCGGCGGCGCAGCTGGTGCGGGGCGAGTTCGCCGGGGCTCCGGACGCCCATGGAGGCCATGATCTGCAGGGCGCTGCGCACCGTGGCCTCCTGGTAGCGGCGGACCCGCGCGGACTTGTCGGCCACGTCGAGCGCCCGGGTGCGCAGCGGGTCCTGGGTGGTGACCCCGACCGGGCAGGTGTTGGTGTGGCAGCGCTGGGCCTGGATGCACCCGAGGGCGAACATCATGGCCCGGGCCGCGTTGGTGTAGTCGGCGCCCTGGAGCAACCGTTTGACGAGGTCGGCGCCGGTGGCGACCTTGCCGCTCGCGCCGATCCTGACGCGGTCGCGCAGCCCGGTGCCGACCAGGGCGTTGTGGACGGTGATCAGCCCTTCGGTGAGCGGGGTTCCCAGATTGTCGGCGAATTCCAGCGGGGCCGCGCCGGTTCCGCCCTCGGCGCCGTCCACGACGACGAAGTCGGGGGTGATGTCCTCCTCCCGCATGGCCTTGCAGACCGCGAGGAATTCCCGCCGGGAGCCGACGCAGAGCTTGAACCCGGTGGGTTTGCCGTCCGCCAGCTCCCGCATCCGGGCGAGGAAGCGGACGAGTTCGCGGGGTGTGCCGAAGACCTGGTGGTAGGGCGGCGAGACGACGGTGCGGCCTTCGGGGACCCCGCGCACCCGGGCGATCTCGGCGTTCACCTTGCCGCCGGGCAGCACCCCGCCGAAACCGGGCTTGGCGCCCTGCGACAGTTTCAGCGACACGCATTTCACCTGGTCGTGCGCCGCCTTTTCGGCGAACTCCCGCTCATCGAAACCGCCTTGCGGGGTGCGGCAGCCGAAATAGCCGGTGCCGATCTCCCAGACCAGGTCACCGCCGTACCGCAGATGGTGTTCCGACAGCCCGCCCTCGCCGGTGTCATGCGCGAACCCGCCCTGTGCGGCGCCCCGGTTGAGCGCGAGGACCGCGTTGGCGGAGAGCGAGCCGAAACTCATCGCGGAGACGTTGAGGAGCGCCATGTCGTAGGGGCGGGTGCAGTCCGGTCCGCCGATCCGCACCACCGGCTTCTCCCGCGGTACGGGCTTCGGGGCCATCGACGGGACGAGGAATTCGTATCCGGCGAGGTAGACATCCCGTTCGGTGCCGAACGCCTCCTCTGCCTCGGTGCCTTTGGCGCGCTGGTAGACGATGCTGCGGACCTCGCGGTCGAAGGGACGGCCGTCGTAGTCCCGCTCGATGAAGTACTGCTGCATTTCCGGGCGGATGTACTCCAGCAGATAGCGCAGATGCCCCAGCAGCGGATAGTTGCGCAGCACCGAGTGCCTGCGCTGCACGAGGTCCCCCGCCCCGAGCAGCACGAGCGGCACCAGCAGTCCGGCCGGCACCCACCACCAGGGCGAGACGACCAGCGCCAGCGCCCCGCACACCAGCGCGGCCAGCACGGTCAGGACAACGCTCATCAGTCTGGACACCCGCCGAGTTAACCGCGTTCCGGGCACCGGACCGTGCAACGCCGCTCGGACAAGGCGCAGTCACATGATCCGCACGCCTGGGCCCGTGGCTCTCCCCGCCGCGGATGACGGCCCCGCGGAAGCCTCCGAGCTGGGGAAAGCCGCGTCCGGCGGGGTTGCGCCGGACCACACGTCCCCCAGCCGTGACAGGAAGCCGGGAACCGATTGCCGGTGCGAGTGGTCATATACAGGGCGCAGGTGCTCACAAGTGCGCATGTCTCCATACGCACTCCCCCGCACCATGAGTCGTGCACGACCTGAACATGACACATGTCAACCTGTGCTGCTCCTGCGGCACTTGGGACACGAAAGGTCTGCCGGATGAAGATCCGCCGCGCCCTGACGGCCGCCGCAGCGGCCGCCGTCTTAGCGCCCGCCACCGTACTGGCCGCACCCGCCGCCGCGTTCGCGGCCGAGCAGGTGTCCGGCACCGCCCCCCGCACGCCCGCCGCCCCCGGCGCCGGGACCGCCGGCGGCTCCGACGACGCGGGCCGGTCCTGCGCCTTCGAGTCCGACCAGTTACGGACGGCCGTCAAGGGGCTGCCGCACGAGCTGGCCGCGGGCGGCGCCTGGAGCACGTTCTCCCTGACGCTCACCAACACCACCGCCAAGCCCCTGACGAAGGTGCTGCCCTTCCTGCACCTGTCCTCCTCCGAGGCGGTCGACCGGCCGTACTGGGAGCTGGACACCGAGTACCACGACGCCAGGACGGGGAAGTGGAAGACCTTCCACGACGCCTCGCCCGAGGACCTGTTCGGCTTCTTCACGATCAAGCCGGGCAGCACCCTCACCCTCGAACTGCGCACCCGCGCGGTCAAGAACGCCAAGCCCGGCGCCGGCTACGCGCTCGCCGCCGGCGACTACCGCAACGACGACGGCTCCTGCGGTTCGGCCAAGGAAGCCTGGTACGACTTCACCCTCCTGCCCGCGGGCACGAAGCCGACCCGGCCCCCGTCCTCCGGGCCGGGCACACCGGGCGGCACGTCCGGACCCGGCCACGGCGCCACCTCCGGCGGCGGCACGGGCGGCGGCTCCGGTTCCTCCGGCGGCGGCACGGGCGGCGGCTCGGGTTCCTCCGGCGGCCCCGGCCCGCAGGGCGGCGGGCACCTCGCCACGACCGGCTCCGCCTCCGCGCTCCCGGTCGCCCTCGCCGGCGGCGCCGCACTGGCCGTCGGCGCGGGTGCGGTCGTCGCGGTACGCCGCCGGAAGGGCGCGGCCGGTCCGGGCGCCGCGGACGTCAGCGCGTAGCCACCCCGCCCCGAGCACCTGACCACCCGGGGATCCACGGGGCGCAGCGCCCGCGCCGGACGCGCACGCCCCGGGGTCCGAAGAACCAGGAATGAGATCTCCATGCACCTGCGCCGCACCCTGTCGGCCTCGGCCGCGACGGCCGCCCTGCTCCCGCTGACGCTGGCCGCCGCGCCCGCCTCCCAGGCGGCCCCCGCCGGGAAACTCCCGAGCTGCTCCGACGTCGGGAAGCCGCACGAAGAGCTCTTCGTGACCCGCACGTTCGGCGTCCCCCACACCGTCGCCCCCGGTGGCCCGTGGGCGACCTACACCGCCACGATCACCAACGTCTCGACGAAGGAACTGAAGCCGTTCCAGCTCACCGGCAGTGTGGGCAGCTACGTCTACAACGAGGGCGAGCGCGACCTGAGCCCGTACGCCGACCTCCAGTACCGGGACACCGCGCAGAGCGCCTGGAAGACGCTGCGGAACGCCGACGGCGACGCGGTCGGAGCCGTCCCCGGCCCGAAGACGCTGAAGCCCCGCGAGTCCGTCCATGTGCAACTGCGGTTCCGGCTGCACAAGGACCTGCCCCTGGACCAGACGTACGACGCGCACACCGGCCTCACCGGCACCTTCGTCGACCACTACAACGACACGGACTGCGCCGAGACCGGCGACGCCTTCGGCTCCTTCTCCCCCACCGAGGGCTGACCGGAGGCCGACATCCGAGCGGAGGGCCGCCGCCGTCAGGCCCGGCGGCGACGGCCCTCCGGGGTCGCCGCACCCGGCAGCACGCTCCCGCCCCCGCCCACGGGCCGCTACGCGCGGGAGTGATCCTCCGGCATTTACCCTCACCGCCCCCACCGCGCCATAATGGGTGGATAAGGCACAGGGTGCCTGGTATGCCACTCGATGAGGTCCCGCCGTTCGGACCGCGGGGCCGCGGAAGGATGTGGGTGGACATGGACCGCGAGGCCGAGACCGTTCACGAGGCGTATTCGTTCGTCTGTCTGCACTGCGGGCACGGATGGGAAGAGCGCTACGAGATCCGGCACACCACCGACCTCTCCGGCCGGCGCCGCGCCGTGTACTACTCCGGAGGGGCCCGCGTCCCCTCACCGCTGTCCCGGACCGAGTGCCCCGCGTGCAATCTCGGTCCCCTCCGCATCCTGCGTCCCGGGCGGGTGGAGTCGGCCCGGATGTTCCTGCCCTGACCCGCGGTCGGGGGCGGGCACCGCCACTGCGATTCGGTAACGGGGGGCATTCGAGGTAATTCGCCCGCCGACCAGTGCTTATGCTCAGCTCCGGTGGGGTGGGCCGGGCCGGGCCCGACGCCGCCCGTCCCATCCCTCGAACCGCCGGAGCACCCGTTGGCCGTGGACCACCCGAAGCCACCCCTGAGCGCCCGCGTGCTCGCCGCGCTCCCCTACGGCGTGATGGCCGTGGTCACCGCGGTCGATGTGACCGCCGGGCCCGGGGTCGGGTTCCTTCCCCTCGTCTCGCTGGGGCCGGCCTTCGCCGGTCTGGTCGGCGGCTGGCGCCGTACCGCCGTGGTCGGCTCGGCCGCGTTCCTGCTCTGCCTGGGACTGGGGATCTACGACGGGCTTTTCGAGGGGCGCCGGGGGCTGCCCGCGCTGCTGTCGGTGGCCGGGGTGACGGTCGCCGGTGTGGTGGCCGCGGTGATGCGCCAGCGGCGCGAGGCGGAGCTGGCGAACGTCCGCTCCATCGCGGAGGTCGCCCAGCGGGTCCTGCTGCGGCCGGTCCCGCGCGGCGCCGGCCCGCTGCGGATCGCCGTCTCGTACACCTCGGCGGTGGCCGAGGCGCGGATCGGCGGCGATCTGTACGAGGTCGTGACCTCCCCCGGCGGCGTACGGATCATCGTCGGCGACGTCCAGGGCAAGGGCCTGGAGGCGGTGGAGAGCGCCGCGGTGGTGCTGGGCGCGTTCCGGGAGGCGGCGCACGACGAGACCGATCTGACGGCGGTCGGCGCGCGGCTGGAGCGGGCGCTCGGCCGCCATCTGGGCGGCGAACGGTTCGTGACGGCGGTGCTCGCGGAGATCGGCGACGGGCCGTCCGCGACGCTGCTGAACTTCGGCCATCCGGCGCCGCTGGTGGTGCGCGCCGGGGGCGGGGTGGACTTCGCCGCGCCGCCCGAGCGCGCACTGCCGCTGGGCCTGGCGGCGTACGGCGACGAGGACGGCCCGAAGCCGCACACGGTGCCGTTCGCCGCCGGGGACCAGCTGCTCTTCTACACCGACGGGGTCACCGAGGCGCGGGACGGCGGGGGCCGGTTCTACCCGCTCGACGCGCGCGCGAGGCTGCTGAGGGACGAGGATCCCGAGGCGGCGCTGCGGGCGGTCCGGGAGGACGTCGTCGCGCACGCCGAGGGGCCGCTCCACGACGACGCGGCGATGCTGCTGGTCCGCTACCGGGAGGCGCCCGGCGAGGACCGCTGACGGTCAGCGGCGGCGCGGGTGGCGGTGGCGGCGGCGCGGCAGCCGGCCGCGGATCTCCTCGGGCGGCAGGAAGCGCGCCCACCGCTCGGGGTACTCGGCGGGCGGCAGCGGCTCGTCCGCGTCGTCCGCCCCGTCGTCATCATCGTCATCGTCAACGTCGTCGCCCTCGGCGGCGTGGTCCCCGTGGGCGGTCTCCTGGGCCGCGGCCGCGGCCGCCTCCGCCACCCGGCGTTCCTTCTCCGCGCGGGCCGCGGCCGTGGCCACCGAGGGCCAGACGCGGTCGATGGCGGCGTTCATCGCGGCGCCGACGAGGACCGCGAACGCCGAGACGCCGATCCACAGCAGCACCGCGACCGGCGCCGCCAGCGAACCGTAGATCGTCGGGCCCTCGACCGTCGCGGTGAGGTATATCCGCAGCAGGAAGCTGCCCAGCACCCACATCGCGAGGGCCACCACCGCGCCCGGGATGTCCTCCTGCCAGGGCGAGCGGACCGGCACCGACACGTGGTAGAGCGTGGTGAGGAAGGCCACCGACAGCAGCAGGACGACCGGCCAGTACAGCGCCCGGATGACGTCGGCGCTCGCCGGGAGCCAGTGCACCAGGGTGTCCGGGCCCACCACCATCAGCGGCAGCGCGACGACGCCGACGAGCAGCGCGGCGAGGTAGAGCACGAACGCCAGCAGCCGGGTCCGGACGATGCCGCGGCGGCCGTCCAGCCCGTACATGATCGTGATGGTGTCGACGAAGACGTTCACGGCGCGCGAGCCGGACCACAGGGCGAGGGCGAAGCCGAGGGAGATGACGTCCGGGCGGCGGCCGGTGAAGATGTCGTCGAGCAGCGGCCGGGCGATCTCGTTGACGCCCTGTGCGGAGAGGACGGCGGAGGAGGCGTGGAGGATCTGCTCGCGGATGCCGTCGATGGTGTCCCGGCCGATCCACGGCTCCGTGTAGCCGAGCAGACCGATGAGGCCGAGGAGCAGCGGGGGCAGCGACAGCAGGCAGAAGAAGGCCGCCTCGGCGGCGAGTCCGGTGACCCGGTACGTCATGCAGCTGTGGACGACGTCCTTGAGGAGCAGCCAGCCGAGCCGCCGTTTGGAGACATTGCGGTACAGGACCCTGGCCCTGGTCAGACGGCCCTCGGGCCGCTCGGTCGGTTCGCTCTCCGGCTGCACCCGCCCACCGTATCCGGGCGGCGCACGCGCCGCGGCGGAGCCCTGGCGGCTCCCGGCACGGCCTCAGGGCCGGGCGCCGGGCGGTGTGCCGCGGCGTTCGCGCAGCGCCGCCTCGATGACCACGTACAACTCCTCGTCCGGGACGTCGGGCCGGAAGCCGACGAGGACGCCCCGGGCCTCGTAGTAGCGGATCGCCCGGTGGGCGGCGCCGGCGCCGCCGGCCACCGTGCGCAGATGCACCATCAGATCGGCGCAGGCCAGCGCCGGGGGCGGGCCGCCCGCCGCGGTGAAGCGGGCGAGCAGGCCGGGCGCCGCGTCGACGACGTAACCGGTGGACGGCGGGTGCGGCGCCGCCGGGATGTCGGCGGCGGCGCGGCGCGGGACGCGGTAGTGCGCGGCCAGCCGGTCGGCGCGCGCCGCGCGCAGCGGTCCGTCGGCGCCGAGCACCACGACGCGCGGAGCCGCGGCGTTGCCGGCCACGTTCATGGCGCTCTCCCTCCCGCACCGGCGGGTGTGCCCCCACCGCGCCGGTACCCGGCGCGGCTCTTTCCGTTCCGCGGTCCTCCCGCCGCTGCGGTGGCACTCCGGGCAACGGTGCCCGGTGCGGTGGTGTTCCCGTACGGCAACGCCTCGCCGCCCGGAGTGGCGTGACGTTTCAGCAACGGTCCCGCACCCGCCGCACCGTGCCGTCGCGCCGGCCGTTCCCCGGTGTCCGGCCTCCCGCACGGGCACGGGGAGTGGGCGGCCGGCCGGAACCGCGGGGGACGGTGCCCCGCCGGCTGCCGGGAACACGTTCCCCGGGAACATCGGAGGTCACAATGGTTGCGCTCCGTTGCACCGGTCGGTGCAATGGGCTCTCCCGTTACGGCCTGCTCCGCAGGCCGTCAGCCGTCCGGCGGCACCACGGCCCGGACGGGAGGCCCGGCACGACGGAGAGTTGCGTGAGCGAGAGAACGACCGACGGCGACGTGGGCGCCCATGACACCCGCGCCACCGCGCGCCGCCTCGCCGCGCTCCGGGAGGCGACGCTCTCCGGCGACGGCACCGAGGCGCCGCGGGCCGTCATCGACGCGTCCTGGCGCCGGGTCCGCGGCTGCGGGGTCGACCCGGACCGCGACCGGCGCGAACGCCCGCTGAACGTCGCCGAGTTGGAGCACCGCAAGGCCACCTCGCCGCTCTCCGCGGTGCTGCCGGTGCTGCACGAGACGCTGCTGCCCGCCGCGGACGCCGCGCAGCAGATCATGGTCGTCACCGACGCCGACGGGCTGGTCCTGTGGCTGGAGGGGAGCGCGCCGGTCCGGCGGATGGCCGACCGGCACGGCTTCGACAAGGGCGCGGACTGGACGGAGCCGGTCGTCGGCACCAACGCCATCGGCACCGCGCTGGTGGCCCGGCGCCCCGTCCTGGTGCACAGCGCGGAGCACTTCGTCCGCTCGCACCACCAGTGGACGTGTGCCGCCGCGCCGCTGCACGATCCGCGCGACGGGCGGCTGCTGGGCACCGTCGACGTCAGCGGGCCGGCGCACGGGTTCCATCCGGCGACGCTCGCGCTGGTGTCGGCGGTGGCGAAGCTGGCCGAGGGGGAGCTGCGGGAGCGTCACCACGCGTCGGTGGAGCGGCTGCGGTCCTCGGCGGCGCCGGTACTGGCGCGGATCGGCGGGCAGGCGCTGGCCGTCGATCCGGACGGCTGGGTCGCGGGGGCGGTGGGGCTGGCGCCGCCGGACCGGGTGGCGCTGCCGAAGGCGCCGGAGCCGGGGCCGCTGTGGCTGCCGCGGCACGGCCTGTGCGCGCTGGAGCCGTTGCCGGGCGGCTGGCTGATCCGCATCGGCGGGGAGCGCACGCCGCAGCCGCGCCGGGCGCTGCTCGACCTCGCCGAACCCGGGCGCGCCGCGCTCACGGTCAGCGGTCCGGCGGGCAGTTGGACGCACGAGCTGAGCCCCCGCCACGCCGAGCTGCTGTTCCTGCTGGCCACCCACCCCGAGGGGCGGACCGCCGCGGAGCTGGCCCGGGACCTCTTCGGCGACGGCGGCCGCGCGGTCACCGTGCGCGCGGAACTCTCCCGCCTCCGCCGCCACCTCGCCGGGCTGCTGGCCCACCGCCCGTACCGCTTCGCCGACGGCATCGTCCCGGAGCTGCGGATGCCCCCGGATCCAGGTCAGTTGCTGCCGCACTCGGTGGCGCCGGGGGTGCGGGCGGCCCGGGGGGAGTCGCGGGACGCCTGACGGAACGGGCTCCGGCCGCCCCGGTATCCGGCCGTCAGGAATCCTCCGGGCCCGGCCCCGGGGCGGGCGGGGTGCCGGCGCCCAGCAGGGTGAGGAAGGCGGAGGCGGCGGGCGACGGCGGGAACCGGCTCCAGACGAGGCGTTCCACCCGTACCGGCCCGTCGGTGACCGGTACGGTCCGCAGACCGTGGAGTTCGGCGGCGAACGTCGCGGGCAACAGGGCGATGCCCAGTCCGTGGCGGATCATGGGGGCCATGAGTTCGACCCCGGACACCTCGAAGGCGACCTCACGCCGCAGGCCGAGCGCCGCGAACGCCCGGTCCGACTGGGCGCGGGCGGCGCTGCCGTCGGCGAAGTCCACGAAGGTCTCCTCGGCGAGGAGGCGGATGTCCACCGTGTCGCGCGGGGCCAGCGGGTGGTCCGGGGCGACGACCGCGACGTGCCGCGTCCGGGCGAGTTCCCGGTCGTGGACGCCCTGCGGCAGGAATCCGGGCCGGACGCCGAGGAGTGCCGCGTCCAGATGGCCGTCACGCACCCGCTCGACGAGCTGCTCGCTGGAGCCGGCCCGCAGGCTGATCCGTACCCGGGGGTGGCGCAGGCGGTAGTCCCGCAGCACCGCCGGGAGATCCACGGACGCCACGGCGGGGATCGATCCCACGGTCAGCGCGCCCCGTATCTCGCCGGTGACCGCCGCCACGTCCGCACGGGCCCGCTCGGCCGCCTCCAGAGCCCGGCGGGCGGCGGGCAGGAACGCCTCGCCGGCGGCGGTCAGCCGCACCCGGCGGCTGGTCCGCTCGAACAGCCGGGCCCCCAGTTCCCGCTCCAACCGGGCCACTTGGTGGCTGAGCGCGGACTGGACGACATGGCACCGCTCGGCGGCGCGGGTGAAGCCCCCGGTCTCCGCCACCGCGACGACGTAACGCATCTGCTGCAGGTCCATCGATCCATGATCGAACACGATGGATACCGATGACCAGCATGTGTTGGACCGATGGATGCCTGGTCGCCGATGCTGAGGACAACGGCGGCCCCCGGCGGACCACGGCGTTCGGCCTCCGGCCCGGACCGGGGGTCCGGGACCGCCGCCCCCCCCCTGCCGGCGCCCGGCGCCACGACCCCGCGGAGACAGCTATGCGCGTGATCGCTTTCGACCATCTCGTCCTCAACGTCGCCGACATCGAGCGCTCGCTCGGCTTCTACACCGGCCCGCTGGGGCTGGAGCCGGTGCGGGTGGCGGAGTGGCGGGCCGGCACGGCGCCCTTCCCTTCCGTGCGGGTGAGTCCGACCACGATCATCGACCTCGTCGAGGCGTCCGAAGAGAGCCCGCAGGGCTCCAACGTCGACCACATCTGCCTGGTGGTCGAGCCGCTCGACTGGCAGCAGGTCATCGACTCCGGCGTCTTCACCGTGCTGGACGGCCCCGGCGAGCGCTACGGCGCCCGGGGCACCGCCGCCTCCGTCTACGTGCGGGACCCGGACGGCAACACCGTCGAACTGCGCTGGTACCCGCAGGACGCCTGAGTCCGCCCGGGGCGGCCCGTCGGCCGTCCCCCCGGGACCCTGCCTGAAGGAGGCACGGGCCGGCGCGCGGGCAGCCGCCTGAAGACCCCGGCGCGCCCGGGGTGTCGCGCACCGCCCTCCCGGCCGCCTCCCCCGTTCGCCCTGTCCCGATCGCCCGTCGCGCCTCGCGTGCCTACGGTGCCGGGAGCGGAGGCGCGCGGCGGGTGGCGGAGGGAGTGCGATGAGCCTGATGGCGGGGTGGCCGGAGCGGCGCCCGGAGCCGGCGGCCCGGCGGCAGCGGCCCTGGGGTGCGCTGGCGCTGCTCGCGCTGACGGGGATCTTCCTGATCCGCACGGGGCTGCCGGACCGGCCGGGCGGCCCGCCACGGCCCGGCCCCACCCACGCCGCGCCCGCCGGCCCCGCACCGGCCGCGGCGCCGTTGCCGCGCTCCGTCCCCGACCGGGTGGTGATCCCGGCGCTCCAGGTGTCCGCCCCGGTGATCGCCCGCGGGCTGGACGCACACGGCGCGATCGAGGCGCCGCCGTCCGCCGACACCCGGGTCACCGGCTGGTACCGGGACGCCCCGACGCCCGGCGAACGCGGCACCGCCGTCCTCGTCGGGCACGTCGACAGCTACACCGGCCCGGCGGTCTTCTACGGTCTGGGCGGGCTGAAGCGGGGCGCCACCGTCGAGGTGCGGCGCCGCGACGGCCGCCGCGCGGTCTTCGCCGTCTACGCCGTGCGGACCTTCGCCAAGGACCGTTTCCCCGCCGAGCAGGTCTACGGTGCGACGGGCCGCCCCGAGCTGCGGCTGCTGACCTGCGGCGGCAGCTACCACGCGGGCTCCGGGTACGCCGGCAACGTCGTCGTCTTCGCCCGGCTCGTCGCGCCCCGGGGCGGGCATCCGGCGGCGGGGGCGCCGTGATTGGCTGCCGCCATGAGCAGCCTCACCGTCACCACCTGGTACCTCGAACAGACCGCGCCGGGCGATCTGGCGCCCGCCGCCGAGCCGCCCGCCGCGCAGGGCGTCCGTATCGTCCGGGCCGAGCGCCCGCTGCCGGAGTTCAGCCGGTTCCTCTACTCCGCCGTCGGCGGCGACATCCTGTGGACCGACCGGCTGGGGTGGTCGTACGCGCGGTGGGCGGAGTATCTGTCGCAGTCGGGCGTGGAGACCTGGGTGGCGTACGTGCACGGGACCCCGGCGGGCTTCATCGAGCTGGACGGCAGGTCCGACGGCGTCACCGAGATCGCCTACTTCGGTCTGATACCGGCTTTCCGCGGGCAGGGCGTCGGCGGCCATCTGCTGTCGTCCGGCACCGCGCGGGCGTGGGATCTGGGCGCGCGGTACGAGGGGCGGCCGCCGACGCGGCGGGTGTGGGTCCACACCTGCAGCAAGGACGGGCGCCATGCGCTGCGCAACTACGAGCGGCGGGGTTTCCGGCTGTACGACACCACCGTCGAGCAGGAGGCAGTGACCGGGACGCCGGGGCCGTGGCCGGGCGCCGGGGACACCGCGCTGCCGGCCTGGGAGGGTGCGCCCCGCCCGGTGTGACGGGGGTGCCGCGTACCGGGGCGCGCCGCTGTCCGCGTGCCCCGGTACGGCGGCTCCGTAGGGCACGATGAGCGCGTGACCAAGACCACAGCATCTCGCGATCCGGGACTATGCTGTCCAGATTTCGGACGATGGTGGACTGCCGCAAGAACGGCGTGCCACGCTGCGGTCATGTCTCGAACAGGAATTGCGTTGGTGAGCCGACTCCACGTCGACCTCGGCCGCCTGTCCAGCGCGATCTGTCCGGTGCGCTGACGCTGCATCGGCCAGGGGCCACCGCCCCGGCAGCACCGCCGGCACCACCGCACTTCCCCGCACCCGCCGTCCCCGTCGTCGCGGACGCTCCGAGACCCTTTCCCCTCCCCCTTTCACGACGCGCCGCCGCGCGCCGCTCCACCGCGTGTCCGCGCAGGTCACCGCGGGTTTTCCCGCGCCCTCCCGCCTCCCTTGAGCCGCCCCGAAGGACGTACACCCATGGCCGCCACCCCGGAACGCCCCGCAGCTGCCACGACCCGCCGCAAGGCCGGACGCCACCGCGGCGAGGGTCAGTGGGCCGCCGGTCAC
This sequence comes from Streptomyces sp. NPDC014733, assembly GCF_043083385.1. Classification (NCBI taxonomy): domain Bacteria; kingdom Bacillati; phylum Actinomycetota; class Actinomycetes; order Kitasatosporales; family Streptomycetaceae; genus Streptomyces; species Streptomyces sp. NPDC014733. The sequence goes on along the minus strand of NZ_JBIBYO010000002.1, from coordinate 408,676 downwards.
TTCACCCCGCTCAACGGCAACGAACAGTTCAAGAAGGACGACGACGGTCTCAATGTGCGGACACGCATTGAGACGATCTACGCCCAGCGCGGTTTCGACTCCATCGACCCCAACGACCTGCGCGGGCGGATGCGTTGGTGGGGCCTCTACACCCAGCGCCGCCCCGGGATCGACGGCGGCAAGACCGCGGTGCTGGAGCCGGAGGAACTGGACGACGAGTTCTTCATGCTGCGGGTACGCATCGACGGCGGTCGGCTGACCACCGATCAGCTGCGGGTGATCGGCGAGATCTCCCAGGAGTTCGCGCGCGGCACCGCCGACATCACCGACCGGCAGAACGTCCAGTTCCACTGGATCCGTATCGAGGACGTCCCGGAGATCTGGCGCCGCCTGGAGGGCGTGGGCCTGTCCACCACCGAGGCGTGCGGGGACACCCCGCGCGCCATCCTCGGCTCACCGGTCGCCGGGATCGCCGAGGACGAGATCATCGACGGCACGCCGGTCATCGAGGAGATCCACCGCCGGATCGTCGGCAACCCCGAATTCTCCAACCTGCCGCGGAAGTTCAAGACCGCGGTCTCCGGCTCCCCGCTGCTGGACGTCGCCCACGAGATCAACGACATCTCGCTGGTCGGCGTCGTCCACCCGGAGCTGGGCCCCGGCTTCGACGTCTGGGTCGGCGGCGGGCTCTCCACCAACCCCAAGCTCGGCGTGCGGCTCGGCGCCTGGGTCTCCGCCGAGGAGGCGGCCGAGGTCCACGAAGGCGTCATCTCGATCTTCCGCGACCACGGCTACCGCCGGCTGCGCACCCGCGCCCGCCTGAAGTTCCTCGTCGCCGACTGGGGCCCGGAGAAGTTCCGCCAGGTCCTGGAGGACGACTACCTGGGCCGCAAGCTGCACGACGGCCCGGCCCCCGCCGAGCCCGCGCAGCGCTGGCGCGACCACGTCGGGGTGCACCGCCAGAAGGACGGCAGGTTCTACGTCGGCTTCGCCCCGCGCGTCGGCCGGGTGGACGGCGCCACCCTCACCAAGATCGCCGAGGTGGCCGTGGCCCACGGCTCGGGCCGGGTGCGCACCACCGCCGAGCAGAAGATGCTCGTCCTCGACGTCACCGAGGACCGCGTCGACTCGCTCGTCGCCGGGCTGGAGGCGCTGGACCTGCGGGTCACCCCGTCGCCGTTCCGCCGTGGCACGATGGCCTGCACCGGCATCGAGTTCTGCAAGCTCGCCATCGTCGAGACCAAGGGCCGCGGCGCGTCGCTCATCGACGAACTGGAGCGCCGCCTGCCGGACTTCGACGAGCCGGTCACCATCAACCTCAACGGCTGCCCCAACGCCTGCGCCCGCATCCAGGTCGCGGACATCGGTCTCAAGGGCCAGCTGATGCTGGACGGCAACGGCGAGCAGGTCGAGGGCTACCAGGTGCACCTGGGCGGCGCGCTGGGCCTTTCGGCGGGCTTCGGCCGCAAGGTGCGCGGGCTGAAGGTCACCGCCGCCGAACTCCCCGACTACATCGAGCGGCTGCTCACCGCCTTCACCGAGCAGCGCACCGAGGGCGAGCGGTTCGCCCAGTGGGTGGGCCGCGCGGAAGAAGGTGCGCTGAAGTGAGCGAACGCGCCGCGCCGTTCCACTGCCCGTACTGCGGTGACGAGGACCTGCGCCCCTCCGAGACGCCCTCGGAACGGGGCACCGGTGCCGCCTGGGAGTGCCGCGCCTGCAACCGCGCCTTCCGGCTGAAGTTCCTCGGCCTGCTCACACAGGGCCTCGCCCCGTCCCCGTCCGACGGCTCCGCCGGAGGTGCCCCGTGACCACCGCGTCCGAACTCCCGCAGCTCGCCGAGCGCGCGGGCCGCGAACTGGAGGAGGCCGATCCGCTCGACATCCTCCGGTGGGCGGCCGACACCTTCGGGCCGCGCTTCTGCGTCACCTCCTCGATGGAGGACGCGGTCGTCGCCCACCTCGCCTCGCGCGTCGCGCCCGGCGTGGACGTCGTCTTCCTCGACACCGGCTACCACTTCCCCGAAACCCTCGGCACCCGCGACGCCGTCGCCGCGGTGATGGACGTCACCGTCCTCACGCTGACGCCCCGGCAGTCGGTGGCCGAGCAGGACGCCGAGTACGGCCCGAAGCTGCACGACCGCGACCCGGACCTGTGCTGCGCCCTGCGGAAGGTCAAGCCGCTGGAGGAGGGGCTGGCCGGGTACGACGCCTGGGCGACCGGGCTGCGCCGCGACGAGTCGCCGACCCGCGCCCACACCCCCGTCGTCGGCTGGGACGCCCGCCGCGGCAAGGTGAAGATCTCGCCGATCGCCCGCTGGACGCAGGCGGACGTCGATGCGTACGTCGCCGAGCACGGCGTGCTCACCAACCCGCTGCTCCAGGACGGCTACGCCTCCGTCGGCTGCGCCCCGTGCACCCGACGGATCCGCGCCGGTGAGGACGCGCGGGCCGGGCGCTGGGCCGGCAGCAACAAGACCGAGTGCGGACTGCACGGATGACACACCGACCACCTGCGTTTGCCGCAGCGGAAGTTGAGGAGATACCCATGACCGGCGCCACCGTGTGGCTGACGGGCCTGCCGAGCGCCGGCAAGACCACCCTCGCCCGTGCCCTCGCCGACCGGCTGCGCGCCGAGGGCCGCCGTGTCGAGGTCCTCGACGGCGACGAGATCCGCACCTTCCTCTCCGCCGGACTCGGCTTCAGCCGCGCCGACCGCGACACCAACGTCCGGCGCATCGGCTTCGTCGCCGAACTCCTCGCCCGCAACGGCGTCACCACGCTGGTACCGGTCATCGCCCCGTACGCCGACTCCCGCGCGGCGGTCCGCGAACGCCACCGGGCCGAGGGCACCCCGTATCTGGAGGTGCATGTCGCCACGCCCGTCGAGGTCTGCTCCGAGCGGGACGTCAAGGGGCTCTACGCCAAGCAGGCGGCCGGTGAGATCTCCGGACTGACCGGCGTCGACGACCCGTACGAGCAGCCCGAGGCGCCCGATCTGCGGATCGCCTCGCACACCCAGACCGTGCCGGAGTCCGCGGCGGCGCTGCACGCCCTGCTCACCGAACGGGGCCTGGCGTGAGCGCCCCCGAACCCGCCGCGGCGGCGCCGCCCCGGGCCGGGGCGCGCGGCGAAGGACAGCCCGACGAAAGGGGCAGCATGACCACGACCACCACCGCTGCCGCCGGGAGCACCGGCGGCACCGGCCCGTACGCGCTGTCGCACCTGGACGCCCTGGAGTCGGAGGCGGTCCACATCTTCCGCGAGGTGGCGGGCGAGTTCGAGCGGCCGGTGATCCTCTTCTCCGGCGGCAAGGACTCCATCGTCATGCTGCACCTGGCGCTGAAGGCGTTCGCCCCCGCGCCGGTGCCGTTCGCCCTGCTCCACGTGGACACCGGGCACAACTTCCCCGAGGTCATCGACTACCGCGACCGAGTGGTCGCCGAGCACCGGCTGCGGCTGCACATCGCCGCCGTCCAGGACTACATCGACCGCGGTGAGCTGCGCGAACGCCCCGACGGGCTGCGCAACCCGCTGCAGACCGTGCCGCTGCTCGACGGCATCACCGAGGGCCGCTTCGACGCGGTCTTCGGCGGGGGCCGGCGCGACGAGGAGAAGGCCCGCGCCAAGGAGCGCGTCTTCTCGCTCCGCGACGAGTTCGGCGGCTGGGACCCGCGCCGCCAGCGCCCCGAGCTGTGGCAGCTCTACAACGGCCGCCACTCCCCCGGCGAACACGTCCGCGTCTTCCCGCTGTCCAACTGGACCGAGCTGGACGTGTGGCAGTACATCGGCCGCGAGAAGATCGAACTGCCCGCCATCTACTACGCGCACGAGCGGGAGGTCTTCTCCCGTAACGGCATGTGGCTGTCGCCCGGCGGGTGGGGCGGCCTCAAGGACGGCGAGCGCCTGGAGACCCGGACGGTGCGCTACCGCACCGTCGGCGACATGTCCTGCACCGGCGCCGTCGACTCCGACGCCGCCACCATCGAGGCGGTCATCGCCGAGATCGCCGCCTCCCGCCTCACCGAGCGGGGCGCGACGCGGGCCGACGACAAGATGTCCGAGGCCGCCATGGAGGACCGCAAGCGCGAGGGGTACTTCTAGCCATGAGCACTGTTGTTGAGCACGAAGCGGCCTCGCTGCTGCGGTTCGCCACCGCCGGAAGCGTCGACGACGGCAAGTCCACGCTGGTCGGGCGGTTGCTGCACGACTCCAAGTCGGTCCTCGCCGACCAGCTCGAAGCCGTCGAGCGGGCCTCGCTGGGCCGCGGCCAGGAAGCGCCCGACCTGGCGCTGCTGACCGACGGGCTGCGCGCCGAGCGCGAGCAGGGCATCACCATCGACGTCGCCTACCGCTACTTCGCCACCCCGCGGCGCCGCTTCATCCTGGCCGACACCCCCGGGCACGTGCAGTACACCCGCAACATGGTCACCGGCGCCTCCACCGCCGAACTGGCCGTCGTCCTCGTCGACGCCCGCAACGGCGTGGTCGAGCAGACCCGCCGGCACGCCGCCGTCGCCGCCCTGCTGCGCGTCCCGCACGTCGTGCTGGCCGTCAACAAGATGGACCTGGTCGACTACGCCGAGCCGGTCTTCGCCGCCATCGCCGAGGAGTTCACGGCCTACGCGGCGTCGCTGGGCGTCCCGGAGGTCACCGCCATCCCGATCTCCGCGCTCGCCGGTGACAACGTGGTGTCCCCGTCGGCGCACATGGACTGGTACGGCGGCCCGACCGTCCTGGAGCACCTGGAGACCGTGCCCGTCGACACCGACCCGGCACACGACCCGGCCCGCTTCCCGGTCCAGTACGTCATCCGGCCGCAGACCGCCGACCACCCCGACTACCGCGGCTACGCAGGTCAGATGGCCTCCGGTGTGCTGCGCGTCGGCGATGCGGTGAGCGTGCTGCCGTCCGGCCGCACCTCCACCGTCACCGGCATCGACATGCTCGGCCGGGCCGTCGACGCCGCCTGGGCACCGCAGTCGGTCACCGTCACGCTCGCCGACGACCTCGACATCTCCCGCGGCGACCTGCTCGCCCCCGCGGCGGGCGCCCCGGCCGTCACCCAGGACGTCGAGGCGACGGTCTGCCATGTCGCCGACCGTCCGCTCACCGCCGGGCAGCGGGTGCTGCTCAAGCACACCACCCGCACCGTCAAGGCGATCGTCAAGGAGATCCCGTCGCGGCTGACGCTGGACGATCTTTCCCAGCACCCGGCGCCCGGCGAACTGGCGGCGAACGACATCGGCCGGGTCCGTATCCGTACCGCCGAACCACTGGCGCTGGACGCCTACGCCGACTCCCGCCGCACCGGCTCCTTCCTGCTGATCGACCCGTCGGACGGCACCACGCTGACCGCGGGCATGGCGGGCACCGCCTTCGCGGCGCAGGCGGCCGAGGAAGCCGCGGCCGACGACGAGGGCTGGGACTTCTGACCGTGCACCAGGACGTGTTCTCGACCTTCGCGAAGGAGGGCGGCCGCATCGGCAGCGGCGCCCTCGGCAGTGGGCAGGGCGGAGTCGGCCGATGTGTGAGCTGACGACGCACCACTCCGCCTGCCCGCTCACGCCCGTACGAAGACCCGTCGCACCGCCGGGCGCGCCCTAGAGGGGCGCGTACTGCCCCGGCCCTACGAGAGGAACGCCTCCCGTGCCTGCCGTTCGACCCCGCCATCCGGCGGCTGCCGCCCTCGCCCTGCTGCTGCTCGGGGCGGTCAGCGCCTGCGGCTACGGCTCCGAGGCCAGGAAGGACCCGGCGGCTCAGGTTGCCGCCAAGGGGCCGAAGACCGACGGCCTGGACACCGTCAAGATCGGCTTCTTCGGGAACGTCACCCACGCCACCCCGCTGATCGGCCTCCAGAAGGGTCTGTTCCAGAAGGAGTTGGGCGGCACGGCGGTGAAGCCGTCGGTCTTCAACGCGGGCCCCGCCGAGATCGAGGCGCTCAACTCCGGCGCCATCGACATCGGCTGGATCGGCCCCTCCCCCGCGATCAACGGCTACGCCAAGTCCCACGGCAAGAGCCTGAAGATCATCGGCGGCTCGGCCTCCGGCGGCGTCTCGCTCGTGGTCGACCCGAAGAAGATCAAGAGCCTCGACGACCTCAAGGGCAAGAAGATCGCCACCCCGCAGCTGGGCAACACCCAGGACGTGGCGCTCCTCAACTACCTGGCGGAGAAGGGCTACGACGTCGACGCCACCACCGGCAAGGGCGACGTCACCGTCCAGCGCACCGAGAACAAGGTGACGCCGACCGCCTTCCAGCAGGGCACCATCGACGCCGCCTGGGTGCCCGAGCCGACCGCCGCCAAGCTCGTCAGCATCGGCGGCAAGACGCTGCTGGACGAGAAGGACCTGTGGAAGGACGGCAAGTTCGTCATCACGAACGTGATCGTCTCGCAGAAATTCCTGGCCGAGCACCCCAAGGCCGTCGAGGCGGTGCTGCGCGCCTCCGTGCGGACCAACGCCTGGATCCGCTCGCACCCCGCCGAGGCGGTCAAGGCGCTCAACGACAAGCTCGCCGACCCGCAGATCTCCGGCAAGGCGCTGCCCGCCGACATCATCGGCCCGGCCTTCAAGAACACCGACGTCACCGACGACCCGCTGGCCGCCACGCTCCGGCTGGAGGCGGACCACGCCGTCAAGGCCGGTCTGCTCCAGAGGCCGGACCTCAAGGGCATCTACGACCTGCGGCTGCTGAACAAGGTTCTCAAGGCCGAAGGCAAGAAGCCCGTCGACGCCGCCGGTCTCGGCAACGACTGACGCCCGCCCCGCAGCACTCCAGGAGGTGACCCTGATGACGACCACCACCCTCACCCAGCGGCCGGCCACCACGGCGGACGCGGGCCCGGCGGCCTCGTACGCCGCGCGCATCGACCACGTCTCGAAGTCCTTCGGCCGCCCCGGCGCCCGCCAGCACGTACTCGACGACATCAGCATCGATGTCGCACCCGGCGAATTCGTCTGCCTGCTCGGCGCCTCGGGCTGCGGCAAGTCCACGCTGCTGAACCTGGTGGCCGGGCTCGACGCGCCGACGTCCGGCTCCATCGAGACGCCCGGCGGCCGCCCCGCGCTGATGTTCCAGGAGCACGCCCTCTTCCCCTGGCTGACCGCCGGACGCAACGTCGAACTGGCGCTGCGGCTGCGCGGGGTGCCGCGCGCGGAGCGCCGCGAGGAGACTGAACGCCTCCTCGAACTCGTCCGCCTCAAGGGCGCGTACGGCAAGCGCGTCCACGAACTCTCCGGCGGTATGCGCCAGCGCGTCGCGATGGCCCGGGCCCTCGCCCAGGACAGCCGGCTGCTGCTCATGGACGAGCCGTTCGCCGCGCTGGACGCCATCACCCGCGATGTGCTGCACGACGAGCTGACCCGCATCTGGCACACGTCGAACGACACCGCCTCCGGCTCCGGCGGGCTGTCGGTGCTCTTCGTCACCCACAACGTCCGTGAGGCGGTACGGCTCGCCGAGCGCGTCGTGCTGCTCTCCTCCCGCCCCGGCCGGGTGGCCCGGGAGTGGCGGGTCGGCATCGCCCAGCCGCGCCGCATCGAGGACGCCGCAGTCGCCGACCTCTCCGTCGAGATCACCGAACAGCTGCGTGGGGAGATCCGCCGCCATGGCCAGCACTGAGACCACCACCGGCCCCGCGGGGAACCCGCCGGGCGACACACCGGACGCCACGGCCGCCACGGCCGCGCCCACCGCTGCCGGCGCCGCGGCGACCACGGCCGGCGGCGCGGAACGGGACGGCACCGATCTGGCAGGGCTGGAGGCCGGACTCGACGCCCTGGAATCGTCCGTCGCCGCCCGGCAACCCTGGCTGCGTACGCTCGCATCGAAGGCGCTCCCTCCTGTCATCGCCGTCGTCATCGTGCTGGTGCTGTGGCAACTCGCCTACCACTTCGAGGTCAAGCCGCACTATCTGCTGCCGAGCCCCGTCGAGGTGGCCCGCTCCCTCCAGGAGAAGTGGCTGGAGGGCACGCTGCTGGGCTATGTGTGGACCAGCCTGTCCCGCGGTGCGCTCGGCTTCCTCGCCTCGGTGGTGCTCGGCACCGTGCTCGGGCTGATCGTGGCCCGCGTCAAAGCGGTGCGGGCCGCGATCGGTCCGATCCTCAGCGGGCTGCAGTCGCTGCCGTCGGTGGCGTGGGTCCCCGCCGCGATCATCTGGTTCGGCCTGAGCGACGCCACCATCTACGCGGTGGTCCTGCTCGGCGCCGTCCCGTCGATCGCCAACGGCCTGGTGGCCGGGGTCGACCAGATCTCCCCTCTCTATCTGCGGGCGGGCCGCACCATCGGCGCGACCGGCGTGGCCGGGGTGCGGCACGTCCTGCTGCCGGCCGCGCTGCCCGGCTACATCGCCGGACTCAAGCAGGGCTGGGCGTTCTCCTGGCGCTCCCTGATGGCCGCCGAACTCATCGTCAACGCCCCCGATCTGGGCACCGGCCTCGGCCAGCTCCTGGAGCAGGGCCGGGAGTTCCAGGACATGCCCTGGGTGCTCTCCGCGATCCTGCTGATCCTCGTCGTCGGTATCGGTATCGAGCTGCTGGTCTTCGCGCCGCTCGAACGGCGGGTGCTGCGCAGCCGCGGACTCCTGGTGAAGAGCTGACCCATGGACACCTCGCCCACCCTTCTCGTCGTCGCCCACGGCAGCCGCGACCCGCGGCACGCGGCCACCGTCTCCGCGCTCTGCGCACGGGTACGGGCGCTGCGGCCGGGGCTGCGCGTGGAGGTCGGGTATCTCGACTTCAACGCGCCGTCCGTACCCCGTGTGCTGGAACGGCTGGCCGCCGAGGGAGCGCGGGAGGTGGTGGCGCTGCCGCTGCTGCTCACCCGCGCCTTCCATGCGAAGTCGGACATCCCGGCGGCACTGCGGGAGGCCACGGCGCGCCTGCCGCGGCTGACCGTCCGCCAGGCCGAGGTCCTCGGCCCCTCTCCTCTGCTGACCGCCGCGTTGGAGCGGCGGCTGACCGAGGCCGGGCTGCGGCCCGGCGACCGCCGCGCGACCGGGATCGTCCTGGCCGCGGCGGGCTCCAGTGACCCGGAGGCGATCGCAGTGATCGCTGAAACCGCGCGGGAGTGGCGGCGCACCTCTGGTTGGTGTGCCGTGCGACCTGCGTTCGCCTCCGCATCTCTGCCCCGCACGGCCGACGCCGTGCGGGCCCTGCGGGCCGAGGGCGTCGCGCGCGTCGCGGTGGCCCCGTACGTCATCGCGCCCGGCTTCCTGCCGGACCGCATCGCCCGGGGTGCCCGGGAGGCGCGGGCCGATGTACTGGCACCGGTACTCGGCCCCGCCCCGGAGCTGGCCCGGCTCCTGCTGCACCGTTACGACGCATCGGCCACCGCCCCGGCCGGACGCCTGGGCCGGGGGGCGCTGATCGCCTGAGCTGCGCGTTTCCGGCCGGTGCCGGGCGGCGGGGCCGGGGTGTCGGCCCGCCCCTTCTCGTAGACCGTCAGCCCCTTCGACAGGCCGAGGGGCACCAGGAGCAGTTCGACGACGAGGGCTTTCCAGGCGTAGACGAGGTTGACCGCCTTGGTGGCGTAGACGCAGGGCAGGTCCCGCAGCACGGCGAGGGTGCGCAGTCCGCGGCGCCGGGCGGCGTAGAGGAGGGGCGGTGCGGTCAGGAGCAGGTCGGTCCCGGCCCACCAGCCGAAGGTGGCGGGCAGCGGCCGGTCGGTGAGGGCCGCCAGTGCGAACGGGGTCGCCCACCACAGCGGGGCGGTGACGATCTCGAAGACGGCGAGCACCACCCACAGCGCGAGCAGCGGTTTGTGCCGGATCAGCGCGCCGAGGTGGAGCCGGACGTTCTGGCAGAAGCCCGCCATCCACCGCCAGACCTGCTTACGGAGATAGGTGAGGTCTTCCGGATCGGCGGCGAGGGCCACCGCGTCGGAGACATAGACCGCCTTGCGTCCGGCGATCTGCTGGCTCCACGTGTAGTCCATGTCCTCCACGATGGTCCGCTCCGGGAAGCCGCCGAAGGCCATCAGGTCCACACGGCGGAAGACGGAGCAGCAACCGGAGCAGACCATGGGGCTGTTGGCACGCGCCTGGATGGGCCGGTGCCAGTGGAAGCCGAAGAGATATTCGGTGGAGCGGCCTCGCTCCCAGACGGTGCGGGTGTGGCGGGTGCGTACCGTGCCGGCGGCGACGGTGACGGACGGGTCGTCGAAGACCGGCAGCACCGTCTCGATGTAGTCGGGTGCGAGGACGGTGTCCGCGTCGACGGCGAGCACCAGATCGGTGGTGCAGTGCGGCAACGCGTAATTCTGCGCCCGGGCCTTGCTGCCGAGGTTCCCCGGCGGGCGCAGCACGGTGACGCCGTGTGCGGCGGCCACCTCGCCGGTGCGGTCGGTGGAGGCGTCGTCGACGACGAGGACGCGGTCAGGTGGCACCGTCTGCCGCGCCAGTGACGCCAGCGTGGCGGGCAGCCCCTCCTCCTCGTTGTGTGCGGGAACGATGACGGTGATGGTGTGCATGCCGAACTCCCCCTGCGGTGCGAAGTGCGCCGGCCACGAGCGTGAGCAGCCCGATCAGGCCGTAGACGAGTGTGCTGATGCCGATGAACGGCAGTCCTCCGTGCATGCGACCGAGAGTAGGGAGAGAACGCACGTCGCGGTTCCGGAGGCGCCCTCCTGTGGATAACTCCGCGGTGCGGCACGGCACTTCGACGCAACGACGCCGGCCGCCGCGCCCCGTGGGGGCGAGCGCGACGGCCGGCGTGTGGTGCTGGGGGGAGTCGGTTACTCGACGACCTTCAGCAGCTTGTTGGGCGTGCCCTCGCTGGGGTTCGAGATCTTGTCCGGCGTGGCGCCGTCCGTGAGGGCCTTGGCGACCTCGTCCGGCTTGGCGTCCGGGTGGGCGCCGAGGTAGACCGCGGCCGCGCCCACGACGTGCGGGGTGGCCATGGAGGTGCCGGAGATGGTGTTGGTGGCGTTGTCGTCGGTGTTCCAGTCCGAGGTGATGTCGGAGCCGGGGGCGTAGAGGTCGACGATGCTGCCGTAGTTGGAGAAGTCGGACTGCTCGTCCTTGTTGGTGCTGGAGGCGACCGTGATGGCCTCCTTCACCCGCGCCGGGGAGCCCTGCGAGGCGTCGGCCGACTCGTTGCCCGCCGCGACGGCGAAGGTCACGCCGGAGGCGATGGCCTTCTTGACGGCCGCGTCGAGCGCCTCGTCGGCGCCGCCGCCGAGCGACATGTTGGCGACGGAGGGGCCCTTGTGGTTCTTGGTCACCCAGTCGATACCGGCGACGACCTGCTCGGTGGTGCCGGAGCCCTGGTCGTCCAGCACGCGGACGGCGACGATCTTGGCCTTCTTGGCGACACCGTGGTCGGTGCCGGCGATGGTGCCCGCGACGTGCGTGCCGTGGCCGTTGCCGTCGTTGGCGTCGTTGTCGCCGTCGACCGCGTCGAAGCCGTAGGAGGCACGGCCGCCGAAGTCCTTGTGCGAGATGCGGACGCCGGTGTCGATGACGTAGGCGGTTGCGCCCTCACCCGCGGAGTCGGGGTAGGTGTACTTCTTGTCGCCCTGGGTGTCCGCCTGGTCGATGCGGTCCAGGCCCCACGACGGCGGGTTGTCCTGGGTGGCGTCGATGTGGAACTTCTTGTTCTGGACGACCTTGTCGACGGCCGGGTCGGCGGCGAGGCGCTTGGCCTCCTCGTCGCTCAGACCGGTGGCCGAGAAGCCGTTGAGGGCGGCGCTGTAGTTCCGCTTGACCTTGCCGCCGTACTTGGAGGCGAGGTCGTTGTGGGCGGTGGCGGACACCGAGGCGCTACCGACCGACTTCTTCAGCATGACGATGTAGCTGCCGTTGACGGCACCCTTGGCCTCGGCACCGTAAATCTTGCCTTCGGCCGGGGTCGCACCGGCGGTGACCGCGGTGACGGCGGCGATACCAGTGGCGGCTACGGCAGCGGCGATTGCCGTGACGAGCCGCTTCTTGCTGGAACGCTTGTGAGCCATAGCGAGGGTTTCTCCTCGTTCGTGGTGTGGGGGGAAAGCGTTGCGCAATGGCCCGGTTCAACAGGAAGTCCTGCACCGGGCTGGATCGAAACCCTGTCGGATTGACGAGTTCAATTCAAGGCCAGACGTGCCGTGTGAGATAAACAACAACCCTACATAAAGACAAAATCGGTCACAAGTGGACCAAAAGAAGCGGGTAGTTGAATATTAGAGCCTCAACGCCGTTTACATTTCGGCAATCTGCGGTTACAGACGGTGGATTGGCCGCTACCGAGGGGCTGTTGGCGTACGAGGCTCACGGAGCCGGTGGACCGACGGTCCGGCGGTCGGAGTGGCCGTCAGGCGGGTGCCCGTCGGGTGCGATTCGTCGGCAGTACGGCGCACGCGGTGCCGCGGAGGGGCGCATCCGGGGCGGGCCGCTGCGGCGCCGTCCGTCGCTCGCGGGGCCCGGGCGGACGCCGAGCCGGCCGCCGCGTTCGCCGTCGCGCCGTCTCCGTCCCGGCTCCTCCCCTCGCCGTCCCCGGGCCTGCCCGGCGGGCCCGGGACCCTCACCTGCGAAACTGGGCACGTCACGCCCGGCAGGAGGAATCACCATGAACGAACCGCGCCCCGGCGCCTTCACCGAGGCCCGCGCCCGCGCCGCGCTGGCGGCCGCCGGGCGACCCGACGCCGCCGCCGACGCCCGGCTGCTGTCGCTCGGCGAGAACGCCGTCTTCGCGCTCGGTGGGCGTGGACCCGTCATCCGGGTCGGCCGCAGCGCCGAACTCCTCGAACGCGCCGAGCGGGAGCTGGCCGTGGCCCGCTGGCTGGCGGAGGCCGGCATCCCCGCCGTCCGCGCCGCCGAGCCGCGGGCGCAGCTCGCCGACGGGCACCCCGTGACCTACTGGGAGCGGCTGCCGGACACCGTCCGCCCCGCCGGGCCCGCCGACCTCGCCGCGCTGCTGCGGCTGGTGCACGCGCTGCCGGAGCCGCCGTTCGCCCTGCCGCGACGTGAACTGCTCGGCGGCGTCGAGCGGTGGCTGCGGCTGGCCGGGGACGCCGTGTCGCCGCAGGACGCGGAGTATCTGCGCGGCCGCCGGGACGCCTTCGCGCTCGCCGCCACGGCGCTGGAGCCGCATCTGCCGCGCGGCCCCATCCACGGCGACGCGCTGCTCCGCAACGTCCATGTCGGGCCCGACGGGCCGGTCCTGGTCGACCTGGAGACCTTCTCCTCCGATCTGCGCGAACACGACCTCGTGGTGCTCGCCCTCAGCCGCGACCGCTACGGGCTGGCCGCCGAGGCGTACGACACCTTCGTCTCCGTCTACGGCTGGGACGTACGGGACTGGGAGGGGTGCGCGGTGCTGCGCGGCTCCCGGGAGACCGCCAGCTGCGCCTGGGTCTCCCAGCACGCGCCGGGCAACCCGGCGGCGCGCACGGAGTTCGCCCGGCGGATCGCCTCGCTGCGGGAGAAGGACACGACCGTGCGGTGGTATCCGTTCTGACGGCGCGCCGGGGCGGCGGGCGGGTCAGTCGCGCGATGCCTGGTGCGGGATGAGCGGCCAGGCACCCTCGACATTCGCCTCCGGCTTGCCCGAACGCCGCAGATACGCCTGGAAGTCGGCGGCCTGCTCCGCCGCCGCGCCCTCCTGAAGCGTGTGCAGCGCCTCCGGGGACGGCAGCGCGACGGCCGGATACCGCTCGCCTATCCGCCGGGCGACGCCCGCCGCGGCGACGGCGTCGGCGCCCGCCTCGTGCGCGCCGTCCAGCGGTACGCCGTAGTGGCCGCAGAGCGCCTGGAGGGCGCGCTTGCCCTTGCGGTAGCGGTCGACGTGGCGGTCCAGGACCAGCGGGTCGATGACCGGGGCGGGGGCGCGGCCCAGGCGCTCGGTCAGGGGCCGCACGCCGTGGCGGCGGCACTCCCGGTCCAGGAGCGAGAGGTCGTACCGGGCGTTCATCACCACCAGGGGTATCCCGGCGCCCAGGGCCTCGGCCAGGGCCGCGGTGATCTCCTCCACGGCGGTCTCCGGCGGGGCGCCGTGCTCGCGGACGTAGGCGGTGGACATGCCGTGGATCGCGGTGGCCTCCTCGGGCACCGGGACGCCCGGGTCGATCAGCCACGTCTGCCGGACCACGGTCGTGCCGTCGCCGTCCAGGCGGATCAGCGCGGCGGTCACGATGCGGTCCCGCTCGATGTCGGTGCCCGTGGTCTCCAGGTCGAAACCGGCCAACAGGTCCTGATGCCAGCTCATGGCGGGGCCTCCTTCGGTGGTGCGTCCCCCGTTGCTCCGCCACTCTCGCACGCGCCACTGACAACGCGACCGGCGCCCGCGAACGGAAGGGGGCGAAGCGGGCGGCGGGCCGCCGGGAGGGAGGCGGCGGACCCCGGCGCGGCGCACCGCGCCCGGACCGGCTCCGCCCCAGGTCAGGACACCGGCCGGGAGTCCGCCCACTCGCTCTCGAACTCCTCGCGGTACGTCTCGAAGAGCCCGGCCTCGCCCTCCCGGCCCGCGCCGCCCTGGCGGACCACGTCCCGGCCGCCGCCGCGCAGCACCAGCACCGGCGACTCCATGCCGCGGCTGCGGCGCAGATAGCTCTGGACGACGGCCAGCCCGTCGGGCCCGTCCCCGTCGACGAGGTAGGCGGTGAACCGCGGGGTCTCGTCGAAGACCTGGATCTCGAATGCCCCCGGGTCGCGCAGCCGTGCCCGCACCCGCCGCATGTGCAGGATGTTCATCTCGATGGAGCGGCTCATCTCGCCCTTCTTCAGCCCGATCTCGCGCTCCCGGCGGCGTACCGCGCTGCTCGCGGGGTTGAGGAAGAGCAGCCGGATCCGGCAGCCCGACTCGGCGAGGTGGACCAGGCGGCGGCCGGAGTAGTTCTGCACGAGGAGGTTGAGCCCGATGCCGACCGCGTCGAGGCGGCGGGCGCCGCCGAACAGATCCTCGGCGGGCAGCTGCCGCTGGAGCCGCACCCGGTCCGCGTGGACGCCGACGACATCGGCGTAGCGGTCGCCCACCAGGTCCTCGACGGCGTCGATGGGCAGCCGTCCGGAGGTGCGGGTGCCGCTGCCGGAGCCCAGGAGGTCCAGCAGCCGGGCGGAGGCGCGCTCCGCCTGGGCGAGGACGGTCTCCGACAGGGCGCGGTTGCGGGAGACGATGTTGCGGGCCACCTCCAGCTCGTCGAGGCCCAGCTCGACGTCGCGGCGGTCGTCGAAGTACGGCTCGAAGCAGGGCCAGTGCTGGACCATCAGCTCCCGCAGCTGCGGGAGGGTCAGGAAGCTGACGATGTTGTCGTCGGCGGGGTCGAGGAGGTAGCCCTTGCGGCGGCTGACCTCCCGGACGGCCACCGCGCGCTGGACCCACTCCTGACCGGCCGGCCCCGCGGCGGCGATCACCCATTCCTCGCCGTGCACCGGTTCGTAGATGGGGCGCAGCACCGCGGAGACCACGGCGCGCAGCCGCTGCTCGACGAGATTCAGCCAGATGTAGGCGCGACCGGCCCGGCGGGCACGGGTGCGCACCTCGCTCCAGGCTTCGGCGCCCCAGTCGAGTTCCGCGCCGATCTCCAGTGGCCGCGCCAGGGACACCGCGCCGGGCGGCGCGTCGACGGAGCCGCCCTCATGGCCCTCGTGACCCTCGTCACCAGGGGGCAACTCCAGCCCGCCGCTCACCTGCCACCGCCTTCCGAACCTCCGTGCCAACGATCAAGGCAGACTACTGCGGAGCGGGGAACGGTGCAGCAGGATGGGGCGACCCGTCCGTCAACTCCCCATGTCAGAGGTGGCCGTTGCGCCCCGAAATGCGGGGTGGACGTGAGCGGATTCATAGCCGTATCGCCCCCGGGCGGCTTCTCCGCGCCCTCGGGGCCCGGCCACGGGGGGCGCCCGGGAGCCGTTCTTCCGGAGGCCGTCGCGAGCCTTGTCCGCCGCAGGTCCGCGCCCTCGGCACGGCACCCGGGACGGCCGGCGCGGGGGCGCGTGGGGACGCGCGGTGACGCCGGGACGCGTGGGGCTCGAACGCCCGGCCGCCGGGTGATTGGCCGGGCCATTACTGGTGGACTCCGTCTGGATGAGCTAGCCGCTACCGCATCTGGCGTACGGGAGCTGGTCACCGGCCGCGGGCGGCGACGACACGACAGAAAGGTCCCACTAAGCTCGAAAATACCTGCTTTCCGGGGAAAGTCGTGGGATGTACCAGGTGTACGGGGTGGGCCGGGGAAGGATCCGAGGCGGTCCGCGGACGTGTGGCGTGGAGTGACCGCAGCCCCCGACGAGAAGGTGGAAGCCGACGCATGCAGGTCTGGCCGGGACAGACGTATCCGCTGGGTGCCACCTACGACGGCGCCGGCACCAACTTCGCGGTCTTCTCCGAGGCCGCCCGGCGCATCGAGCTGTGCCTGCTCCACGACGACGGGACGCAGACCTCCGTCGAACTGCGGGAGACCGACGCGTTCGTCCGCCACGCCTACCTCCCCGGGGTGATGCCGGGCCAGCGCTACGGCTTCCGGGTGCACGGCCCCCACGACCCGGCGCGCGGCCACCGCTGCAACCCCGCCAAGCTCCTCCTCGATCCCTACGCCCGCGCCCTGAGCGGCCGGATCGACTGGAACGAGGCCGTCTACGGCTACCACTTCGGCCGCCCCGAGTCCCGCAACGACCTGGACTCGGCGCCGCACACCATGGCGTCGGTGGTGGTCAACCCGTACTTCGACTGGGGCGACGACCGGTCGCCGCGCACCGCGTACCACGAGACGGTGCTCTACGAGGCGCACGTCAAGGGCCTCACCATGCGCCACCCGGACCTCCCCGAGGAGCTGCGCGGCACCTACGCGGCGCTGGCGCACCCGGCGGTCATCGAGCATCTGACGGGGCTGGGGGTGACCGCACTGGAGCTGATGCCGGTGCACCAGTTCGTCCACGACCACCGGCTGACCGACGCCGGGCTCGCCAACTACTGGGGCTACAACACCATCGGGTTCTTCGCCCCGCACAACGCCTACGCGTCCTGGGGCGACCGGGGGCAGCAGGTGCTGGAGTTCAAGTCGGCGGTACGGGCGCTGCACCGTGCCGGCATCGAGGTGATCCTCGACGTCGTCTACAACCACACCGCCGAGGGCAACCACCTGGGACCCACCCTCTCCTTCCGGGGGCTGGACAACGCCTCGTACTACCGGCTCGCCGAGGACCGGCGGCACTACACGGACACCACCGGCACCGGGAACTCCCTGCTGATGCGGAGCCCGCACGTCCTGCAGCTGGTGATGGACTCGCTGCGCTACTGGGTGCAGGAGATGCACGTCGACGGGTTCCGGTTCGATCTGGCGGCGACGCTGGCCCGGCAGTTCCACGAGGTGGACCGGTTGTCGTCCTTCTTCGACCTGGTGCACCAGGACCCGGTGGTCAGCCAGGTCAAGCTGATCGCGGAGCCCTGGGACCTCGGTGAGGGCGGCTACCAGGTGGGCAACTTCCCGCCGCTGTGGACGGAGTGGAACGGCAAGTACCGCGACACGGTGCGCGACCTGTGGCGGGGCGAGCCGCGCACCCTGGCGGAGTTCGCCTCCCGGCTGACCGGCTCCTCGGACCTCTACCAGGGCGACGGACGCCGCCCCATCGCCTCGGTGAACTTCGTGACCTGCCACGACGGCTTCACCCTGCACGACCTGGTGGCGTACGACGAGAAGCACAACGAGGCCAACGGCGAGGACAACCGCGACGGCGAGCGGTGCAACCGGTCGTGGAACTGCGGCACCGAGGGGCCGACGGACGACCCCGGCATCCGGGCGCTGCGGGCGCGCCAGATGCGGAACTTCATCGCCACCCTGATGCTGTCCCAGGGGGTGCCGATGCTGTCCCATGGTGACGAGTTCGGCCGCAGCCAGCGCGGCAACAACAACGCGTACTGCCAGGACAACGAGGTCTCCTGGGTACGCTGGCCGGCGCCGGAGGACACCGGGGAGCGTGAACTGCCGGCGTTCGTACAACGTCTGGTGCGGCTGCGGCGCGAGCACCCGGTGTTCCGCCGGCGGCGCTTCCTCCAGGGGCGGCCGGTCCCGGGGGCCGAGGACGCGCTGTCGGACATCGCGTGGTTCACCGCCGACGGGACGGAGATGGGGCCGGCCGACTGGGAGTCCGCACAGGCGAGGTCCCTGATGGTTTTCCTCAACGGCCGGGCGATCTCGGAGCCGGGCCCCCGGGGCGAGCCGATCGTGGACGACTCGTTCCTGCTGCTCTTCCACGCGCACCCCGAGGACCAGGAGTTCACCGTTCCGCCGCGCCACGGGCGGCAGTGGCGCGTCGCCGTCGACACCGCGCGGCCCCTCACCGCGGACGGCACGGACGGCCCCGGGGCCGTGGTGAAGGCCGGTGACCGCCTGACGCTGACCGGGCGCAGCCTGGTGGTCCTCCAGCGGCCCACGGAGCCGTGCGGGCCGGTGGGGCCCGCGTAGCGCCGGGCCGGGGGCGCGCCGCACGCCGGGCGGCGGCCCGCCGAGGCGCCCGCCCGGGGCGCGCGGCGTACGGTCCCGCGCCCCCGCGTCGTGCGGTTCGCCGGCGGCGCTCCCGGCGCGGCGGTCAGCGCTCCGTCAGGACGTAGTCCATGTTGCCGAAGCTGATGTGGTCACCGGGGCCCACCGGGACCTCGCCGACCACCCGGAGGCCGTTGACGCAGGTGCCGTTGGTCGAGCCGAGGTCGCGCAGCATCCAGCCGCTGCCCTCGCGGCGGAGTTCGGCGTGGTTGCGGGAGACCGTCTCGTGGTTGAGCCGCAGCCCGGCGCCGGGCGCCCGCCCTATGCTCAGCGGGATCGGCCCCGGCACCGGGAGCATCAGCTTCGGCAGCCGCTCCGTACGCCAGGCGCGGCGGATCCGCAGGTGGAACGCCGACACCCGGCCCACCACCCGCAACAGTGCGCCCTGTACCTTGCCGCGGCTCTCCAGATCGGCGGTGGCCAGGGAGAGTTCGGAATGCTGCTGCGCGGTGAGAACCAGCTCCAGCCGGCGCAGAAAGGTGTCCTGCGACAGCCGTCCCTCCGCGGCGCCCTCGCGCAGCAGATGCAGCGCACGTTCCCGGTCCGCGTCCGACGGGCGCGCCGGTCGGGCGGGGAAGTCGAGCGAAGTCATGCGCTGATTCTCCGGGGCGGGTGACCTGCTGTCCAGGCGAGGTACCCGTTCCGGCCGCCCCGGCGTGCGCACCTGACGTCGTACCGGGTCCGCCCCCGACGGCCGCGCGTACGGGGTTGCCGGGCTCGCCCCGGTACGGCCCCCGCGGGCAGCCCGGGGCAAGCCGGTACGGCGCGCCCGCCGGGCCCGACGGCGCACGGGGCGACCGGCGCGCCGGGGGCGGAGCCCGGCGGGCGGCGGCGCGCGCGGGCTCCCGCGCGCCCCCACCGTCGGCGGTGACGGAAACTGTCCCCATGCCCCTGCGTATCGCCGACCTGCTGGCCCGGGCGGACCTCGCGCTGTCCGCCGGTTACGACGTCCCTCCGCCGCTGCGGGAGCGCGCCATCGAGGCCGCGACCGTCTCCGACCTGCTGCGGCCCGGAAAGTGGCTGCAGGGCGGCGAGTTGCTGATGACCATCGGACTGCTGCTGCCGGACGACACGGACGGCTGCCGGGAGTACGTCCGCGACGTCGCCGGGGGCGGCGCCGCCTGTCTGGCGCTCGGCCTCGGGCACGACCTGCCGTACCGGGAAGCGCCCCGCCCGCTGGTCGACGCCGCGCGGGAGGCCGGGCTACCGCTGCTGACCGTCCCGGACGAGGTGCCGTTCATCGCCGTCACCAAGGCGGTCTTCGCAGCCCGGGCCGACGAGCGGCGCGCGGCGCTGCACCGGTCGTTCGCCACCCAGCGGCGGCTGACCGCCGCGGCGGTCGGCGGCGGACTGCCGACCGTGCTGCGGGAGTGGACCGCCGCCACCGGGGTGGGCGCCACCGTCCTCGACCCGCTGGGCCGCCCCCTGGCGACCGGCGCGGGCCCGGGAGACGACGTACCGCCCCCGGACGCGGCCCGCGACCTCATCGACCGGGTCGCCGCCCAAGGGCTGCGCACCAGCGCCACCAGCGCGGCCGACGGCCACCATCTGGAGGTGCAGCCGCTCGGCGCCCGGCGGCTGCGCGGCCTGCTGCTGCTCACCGGCCGCCCGGACGGCGCCGCCCGCGCCGTCGTCCCCGGCCTCGTCTCGCTGCTCTCGCTGGAGCTGGAGCGCCGGCATCTGCGGGACGAGCCGGAGCGCCGCCGCCGCTCGGCGCTGCTCACCGAACTCCTCGCCGACGCCGGGCCGACCGCCGAACGCACAGGTGACCTGCTGGTTTCGGCGGGCCTGACGGCCGGGCGGGTGCGGGGCGTCGCGGTCGAGGCGCCCGGCGGGCCGGACGGCGCGGCGCGGGCGGCGGCCGCCCAGGACCTCGCCGCCGATCTGGCGCTGGCCCTGCCCGGCGGCCTGGTGCGGGTCCGCGGCGGGGTGATCGAGGCGCTGGCCGCGGAGGAGGCCGATGTCCGCGAGGTGCTGGGGCGGTTCGCGCCGGGCCGTCCGGCCGGTATCGGGCCGGCCACCGCGCCCGTCTCCGCCCGGGTGTCGCTGCGCCAGGCCACCGGGCTGCTCGGCGTCAGCCGGGCCACCGGCGAACCGGCCGAGGCCCGCAGCTCCGGCACCAGCCGCCTGCTGCTGGACCTCGGCGACCGGCCGACGCTGCTCGGCTACGCCGACACCGTGCTGGGCCCGCTCGACCTGGACGACCACGGCGCGGAGCTGGTGGCGACGCTCACCGCGTGGCTGGAGACCGGCGGCGCCTGGGACGCCACCAGCCGCCGCCTCGGCGTCCACCGCCACACCGTCCGCAACCGCCTCGACAAGGCCATGGCCCTCACCGGCCGGCACCTCGACGACCCGGACGACCGCTTCGACCTCTGGCTCGCCACACGCATCCGCCGCGGCACCGCCCCGTAGCGCCCCGGCGGTCCCCCCCGGAACGGGAAGAAACCACCCCGCCCCGGGACGGCCGGACCGGCCCCGGAACACCGCCCGACCGGCCCCGGGAGCGCTCCGCCGGTCCGGGCCGACGCGCCCCGCCCGCACCGGGGGCCCCTTCCCTCCCCCCTCCCCCACGGTCTTTACTGCGCGGGTGACTTACGAGATCCGCGCCACGGGCCCGCTGCCCCACGCCCCCGACCGCCCCCGGCCCGCCGACGGCCCCGGCACGCCGGGCGACCGGCCCGGGAAACTCGTCGCCGTCAGCGACCTGCACGTCCGGTACGACGAGAACCGCGACATCGTCGAACAGCTGCGACCGGAGTCGGACGCGGACTGGCTGCTGGTCGCCGGGGACATCGGCGAGCAGGTAGCCGACATCCGCTGGGCCCTCGCCCTGCTCCGCGACCGCTTCGCCCAGGTGGTGTGGGTCCCCGGCAACCACGAGCTGTGGACCCCGCCCGACGACCCGGTACAGCTGCGCGGCGTCGCCCGCTACGAGCATCTGGTCGCCATCTGCCGGGAGTTGGGCGTCCTCACGCCCGAGGACCCGTACCCCGTCTGGGAGGGCGACGGCGGCCCCGCCGTCATCGCGC
This sequence comes from Streptomyces sp. NPDC014733, assembly GCF_043083385.1. NCBI lineage: Bacteria > Bacillati > Actinomycetota > Actinomycetes > Kitasatosporales > Streptomycetaceae > Streptomyces > Streptomyces sp. NPDC014733. The sequence goes on along the minus strand of NZ_JBIBYO010000002.1, from coordinate 387,191 downwards.
CGCTCTTCCTCCTCTACGACTACACGTTCCGGCCGCCGGGCACCCACGACAAGGACTCCGCGCTCGCCACCGCCCACGAGGCGGGCGTGATCTGCACCGACGAGTACCTGCTGCACCCGGATCCGTATCCGACCCGGGACGCCTGGTGCCGGGAGCGGCTCGCCCGCACCGAGGCGCGGCTGGCGGAGATCCCCGAGGAGCTGCCCACCGTCCTCGTCAACCACTTCCCGCTGGTCCGCGAGCCGCTGCGGCCGCTGCGCTACCCGGAGTTCTCCCTGTGGTGCGGCAGCGAGGCCACTGCCGACTGGCCGCGCCGCTTCCGCGCCCGGACCGTCGTCTACGGCCATCTGCACATCCCGCGCCTGCTGACCTGCGACGGCATCCCGCATCAGGAGGTGTCGCTGGGCTATCCGCGCGAATGGCGCCCGCGCGCGAAGGAGCCGGGCCGCCCGGTGCAGATCCTGCCGCCGGTCACCGCCGGGGTCCCGGCATGATCGAGAAGCTGCTGCCGCCGCCGATCGCGACCGCCGAGGCGTTCGAGGACCGGCCGCTGGACGAGATGTTCCCCGAGGAACGCGCGGCCGTGGCCCGCGCCGTCCCCTCCCGCCAGCGGGAGTTCGGCACCGTACGGGCCTGTGCCCGCGCGGCGCTCGCGACGTTCGGCGTCCCGCCGGCGCCGCTGGTGCCCGGGGCCGACCGGGCACCCCGGTGGCCGGAGGGGCTGGTCGGCGCGATGACGCACTGCACCGGCTACCGCGCCGCCGCCATCGCCCGCTCCACCGACGTCCGCTCCGTCGGCCTGGACGCGGAGCCCAACGAACCCGTCCGCGACCCCGGCGTCCTCGGCCTCATCACGCTGCCCGAGGAACGCGCCGCACTGCCCGCGCTGCAGGCGGCCCAGCCGGAGATCCACTGGGACCGGCTGATCTTCAGCGCCAAGGAGAGCGTCTACAAGGCGTGGTACCCGCTCACCGGCCGCTGGCTGGGCTTCGAGGACGCCGTCCTCACCCTCGACCCCACCGACGCGTCGTTCACCGCCCGGCTGCTGGTCGAGGGCCCCGAGATCGACGGGCAGCGGCTGACCACCTTCCACGGGGGCTGGCTGGTCGCCGACGGGCTGGTCGTGACGGCGGTGACCGTCGAACGCTGAGGCCGGGCCGGGCGCACTCCTCGGAGGCGCCCGGCCCGCACCCCGGGACGGTCAGTCCGCGTCCGGCGTCAGCCGCAGGGATATCGAGTTGATGCAGTACCGCTGGTCGGTCGGGGTCGGGTACCCCTCGCCCTCGAAGACATGGCCGAGGTGGGAGCCGCACTTCGCGCAGCGGACCTCGGTGCGGACCATGCCGTGCGAGCGGTCCTCGATCAGCTCGACCGCCGTGGAGTCCTTCGGGTCGTAGAAGGACGGCCAGCCGCAGTGGCTGGCGAACTTGGTGTCGGAGCGGAACAGCTCGGCGCCGCAGCCGCGGCAGGAGTAGACGCCCTCGGTGGTGGTGTCGGTGTACTCACCGACGAAGGCCGGCTCGGTGCCCGCCTGCCGCAGCACCTGGTACTCGCCGGGGCTCAGCTCGGCGCGCCACTGTTCATCGGGCTTGTCGATCTCGTACGGCATGGGATCTCCTCAGCTCAGCCGGCCAGGCGGGACAGGATCGCGGGGCCGAGGTCGGTGACGTCGCCCGCGCCCATGGTGAGAACAAGGTCACCGGCCTTCGCCATTCCGGCGACGGCGTCCGGGACGGCGGTGCGGTCGGCGACGGCGGTGACGTCGGCACCGGCGGCGCGCGCGGCGTCGACGATCAGGGCGCTGGTGATGCCGGCGATCGGGTCCTCGCGGGCCGGGTAGATGTCGAGGACGACGGAGGCGTCGGCGAGGGCGAGCGCCTGGCCCATCTCCTTGCCCAGCTCCTGGGTGCGGGAGAAGAGGTGCGGCTGGAAGACGACCAGGACGCGGGCGTCCTCGGCGGCGCCGCGGATGGCCTCCAGGTCGGCGGTCATCTCGGTGGGGTGGTGCGCGTAGGAGTCGATGACCTGCACACCGGCCGCCTCCCCCTTGAGCTGGAGGCGGCGCTTGACGCCGGTGTACGTGCCGAGCGCGGAGGCGAGGTTGTGCGGCGGCAGGCCCAGGGCGATCCCGGCGGCGAGGGCGGCGACGGCGTTGTGGGCGTAGTGGCTGCCGGGGACGGAGACGGTGAAGGTCAGGATCCGGCCGGTGGCCAGCGAGACGCTGACGTCGCTGGTCAGACCGCGCGGGTTGATCTTCAGGATGCGGACGTCGGCGTCCTTGGACTCGCCGTAGGTGACGACCTGGATGTCGGACTTCCCGGCGATCTTCGCGGTCAGCTCACGGGCGCCCGGGTGGTCCGCGGAGATCACCAGCGTGCCGCCGGGACGGATGCGGCCCACGAACGTCTCGAAGGACTCGTAGATCTCGTCCATCGAGGCGTAGTTGGCGTGGTGGTCCAGCTCGACGTTGAGGACGATGGCGACCTCGGGCGCGTACTTGTGGAAGCTGCGGTCGCTCTCGTCGGCCTCGGCGACGAAGATCTCGCCGGTGCCGTGCTCGGCGTTGGAGCCGGGGGCGTCGAGGTCGCCGCCGATGGCGTACGACGGCTTGAGGCCGAGCGAGGTCAGGGAGACGGCGAGCATGGAGGTGGTCGTCGTCTTGCCGTGGGTGCCGGCGACGGCGATCGGGCGGACGCCGTCCATCAGCGCGGCCAGCGCGTCGGAGCGGTGCACCACCGGGATGGAGCGCTCGCGGGCGGCGGCCAGCTCGGGGTTGTCGTCGCGGATCGCGGAGGAGACGACGACGGCGGTGGCGTCCGCGGCGAGGTGGCCGGCGGCGTGGCCGATGTGGACGGTGGCGCCCAGCTCGCGGAGGGCCGCGGCGGTCGCGGACTCCTTGGCGTCACTGCCCGCGACCCGGGCGCCGCGCTGCGCGAGGATCTTGGCGATGCCCGACATACCGGCTCCGCCGATGCCGATGAAGTGCGGTCGGTCCATCGAGGCTGGGATGGCGGCTGCCATGGGTGACTCCCTGATCGTCGCGGCTCTCGTGCTCCGGTCGATTCTCGCACCCGCCTCCGACAACGCGTGCCCGGCCGCTCCGCGCCACGGCGGCGGCCGGGCTCAGCGGCGGATCAGCCCGCGCGCCGTGGCGGCCGCCACCGCCGCCGTACGGGAGTCGACGCCGAGCTTGGCGTAGATGTGCACCAGGTGGGACTTGACGGTGGCCTGGCTGAGGAAGAGGCGCTTGCTGACCTCGGCGTTGGACAGGCCGTCGGCGACGAGCTGGAGCACCTCCGTCTCGCGGCGCGACAGGGCGACGGCGGGGTCGCGCATCCGGTCCATCAGGCGCAGCGCGACGGTCGGCGCGAGGGCCGACTTCCCGGCCGCCGCGGTGCGGACGGCGGCGGCCAGCTCTTCGGGCGGGGCGTCCTTGAGGAGGTAGCCGGTGGCGCCCGCCTCGATGGCGGCGAGGATGTCGGCGTCGGTGTCGTAGGTGGTCAGCACGAGGACGCGGGGGGCGCCGGGGCGGGCGGTGATGGCGGCGGTCGCCTGGGAGCCGCGCATCTCGCCGCCGAACCGGAGGTCCATCAGGACGACGTCGATGCCCGGCAGCGCGGCGAGGGTGACGGCCTCCTCGGCGGTGGAGACGTCGGCGACGACCGCGAAGCCCGGTTCGGTCTCCAGGACGGCGCGCAGTCCGGCCCGTACGACGGGGTGGTCGTCGGCGAGCAGCAGCCGGATCGGGGCAGGCTCGGTCACGGGGTGGTCTCCTCGCTGCGGTCCGGGGCGCCGGCGCCGCCGGGTGCGGGCGGCAGGGGCAGGGTGACGGCGACGGCGGTGCCCTCGCCGGGGGCGGATTCGACGGCGAGTGCGCCGTGCAGGGCGCGGGCGCGCGCCCGCATCGCGGCGAGGCCGAAGCCGGTGCCGTCGGCCGTGGGCGTCCCGGCGGGCGGCAGGGCACCGGGGTCGAACCCGGCGCCGTCGTCGACGACGTCCAGGGCGACCTCGGTGTCCATGTAGCTCAAGGTCAGCTCGGCGCGGCGGGCCCCGGCGTGCCGGACGGTGTTGGCCAGCGCGGACTGCGCGATGCGCAGCAGGGCGACCTCGTGCGGGGTGGGGAGTTCGGCGGGCGTCCCGGAGACATGGCAGTGCACGGCGAGGCCGGAGGCGCGGGCGGTGGTGGCGCAGAGCCGCTCCAGGGCGGCGGGCAGCGATCCGGCCTCCAGGTCGGGCGGGCTCAGTTCGCGGACGAAGCGGCGGGCCTCGGCGAGGTTGTCGACAGCGGTGGCCCGGGCGTGCACCACGTGGCCCAGTGCGGTCTCGGGGCGGGACGGCAGGGCGCGTTCGGCGGCCCGCAGCAGCAGCTGGATGCTGGACAGGCCCTGCGCCAGCGTGTCGTGGATCTCCCGGGCCAGGCGTTCGCGTTCGGCGAGCACCCCGGCGGCGTGCTCGGCGGCGGCCAGTTCGCTGCGGGTGGCGGTCAGCTCCTCGACGATCCGGCGGCGCTGTTCGCTCTCCCGGTAGAGGGCCTGGTAGCCGAGGACGACGGCGACCGCGACGGCGGCGCCCAGCACCGGCCCGATGACCGTGCCGACGCCCAGCGCCCCGGTGTGGCGGGCGAAACCGGCGACGGCGACGACCGTGGTGACGGCGACGGCGGGCAGTGCCCAGCGCGGCGCCAGCAGGTGCAGCTGGACGAAGTAGAGCGGGAAGGCGAGCCAGACGCCGTCCTGGGTGAGCACCAGCAGCACGACCCAGACGGCCGCCAGGAGCGTCAGCCACAGGGCCGCGCCACCGCTGCGCGGGCGGACGCCGGGCAGCAGCGGGCCCGCGACGTAGCAGCCGAGGAGGACGGCGGAGACGGCGATGACGGCGGGGGCGTGCGGATCGCCGTCGACGACGGCGCGGGCGGCGGCGAGCGCGAGCAGCGCCGCCACCATCAGGTGCAGGCAGCTGCGCAGCACCCGCACGGCGGGGGTCAGGGCGGGGTCGGTCACGGTTTCTCCAGATTAGGCATGGCGCCGGGGAGCGGCATCCATCGAAAGGTTGAGCGGCCGCCGCACCTTTCGATCCGGGGGAACCGCTCCCGGGCGCGATGCCCCGGGGCGCCCCGGGGCGGGACGGTGGAGCCATCCGCCGGGCAGTGGGCCCGGCCGCCGCGGAAAAAGAAGGACGGTGCCGTGTTCGTCGCCTGGAGGGATCTGAGATTCGCGAGGGGCCGGTTCGCCCTGATGGGCACGGTCATCGTGCTCATCACGGTGCTGGTCGGTCTGTTGTCGGGGCTGACGGCGGGCCTGGGCCGCGAGAACACCTCGGCGATCACCGCGCTCCCCGCCGATCACCTGGTGTTCTCGAAGCCCGCCGACGGCGGCACGGTGTCGTTCACCGACTCCCGGCTGTCGCGGAGGACCGTGGCGGACTGGTCCGCGGTGCCGGGCGTGGAGCGCGCCGAACCGCTGGGCATCGCCACCACCAAGGCCGAGGCGGGGCGGCACACCGCCGCCGTGTCGGTGTTCGGGGCCGGGCCCGGCTCGGCGCTCGTGCCCGGGGGCGCGCCGGTGGCCGGGCGCGCCGTGCTGTCGCGGAAGGCCGCCGACGAGCTGGGCCTGGCCCGCGGCGACCGGTTCACCCTCGGGGGGCGCACCGTGACGGTCGGCGCCGTGTCGGGCGCCGCGATGTACAGCCACACCCCGGTGGTCTGGACGACGCTGGACGAGTGGCGGGCGCTGCCCGGTGGCGGGGACGGGGCGACGGTGGTGGCGCTGACCGCGTCCGGCGCCGATCTGGCCGCCGCCGACACGAAGCTGGGCACCACGACGGTGACGCGGGAAGGCTCGCTCGCGGCCATCGGCTCGTACACCGCCGAGAACGGTTCCCTCCAGCTGATGCGCGGGTTCCTGTTCGTCATCTCGGCGCTGGTCATCGGCGCGTTCTTCACCGTCTGGACGATCCAGCGCAGCGGCGACGTGGCGGTGCTCAAGGCGCTCGGTGCGTCCACCGGGCTGCTGCTGAAGGACGCGCTCGGCCAGGCGGTCGTGCTGCTGGTCCTCGGGACGGGCCTGGGCGCCGCGGTCGTCGCCGGACTGGGCGCGGTCATCGGTACCGCGGTGCCGTTCGTCCTCACGCCGTCGACCGTGCTGCTGCCCGCGCTGATCATGATCGCGCTGGGAGCCGCCGGCGCCGCCCTCGCCATCCGCCGCATCACGTCCGTGGACCCGCTGACCGCCCTGGGAAGTGCCCGATGAGCCTCGAACTGACCGATGTCACGTTGACCTACCCGGACGGCGACGCCCGGCTGACCGCGCTGGACCGCGTCTCGCTGACCGTTCCGGCCGGATCCCTGACGGCGGTGATCGGGCCGTCGGGCTCGGGCAAGTCCAGTCTGCTGGCGGTGGCCGCGACGCTGATCACACCGGACAGCGGCCGGGTGGCGCTCGCCGGGCGGGACACCACCGGGCTGGGCCGCGCCGCGCTGACGGCGCTGCGCCGCACCACCGTCGGCACCGTCTTCCAGCAGCCGAACCTGCTGCCGTCGCTGACCGCCGCCGAACAGCTCCAGGTCATGGCCCACCTCGACGGCCGTCCGGCGCGCGCCGCGCGGCAGCGGGCGCGGGAGCTGCTGGCCGCCGTCGGGCTGGAGGGCGCGGCGGAGAAGCGGCCGCACCAGCTCTCCGGCGGTCAGCGTCAGCGCGTCAACATCGCGCGGGCGCTGATGAACGACCCGGCCGTCCTGCTGGTGGACGAGCCGACCAGCGCCCTCGACCATGCGCGCGGCGCGGCGGTGCTGGAGCTGCTGACCACACTCACCCACCGGCGCGGTACGGCGACGGTGCTGGTCACGCACGACCGGTCGCATCTGACGGCGGTCGACGCGGTCGTCGAGGTGGCGGACGGGCGGCTCACTCCTGCGTCCGGGGCGGATCTTCCGGGGCGTGCGAGAACAGTTTGAGGACCGGTACGCCGACCTTGTGGCGGGCGCGGGAGGCCCAGTCGCGGTGGAAGAACTCCTCCACGAAGTGGGGGGTGGTCAGCACGATCACCTCGTCCGCGCCCGTCTCGTCGACGATCTCGCGCAGCCGGTCCAGCGGATGCCGCTCGGCGACCTGCCCGGTGGCCTCGGCGCCGGTGGCGCGCAGCGCCGCGAGGGTGTGCGCCAGCGCGCGTTCGGCCGGTGCGTCCGCCGCGTCGCCCTCCGGCTCCTCGCCCTCGCGCACGGCGTCGTCGAACTCGCCCAGGGCGACGTCGTCGATGGCCCGCAGCAGCAGGTCCTGTGCGCCGCGCGGCTGCATGAGGACGACGAACGAGACCGGGTCGTCGCCGTGCAGCGTGGTGACGAAATCGACGTCGGCGGGCGTCAGAGGCTTCTCGATCATCAATACGCTCGTGAACACGACGGACGCCCTTCTTCTCTTCTCCCGGGCACCGCATGCCGCGGCACCCCACAGAAACCATCCTGCCCCCGCCGTCACACGGGGGTTCCGTTGGCTCTAAGTGTGCCCAAAGGAAGCTAAGCGGAACGGGTAATTCCGCTGATTGTCAGCTTCGACGGTATCGGGTGAACAGGAACCCGGCCTCCTCCAGGACGGACGCCAGGGCGAACCGCTCCGGAACGGCGACCGACGGGCCGCCCATGATCCGCGGCGCATCGCCCACCGCGACGACCGGTGCCAGCGACAGACACACCTCGTCCAGCACCCCGGCGGCGGCGAACTGCCCCAGCAGCGACGGCCCGCCCTCGGTCAGCAGCCGCCGGTGCCCCCGCGCGGCCAGCACCGCCGGGACCCGCGCCGGATCGACGCCCTGTCCCTCACCCGCGAACAGCACCTCCGCCCCGGCCGCCCGCGCCGCGGCCACCCGCTCCGCCGGGGCGCCGGCGCCGGTGACGACGAGCGTGGGCACCAGCGGCCCGGTGAACAGCGGCAGGGTGAAGTCCAGGCCCAGCCCGGCGGTCACCACGGCGACGGCGGGCGCCGGGCCCTGTCCGGCGGCGGCCCGGCGCGCGGCGAACGCCTCCCGGGCGCGGGCCGGCCGGTACCCCTCCTGACGAACCGTTTCCGCGCCGACCACCACCGCATCGGCGAGCGCCCGCAGCACCCCGAAGATCCGCATGTCGGCCGGGCTGGAGAGCGGCTGCGAACGGCCGCCGTGGTGCGCCGCCCCATCCAGCGAGGCCACCATGTTGGCGCGCAGCCAGCCCGGCCGGCCGGCGCGCAGCGGATCGTCCTCGGCCGGGTACGCGTAGGCGTCCGCCAGCTCGTCCAGCGCCCACTCGCGGTCGGCGGCGGCGTCCGGGCCGGGCGGCGCCACGGCCGGGTCCGGGCGGGTGGGGGCAGGGGCGGGGAGGGGGTACAGGCGTCGCATGGGCCGCAGTGTGACATGGCTCGCCCGGCGGCCCGCGCCCCACCACGGAGCGACTAGGCTGGAGCGCTGTGTCGTCTTCCCAGCCCTCGTCCTCTCCCTCCGCGCCGATAGCCGCATCGCCGGACGGCGCCGACGCCGCGCCCGCCGCGCTGGCCTCCCGCGCCCCGCACGTCCCCGCCGACCGGCTGGTCGCCGAGATGGTGCCGCCGCCGCGCTTCCAGGGCGCCCGCTTCGACACCTACATCCCGGACCCGAACCAGCCCAGCCAGGCCGAGGCCGTGACGGTGCTCGGCACCTTCGCCGCGGGCATCGGCGGCGGCGCCTCGGCCGTCGGCGGCAGGCGCCGCTGGTTCGCGAAGAAGCCCGCCGCCCCCAAGGGCCCGCGCGGCGTCTACCTGGACGGCGGCTACGGCGTCGGCAAGACCCACCTGCTGGCCTCCCTGTGGCACGCCACCGACGCCCCGCCCGAGCGCAAGGCGTTCGGCACCTTCGTCGAGCTGACCAACCTGGTCGGCGCGCTCGGCTTCCAGGAGACCGTCCGCACCCTCGGCGACCACCGCCTGCTGTGCATCGACGAGTTCGAGCTGGACGACCCCGGCGACACGGTGCTGGTCTCCAGTCTGCTGTCCCGGCTGGTGGAGTCCGGTGTGGCGCTGGCCGCGACCTCCAACACGCTGCCCGGCAAGCTCGGCGAGGGCCGCTTCGCCGCCGCCGACTTCCTCCGCGAGATCCAGGGCCTGAGCGCCCACTTCCGGCCGCTGCGCATCGACGGCGAGGACTACCGCCACCGCGGTCTGCCCGAGGCGCCCGCCCCGTACGACGACGAGACCGTCACCCGGACCGCGTACCGCACCCCGGGCGCCTCGCTCGACGACTTCCCCTCCCTTCTGGAGCATCTGTCGAAGGTGCACCCGAGCCGCTACGGCGCGATGTGCGACGGCATCCAGGCGGTCTGCCTCACCGATGTACAGGCCGTGCCGGACCAGTCGACCGCACTGCGCCTGGTGGTCCTCGCCGACCGGCTCTACGACCGTGAGGTGCCCGTGGTCACCTCCGGCAAGGCGTTCGACGAGCTGTTCAGCGAGGAGATGCTGCGCGGCGGCTACCGCAAGAAGTACTTCCGCGCGATCTCCCGCCTCACCGCCCTGGCCCGCGACGCGGGCCCGCTGGTCACCGGCGTGTAGCGCACCCACCGGCGGGGCGCCGTGCCCCGCCGGCGCCCCGCACCGGGACCGTCAGCCCCGGCGGGCGGCGAGGTGGCAGACGGCGGCCACCGCCGCGGCGGATATCGGTATCGCCGCGGCGAGCGGCAGCCACGGCATCGCCGCCGTACCGCTCACCGAGCCCGCCACCAGGCCCCGGACCACCGCGCCGGCCGGGGAGAGCGCCGGGACGACCAGCAGGACGCAGCCGAGCAGCCCGGCGCAGACCGGCCACGCGGTGCCGTGCAGCATCGGCCGGTTGCACACCGCCCCGACCGCGGTGCCCAGCAGCAGACAGACCACGGCGGCCGCCAGCCCGCAGGCCGTCGCCGGCAGCAGCGCCACGGTGACCTGGTGGTCGTTGGAGCGGGGATCGGAGAAGAGCGCGACGAACGCCGTCCCCGCGAGCGCGGGCGGCAGCGCGGCGAGGGCCGCCGTCACCACCGCCGCGAGATGCGCCCGCGCCGGGCCCGCCGCGGCGGCGACACAACTACGGGCGGCGGGCGGCTCGTTGGTCACACAGACCCGGGTCAGCCAGACCGTCAGCGGCAGCAGCGCCGCCGCGGCGAACCCGAAGGCGTCGAGCACCGGGCTGCCCGTCCCGACGCCGACGACCAGGAACCCGGCGTACAGCAGCATCGGCGGCAGCCAGCGGTGCGAGCCGGCCAGCAGGGCCGCCTGGTAGCGCAGCAGGGCGATCACCGGCGGCCTCCTTCCACGCCTGCCGGAGGGGTGACGGCGGGGAAGGCGGGGCTTGTCGTGGCCGGACCGGTCGTGCCGGAAGAGGCGGGTCCCGCGGAGGCCGGACCGGTCGTGACCGGGGAGGCGGAGCCCACCGGAGCGGCACCGGACCCCGCCGCCTCACCACCCGGCTCTCCCACCTCGGCTGCGTCGCCGCCCGGCGGCCGCTCCGGCGGTGGCTCCGCCGGGGCCGTCACCGTCCGGATGTGCCAGGGCGGACGGGCCGTCAGCAGGGCCCGCAGCAGCGCGTCGGAGGACGCGGCGGAGACCGTCAGCCGGACCGTGCCGTCCGGCTCCCGCACGCTCCCGGGCCGCCCCGGCAGCTCCTCGGGCAGCTCCGTACCGGCGCCGGGCGGCTCGGCGCGGACCGTCACCCGGGGCCCGGCCGCCGCGGGGCGGGCGGCCGCGTCCGCGGGCGGCGGCGCGGGGCGCAGCTGTCCGTCGGCGATGCGGTGACAGGCGTCTGCGGCACCGGCCAGCCGGCGGGGATCGTGGTCGACGAAGAGGACCGTCGCGCCGTCGGCCACCCGCTCGGCGACCGCGCGGTCCAACTCACCGCGGGCCGCGGTGTCCAGCCCCGTCCACGCCTCGTCCAGAACGAGCAACTCCGGTGCGGCGAGCAGCGCCTGGGCGACCGCCACCTTCTGGCTGGTGCCCTTCGACAGCGCGGACAGCGGCGTACCGGCATGCCCCGCGGCGCCGAACCGCTCCAGCCACACCCCGGCCGCCCGGGCCGCCGCCGGGCCGCGCAGTCCGTGCACCCGGCCCAGGTGGGTGAGGTACCCGAGGGCCGTGAACGGCAGTGCGGGCGGGAAGCGTTCGGGGACGTACGCGGTACGGGGCCGGCCGCGGATCCGGCCCGTGGTGGGCCGGTCGATCCCGGCGCACAGCCGCAGCAGGGTCGACTTCCCGCTGCCGTTGGCCCCCTCGATCCGTACCAGCGCGCGCTCCGGCAGATCGAGGTCCACCCCGCGCACCACCCACGGCCCGCGTACTCCGTACCTCCGGCCGACGCCGTCCAGTCGCATCTCTCCCCCTCGCGTCCCGTCCCCGTCCTCACCGTGCCAACGGCGACGGCCGCGGGACCGTTCCCCGGCCCCCGTCGCCCCATGGAGGCCCCGCCGGGACCGCGCCGATCGGGGCGCGGACCGCGTCGGAGCGGCTGGCACACTGGGCGGATGACCAGCACCGAAGCCCATGACTCCGCCGTCTCGACCGCGGTCGGGGCGCACCTGAGGAGCGCGGCGGAGCGGGACGCCTCGCCGCAGTTCGTCCTGCCGCTCGTCGTCCGCATCGAGCGGGCCGCTCCCCCGGCGCGCACCGACGCCCTGGAGACGGCCGCCCGCGCCGTGCTGGTGCTGCTCTCCGACGCCCGCGCCACCGGCGACGGCGAGTGGGCCGCGGCCGTCCGGGACTGGCAGGACGCCCGGATCCGCAAGGTGGTGCGCCGGGCGCGCGGCGCCGAGTGGCGGCGGGCCGAGGCGCTGCCGGGCATCACGGTGACCGGCGACCACGCCGAGGTCCGCGTCCATCCGCCGGTCCCGCTCGACGGCTGGCCCAAGGACCTGGCCCGCCTCCAGGTCTCCGGCACCGAACTGGACGACCCGGAGCCGCCGTCCGCGCCGCCCGCCGGGAATCCGGTGCTGTGGCTCAACCCGGGTGTGACGATGTCGGCGGGCAAGACCATGGCGCAGGCCGGGCACGGCGCACAGCTGGCCTGGTGGGAGCTGTCCGCACCGGAACGCGCGGCCTGGCGGGACGCCGGCTTCCCGCTGTCGGTACGGACCGCGCCGGCGGACGCCTGGGACGGACTGACCCGCAGCGGACTCCCGGTGGTGCACGACGCCGGCTTCACCGAGATCGCCCCCGGCCCGACCGTCGTGGCGGAGGGCGGCGATCCGTTCTGTCCGCTGCCCGGGGCGCGGCGGCCGTAGGCGCCGGCGGCAGGTCGCCGTGGCGGGGCGCGGGCAGGGTGTGCGGAACTCCGGGCCCCCTGCCGGTGGCCGGAACTCGACCCGTACCGTTATGGCGTGTTCACGTCTCTCCTCGGCTTCACCGCCGTCGCCGCGCTGCTGACCGTCTCGCCGGGGCCCGACTTCGCCGTCGTGCTGCGTACCGCGCTCGGTTCGGGGCGGCGGGCCGCGCTGTGCAGTGCCCTCGGTATCGCCGCCGGGTGCTTCGTCTGGGGGCTGGCCGGGGCGGTCGGGCTGACGGCGATGCTGTCCGCCTCCGAGGTGGCGTACGGGGTGCTGCGGGTGGCCGGGGCGCTGTATCTGATGTGGCTGGGCGTCCAGGCCCTGCGGACCGCGCGGCGCCGTCGCACCGCCCCGGGCGAGGCCGTCCCGTCCGCCGTCGAGGAGACGGCGGACGGCGTGGGCGCGGACGGGATCTCGCCGCTGCGGGCGTTCCGGACCGGGCTGCTGACCAACGTCCTCAACCCCAAGGTCGGCGTCGTCTACCTGTCGCTGCTGCCGCAGTTCATCCCGCACGGCGCACCGGTGGTGGCCACCACTCTGCTGCTGGTGGCGGTGCACGCCGTGCTCGGCGTGGTGTGGCTGGGCACCCTCGCCTGCGCCGTCCACCGGGCGCGCGCCTTCTTCCGGCGCCCCCGGGTGCGGCGGCGGCTGGATCAGGCCACCGGCGGGGTGCTGCTGGCCCTGGGCGCGGCCGCCGGGTTCGAGGCGGCCCGCTGACGGCGTACGGCCCGCGGCGCCGACCACGGCGGGGGCCGCGCAGGGAAGCTCAAATCCAGCTCTGAAACCGGTGCGCGCAGGGTTCGGCGGGCGGCACCGGGGCGAGGTACCGGTGAGTACAGCAGTGCGAGGGGGAGCACATGGAACGCCTGGGAACAGGCATCGGCTGGCGGCCGGAGATCGCCGCGGAGATCGCCGGGTCCGACGGTCCGGACTGGGTCGAGGTGGTGGCCGAGAACCTCTGCCCCGACCATCTGCCGCCGGCGCTCCAGGAAGTGCGCGCCCGCGGCCTGACGGTGGTACCGCACGGGGTGTCGCTGGGGCTGGGCGGCGCCGACCGGCCCGACCCGGGGCGGCTGACGGCGCTCGCCGACTGCGCGGTGGCGCTGGACGCGCCGCTGGTCACCGAGCACATCGCGTTCGTCCGGGCCGGGGGTCCGGCGACCGGTGCGCCCCTGCTGGAGGCGGGCCATCTGCTGCCGGTGCCGCGTACCCGTGACGCGCTCGACGTGCTCTGCGCCAACGTACGGATCGCCCAGGACGCGCTGCCGGTGCCGCTGGCGCTGGAGAACATCGCTGCGCTCCTCTCCTGGCCCGGTGAGGAGCTGACCGAGGGACAGTTCCTGACCGAACTGGTCGAGCGGACCGGTGTGCGGCTCCTCGTCGACGTCGCCAATCTGCACACCAACCACGTCAACCGGGGTGAGGATCCCGCCACCGTCCTGGACGCGCTGCCGCTGGAGGCACTCGCCTATGTGCACGTCGCGGGCGGCGTGGAGCGTGACGGCGTGTGGCACGACAGCCACGCCCATCCGGTGACCCGTCCGGTGCTGGACGTCCTCGCGGAGCTGTGCGCGCGGACGGTGCCGCCCGGGGTGCTGCTGGAGCGCGACGAGGACTTCCCGGAACCCGGTGAGCTGGCCGCGGAACTGACCGCGATCCGCGCGGTGCTGGAGGAGGCCCGCCATGACGCGGCGGTCTGACGGCGGACCGGACCACGGCCCGGCACGGACGGCGGCCGCCCGGGGCGCCCACGCCTCCGCACCGGGCGCCCACGAAGCGGCGCACGCCCCCCGGACCGCGGCCGCCCCGGACGCCACCGAGGCCGCCCGCGCCCGCCTGGCCCGTGCCCAGGAGGAGCTGCTGGCGGCGCTGGTCGCCGGGGCGCCGGTGCCCGAGGGGTTCGATCCGGTACGGCTGGAGGTGCAGCGGCGGGCGCTGGTCGCCAAGCGGGCCACGGTGGTCGCGAAGATCGCGCCCGAGCTGCCCGGGATCCTGGGGGCGGGCTACCGCCCGGCGTTCCTCGCCTACGCGCGCGGCCGCCCGCTGACCGGCGGCCACCGGCGCGACGCCCTGGACTTCGCCGCCCATCTGCTGGCGCAGGGGCGGCCGGACGACGCCGGGGCGCGGGCCCGGCTCGCGCGGTGGTGGCAGGACCGGGCGGGCCCCCGGCCGCCCCGCGGCGGGCCGTCGGCCCGGCTCCCCCGCTCCCCTTTGCTCTCCCGACTTCTGCGGGCCGTCCGGTCCGCCTCGCACCGGAGGTGACCGCGGTGTCCTTCATTCCGTGGGTGTACGTGATGGTGGCACTGTCCTCGGCCGGCCTCGTCGTGGCCACCGTCCGCGGGCGGCGGCCGGAGAAACGGATCCGGCTGGTGGACGCGCCCACCCACGACGTCTGGGAGATCGCGTTCCTGGGCGGCGGGCCCGCTCGCGTGGTGGACGCCGCCGTCGCCGCGCTGCACGAGGACGGCCGGGCGGCCGTCGGCGAACCCGGGGTGCTGACCGTGCTCCGCAACACCCCGCGCGACGCCGTGGAGGCGGCCGTGCTCAACGCCGTCGCGGCCACGCCCGGTGGCGCGCTGGCCGAGGTGCGGCGGCGCGCGATGACCGATCCGGCGGTCCAGGAGATCGGTGACCGGCTCGCCGCGCGCGGGCTGATGCGGCACCCCGCGCACGGGCGGCTCGCCCGGGTGTGGGCCGGTGTCCAGATGGCGGGCTCCGTGGTGCTGCTGCTCTGCGCCGTGCTGCTCACCGCCACCGGCCACCTCGACGCGGACCCGGTCGAGGTGCCCACCGTCGTGGCGATCGTGCCCGCGGTGGTCGTGGCGCTGGTCGTCGGCGGGATCTGCCGGCAGAGCGGCGGGCGGCGGCTGACGGAGGCGGGCCGGCTCGCGCTGCGGGCGGCCCAGGCAACCCACCATCCGCTCAGGGCCGCGGACGTGGCGGTTCCGGCGGCGCTGCTGGTCGCGATCGGCAGCGCCACGCTGCTCACGGACGAACTGCTGCGGGAGCAGCTGGCCCAGGCTCAGACCGCGATGGCCGGGAACGGCGCGTCGTCGTCCGGCGGCGGCACCTGGGTCGACCAGTCCTCCTCCCAGGCCGCCTGGTGCGGGACGTCCGGCGGCGGGTCGAGCTGCGGTGGCTCGCACCACCACGGCGGCGGTTCCTCGTGCGGCGGCTCGCACCACGGGGGGTCCTCCTGCGGCGGCGGGTCGTCGTGCAGCGGCGGTTCGTCGTGCAGCGGCGGCGGGTCCTCCTGCGGATCCTCGTGCGGCGGTTGAGCGCAGGGCGGGCGCGGCCCTGAGGGACCGGTTCCGGCCACGTCCCCGGGCCGCCCGCCCGGTTCCCACATCCTGAGATACGCCGTGGCGGCCGGACAGGCGTTCCCGTAGAAATTCAGCCATGGGGCTCCTCTTTCTCGCCGTCGCCGTGCTCGCCGCCGCCGTCGCCTGCCTCCGCGTCTGCCGCACCGCCCGCGCCCTGCCGCCGCAGCCGCCCCACCCGCCGGCCGTCCCGGAGCCCGGGCCACCGTGCGGACCGACGCTGTACGAGACGGCGTTCCTGGCCGGCGGACCGGACCGGGTCGCCGACGTCACCCTGGTGTCGATGGCGCGGCAACGCCGCCTCCTGCTGGCGCACACCGGCTGGGCCACGGTCGTCGACCCGGTCGGCCGGGACGCCGTCGAGTGCGCGGTCCTCGCCGCCATCGGCTCCGACGGGCAGCGCCGCATCCCGGCCATCCGCGACGGCCTCGCGTCGACGGAGGCGCTGAGGTCCCTGACGGCGCGGCTGGTGGCCGCCGGTCTCGCCCCGCAGGCCGACCCGTACGGCGGTCTCGGCGAGGCGCTGCGGCAGGTGCGGGCCGCGGCCCTCGTCGTGCTGCTGGCCGCCGCCGCGGCGGTCTGGCAGGCGCCGCCGGAGCGCCCCACCGGGCCGCTGCTCGGCTGGTTCGCGCTGCCGCTCGTCCTCACGGCCGGTACGTGGGCGATGGTGCGCGCCGAGTACCGCCCGGCCGCACGCTGGGCGACGGAGGCGGGCGCGGGCCGGCTGCGCCGCGCCGCCGGGCCCGGCCGCCCCGCGGCCTCCGGGGACGCGCTGACCGCCCTGGCGCTGCACGGTCCGCGGGTGCTCGACGACCCGGCCCTGCGCTCGGCCCTCCACTCATCCGGGGTATAGCGGGCAACACCGCGGCCCGGTGCTTTACTTCGCCGATCGCCGACCCAACCATCCCTTTCGTATGCACGTATGCGGCCGCGCGCGGGCCGCATACGTGCCGGGCACGACGAAGGGACGGTTCGTGAGAGCACTCGCGTTGTACGGAACCATCGGGTCGCTCCTCCTGGGCGCCCTCGCCGCCTCCCCGGCGGACGGCGCCACCCGCGCGCCCGACACGGCGCCCGCGCCCCTCGCGCGCCCCCTCACCTTCGGGCGCTGCGCCCCGGTCGAGAAGCTGCCGTCCGACGTCGAGTGCGCCGCGCTGACCGTGCCGCTCGACTACGGGCGCCCCCAGGGCAAGCAGATCAAGCTGACGGTCAGCCGGATCCGGGCCACCGCGCCCAAGGAGCGGCAGGGCGCCCTGATCTTCAACCCGGGCGGACCGGGCGGCTCCAGCATGGACTTCCCGCTCTACGGCTCGCTGCCCAAGTGGCGCCGCACCGCCCGCGCCTACGACTTCGTCGGCTACGCACCGCGCGGCGTCGGCCGGTCGGCGCCGCTGTCGTGCCAGGACCCGAAGGAGTTCGCGAAGGCCCCGACGGACAGCCAGGTGCACCCCACCGCCGCCTTCAAGCGCGAGAAGACCGCGCAGGCCGAGGCGTACGCCCGCGGCTGTGCCCGGAACGCCGGTGCCGACCTGCCCTTCTACAACTCCGTCAACAACGCCCGCGACCTCGACATGCTGCGCGCCGCGCTCGGTGAGCGGAAGCTGACGTTCATGGGCGCGTCCTACGGGACGTACTTCGGCGCCCTGTACGCCACGTTCTACCCCGGACACGTCCGCCGGATGATCTTCGACAGCGTCGTCGACCCGGACCCGCGGCAGATCTGGTACCGCAACAACCTCGCCCAGAACGTCGCGTTCCAGGGCCGCTGGCGCGACTGGCTGCGCTGGGTCGCCCGTCACCAGGACGCCTACCACCTGGGCACCACGGAGCAGGCCGTGCAGCAGGCGTACGACACCGCGCTCGCCCGGCTGCGGAGCCGTCCGGCGGGCGGCACGGTCGGGCCCGCGCAGCTCCAGTCGGCGTTCCTGAGCACCGGCTACAACGACGTCTACTGGCCGCGCCGGGCCCGGGCCCTGTCGGCGTATCTGCACGGCGACGACAAGCCGCTGCGGGACCAGGCGGCGCCCGACCCCGAGGACGCGGTCGCCGAGGAGAACAGCAACGCGGTCTACACCGCGGTCTCGTGCAACGACGCGGCCTGGCCGCGCGATCTGCGGACCTGGGACCGCGACAACGCCGAAGTGGCGCGGCGCGCACCGTTCGAGACCTGGGACAACGTCTGGATGAACCTGCCGTGCGCCTTCTGGCCGGACACCGCGCAGTCGGCCCGCGCCGGGCTGACCGCCGCGACCGGCCGGACCGCGGACCGCGCCGCGGCCGGCGCCCCAGGGACGGACGAGGTCGGCGAGGCCGCCCGGTACGCGGCGGCCGCCCGCGCGGCGCAGGCGCTGCCCGGACGCCACGGCCCGGTCGACATCCGGACGGCGCCCGGCGCGCTGCCGCCGGTCCTGCTGCTGGCCGCCGAGCGCGACGGCGCCACGCCCTACCCGGGCGCCCTGGCGCTCCAGGAGCGGCTGCCGGGCTCGTCGCTGGTCACCGAGAACGGCGCCGGCACCCACGGCGTCGCGTACGGCCCCAACTCCTGCGTGAACGCGCATGTGGAGGCGTATCTGCTGCACGGCACCGTTCCCGGGCACCGGGTGTACTGCGCGCCGCGCGCCGAACCGAAACCGGACGAGGCGAAGCCCGCCCCCAAGAAGGCCGGGAAGGGCGCGACCAGCCCCCTGTGACCCCACGGCACACGACGACGGCGGGCCGCCCCGGGTGGGGCGGCCCGCCGTCGTCGTGGTGCACGGACCGTACGCGGCCGGATCAGGCCAGACCGGCGACCAGTTCGGCGACCGGCTTGCGGCGGCCGGTGTAGAACGGCACCTCTTCGCGGACGTGGCGCCGCGCCTCGGAGCCGCGCAGGTGACGCATCAGGTCGACGATGCGGTACAGGTCGTCCGCCTCGAACGCCAGGATCCACTCGTAGTCGCCGAGCGAGAACGACGGCACGGTGTTGGCGCGGACGTCCGGGAAGCCGCGGGCCATCTTGCCGTGGTCGGCGAGCATCTTGCGGCGCTCGTCGTCGGGGAGGAGGTACCACTCGTAGGAGCGGACGAACGGGTAGACGCTGACGTAGTCGCGGGCGCGCTCGTCGGCGAGGAACGCCGGGATGTGCGACTTGTTGAACTCGGCGGGGCGGTGCAGCGCCATGTTGGACCACACCGGGGTGAGGGCGCGGCCCAGGCGGGTGCGGCGGAAGAGGTTGAACGCCTCCTGGAGGGCGTCCGAACTCTCCGAGTGCCACCAGATCATCACGTCGGCGTCGGCGCGCAGCCCGGAGACGTCGTAGGTGCCACGGACCACGACGTCCTTGGCGGCGAGCTGCGTGAACAGCTCATCGACCTCGTCGGCGTATCCGCTGCGGTCCTCGGGGAGGACGTCCCGCAGCCGGAAGACCGACCACAGGGTGTAGCGGATGGTGTCGTTGAGGTCCTTCGCCTTCTTGCCGGCGTTCTGCGCCCGGTCCGCGGCGGGGGTGGAAGCGTCTGTCATACCGTCCATTCTCACTCGCCTCCGGAGAAGTCCGGCGTCCGGGTCTCCAGGCCCGCCAGGATCTCGTCGGCGGCCCGCCGCGCCGACCCGATGCAGGCCGGGATGCCGACGCCGTCGTAGGCCGCACCGCACACCCGCAGCGCCCCGGGGAGCGCCGCGCGGATCCGGGCGACCCGGTCGGGGTGGCCGACGAAGTACTGCGGCAGCCCGCCCTCCCAGCGGGTGACGGTGGAGGCCACGGGGCGGGCGGCGAGGCCGACGGCGGCGCCGAGGTCGGCGAGCGAGATCTCCACCAGCTCGGCGTCGTCGCGGCCCAGCAGCGCCTCGTCGCCGTAGCGGCCCACGGAGGTGCGCAGCACGAACAGTTCCGGGTCGGCGTCGGCGATCCAGCCCCACTTGCGGCCGGCGAACGTCGACGCCTTGATGCGGTGGCCGTCCACGGGCGGGACGAGGAAGCCGCTGCCCTCCGGGATCCCCGCCACCTCGGCGCGGCGGAAGGCCATGGTGACCAGGGCCATCGAGGCGGAGTCGACGGTGTCCAGCTCGGTGGCGGCCGCCGGGCAGTCGTCCCGCAGCAGCCGCGCGGCGGGCCCGGCGGGCGCCGCCAGGACCACCGCGTCGGCCTCGATCGTGCGGTCGCCGGCCGCCACCCACCAGCCGTCGGCGCCGCGGCGGCGCAGCGCGCGGACGGGGGTGTGCAGCGCGATCTCGCCACCGGCGGCGCGCACCGCGTCCGCGACGGCGCCGGGCAGCGTCCCGATGCCGCCGTCGATGCCCATGAAGACCGGCCGGTCGGCGGGGAGGTCCCGGGCCGCCTCGGCGGCGCGCGCCTGGATACCGCGGACCCCGGCGACCAGCGACCGCTCGGCGCGGGCCGCCTCGAAGAGCTGCGGGACGGCGGCGCGCATCGAGATGCGGTAGGCGTCGCCCGCGTAGACGCCGCCGAGCAGCGGTTCGACGAGCCGGTCGACGACCTCGCGGCCGAGGCGCTCGGCGACGTACGCGCCGACCGCGACGTCCTCGCCGACCTCGGTGCGCGCCAGGTCCGCGTCGGCGGCGATGCGGTCGAGGCCCGCCGCCGAGATCACGCCGGAGGCGGCGAGCGGGGCGAGGTCTCCGGGGACGCCCATGACGTGGCCCTTGGGCATGGGGCGCAGCGCCCCGCGCGTCCAGAGGGTGGCGGAGGCGGTGGCGGGCGGCTGGAGGCGGTCGCCGAGGCCGACGGCGCGGGCCAGCTCCACGCCCTCGGGCCGCCGGGCCAGCATCGACTCGGCACCCAGGTCGACGGGGACGCCGGCGATCTCCCCGGCCCGCAGCTTGCCGCCGAGCCGTCCGGACGCCTCCAGGAGGGTCACGGTGGCGCCGCCTTCGAGGAGGCGGTGCGCCGCGGCGAGTCCGGCGATCCCGCCGCCGATGACGACCACATGGCGGCCGGCTGCCCGGCCCGTACTGGTGTGCGCTGCGCTCATGCCCCCACTCTCTCAGAGCGCTCCGCGGACGTTGGCCGAGGACCGCGTTGACAGCGTGCGGGGCCCGGCAAAGACTCGGGCGGGCGGCGGCCCGGCGCCCGCCCGCGCCGCTGCCGCCTCGCGCGCCCGCGTGCCCGGGCGACCCGGTCCCCGGCCCCGGCCCCGGACAGCCCCACACAGCGAGGACAGCCTTGATGACCGAGCACCGCGCACGGGACGTCTACGTCGTCGACGCCGTACGGACCCCGGTCGGCGGATACGGCGGGGCGCTGGCGGGCGTCCGCCCCGACGATCTCGCCGCCCACGTCCTGGGGGCTCTGGTGGCGCGCAGCCCGGAGCTGGATCCGGCGCTCATCGACGACGTCGTGCTGGGCGACGCGAACGGCGCCGGGGAGGACAACCGCAACGTCGCGCGGATGGCGGTGCTGCTGGCCGGGCTGCCGGACACGGTGCCCGGTGTGACGGTCAACCGGCTGTGCGGATCCGGGCTGGAGGCCGTCGTCCAGGCGGCCCGGGCCATCGCGCACGGCGACGCGCACGTGGCGGTGGCGGGCGGCGTGGAGTCGATGAGCCGGGCGCCGTACGTCCTCGCCAAACCGGACCGCGGCTTCCCGACCGGCAACCAGGAGCTGTACTCCACGACACTGGGCTGGCGGATGGTCAACCCGGGGATGCGGCCGGAGTGGACGGTCGCGCTGGGCGAGGGCGCGGAGAAGATCGCCGAGCTGCACGGGATCACCCGCGAGCAGCAGGACGTATTCGCGCTGGCCAGCCATCAGAAGGCGAGCCGCGCCTGGCGCACCGGGCAGTACGACGCGGAGGTGGTGCCGCTGCCCGGGACGGAGCCGGCGCGCGACGAGACGATCCGGGAGGCGCCCTCCCTGGAGGCGCTGTCCCGGCTGAAGCCGGTCTTCCGGCGCACCGGCGGGACGGTCACCGCCGGGAACTCCGCGCCGCTCAACGACGGGGCGGCGGCGCTGCTCCTCGCCGACGAGGAGGGGCTGCGGGCCACCGGCCGGGAGCCGCTGGCCCGGATCGGCGCGAGCGCGGTGACGGGTGTGGAGCCGCAGTTCTACGGGCTCGGTCCGGTCGGTGCGGTGCGGCGGGCGCTGGAGCGCGCCGGGCGCGGCTTCGGCGACCTGGCGGTCTTCGAGCTGAACGAGGCGTTCGCCGCACAGGCCCTGGGGTGCATCGGCCGCTGGCCGGAGCTGGACCCCACGCTGGTCAACCCGCGCGGCGGCGCCCTCGCGATCGGCCACCCGCTGGGGGCGTCGGGTGCGCGGCTGGCCGGTGCGGTGGCCCATCAGCTCGCGGCCCGCGGCTCCGGTACCGGCCTGGCGGCCCTGTGCATCGGGGTGGGGCAGGGGCTGGCGGTCGTCCTGGAGCGGTGAGGCGCTGCGCCGGGCTGTCCCCGGCGCAGCGCCCCCGGGGGTGGTCCCGGCGCAGCGCCCCCGGGTGGTCCCGGCGCCGCCCGCCCGCCGCGCTCCCCCGCCGTTGTCGGTGCCGGGCCGTAGCCTGGCTCATGACCTTGCCCGCGCTCGTCCGTGGGCGCCGTGGGCGAGCGCGGGCAAGGTCGTCAGTGGGCTCGCGCGGGCGTTTCCGCGGCGGGCAGGGCGGACGGCGTGAGGGGCTTCCATGGCGGAACGGCTCGTGGTCATCGGCGGCGACGCGGCGGGCATGTCCGCCGCCTCCCAGGCCCGGCGGCTGAAAGGCCCCGGCGAGCTGGCCATCACCGCGTTCGAGCGCGGCCACTTCACGTCGTACTCCGCGTGCGGCATCCCGTACTGGGTCGGCGGCACCGTCGACGGTCCCGCCGCGCTGATCGCCCGGACTCCCGAGGAGCACCGGGCGCGCGCCATCGATCTGCGGATGCGCACCGAGGTCACCGAGCTGGATCTGGAGCGCGGCCGGGTGCGGGCCAGGGCGCTGGACGACGGCGGGCGGGAGAGCTGGACGGAGTTCGACAAGCTGGTGCTGGCCACCGGTGCCCGGCCGCTGCGGCCGCCGCTGCCCGGTATCGAGGCGCGCGGGGTGCACGGCGTGCAGACCCTCGACGACGGCCGCGCCCTGCTCGGCACGCTCGCCGGCTCCCCGGGCCGCCGCGCCGTGGTGATCGGCGCCGGGTACATCGGCGTGGAGATGGCCGAGGCGCTGATCCACCACGGCTACGCGGTCACGGTGCTGGACCGTGGCGAGCAGCCGATGTCCACCCTCGATCCGGACATGGGCGCGCGGGTGCACGAGGCGATGTGCGGCCTGGGCATCGAGACGGTGCGCCGCGCCGTCGTCACCGCCGTCCTGACCGACGGCGCGGGGCGCGCCCGCGCGGTGGCCACCGAGGACGCGGAGTATCCGGCGGACGTGGTGGTGCTGGGGATGGGCGTCCGCCCGGAGACGACACTGGCCGCGGCCGCCGGACTGCCGCTCGGGCCGTCCGGCGGGCTGCTGACGGATCTGTCGATGCGGGTGCGCGGCCGGGAGAACATCTGGGCCGGCGGTGACTGCGTGGAGGTTCTCGACCTGGTCGCGGGCCACACCCGGCACATCGCGCTCGGTACCCACGCCAACAAACACGGCCAGGTCATCGGCGCCAACGTCGCGGGCGGCTACGCCACCTTCCCCGGGGTGGTGGGCACCGCCGTCAGCAAGGTCTGCGATCTGGAGATCGCCCGCACCGGCCTGCTGGAGCACCAGGCCCGCGCCGAGGGGCTGGAGTTCGTGACGGTGACCATCGAGTCGACCAACCACGCCGGGTACTACCCCGGCGCCCGGCCGATGCACGTGAAGATGCTCGCCGAGCGGCGTACCGGGCGGCTGCTGGGCGTGCAGATCGTCGGCCGGGAGGGGGCCGGGAAGCGGGTGGACATCGCGGCGGTCGCGCTGACCGCCGGGATGACGGTGGAGCAGATGACCATGCTCGACCTGGGCTACGCGCCGCCGTTCTCCCCGGTCTGGGATCCGGTGCTGGTCGCGGCCCGCAAGGCCACGGCGGCCGTCCGGGCCGCCGGGATGTGACGCCCGGCGGCCCGGCGCGGCTCAGCGCGCGGTCTGCGTGTGGACGTACTCGGCGAGGTGGGTCAGCGCGTCCGGGTCGGTGGTGGGCAGGACGCCGTGGCCGAGGTTGAAGATGTGGCCCTCAAGACCGGCGGCGGCGTCCAGCACCTCGCGCGCCTTGGTCTCGACCGCCTCGCGCGGGGCGAAGAGCACGGCCGGGTCGATGTTGCCCTGGAGTGCCTTGCCGGGGCCGACCCGGCGGGCCGCCTCGTCCAGCGGGATCCGCCAGTCGACGCCGACGACGTCCGCCCCGGCCTCGCCGAGCAGGCCCAGCAGCTCGCCGGTGCCGACGCCGAAGTGGATCCGCGGCACGCCGTGGTGCGCGACCGCCTCGAAGACCTTCGCGGAGGCGGGCATCACCGAGCGGCGGTAGTCGGCGGGGGAGAGCGCGCCGACCCAGGAGTCGAAGAGCTGCACGGCGCTCGCCCCGGCCTCGATCTGCACGTCGAGGAAGGCGGAGGTGATCACGGCGAGGCGGTCCAGCAGGTCGGCCCAGAGCTCCGGGTCGCCGTACATCAGCGCCTTGGTGTGCTCGTGGTTGCGCGACGGGCCGCCCTCGATCAGGTAGCTGGCGAGCGTGAACGGCGCACCGGCGAAGCCGATGAGCGGCGTGGACCCCAGCTCCTGGACGAGCATCCGCACCGCCTCGGTGACGTACGCGACGTCACCGGGCTCCAGCGGACGCAGCCGGTCCAGGTCGGCGCGGGTGCGGATCGGGTTCTCGACGACGGGGCCGACGCCCGGCTTGATGTCGAGGTCGATACCGATGGCCTTGAGCGGCACGACGATGTCGCTGTAGTAGACGGCGGCGTCGACATGGTGGCGGCGCACCGGCTGGAGGGTGATCTCCGTGACCAGCTCGGGCCGGGTGCAGGAGTCGAGCATCGCGATGCCCTCGCGGACCTTGCGGTACTCGGGCAGCGACCGCCCCGCCTGCCGCATGAACCACACAGGGGTGTGCGGCACCGGCTCGCGCCGGCAGGCCCTGAGGAAGGCCGAGTCGTACGTTCCGGTCTGCTGCTGGCCCGTCGGGCGGTCGTTGACGCTCACGGACGGAATCTTCGCATGCGGCGCCGGACACCTCCGAACGGGCGACGCGCGCACCGGGTGTCCTCCCCCTCCGCGGCGCCACTTCCGCCTACGCTTCCGGGCATGGCTGCGGCGTACGAACATCTCCCGGACAGCGCGGACGAGACCCCGATCCCCTTCCGGCGAGCGGTCGAGTCGCTCCGCGCGGCCCGGCTGCGTCCCGAGATCGAACTGGATGTGGTCCCGGCGCCGAAACGGCTCGCGCCGTACGCCGCCGCACTGGAGGCGACGGTGGTCGAGCGGGGCGCGGGGGCGGACGGCGAGGACGCGGATCTGGCGGACGGGCGGCTGGTGCTGCTGCACCAGCCCGCCGGGCACGAGGCGTGGCAGGGCACGTTCCGGGTGGTGACGCTGGCCCGCGCGGAGCTGGAGCCGGAGATGGGCGCCGATCCGCTGCTGCCGGAGGTCTCCTGGTCGTGGCTGACGGGCGCGCTGGACGCCCGCGGGGTGCGGTACGGCGAGGCGAGCGGGACGGTGACCCGGGCCTCGTCGCACCACTTCGGCGGCCTGGCGGCGCGGGAGCCCGCCACCCAGATCGAGATCCGCGCGTCGTGGACCCCGGCCGAGGGCCCCGGCGGTGTCCCCGACGCGGGCGCGCACCTGGCGGCCTGGTGCGATCTGCTGTGCCAGATCGCCGGGGTGCCCCCGGCGCCGCAGGAGTCCGGTCCGCGCGGCGGTGTGGTGCCGCTCCCCCAGCGCCGGGGGGCCCAGCCCCGCTGAGCGCTCCCGTGACGGGCGGCGGCGCCCCGGCAGGCCGTCTCCCACGACCGTCCGGTCACCGGACCGGGCACCCCGAGCGAGGGCGTCGCACCGCAACGGTGCGGCGCCCTCGTCCGGTCCGCGCCGCGCGATCGGCCTCGTCCTCACGGGTGGTGTGCGGGAACAGGCGCACCGTTGATCACCCCGGTGTTCACGTATGATCGCTCACGCATCCGATTTGTCCGAATTGACACTAACTAAATCGTGATCGATGCCTAAAGTCCCCTCGGATTGCTGCCGAAGAGGTCAGTGACCCTTCAGATACGGAACGTCCCGGCTCGCCCCTTGCAGCCGGTCGCAACCGTCCCGCCACTCCCCCAGGAGGCCCGGTGTCTGTTCTCCTCGAGCAACCTTCGAGCCTGGTCGCCTACCGCCCGAACAAGCCGACGGCCATGGTCGTCGTGGCCGACCCTCGCGTCCGCTCCACCGTCACCCGCCACCTGTGGGCCCTCGGGGTACGGGACGTGATCGAGGCGTCGTCGATCGCGGAGGCCCGCCCCCGGGTCGGCAACCCACGCGACATCTGCGTTGCCGACGTCCATCTTCCCGACGGCTCCGGCCTGACGCTGCTGTCCGAGACCCGCGCCGCGGGCTGGCCCAACGGCCTCGCGCTCTCCGCCGCCGACGACATCGGCGCGGTACGCAACGCCCTCGCGGGCGGGGTCAAGGGCTACGTCGTCACCGGCACCCGCACCAACCTCGGCCTCCCGGGCCGCCCGGGAGCCGCCCCGATCGGCGCCCACGCCGCCCGGATGCAGCGCCGCCCGCCGGGCGCCCCGGGCCACCCCGGCGGCTACCGCGAGCTGTCGGGCCGGGAGGTCGAGGTGCTGCGGCTGGTGGCGGAGGGCCAGTCCAACAAGGCGATCGGCGTCTCGATGGGGCTCTCCGCGCTGACCGTCAAGAGCCACCTCGCCCGGATCGCCCGCAAGCTCGGCACCGGCGACCGGGCCGGGATGGTGGCCGTGGCGCTGCGCACCGGCATCATCCACTGACCCGCACCCCGACACATCGCCCGCCGGGGGAACGTTCCCCTCGACGGGCGATGCGCATACACAGATACCCTTGACCGGTGACCGACGCCCAAAAGACCGCAGCAGACACTCCACTGCGAGCAGCCGGAGACTCGCCTCCGGATTCCCGACCGGCGCCGGAACCCCTGTTGGAGCCCCGTGAGGGCATCCCCCCGGTGACCGCCAGCGGTGACGCCCTCGCCGAGGTCGTCGCCGCCCTCGCGGCGGGCACCGGCCCCCTCGCCGTCGACGCCGAGCGTGCCTCGGGCTACCGCTACGGCCAGCGCGCCTACCTCGTCCAGCTGCGCCGCCAGGGCGCCGGCAGCGTCCTGATCGATCCGGTCGGCTGCCCGGACCTCGGCACGCTGGGCGCGGCCGTCGCCGACACCGAGTGGGTGCTGCACGCCGCCACCCAGGACCTGCCGTGCCTGCGCGACATAGGGATGGTGCCGACCCGGCTGTTCGACACGGAGCTGGCGGGCCGTCTCGCCGGTTTCGCGCGGGTGGGCCTGGGCGCGATGGTCGAGAACGTACTCGGCTTCGCGCTGGAGAAGGGCCACTCCGCCGTCGACTGGTCGACCCGTCCGCTCCCCGACCCGTGGCTGCGCTACGCCGCGCTCGACGTCGAGCTGCTGGTGGATCTGCGCGACGCGCTGGAGGAGGAGCTGGAGCAGCAGGGGAAGCTGGAGTGGGCCCGGCAGGAGTTCGCCGCCATCGCCGCCGCTCCCCCGGCCCCGCCGCGCAAAGATCCCTGGCGCCGCACCTCCGGGATGCACAAGGTGCGCCGCCGACGGCAGATGGCCGTCGTCCGCGAACTGTGGACGGCGCGTGACCGGGTCGCCCAGAAGCGCGACGTCTCCCCGGGCAAGGTGCTCGGCGACTCCGCGATCGTGGAGGCGGCGCTGCATCTGCCGCCGAACGCCCACGCCCTGGCCGCGCTGCCCGGCTTCGGGCACCGTATGGGCCGCCGTCAGCTGGAGCAGTGGCAGGCGGCCGTGGACCGGGCGCGGGCGCTGCCCGACAGCGAGCTGCCGCAGCCCGGCGCGCCGCTCAACGGCCCGCCGCCGCCCCGCGCCTGGGCGGACAAGGACCCGGTGGCCGCGGCGCGGCTCTCGGCGGCGCGTGCCGCGGTGACCGCGCTGGCGGAGGAGCTGAACCTCCCGCAGGAGAACCTGATCACGCCGGACACGGTGCGCCGGGTGTGCTGGGAGCCGCCCGCCGAGCCGACGGGGGACGCGGTCTCCGCCGTCCTGGCCGGGTACGGCGCGCGCCCCTGGCAGGTCCAGCTGGTCACGCCGCTGCTCACCCAGGCGCTGACCCAGCACAGCGGCTGACGGCAGCCCGCACCCCGGCGACCCGATGGGCGCGCCGGGGTGCGGGCGACCGCTCCGGTCCGTACGGCGCCGGGGCCGCCGACCGGTGCGCGGACGTCAGTCCTGGTCGGTGTGTTCCTTCAGGATCTTGTTGTCCTTGGCGTCGACGTCGAAGGTCGTCTTCTTCCAGTCGGAGGTCGAGACGACGTCCACCTTCCAGACCGGCTTGCCGTGGTCGGCGTTCTCCAGCTCGACCGCCGCGACCTTGCCGCTCTTCTTCGCCATCGCGGTCTTCGCGGCCATCGGCGCGGTGACCGTGGCGTCCCGCAGCCGCGTCGCCAGCGCCTTGCGGTCCTCGGCCTTCTGCTGCTCGGTGACCGGCTTGCCCGCCTTTCCGGTGACCGCGTCGACGCGGAGGGCGTGGGCGGTGCCGTCGGAGGTCGCCATCACCGTCTCCCACACGGGGTTGCCGCCGTCGCCGCCCTTCAGCTCGGTGGAGACGGGCTTGCTGTGCGGCACGGCGCCCGCCGCGGCGTTCAGCGCATGCTCGTAGTCGGCCTTGGTCTTCGCGAAGAGTTCCTTGCGCTCGCTCTGATCCTTGGTCAGATTCCGGCCGGGTGAGGCGTTCGGGGAGCCGCCCGGGGAGGTGGCCGCCGCCGGGGACGCCACCTCGGGGCTGTCCGGCGCGCCGCTCACGCTCTTGCCGCCGCTGCCGCAGCCCGCGAGGAGTGCGCCGGCGGCGGCGACCGCGCACACCGCTCCCAGCGTGCGGGGCCCCACGGGACGCCATCGACCGCGCACCACCAGATCCTTACGCTTTGTGTCCATAAGGGCACTTTATGTGCACCTTTGATTGATCACATCTCCACGGCGCCGCAACCCGCGCGATGTGACCTTCACCGCTCCGGGCGAGGGGGCTGTGCAGCGTGGTTACCCGTAAGTAGCATGTCGGGTGTGATGCGTCCCTCCGGGGGCGCCCCGCAGCAGTGCCATCCCGCACCTGGAGGAGAGCCAACGTGCCTCGTACCGCTAGGGACGTCGTCTTCGTCGACGGCGTCCGCACCCCGTTCGGCAAGGCGGGCCCGAAGGGCATCTACCACGAGACCCGCGCCGACGACCTGGTCGTCAAGTGCATCCGGGAGCTGCTGCGCCGCAACCCGGACCTGGACCCCGCGAAGATCGACGAGGTCGCGCTCGCGGCGACCACGCAGATCGGTGACCAGGGCCTGACCCTGGGCCGTACCGCCGGCATCCTGGCGGGCCTGCCGCAGTCGGTGCCCGGCTTCTCCATCGACCGCATGTGCGCCGGTGCGATGACCGCCGTCACCAGCATCGCCGGTGGCGTCTCCTTCGGTGCGTACGACATCGCCGTCGCCGGTGGCGTCGAGCACATGGGACGGCACCCCATGGGTGAGGGCGTCGACCCCAACCCGCGGTTCGTCAGCGAGAAGCTGGTCGACCAGTCGGCGCTGTTCATGGGCATGACGGCGGAGAACCTCCACGACCGGCTGCCGCACCTGACCAAGGAGCGCGCCGACGCCTACGCCGTCCGCAGCCAGGAGAAGGCCGCGAAGGCGTACGCCAACGGCCAGATCCAGGCCGACCTGGTGCCGATCTCCGTGCGCCGCACCAACGCCGAGGCGGGCGAGACCGGTTGGGGTCTGGCCACCGCCGACGAGCCGATGCGCCCGGGCACCACGCTGGAGAACCTCGCCGGGCTGAAGACGCCGTTCCGTCCGCACGGCCGGGTGACCGCGGGCAACGCCGCCGGTCTCAACGACGGTGCGACCGCCTCGCTGATCGCCGCCGAGGACGTGGCGCGCGAGCTGGGCCTGCCCGTCAAGATGCGGCTGGTCGACTTCGCCTTCGCGGGCGTGGAGCCGGAGGTCATGGGCATCGGCCCGGTCCCGGCGACGGAGAAGGCACTGGCCAAGGCCGGTCTGACCATCGACGACATCGGGCTGTTCGAGATCAACGAGGCGTTCGCCGTCCAGGTGCTCTCGCTGCTCGACCACTACGGCATCGCCGACGACGACCCGCGCGTCAACCAGTACGGCGGCGCCATCGCGTTCGGCCACCCGCTGGCCTCCTCCGGCGTCCGGCTGATGACGCAGCTGGCCCGCCAGTTCGAGGAGCAGCCGCACGTCCGCTACGGCATCACCACCATGTGCGTCGGCTTCGGCATGGGTGGCACCGTGATCTGGGAGAACCCGCACTGGAGCGGAGCGACTAATCGATGCAGCGAGGGGAACAAGTGACCAACACCGCAGAGCTTTTGAAGGGCGCGGCCGAACTCTTCCCCGACGAGGTCGTCACCCAGGCGCACGTGCGCCACCTCGACCTGCCGAAGGGGGCGGGCCGCTTCGCGCTCATCACGCTGGACAACGGCCTGGACCACACCAAGCCGACCACCTTCGGCCCGCAGTCGCTGGCCAACCTGAACACCGCGATCGACCAGGTCGAGAAGGAGGCGGCGGACGGCTCCGTCGTCGGTGTCGGGATCACCGGCAAGCCGTTCATCTTCGCCGTCGGCGCCGACCTCAAGGGCGTCGAGCTGCTGAAGCGCCACGAGGACGCGCTGGCCATCGGCAAGGGCGGCCACGACGTCTTCAAGCGGCTGTCGGGCCTGGCCGTGCCGACGTTCGCGTACTACAACGGCGCGGCGATGGGCGGCGGCGTCGAGGTCGGTCTGCACTGCTCGTACCGCACCGTCTCGAAGGCCGTACCTGCCTTCTCGCTGCCCGAGGTATTCCTCGGTCTCGTACCGGGCTGGGGCGGCTGCGTGCTGCTGCCGAACCTCATCGGCCCCGAGCGCGCCGTCTCGGTCGTCATCGAGAACTCGCTCAACCAGAACAAGCAGCTCAAGGGTCAGCAGGTCTTCGACCTCGGCATCGCGGACGCGCTGTTCGAAGGCGCGGACTTCCTGGAGCAGTCGCTGCTCTGGACCGCCTCGGTGCTGACCGGTGAGACCGAGGTGGCGCGCCCCGAACTGGACCGCGGCGCCGCCTGGGACGAGGCCGTCGCCCGCGGCAAGGCCATCGCCGACGGCAAGGTGCACGGCGCAGCCCCGGCCGCCTACCGCGCGCTGGACATCATCGCCGCCGCGAAGAACGGCGACCGTCAGCAGGGCTTCGACGCCGAGGACCAGGCGCTGGCCGACCTCATCATGGGCGGCGAGCTGCGCTCCGGTCTCTACGCGTTCAACCTGGTGCAGAAGCGCGCCAAGCGGCCCGCCGGCGCGCCGGACAAGAAGCTGGCCCGCCCGGTCACCAAGGTCGGTGTCGTCGGCGCCGGTCTGATGGCCTCGCAGCTGGCGCTGCTCTTCGCGCGCCGCCTGGAGGTCCCGGTCGTCCTCACCGACATCGACCAGGCCCGGATCGACAAGGGCGTCGCGTACGTCCACGGCGAGATCGACAAGCTGCTGCTCAAGGGCCGCGTCAACCAGGACAAGGCGAACCGCCTCAAGGGCCTGGTCAGCGGTCACCTCGACAAGGCCGCCGCCTTCGGCGACGCGGACTTCGTCATCGAGGCCGTCTTCGAGGAGATGGGCGTCAAGCAGCAGGTGTTCGCCGAGGTGGAGGCGGTCGTCCCGGCCCACGCGATCCTGGCGACCAACACCTCCTCGCTGTCGGTCACCGAGATGGCGTCGAAGCTGAAGAACCCCGAGCGGGTCGTGGGCTTCCACTTCTTCAACCCGGTCGCGATCCTGCCGCTGCTGGAGATCGTCCGCGCCGAGCAGACCGACGACGCGTCGCTGGCCACCGCCTTCGCCGTCGCCAAGTCGCTGAAGAAGACCGCGGTGTTGGTGAAGGACGCCCCGGCGTTCGTCGTCAACCGCATCCTGACCCGCTTCATGGGCGAGATCCAGAACGTCATCGACGAGGGCACGCCCGTCGCCGTGGCGGAGAAGGCCGTCGAGCCGCTGGGGCTGCCGATGTCGCCGCTGGTCCTGCTGGAGCTGGTCGGCCCGGCGATCGGTCTGCACGTCTCCGAGACGCTGCACGGCGCGTTCCCCGAGCGGTTCACCGTCTCGCCGAACCTCAAGGCCGTCGTCGAGGCCGGCAAGCGCGGCTTCTACGTCTACGATTCCGGCAAGCCGGAGCTGGACCCGGAGGTCGCCGCGCTGCTGAAGCAGGGCGACTCGGTGCTGACCGAGGAGCAGGTCCGCGACCGCGTGCTGGACGCCGTGGCGCAGGAGATCGGTCTGATGCTGGACGAGGATGTCGTCGCCGAGGCGCAGGACATCGACCTGTGCCTGATCACCGGCGCGGGCTGGCCCTTCCACCTGGGCGGCATCACCCCGTACCTGGACCGCGCGGGCGTCTCCGAGCGGGTGACGGGCAAGAAGTTCCTGGCCCCGGGCCTGGCGAGCGTGCCCGCGTAAGGCACCTGGCAGCACAGCGGCGCGGGTCGGCCCGGCGGAGCCGGCCCGCGCCGTCGTGCTGCCGTCCGTCCGGCGCATGACAGGGTGGAACCATGGATTCCTTGGTCATCGTCGATGCTGCGA
The DNA here is from genome assembly GCF_043083385.1 of Streptomyces sp. NPDC014733. Classification (NCBI taxonomy): domain Bacteria; kingdom Bacillati; phylum Actinomycetota; class Actinomycetes; order Kitasatosporales; family Streptomycetaceae; genus Streptomyces; species Streptomyces sp. NPDC014733. The sequence continues at coordinate 354,886 of NZ_JBIBYO010000002.1, read as the reverse complement.
ACGTCGTCGGGTCGGTCCCGGACGGCTGGTGGCGCGATCGGCGCGGCGCCGCGGAGCGGCTGCGGGACGGACTGGCCGCGCACGCCGCCGCGGGCCTGCCCGGGTACGCCGAGCCGCCGCTGGAGCTGGTGTTGGTGGTCGAGGGCGCGGCGCGGGAGGTGGCGTCCGTCGACGGGGTGCGGGTGGAGTCCGCGCCCGGCAGCGGCGACGACCGGATGGTGGAGCTGGTGGCGGCCGAGGGCGCCGGGCGGGACTGCCTGGTGGTGACCGCCGACCGTGGACTGCGGGCCCGCGTCGAGGCGCTGGGCGCACGGGTGACGGGCCCGCGCGCGGTCCGCGACGCCCGGGGCGGCGGCCGCCGTCCGGGGGCCGCCGCGGACGGCTGAGCACGCACCCTCGCCCCCGACGCCACCGGCCCGCGGAGCAGTTGCCTGCCCGCTCTCAGCCGCCGCCCACCGCGCCCTTCTCGGCCGCCCGGCGGCCCTCCAGCCGGCTGTGCGTCCGGCCGTACGTGACGTAGACGATGATCCCGATGACCATCCAGGCGGCGAAGCGGAGCCAGGTCTCGGCGGGCAGGTTGAGCATCAGCCAGAGCGACGCCAGCACCGACAGCGCGGGGACCAGCGGCACCAGCGGGGTGCGGAAGGAGCGGGGCAGGTCGGGGCGGGAGCGGCGGAGCAGGACGACGCCGAGGGCGACGACGACGAAGGCGAAGAGCGTGCCGATGTTGACCAGTTCGGCGAGCTCGTTGATCGAGGTGAACCCGGCGACAACGGCGACGACCGCGCCCAGCAGGACCGTGGAGCGGTAGGGCGTGCCGAAGGTGGGGTGCACCCGGGAGAAGAACTGCGGCAGCAGCCCGTCGCGGCTCATCGCGAAGAACACCCGGCTCTGCCCCAGCAGCAGGATCATGCAGACCGAGGTGAGGCCGACCGCCGCGCCGAAGCTGATGATCCCGGCGTAGACGGGGTGGCCGACCGCCTTGAAGGCGTCGGCGAGCGGGGCGTCGGTCGACAGCTCGGTGTACTTCTGCATGCCGGTGACCACGACCGACACCGCGACGTAGAGGAAGGTGCAGATGGCGAGGGAGCCGAGGATGCCGCGGGGCACGTCGCGCTGCGGATGGCGGGTCTCCTCGGCGGCGGTGGCGACGATGTCGAAGCCGATGAAGGCGAAGAAGACGACCGCGGCGGCGGCGAAGATGCCCATGACGCCGTAGTTGGACGGCGTGAAGCCGAAGAGGAGCTGGGAGAGCGGGGCGGCGTAACCGCTTTCTCCCACGTGCGGGCGGGTGGGTGGCAGGAACGGGTGGTAGTTCTCCCCGCTGATGAAGAACGCCCCCGCGATGACGACGAGCAGCACCACCGTCACCTTGATCCCGACGATCATGTTCGTCACCCGCGACGAGAGCTTCATGCCGAGGACGAGGATGGCGGTCAGCGCCAGGACCAGGACGCAGGCGAGCAGGTCGAAGCCGAACATGCCGCCGTGGGTCCCGGACAGCTCCGCGGGCAGATGCCAGCCCGCGGAGTCCAGCAGCGAGCGGATGTAGCCGGACCAGCCGACCGCGACCACCGCACAGCCCAGCGCCAGCTCCAGGACCAGGTCCCAGCCGATGATCCAGGCGGGGAACTCGCCGAGCGAGGCGTAGGAGAAGGTGTAAGCGGACCCGGCGACCGGGACGGTGGAGGCGAACTCCGCGTAGCAGAGCGCGGCGAGGGCGCAGACCACGCCGGCGACGACGAAGGAGAGGGCGACCGCCGGACCCGCCTGCTCCTTCGCGATCTTGCCGGTGAGGACGAAGATGCCGGTGCCGATGACCACACCGACGCCGAAGACCGTCAGGTCCAGCGCCGACAGGGACTTCTTGAGCGCGTGCTCCGGCTCCTCGGTGTCCTGGATGGACTGCTCGACGCTCTTGGTCCGGAACACCCCGCGGTCGCGGCGTGTCCGGGCTCCTGGGCCCTGCTGTGTGCTCATGGGCGAACCTCCGCCTGGACGACCCTCACCACTCACCTGAACTGGCAGATTCTCTGCAATGCAGACAAATCGTCAGGGGTGGCGGGCCCCGGGTGGCGGCGATTCACCCTATGGAGCGCGGCGGCGGGCAAACGGATGGGCCGGTCGGCGCACCCGGAGGTGGCCGGCCGGCCCAGGACGTGCGAGGGGCGTCAGTCGCCCGCGACCTCCGCCGGACGCGGCGAACCCGCGGCGCTCGCCGACGCGCCCGCGAACCGGCCGTCCAGCTTCGCCACCAGGCCGGTGACCTGCCGGGCGATGTCCGGCGCGGTCAGCCCGATCTCGGCCATGACCTCCTTGCGGGAGGCGTGGTCGAGGAAGCGCTCGGGGATGCCGAAGTCGCGCAGCGGAAGGTCCACGTCCGCGTCCCGCAGCGCCTGCGCCACGGCCGCGCCGACACCGCCGGTGCGGATGTTGTCCTCGACGGTGACGACGACGCGGTGCTCGGCGGCGAGGCCGGGCAGCGCCGGGTCGACCGGCTTGACCCAGCGCGGGTCGACGACGGTGGAGGAGATGCCCTGCTTGTCGAGGAGGGCGGCGACCTCCAGGCACATCGGGGCGAGCGCACCGACCGAGACCAGCAGCACATCGGGGCGCCCGGCGACCGCCACCGGGGCGCGCAGCACGTCCATGCCGCCGACCGTGCCGACCGCCTCGACCGCCGGGCCGACCGCGCCCTTGGAGTAGCGCACCACCGTCGGCGCGTCATCGACCTCGACGGCCTCCCGCAACTGCGCGCGGACCTGGTCGGCGTCGCGCGGCGCGGCGATCCGCAGCCCGGGCACGATCTGGAGCAGTGACATGTCCCACATGCCGTTGTGGGAGGCGCCGTCGCTGCCGGTGACACCGGAGCGGTCCAGCACGAAGGTGACGCCGCACCTGTGCAGCGCGACGTCCATCAGCACCTGGTCGAAGGCGCGGTTGAGGAACGTCGCGTACAGCGCGAAGACCGGGTGCAGACCGCCGGTGGCCAGGCCGGCGGCGGAGACCGCGCCGTGCTGCTCGGCGATGCCGACGTCGTAGATCCGGTCGGGGAAGGCGGCGGCGAACTTCTTCAGGCCGACGGGCTGGAGCATCGCGGCGGTGATCGCGACGATGTCCTCGCGCTCGTGGCCGAGCTTGACCATCTCCTCGCCGAAGACGGAGGTCCAGTCGGCGCCGGACGCGGCGACCGGCAGGCCGGTGTCCGGGTGGATGACGCCGATGCCGTGGAAACGGTCCGCCTCGTCCTGCTCGGCGGGCTTGTAGCCGCGGCCCTTCTCCGTCAGGCAGTGGACGATGACGGGGCCGCCGAAGCGCTTGGCGCGCGTCAGCGCCGACTCCAGCGCCTCGAGGTCGTGGCCGTCGATCGGGCCGACGTACTTCAGGCCCAGGTCCTCGAACATGCCCTGCGGGGCGATGAAGTCCTTGAGGCCCTTCTTGGCGCCGTGCAGCGTCTCGTAGAGCGGCTTGCCGACGACCGGGGTGCGCTCCAGCAGGTCCTTGCCGCGGGCGAGGAACTTCTCGTACCCGTCGGTGGTGCGCAGCGTGGCGAGGTGGTCGGCGAGGCCGCCGATGGTCGGCGCGTAGGAGCGCTCGTTGTCGTTGACGACGATGACCAGCGGGCGGTCCTTGGCGACCGCGATGTTGTTGAGCGCTTCCCAGGCCATACCGCCGGTCAGCGCGCCGTCGCCGATCACCGCGACGACATGGTCGTCCTTGCCGCGGACCTGGTTGGCCTTGGCCAGGCCGTCGGCCCAGCCCAGGACCGTCGAGGCGTGGCTGTTCTCGATGACGTCGTGCTCGGACTCGGCGCGCGAGGGGTAGCCGGACAGGCCGCCCTTGGCACGCAGCCGGCCGAAGTCCTGGCGGCCGGTGAGCAGCTTGTGGACGTAGGACTGGTGTCCGGTGTCGAAGAGGACGCGGTCCTTCGGGGAGTCGAAGACCCGGTGCAGGGCGATGGTCAGCTCGACCACACCGAGGTTGGGGCCGAGGTGGCCGCCGGTCCGGGCGACGGCGTCGACGAGGAAGGTACGGATCTCCCCGGCGAGCTGTCCGAGCTGCTGCGGGGTGAGCCGGTCCAGGTCGCGTGGACCTTCGATACGGGTCAGCAACTCCCGTCCGTCTCCGGCCACCGCCCCGGCCTGGCGCGCTTCGCGCGGCACCTTCTGCACTGTGCCTCCCTGCTTGTCGTGCTTCGAAACTGGTCGAGGTTGCTGATCAGCCGAGTCTAATGTTCCGGCGTCCGCCGCGACCTTCGGGCCCGGCGATGTATGTCACTCGGGTGACCCGTGGGATTCGGCCGCCCGCCGCACATACGGCGGCCCCCACCGGAAGGTGCTGGTGGGGGCCGCTGCACACCGGTACGGGCCGGGTTCAGGTGCGTCCGGCGGTCTTCTGGGTCCGGCGGGAGAGCGAGTCGATGACGACCGCTGCGAGCAGCACCGCACCGGTGATCATGTACTGGATCTCACTCGCCATGCCGAGGAGGTTCAGACCCTGCTGAATCGACTGGATCACGAGCATGCCGAGCAGCGCCGACCAGATCTTGCCGCGGCCGCCGAAGAGGCTGGTGCCGCCGATGACCGCTGCGGCGATCACGTTCATCAGGGTGTTCCCGGCGCCGAGGTTCTTGGTGGCACCGCCGGAGAGGCTGGCGATGAAGAGGCCGCCGAAGGCCGCCAGCATGCCGGAGACCGCGAAGACCGTGATGCGGATCCGGTTGACGTTGATACCGGCACGGCGGGCCGCCTCCGCGTTGCCGCCGACCGCGAAGATCTGCCGCCCGTAGGAGGTGCGGCGCACCACGAAGTCCGCGAGGACGAGGACGGCGAGGAAGAGCACCAGGGCGAGCGGCAGCCCGCGGGCACCGGCCGGTTCGTTCAGGACGTAGGCGACGGCGAAGGCGAGGACCGCGACGACGCCGGTGCGCAGCGCGATCTCGCTCGCCGGGCGGGACGGCAGCGCCGCGGCCCGGCGGCGGCGCGCCTCCCACAGCAGCGATCCGGCGTACGCGAGGACGGCGACGAGGGCGAGGCCGTAGGCGGCCGCCTTGTCCTCGAAGTAGTAGCCGGTGAGGTTCTCCACCACGCTGCCCGAGGGCGTGTTGATGGAGCCCTCCTTGCCCATCAGCCAGATCTGCAGACCGCTCCAGCCGAGGAATCCGGCGAGCGTGACGACGAACGCGGGGACGCCGACCTTGGCGAAGAAGAAGCCGTGCAGGGTGCCGATGGCGGCGCCCGCCACGACGGCGAGCAGGACGGCGAGCCAGTCGCTGACGCCGTGGGTGACGCTCAGCACCGCCCACACCGCCGCGCCGACACCGGCGACCGAGCCGACGGAGAGGTCGATCTCGCCGAGCAGCAGCACGAAGACGATGCCGACGGCCATGATGCCGAGGCCGGAGGTGTAGACGCCGATGTTGGCGAGGCTGTCGGCGGAGAGGAAGGAGCTGTTCTTCAGCTGGAAGACGACGGCGATGACGATCAGCCCGACGACGACCGGCAGCGACCCCAGCTCACCGCCGCGCAGGCGGCGGGCGAACTCGTCCAGATAGCCGGCGAAGCCGCGCTCACGGACGAGGAGTCGGGGGTCGACGGCCGGGGCGGCGGGCGCCGCGGGGTCGGGCGCGGGGGCGTCCGCCGTCTTCTTGGTGAGGTCACTCATCGCGCCTCCTCCTTCCTGCCCTGCTCGGTACGGGCCCTGCGGCGGGTGACGGCGTTGTCCGAGGCGCCGGTGATGGCCGCGATGATCTCTTCGTGCGAGGTGGCGGCGACGTCGAAGACGCCGTTGTTGCGGCCCAGGCGGAGCACCGCGACCCGGTCGGCGACGGCCTGCACATCGGCCATGTTGTGGCTGATGAGGATGGTGCCGAGGTTCCGCTCCCGCAGCCGCTCCACGAGGTCGAGGACCTGCGCGGTCTGCTCGACGCCGAGCGCGGCGGTCGGCTCGTCGAGGATGACGACCTTCGGCTCGCCGATCAGCGCGCGGGCGATGGCGACGACCTGCCGCTGACCGCCGGAGAGCGCCGCGACCGGGATCCGGACGCTGGGGATGCGGATGGAGAGCGTGTCCAGCAGCTCCTTGGCCCGCTTCTCCATCGCGATCTCGTCCAGGACGCCCGCGCCGCGCAGCTCGTTGCCGAGGTAGAGGTTGGCGACGACGTCGAGGTTGTCGCAGAGCGCGAGGTCCTGGTAGACGGTGGCGACGCCCAGCTCCTGGGCGTCGTGCGGCTTGGTGATGCGGACCGGCGCGCCCTCCCACTCGATGGTGCCGTCGTCGACCGGGTGCACGCCCGAGATCGTCTTGACGAGGGTGGACTTGCCGGCGCCGTTGTCGCCGACCAGGGCGACCACCTCACCGGGGTGGATCTCCAGCGTGACGTCGGTGAGCGCCTGGACGGCGCCGAACCGCTTGGAGACCTTGCGCAACGCCAGCACGGGCGTAGCGGACACGGACATCATCTCCTTCGCCGCCTTCACAGGGGCGGGACGGTGGTGCGGGGCACCGGGTTGTGCGAGGGGGGTGGGGTACGGCGGGGCACCGGGACGCGCGGCCGGCGGCACGGGGCCGGTACGCGGCGCGGGGCCGGCGCGGCGGTCCGCCCGGGGCGCGGGGCCGGCGGCCGGTGCCGCCTCCCGCGCCCCGGGCGGAGCGGACGGCTACTTGATGCCGGCCTTCTCGCACGCCGCCTTCACATCGGCGGTGCAGAGCTGGCTCGCCTTGTAGACCTTGTCCTTGATGATCGTGTCCTTGACGTTGTCCGCCGTCACGACCTGGGCGTCGTAGAGCTTCGCCGGGATGCCCTTGACGTCGCCGCTGAGGCTGTCGACCTTGGTCGGCGTCAGCGCGTCGATCTTCTCGCCCTTGAGGAGCTTCACCGCGATCTCGGCGGTGGCGTCCGCCTGCGGCTTGATCTGCTTGTAGATGGTGAACGCCTGGTCGCCCTTGAGGACGCGCTGCAGACCCGCCAGTTCGGAGTCCTGGCCGCCGACCGGGACCTTGACGCCCTGCTGCTTGAGGGCGGTGATCACGCCGCCCGCCTCGCCGTCGTTGGCGGCGTAGACGCCCTGGAAGCCGTCCTTGCCGAGCGAGTCGACGGCCGCGCTCATCTTCTTGTTGGCCTCGTCCGACGACCAGTCCGGGATGTCCTGCTCGTAGACGATCTTCTTGACCTGCTTGTCGAGGACGGAGTGCGCGCCCTTCTTGAAGAACGGCGCGTTGGCGTCGGTCGGCGAGCCGTTGATCATCACGACGTTGCTGTTCTTCGCGTCGCTGCCGAGCGCCTTGACCAGCGCCTCGCCCTGGAGACGGCCGATCTTCTCGTTGTCGTAGGAGACGTACGCGGAGATCTCGCCCTCGGCCAGCCGGTCGTACGCGACGACCTTGACGCCCTTCTTGGCCGCCTGGTTGACCCACGACTTGGTGGCCTTGTAGTCGACCGGGTCCAGGATGATCACCTTGACGCCCTGGGTGATCAGCGCGTCGAACTGCTTCTTCTGGGTCTCGGTCTCCTGCGCCGCGTTGTTGTACTTGACCTCGCAGTCGGCGCAGAGCGCCTTGATCTTCGCCTCCATGAGCGGGCGGTCGAAGGTCTCGTAGCGGGTGGTCTTGTTCTCCGGCAGCAGCAGGCCGATGGTCTTGCCGTCCCCGCCCGCGGCCTTGTCGCCGTCGCCCGCCTTGCCGCAGGCGGCCACCGAGAGGGCCATCGAAACGGCGGCCGTGGCTATGACGGCGCGACGCGTCCAGACATTCATGTGAGCTTGCCTCCCTGACGAGGCCGCGTCCTTGCGGCCGAGGTGGCTGGAAGTCAACTCGGCCGCCAGCGGGCCGTCAAGGAGTAAATTCTTAACGAGATGACAACGGTGCCATACGTTAGGTGTCTGAAGTCAGGCGCGGCTCAGCCACGTTCCGGACACCGGGGCTTCTCAGGCGGACGCGGCGCCGTGGGCGGTCTGCGCACCGTCGAGCAGGGTGGCGTCGCCCATCTCGCTGAGCACCAGCGCGAGCGCCCCCAGCACCTCCGCGCGGCCGCCCAGCGTGCCGGGCACGATCCCCAACTGCCGTGCCGCGCTGGGGATCGCGTACCGCGACACCGACTCCCGGATCGGCCCGAGCACCAGCTCCCCCGCCTCCGCGAGATCGCCGCCGAGCACCACCCGGCTCGGGTTGAGCAGATTGCAGAGGTTGGCGACGCCGCTGCCCACGTGGCGGCCCACGTCCGCGATGACCCGGCGGCACCCGGGGTCGCCCTCGCGGGCCAGCTCCACCACACGCGCCATCGTCAGATCCGGGCCGTGGCCGGGCTGGAGCAGCGGCAGGACGTAGCGGGCGGCGGCGAACGTCTCCAGGCAGCCGCGGTTGCCGCAGCGGCAGACCGGCCCCGACTCGTCCAGCGTGATGTGGCCGATCTCGCCCGCCGTGCCGCCCGGCCCACGGTAGATCCGCCCGCCGATGACCAGTCCGGCGCCGACCCCGCTGGCCACCTTGATGTACGCCAGGTCGGCGGCGCCCCGCCCGGCGCCCCAGACCAGCTCGCCCAGGGCGCCGAGGTTGGCGTCGTTGTCGACGTGGACGGGGACGCCGAGGCGCCCGGACAGCTCCGCGCCCGGGTTGGTGCCCGTCCAGCCCGGCAGGATCGCGGTGGAGCCGAGGGTGCCCGATTCGACGTCGATGGGGCCCGGGACGCCGAGCCCGACACCGATGACCTTGTCCGGGGCGATGCCGGTCGCCTCGACGAGCCGGGCGACCAGCCGCTCGGCGCGGTCCAGCCCCTCGGCGGCGGAGGCGTCCACATCGATCGGCTCGGCGTCCTCGGCGAGCACCTGGTGGGCGAGGTTGCCGACCGCGACCCGCAGGTGGGAGTGGCCGAAATCGATGCCGACGACGATGCCGGCGTCGCCGGAGAGGGACACGCTGCGGGCCCGGCGGCCCCCGGCGGAGGTGGGTGTCACCTCGACGGTGCCGCCGTCCTTCAACTCACGAACGATATTCGAGACGGTGGCCGCGGACAGCCCCGTGCTCCGGGCGATCTCCGCCTGGGTGAGCGAGCCCGCCATACGCACCGCGCGCACGACCCGCTCCAGATTGGCCCGGTGCAGCGAGGACTGCGACCCCGGAGTCTCCATCGGCTCATCCACTCCCGCCTGAGGCGTGCGGCACGACGACCGCCCACCCGACCGGACCACACCAGCGGGGCCCGGCTTGTCTCCAACATGTGAATCTAAGCTGAGCCGTACGGATCACCTCTCGTCAAGTCCTCGACCGGAGGCGGAAGGGGCAGGGCGGTCGCTCGCGCCGGAGCGGACCGACGTCCCGGAGCGCCCCGGCGACGGCGGCGCGGGGCCGCCCGCAGGCGCTCGGGTCGCTCCGGCGCGCGAAACGCTCCGGGCAGCCGAAAGCCCCGCGCCCCGTGAAGGCGGCGCGGGGCGCTCGCGGCCCCGGCGGCTACTTGAGCGCGCCGGCGGTGAGACCGGCGACCACCTGCCGCTGGAAGATGATGTACGCCGCGAGCACCGGCAGCATCGCGATGGTCAGCCCGGCGAAGAGCCCGGACCAGTCACCCTTGTACCCCTGGCTGACCGCGAGCGCGACCAGTCCCTGGGTGAGCATCTTCTTGTGCGGGTCGCCGACGTTGAGCACCGTCGGCAGCAGGTACTGGTTCCACTGCCCCAGGAAGTTGAAGATGCCGACGCTGATCAGCCCCGGCTTCGCCATCGGCAGCATGACCTGGAAGAACGTACGGGTGTGGGAGGCGCCGTCGATGAGCGCCGCCTCCGCCACCGAGGTCGGCAGCGTCTTGAAGAACCCGCTGAGGAAGAAGACCGTGAACGGCAGCGAATACGCGATGTAGACGCATATCAGCCCGTGGTAGGTGTCCAGCAGCGCCATGTTCTTCATGACGAAGAAGAGCGGCACCAGCGCCAGGATCACCGGGAAGCCCATGCCGCCGACGAAGAGGAAGTAGACGAAGCGGTTGCCGGGGAAGTCGAAGCGGGCCAGCACATAGGCCGCCATCGAGCCGAGCACCATCGTGCCGATCAGTGAACCGCCCACCACGATCAGCGAGTTGAGGAAGTACTCGCCCATGTTCGCCTTCTCCCAGGCGCGCACCCAGTTGTCGGGGTGCAGCACCGAGGGCAGGCTCCAGGGCGAGCCGAAGATCTCCGCGTCGTCCTTGAAGGAGGAGACCACCGCCCACAGCAGCGGCATGGTGACCAGCAGGCCCCAGATCACCAGGACGCCGTGGGAGAAGACGTTCAGCACGCCGCCCTCGCCGCCACGGCGCCCCGCGCGGCCCGGCCCGCCCTTCGGTGCGGCGTGGCGGGCGGCGGGCTCGGTCTGCGCACTCATCAGAACTCCAGTCGCTCGCGCCGTCCCAGCCGCATGACGACAGCCGAGAAGACGAGGGTCACGATCAGCAGGGAGACGCCGATGGCGGTCGCATATCCGGCCTGACCGTCGCGGAAGGTCCGCTGGTAGACGTAGAGCGGCAGGACCTCGGTCGAGTAGTCGGGGCCGCCCGGGCCGACGCTCATGATCTGCACGAACGCGAAGGCGGAGACGTCCAGGGCGAGAATTCCCATGTAGATCCAGCCGGTCTGCACGGTGTCCCACAGCAGCGGCAGGGTGATCCGGAAGAACGTGTTCACGCGGTTCGCGCCGTCCAGCAGCGCGGCCTCGTAGAAGTCCTTGGGGATCGAACTCATCCCGGCCGAGAACAGCACCACGTAGAAACCGACATTGGCCCACACCATCGCACCCATGACGCACCACAGCGCGAGCTGCGGATCGCCCAGCCAGTCCGGCTGCACACCGTCGAGGCCGATGGCTCCGAGAAAGGAATTCAGGGCGCCGCTTTCCGGGTTGTACGCGAATTGGAAGAGCAGTGCGACGATCGGGACGGACAGCACCTGCGGGAAGAAGTAAATGATCTTGTAGACGCCGGATCCGCGCACTCCGCCGATGACCGCCTTCTTCCGGCGGCGGCCACCGACATTGAGCATGAAGGCGAAGAACAGTCCGAGACTGAGCGTGACCACGGGAAGCAGCAGCAACAGCGTCACACTGTTTCCCACCGCGGCCCAGAAGACGGAGTCGTGGAAGAGGCGTACGTAGTTGTCGAGGCCGACCATCCGCAGGTTCGGGCTCAGGCCCGTCCAGTCCGTGAGGGAGTAGTAGATGGCCTGTACGAAAGGTGAGATCACGAAGACCGCGTAAATCACCAGCGGAATGATCAGGAATCCCGCGATGAAACGGTATTTACCGTGCTGCATGGCTGCCGGTCCCGTTCTTGTGCTGCGGATGCTGCCGTTGGCTCGCTCCCCCCATGGGTCAGCGCTTGTACTTGGTGACGCTGGAGTCGGCGCGGGTGTCGTCCGCGTACTTCTGGATCTTTTTGATCGCCTCGTCGGGCGTCATCCGGCCGGCCATCATTTCGCCGATGGCGCCGACGCCGATCTTTTCCTTCTGCAGCGCGACGTACCAGTCCTGGAGCCGGGGGTTGAGGACGTTGTTGCCCGCCTTCTCCAGCACGGACTGCGCGGAGGCGAGCCCCGGCGGCAGCCGGACGCCGTCCGTGCCGCCGTTCAGCGAGGTCAGCGAGGAGACCTGCCGGATGAAGTTCCGCGCCGCCTTCTTGCCGAGCATGACGCGCAGCAGCTCCATGCCGCCCTCGGCGTTGTGCGCCTGCTTCGGGACGATGTACGGCTCGCCGCCGGACGCCCAGAGGGTGCCGAAGGGCATCTTGTCCGCGGCGGAGAGGCTGGACGGGGCGCCGACCGCGAGCTGGAAGTGCGGGTCCTGGGCGATCTGCTTGGCGGACTCGTTCTCCACCCAGGAGCCGTTGGGGATGAAGAGCGCCTTCCCCTCGGCCCAGGCGTTCTGCGACTGGAGGTGGTCGAGACCGGGCGAGCCCTTGAGGATGTAGCCCTTGCGGTACAGCTCGTAGTACGCCTCGAACGCCGCCTTGACCGCCGGGTCGTGCCAGGCGTTCGGCTCCAGGTTGTCGATCCGCCGCAGCACCTCCGGCCCACCGATCTTGCCGATGAAGGGGTAGAGGGAGAACGGGATGTAGTAGGGGTACTTACCCGGGTACGTCCACCCGGCTATCCCCTTCTTCTTGGCCTTCGCGCAGAGCGCGAGCATGTCGTCCCAGGTCTCGGGGTATTCCGCGTCGAGTTTCGCGAGATTACCTCTCGAATACCACACGCCGTAGACGGTGTACGCGTAGTAGAGAATCCAGGTTTCCTTGCCGCCGAACTGTCCCATTTCGACGACGCCGGGGCGCAGCGTGTCGCGTACCTTCTTGGACGGGTCGTCGATCGACGGGGCGTCGAGGAGGGCGTTGAGATCGGTCAGCTGGTCCTTGCTGACGAGGGTACCGAAATCCATCTGCTCGGCGCCGGAGTTGTCGACGAGGTCCGGCGGGTTGCCGCCGTTGAAACGCGGCTGCAGCGTCGACTGGATCTTCTGGGTGGAGGTCAGCTTTGCTTTTCCGGCGGCCTTCGGGAATGCCTTGGTGTACTCCGCCAGCGCGTTCTTCGCATAGGCGTCGCCGAAACCGCCGTCGAAGATCACGACGTCCAGACCCGCACTGTCGTTGACGGCGAGCGGGTTCTTCGCCGACTTGGTGCCCTTCGCCGCCTTGTCGCCGCCGCCACCGCCGGAGCTGGCGCAGGCGGAAAGGAAACTCATCGCGGGGAGCGCGACGATTCCCAGGGCCGCCGCCCGCTTGACCAGATCGCGCCGGTTGAATTCCGAGGTGGATCCCATGCTCAAGTCCTCGCCTTCTTCAGGACTCAGGCGGTGCACGAAACTCCCCGGCACCGCAGGTCGTCAGATGGAGCTGAGTGGTACGGGATGTGCGCCGGGTCTGCCGGGATACTGCGGGCATATTCGGCCACCCGCATTTCCCCCCGGATCCACGGCCGTTGACGGGCCGTTCGGACGCCGACAGGTATAGTCCACTTTCGGGTGACGGGGCAAGATCGAATGCGGTGTTCCTCACTCTCTTTCCCGAGTTGAGACCTGGTCGAACCGGCCGGGCGCACCCCGGCGCGCACCCTGCCGCACCACCGCGTACACCCCGGTCCGCACGCCGCCTCCGCCACTCTTGACACCCACCGGGCCGCCCTCCTTACTTGTCTCTACTCGCTCCAACTGACAACGATGTCAACCACGTTGAGAGGGTTCGCGTGCGGATCGGACACCGGCACACCCCGTTACGGACGCTCGCCCGCCCCACCGCGCTGGTGGCGGCCGCGCTGCTCACCGTCACCGCCTTCGGCCCGGCGGCCCAGGCCGGACCGCGCCAACCACCCGCTGCCTCAGGGCAGTTCAGCTCCTCCTTCGAGCCGGGGCAACCGGCGCCCGACTGGACCGACACCGCCGACCAGGACCCCGACGGCCACCCCAGGACGGACGGGGTCACTCCGCCCTCCGGCCCCGCCGCCCCGGGCATGGCCACCCGCACCGGCACCGGGCCCGACGCCACTCCGACCGCCAAGAACGGCGCCGGGTTCTCCGGCCGGCACGCCCTGGAATACGCCGGTACCCATACCGCGTCCGGCCGCGGCTACGCGTACAACAAGGTCTTCGCCGTCCACACGCCCGTCACCGCGGACACCACGCTCTCCTACAAGGTCTTCCCGGAGATGACGACGGCCGATCCGGAGTACCCGGCCACCCATGTCGCCGTGGATCTGGCCTTCACCGACGGCACCTACCTCAGCGAGCTGGGCGCCACCGACCAGTACGGGGCGCCCCTGACGCCGCGCGGCCAGGCCGGTGCGCGGATGCTCTACGTCAACCAGTGGAACGCACGCACCGCCCGCATCGGCACGGTCGCCGCCGGGAAGACCGTCGCCCGGATCCTCGTCGCGTACGACGCCCCGCGGGCCCCGCGCAAGGCCCCGGCCTTCCGCGGCTGGATCGACGACCTCACCCTCGGGCGGCAGGCGCCCGAGAAGCCGCGCGCCCATCTCTCCGACTACGTGCGGACCACCCGCGGCACCCTCTCCAGCGGCAGCTTCTCGCGCGGCAACACCTTCCCGGCGACCGCCGTCCCGAACGGCTTCACCTTCTGGACGCCGGTGACCGACGCGGGCTCCACGGACTGGCTCTACGAGTACGCCCGCAGGAACAACGCCGACAACCTCCCCACCCTCCAGGCGTTCGCGGCCAGCCACGAGCCCAGCCCCTGGATGGGCGACCGGCAGACGTTCCAGGTCATGCCGTCCACCGCGGCGGGCACCCCGGACGCCTCGCGCACCGCCCGCGCGCTGCCGTTCCATCACGAGAACGAGACGGCCCGGCCGCACTACTACGGCGTCACCTTCGACAACGGCCTCAGGGCGGAGATCGCCCCCACCGACCACGCCGCCCAGATGCGCTTCACCTTCCCCGGCGACGACGCGAACCTGATCTTCGACAACGTCAACAACAAGGGCGGCCTCACGCTCGACCCCGCCCACGGCGTGGTCAGCGGCTACTCCGACGTCAGGAGCGGCCTGTCCACCGGCGCCACCCGCCTCTTCGTCTACGGGACGTTCGACGCACCGGTCACCAAGGGCGGACGGCTCGGCGGGGGCGGCGGCAAGGACGTCACCGGCTATCTGCGGTTCGCGCCCGGCAAGGGCCGGACGGTGACGCTGCGGCTCGCCACCTCCCTGATCGGCACCGCCCAGGCGAAGGCCAACCTCGACCGGGAGATCCCCGCCGGGACGCCGTTCACCACCACCGAGCGCCGCGCCCAGGCGCAGTGGGACGGTCTGCTGGGCCGCATCGAGGTCGAGGGCGCCACCGCCGACCAGCTGACGACGCTCTACTCCAACCTCTACCGGATGTACCTCTACCCCAACTCCGGTTCGGAGCAGGTCGGTTCGCGCACCCGCTACGCCAGCCCGTTCTCCCCTCCCGTCGGCAAGGACACCCCGACCCGCACCGGCGCGAAGATCGTCGACGGCTCGGTCCACGTCAACAACGGCTTCTGGGACACCTACCGCACCGCCTGGCCCGCCTACGCGCTGCTCACCCCCGGCCGGGCCGGGAAGCTGGTCGACGGTTTCGTCCAGCAGTACAAGGACGGCGGCTGGACCTCGCGCTGGTCCTCCCCCGGCTACGCGGACCTGATGACGGGCACCAGCTCGGACGTGGCGTTCGCCGACGCCTACCTCAAGGGCGTGCGCTTCGACGCCGAGGCCGCGTACGACGCGGCGGTGAAGAACGCCACGGTGGCGCCGCCGCAGTCCGGGGTGGGCCGCAAGGGCATGACCACCTCACCGTTCCTCGGCTACACCTCGACCGACACCCGCGAGGGCCTGTCCTGGGCGCTGGAGGGCTATCTCAACGACTTCGGCATCGCCCGCATGGGACAGGCGCTGTACGCGAAGACCCACAAGCAGCGCTACCGGGAGGAGTCCGCCTACTTCCTCGGCCGGGCGCAGAACTACGTCCGCCTCTTCGACGACAAGGCCGGCTTCTTCCAGGGCCGCGACGCCAAGGGCGCCTGGCGGCTGCCGCCGGAGACGTTCGACCCGCGCGTCTGGGGCCACGACTACACCGAGACCAACGCCTGGACGTACGCCTTCCCCGCCCCGCAGGACACCCGGGGCCTCGCCAACCTCTACGGCGGCCGGGCGGGCCTCGCGAAGAAGCTCGACGCGTACTTCGCGACGCCGGAGACGGGGTCCAAGGAGTTCGCCGGCTCCTACGGCGACGTCATCCACGAGATGACCGAGGCGCGCGACACCCGTATGGGCATGTACGGCCACAGCAACCAGCCCTCGCACCACATCGCCTATCTCTACGACGCGGCAGGTGAGCCCTGGAAGACCCAGGCGAAGGTCCGCGAGGTGCTGTCCCGGCTCTACGTCGGCAGCGACATCGGCCAGGGCTACCCGGGTGACGAGGACAACGGCGAGATGTCCGCGTGGTACGTCTTCGGCGCCCTCGGCTTCTACCCGCTGGTGATGGGCGGGGGCGAGTACGCGGTCGGCTCCCCGCTCTTCACCAAGGCCACCGTCCATCTGGAGAACGGCCGCGACCTGGTGATCAACGCGCCCCGCAACAGCGCCCGGAACGTCTACGTCCAGGGGCTCCGCCTCAACGGCAAGCCGTGGACGTCCACCGCGCTGCCGCACGCCCTGCTCGCCCGCGGCGCCACCCTGGACTTCACCATGGGCGACCGCCCCTCCGCCTGGGGCACCGGCGAGGACGCCGCCCCGACCTCCCTCACCCACGACGACACGGTGCCCGCCCCGCCCGCGGACGTCACCGACCCGTCCACCGGCCCGCTCTTCGACAACACCTCCGCGACGGCGGCACCGTTCACCCCCACCCGTATCGACCTGGCCGAGGCCACTGAGGTCACCTCGTACACCCTCACCTCGGCCGACCGCGCCGCGGCGCCCGAGGGCTGGACCCTGGAGGGCTCCACGGACGGCATCTCCTGGAAACAGCTCGACCACCGCACCGGCGAGACCTTCCGCTGGGACCACCAGACCCGGGCGTTCGCCGTCCCCTCCGCCGTCCGGTACGCGCACTACCGGCTCGTCCCGGACGGCACCGGGACGCTGGCGGAGGTGGAGTTGCTGGGGTAGCCCCGGACATGCCGAAGGGCCGCACCCCGAGCGAGCGGGGTGCGGCCCTTCAGGCATTCCGGCCGTCAACCGGCCGGGCGTCCCGGATCAGCTGTTGATCAGCGAGCGCAGGACGTACTGCAGGATGCCGCCGTTGCGGTAGTAGTCCGCCTCGCCGGGGGTGTCGATGCGGACGACCGCGTCGAACTCCACGCCGGAGTCGGTGGTGACCTTGACCGTACGCGGGGTGGTGCCGTCGTTCAGCTCGGTGACGCCGGTGACCGAGAAGGTCTCCTCACCGGTCAGGCCCAGCGACTCGGCGGACGCGCCCTCGGGGAACTGCAGCGGCAGGACGCCCATGCCGATGAGGTTCGAGCGGTGGATGCGCTCGTACGACTCGGCGATGACGGCCTTGACGCCGAGGAGCGCGGTGCCCTTGGCGGCCCAGTCACGGGAGGAGCCGGAGCCGTACTCCTTGCCGGCCAGGATGACCAGCGGGGTACCGGCGGCCTGGTAGTTCTGCGACGCGTCGTAGATGAACGAGACCGGCGCGCCCTCCTGGGTGAAGTCGCGGGTGAAGCCGCCCTCGGTGCCCGGCGCGATCTGGTTGCGCAGGCGGATGTTGGCGAAGGTGCCACGGATCATGATCTCGTGGTTACCGCGGCGCGAGCCGTAGCTGTTGAAGTCGCGGCGCTCCACACCGTGCTCGGTGAGGTACTTGCCGGCCGGGGTGTCGGCCTTGATGGCGCCGGCGGGCGAGATGTGGTCGGTGGTGACCGAGTCGCCCAGCTTGGCGAGGACGCGGGCGCCCGCGATGTCGCTGACCGCCGACGGCTCCATGGCCATGCCCTCGAAGTACGGGGGCTTGCGGACGTAGGTCGACTCGCCGTCCCACTCGAAGGTGTCGCCGGTCGGGATCGGCAGGGCCTGCCACTGGGCGTCGCCCGCGAAGACGTCCTCGTAGGACTTGTTGAACATGTCCTCGCCGATGGCGTTCGCCACGACGTCGTTGACCTCGGCCTCGGTGGGCCAGATGTCCTTGAGGAAGACCGGCTTGCCGTCCTGGTCGGTGCCGAGCGCCTCCTCGGTGATGTTGATCTTCATCGAACCGGCCAGCGCGTACGCGACGACCAGCGGCGGGGACGCCAGGTAGTTCATCTTGACGTCGGGGTTGATCCGGCCCTCGAAGTTCCGGTTGCCGGAGAGGACCGAGGTGACCGCGAGGTCGTGGTCGTTGACGGCCTTGGAGACCTCTTCCGGCAGCGGGCCGGAGTTGCCGATGCAGGTGGTGCAGCCGTAGCCGACGAGGTTGAAGCCGACCTTGTCGAGGTACGGCGTCAGACCGGCCTTGTCGAAGTAGTCGGTGACGACCTTCGAGCCCGGGGCGAGGGTGGTCTTGACCCACGGCTTGCGGGTCAGGCCCTTCTCCACGGCCTTCTTCGCGACCAGCGCGGCGGCGACCATGACGTACGGGTTCGAGGTGTTGGTGCAGGAGGTGATGGCCGCGACCGTCACCGCACCGTGGTCGATCTCGTAGGTCGAGCCGTCGGGGGCGGTGACGGTGACCGGGTTCGAGGGGACGCCGTCCGAGGCGGCCGGGGCGTCGGAGGCCGGGAAGGACTCCTCGCCGGCCTCGTCGGCGGTGGCGACGTAGTTGCGGACGTCCAGCTTGAACTGCTCGGCGGCGTTGGCGAGGACGATGCGGTCCTGCGGACGCTTCGGGCCGGCGATCGACGGGACGACCGTGGAGAGGTCGAGCTCCAGCTTCTCGGAGAAGTCGGGCTCGGCGGCCGGGTCGAGCCAGAGGCCCTGCTCCTTGGCGTACGCCTCGACGAGCGCGACCTGCTGGGCGTCACGGCCGGTCAGACGCAGGTAGTTCAGGGTCTCGTCGTCGATCGGGAAGATCGCGGCGGTGGAGCCGAACTCCGGCGACATGTTGCCGATGGTGGCGCGGTTGGCCAGCGAGGTGGCGGCGACGCCCTCACCGTAGAACTCGACGAACTTGCCGACGACACCGTGCTTGCGCAGCATCTCGGTGATGGTCAGCACGAGGTCGGTGGCGGTGGTGCCGGCGGGCAGCTCACCGGTCAGCTTGAAGCCGACGACGCGCGGGATCAGCATGGAGACCGGCTGGCCGAGCATGGCGGCCTCGGCCTCGATGCCGCCGACGCCCCAGCCCAGGACGCCCAGGCCGTTGACCATCGTGGTGTGCGAGTCGGTGCCGACCAGGGTGTCGGGGTAGGCCTGACCGCCTCGGACCATGACGGTCCGGGCCAGCTTCTCGATGTTGACCTGGTGGACGATGCCGGTGCCCGGGGGGACGACCTTGAACTCGTCGAAGGCGGTCTGGCCCCAGCGCAGGAACTGGTAGCGCTCGCGGTTGCGGCCGTACTCCAGCTCGACGTTCTGGGCGAAGGCGTCGTTGGTGCCGAACTTGTCGGCGATGACGGAGTGGTCGATGACCAGCTCGGCCGGGGCCAGCGGGTTGATCTTCGCCGGGTCGCCGCCCAGCTCCTTGACGGCCTCACGCATGGTGGCGAGGTCGACGACGCAGGGGACGCCGGTGAAGTCCTGCATGATCACGCGGGCCGGCGTGAACTGGATCTCCTGGCTGGGCTGGGCCTGGGAGTCCCATCCGCCCAGCGCCCGGATGTGGTCGGCGGTGATGTTCGCGCCGTCCTCGGTGCGGAGCAGGTTCTCCAGCAGCACCTTCAGGCTGTAGGGCAGACGGGCGGAGCCCTCCACCTTGTCCAGCCGGAAGATCTCGTACGACTCGTCGCCCACCTGCAGCGTGCTGCGGGCGTCGAAGCTGTTCGCCGACACGACAGTCTCCTTCATGCATGAATTCGCGCGTACCACCGCATCCTGCCGTCGCAGGTCCGCACCGATCCGGTAAGGTAAGCCTTAGTTAGGCATGCCTCACTGGCGCGGCGGCGGTACGCCTCTGGGCAGATATCTCGATGTCGAGATAACTCTAGTACATCGCCGCGACCTGGTCATGCCCCGGCGGGGCCCGTTACCGCATCGCGCCTCCCGCCGCGACCACGAACGTAGGCCCGGGACCGGGCGTGCGCGCGCAGAAGGGGCTGTTCGGGTCGGGCCCCGGGAGCGCCCGCCGTACCGCACATCCGCCGGACAGGGGCGCGGCACGGGCGGTAGGTTCGGTCCGCCGCCCGGCCGGGTGCCGCACCCGCGGCGCGCCGGGGACGGGCCGGGAACGGGGGCACCCATGACCGTCGAACGGATCGATCCGCCGCGCACCGGCGGCGAGCGGGAGACGCTCCGCGCCTCTCTCGACTTCCACCGCGCCACGCTCGCCATGAAGTGCGCGGGCCTGACGGACGACCAGCTGCGCCGCCCGGCCAGTCCGCCCTCGACGCTCTCACTGCTCGGGCTGGTGCGGCACCTGGCCGAGGTGGAGCGGGCGTGGTTCCGGCGGGTGGTGGACGGCGAGGACGTCCCGCTGCTCTGGTCGCCGGAGGGCGACTTCCAGGCGGCGTACGAGGCGCGGGGCGCGACGCGGGCGGAGGCGTTCGCCGCCTGGGAGGCGGAGGTGGCGCACGCCCGCCGGATCGAGGCGGCGGCGCCCTCCCTCGACACCGCCTACCACGCGGCCCGGTGGGGCGAGGACGTGTCGCTGCGGACGGTGATGCTGCATCTGATCCACGAGTACGCGCGTCACAACGGCCACGC
Source organism: Streptomyces sp. NPDC014733 (assembly GCF_043083385.1). Classification (NCBI taxonomy): domain Bacteria; kingdom Bacillati; phylum Actinomycetota; class Actinomycetes; order Kitasatosporales; family Streptomycetaceae; genus Streptomyces; species Streptomyces sp. NPDC014733. Next base: position 334,616 of record NZ_JBIBYO010000002.1, on the reverse strand, counting down.
CGACCTCCTGCGCGAGGCCGTGGACGGGACCACCGGGGTCTGATCCCTAGCTCCCGTCGTACGGACAGGTCAGCGCGGAGCCAGACCCTGGCGCACCACGCCGACGATCTCGTCGTCGGTCAGCCCGAGCCGCCGCGCCTCGGCGATGAGACGGTCGGCCGCCTCGCCGAGGCGCGCCCGGGCCGGGGACGCGAGGCCGGTGACCACCGCGCCGCGGCCACGGCGGAGTTCGATCAGCCCCTCCTCCTTCAGGCGCTGGTAGCCGCGGAGGACGGTGTGGACGTTGACGCCGAGCGAGGCGGCCAGCTCCCGGCCGGCGGGCAGGCGCTCGCCCGCGCGGACCGAGCCGTCGGCGATGGCGCCGCGGACCGCGGCGGCGATCTGGTCACCGAGCGGTACGGCGGAGCGGGGGTCGACCCGGAACAGCACTCAGTCTCCTCGGTCCGGACGGGCGCGGTCGAGCAGGGTGTTGAGCAGCGCGGCGGCGGTCGCCGCGTCGTCGACCGTCACCACGAATTCCCGGCCGCTGCGCAGCCGCAGGACGATCCCCTCACCCGATCGGAGCACCAGCCCGCTGCGGTGTGCGCGGACGCGGTAGCCCCAGCCGCCGAACTCGGCGAAGGGTTCGACATTTCTGCAGGTGGCCTCGGTGACCCGGTCGAGGGGGATGCGGCGGAAAGCGTACGGCAGCAGCGCGGGCGCGAGGGCCAGCCCGCGCCCGTCGACGGTCACCCGCACCGAGGCCAGCACCCCGGCCGACGCGCCCGCCAGACCCAGCGCGACACCGGCGAACGGCCCGGCGACGAACCCGAGATACAGCCCGGCGCAGCAGGTGACCAGGCCGACGACGGCGAGCAGCGGGGAGCCGGCCGTACGGCTCCATCCGGCGCGCTCCTCCGCCGCCAGCGGCAGGCGCGGCGCGTCCTGCGGGCCGGACGGCTCCGGGCGCGGCCGCGGGCCCCCGAGCCACAGTCCGACGGCGCCCGCGAGCAGCCCGGCGGCGAGCGCCGGAAGCAACTGCCACAGCGGCAGCCGGGCCGCCTCGGCCCGCCCCGCACCGGCGTTGGCCAGCAGCGTCAGACAGGCCGGGACGGCGACGGCGGCGGCCAGGGCCCAGCCGGCGGCGAGCATCCAGGGCGCGGCCGGGGCCAGCCGCCGCACGCGGGCGAGGACAGCGCCGCCGATCCCCAGGACCAGCAACGCCAGGACGATGCCGAGAACGAACCCGTGGACCGAGGAGAAGCCGTTCGCGGCGCCGTCGGCACCGAAATGGGTGGCGAGCGGATCCGGCAACCGGTCGGCAGTCTGGTGATGGACGCCGACGACGACGGCGACCGCGACCAGGAAGGGGAACGCGGCGATCGCGACCCGCAGGGTGTCGGCCGGGGGACGGGTGAAGGGAGTGGCAGGGTTCATGTCAACCTCCAGTTATTCGCATAGTAGTAGAACAACTAGCGAAAATGAACACATCTCATATCTGAGATACGGTCATGTCATGGCAGACGACTACCTCGAACGCATCGGCCGGCTGATCCGTGACGCCCGACAGCACCGCGGTTGGACACAGACGCAGCTCGCCGACGCTCTCGGCACCAGCCAGAGCGCGGTCAACCGCATCGAACGCGGCAACCAGAACATCAGCCTTGAGATGATCGCCCGCATCGGCGAGGCCCTCGACAGCGAAATCGTGTCGCTCGGCTTCCCCGGACCGATGCATCTGCGCGTGGTCGGCGGCCGCCGGCTCTCCGGCTCCATCGCGGTGAAGACCAGCAAGAACGCCTGCGTTGCGCTGCTCTGTGCCGCACTCCTCAATGCGGGCCGCACCACCCTGCGCCGGGTCGCCCGGATCGAGGAGGTCTACCGCATCCTCGAAGTGCTCAACAGCATCGGCGTGCGCACCCGCTGGATCAACGACGGCAACGACCTGGAGATCGTGCCGCCCGCCGAACTGGACCTCGCCTCGATGGACACCGAGGCGGCCCGCCGCACCCGCAGCGTCATCATGTTCCTCGGCCCGCTGCTGCACCGCATGGACCACTTCCGGCTGCCGTACGCGGGCGGTTGCGACCTCGGCACCCGTACGGTCACCCCGCACATGACGGCGCTGCGCCACTTCGGGCTGGAGATCACCGCGACCGACGGTGTCTACCTCGCCGAGGTCGACCGCACCGTCACCCCGCGCCGCGCGATCGTCCTGACCGAACGCGGCGACACCGTCACCGAGAACGCGCTGCTGGCCGCCGCCCGCCACGACGGCACCACCGTCATCCGCAACGCCTCCTCCAACTACATGGTCCAGGACCTCTGCTTCTTCCTGGAGGAGCTGGGCGTACGGGTCGAGGGCGTCGGCACCACCACGCTCACCGTGCACGGCGTCGCCCACATCGACCGCACCGTCGACTACGCGCCCTCCGAGGACCCGGTCGAGGCGATGAGCCTGCTGGCCGCCGCCGTCGTCACCGAGTCCGAACTCACCATCCGGCGCGTCCCGGTGGAGTTCCTGGAGATCGAGCTGGCGGTCCTGGAGGAGATGGGCCTCGACCACGAGCGCAGCGCGGAGTACCCCGCCGACAACGGCCGCACCCGGCTGATCGACCTGACGGTGCGCCCGTCCAAACTCCAGGCGCCGCTGGACAAGATCCACCCGATGCCGTTCCCCGGCCTCAACATCGACAACGTCCCGTTCTTCGCGGCCATCGCCGCCGCCGCACAGGGCCAGACCCTCATCCACGACTGGGTCTACGACAACCGCGCCATCTACCTCACCGACCTCAACCGCCTCGGCGCTCAGGTCAAGTTGCTCGACCCGCACCGCGTCCTGGTCGACGGCTCCACCCGCTGGCGCGCGGCCGAGATGATGTGCCCCCCGGCCCTGCGCCCCGCCGTCGTCGTCCTCCTCGCCATGATGGCCGCCGAGGGCACCTCGGTCCTGCGCAACGTCTATGTCATCAACCGCGGCTACGAGGACCTGGCGGAACGCCTGAACTCGGTCGGGGCACAGATCGAGACGTTCCGGGACATCTGACGGTCTTCGGAAGCGGCGCCGCTGAACCCCTCCTGACCTACGCGCATGTGAGCCAGGAGGGGTTCGGCTCCGCCCGTGGGACTTCTCAGGGACATTTGGGCCGAGGCCGAGGGAGTATCGGCCTCTCGGGGCTGGGGGACGGATTGCCCAGCACTCCACGTGGTGGGTCATCGGGAAGATGCCGGCCTGGCCGCAGGCAGGCAAGCAGCAGGTCGGAGATGCTTTCGAGTCCCGGATGAGAGCCGCCGGGAGCCCGGAGTGTGTCCTTTCCCGTCCTGGTTCCCCGACATCTTCGGGCAGCGTCGAGCCGAGGCACGGGGCCGAGGGCGTTGCGGCTCGACCCGTGCCCGGTATCCCTCGGACTGTTGCCCAGAAGCCGGGATCACGCGGTTGCTTGGTGATCGATCCGCGGCGGACCTTGGTGCCGGACGCGCGGTGACGGGGCGTCAGCCCGGCCCAGGAGCACAGCGGGGCGGGGCCGCCGAAGCGTGTGACGTCGCCTGTCCCGGCGAACGGGCTTGTTGCACCGGGCCGGGTCTCGTCGGCCACGGGCCGCAACAGTACGGCTGTGTGTGACGGTCGTCCTGGCCGCGCAGGATGTGCGTACGGACGTCGGTGGGCGTGTGACCGGCCGCGGGCCGGCGGGCAGTAAGGGCCGTCAGCTCGTCGCACATGGCTGCCGAGCCGGCGCCGTTGGCGGAACTCCCGGGGGCAGCGGCCGGGCCGACCGCCGTCCCGTTCGGCACACGGGCCCGTCCGCGGCCCTGCCGCCCGACAGCCGGCCGGCCACCTCTCTATGCGCGGTGCCAGTTGAGCAGCAGTACGTCGGCCGCGGCGTGCAGGATCTCCGCCGCCACCCCGTCGCGCAGTTGCGTGGAGAGGCCGAGGAGGAAGCTGTGAATCATGGTGGTCACCGCGTCGACGTCGGTGCCGGCGTCGAGTTCTCCCGCGGCGACACCCCGCTCCACGCAGGCCCTGATGCGCACCCGGTCCGCCTCACGCCGTGCCGCGACAGCCGCGCACACCCCCACGTGTTCCTCCCCAGGCGCCCGCATCGTGCCGGACAGCGCGATGAGACAGCCGCTGGGGTGGGACGCGTCGGCCTGCATGTCGATCGAGCCGTGCAGCAGGCCGGCCATCGCCTCCCGCGGGCCGACCGTTTCGTCCTCGATGATGTCGAGGGTGCCGCCCGGCCCCTTCATGTAGTGCTCGACGACCCGCTTGAACAGCCCTTCCTTCGAGCCGAAGGCGCCGTACAGGCTCGCGGAGGACAGCCCGGTGGCGGCCCGTAGCTGCGCCAGCGAGGTCGCTTCGTAACCCTGCTCCCAGAACAGCAGCATCGCGGCCTCCAGTACGGCGTCCATGTCGAAGGCGCGGGGACGGCCGGCTGGCGGCATGGGGACCTCCTGCATCTGCGTGGGCGACGAGCGTTCCGGTACGGGGAGCGCTTCCCTGCCCCCATATTGGACCAACCGCTCCACAAAACGCCAAGCACCGGAGCAGCCGGACGCCGATGACGCACAGTGACCCTGATCACTCATGGATCAATCGATCCAAAATGACTTGACCGGCACGCCGGGCCGGGGCGAGCATTCCGGCATGATCGATCCAGAATTCAGGAAAGGCGGCACCGGCACCCGCCCCACGCTGAGCCGCGCGATGGTGCTGTTGCTGGCGGTGACGTGCGGCGCCGCGGTCGCGAACATCTACTACGCGCAACCGCTGCTACCCGTCGTCTCCGAGGCGCTGGGGGTCTCCGCGGGGGCCGGAGGTCTGATCGTCACCGCCTCGCAGATCGGCTACGCGCTCTCCCTCGCGCTGCTGGTGCCGTTGGGTGACGTACTGGAGCGGCGCCGACTGGTGAGCGGACTGCTCGCCCTGAGCGCCGTCGCCCTCCTCGGTGCGGCGGCCTCCCCCTCGCTTGGCGCGCTGTACGCCTCGGTCGCGCTGGTCGGAGTCACCTCCGCCGTGGCGCAGATCGTGGTGCCGATGGCCGCCTCGCTGGCCGCCGACCACGAACGCGGCGCGGTGGTGGGCACCGTCATGAGCGGCCTGCTCATCGGCATCATGCTCGCGCGGACGGTCGCCGGGGTGCTGGCCGAGTTCGGCGACTGGCGGCTGGTGTTCGTCTTCGCCGCGTCCGTCATGGTGGTGCTGGCGGTCACCCTGCGCCTGGTCCTGCCCCTCGTACCCCCGGCGGCGAAGACGCCCTACCCCCGGCTGCTGCACTCGGTGGCGACGCTGGTGCGCACCGAGTCGCTGCTGCGCAGGAGCATGGCGCTGGCCGCGGTCGGCATGGGCGCCTTCACGGTCCTGTGGACCGCCTCCTCGTTCCTGCTGGCCGGCCCCACCTACGGGTACGGTCCGGCGGTCATCGGCCTGTTCGGTCTGGTCGGGGTCGTCGGGGCCGCCGGCGCGTCGGTGGCGGGCCGCCTCGCGGACCGCGGTCGCGCCCGCCAGGTGACCACCGGCGGCCTGATCGTCCTGACGGGCAGCTGGGGCGTGCTCGTCCTCGCCGGCCGGGGAGGCCCGCTCGGCCTGGGCGCGCTGATGATCGGCATCGTGGCACTCAACCTGGCGCAGCAGGCGCTGCTGATCAGCCACCAGAGCGTCCTGTACCGCCGCGTCCCGCACGCACGCAGCCGGGTCACCACGGCCCTCATGGTGTCCGCCTTCGCCGGCAGCACCGTCGCATCCGCCCTGACGGCCGCCCTGTACCCGCTCGTGGGCTGGGCAGGGGTCTCCGGGCTCGGAGCGCTGATCGCGCTGGCCGGCCTCGCGATCTGGTCCCTGGAACTGCTCCGCCCCAGCCCCGCCGAACCGCTCGCGGGTCCTTCCGCGAACGAGAACGCCCACGCGGCCGGGTGGCCCGGGTCGGAGTCGCCTTCGGCATGGACGTCGTCGCCTGGAGCGCCCACCTCGACACCGGGCATGCGAGAGCGCTGGGCGTCACCCCCGTCAGCAGACGGGAGTTGCTGGCCACCTCGGACGTGGTGACGCTCCACGTCCGGCTCTCCCCCCGCACCACCGGCCTCATCGGCGCCGACGAACTCGCCCTCATGCGGCCGGACGCGCTGCTGGTCAACACCTCCCGGGCACCCGTCGTCGACGAGGAGGCGCTGCTGGCCGCGCTGCACGCCGGAACGCTGGGCGGAGCCGCCCTGGACGTCCACTTCACCGAGCCGCTGCCCGCCGGTTCGCCGTGGCGCAGCGCTCCGCGAACCGTTCTCACCCCGCACCTGGGCTACGTCACCACCGGCGCCTACGAGACCTTCTACCGCGACGCGCTCGGCGACATCCTGGCCTACGCCGCCGGCGAACCCGTCCGCGTACTCGCCCCGTGAGCGGACCACGCCCCACCACCGCCACGCCCGACCAAGGAAAGAGACAAACCATGACCACCAGCCGGCAGACCACCATCAGCGCGCAGAGCGCCACCGCCCGCCCACGGCCCGGTTCCGCCGACGCTTCGGGGGGCCGCATGCCACGCCTGTGGACGCGGACGCTGGGCGATCTCACCCTCACCTACGTTCCCGACGCGGGCGTCCACATGATCCCCACCCGGGTCTACCCCGCCTCCGCCGACGAGGACTGGACGGACCACGGTCCCCACATGACGGACGCGGGCCACCTGGCGATGGGATGCGGCGCGCTGCTCGTCGAGCGCCGTGGGAAGCGCCTGCTCCTGGACGCCGGCCACGGCCGCATCTCGGGCGAGGACCCGGAACACTTCCAGCACGGCTTCGACCACGTGCAGGCCCTTCCCGAGCACCTGGAACGCCTGGGCGTCGACCCGAGGAGGCTGGAGACGGTCGCCTTCACCCACCTGCACGACGACCACACGGGATGGGCCCGGCCGGACGCCGTCGACGACCCGCGCAGCCTGTTCCCCCACGCGCGCTGGATCGTCGGAGAAGGAGAACTCGAGGGCCTGAACACCGCCTCCGGCCCACGGCTCGCCGGACAGGGGGCGCGGACCACAGCCGTCGCCGACGGAACGGAGATCGCCGAGGGAGTACGCGCCTGGGCGCTGCCCGGACACACCACCGGGCACACGGCCTACATCCTCGACACCGGTGACGGCCGCCGGGTCGTGGCCTTCGGCGACGCCATGCACTCCCCCGTCCAGATCCAGCACCCCGACTGGCAGGTCGTCCTCGACCACGACCGTGCCCGGGCCGAGCACTCACGCCGCCGGCTCGTGCAGTTCCTGGCCCGGGACGACGTCTACGGATTCGGCGTGCACTTCGCCGACCAGCAACTCGGCACGGTCGACAGCACCGGCCACTGGCGCCCCTGGGACGACGAGAGGGACGAGCGGTGAGCTTCGGCGGCCTCGACGACGGGGGCGAACCGGAAGCCGCCGGTGGTCCTGGTCGTGGACCCGTTCCCGGAGCCGCACCGAGGTCTTCACGGCGTCGTCGAGGTAGTGGGTTTTGTCGACGGCGTTGCCGTTGGCCTTGGTGTTTCCTTCAGGGGCTGGCCGCGGTCGGTGTGGGCCCCCTCACTCGGCGGCCACGGTCGCCTGCCACGCGCCCGGGCGCTTGCCTGTGGCCCTGTGGAAGAACACCGAGAAGTTGGACGCGTCGGGGAAACCGAGCATGTCGGCGCAGCGGGCGGCGGTGAGGCGGTCGTGTGCGAGGAGCCGTTTGGCTTCCAGGGTGATCCGTTCGACGATGTACGCCTTCGCGGTGCGGCCGGTGGCCTGCTGCACCGCTCGCGAGAGGGTGCGGGGCGCGTATCCCAGCGCACGGGCGTAGTAGCCGGCGTCGTGGTGTTGCCGGAAGTGCGCTTCGACGCTGGAGCGGAACATCCGGAACGCCGGAGGGGTGAGGCGTGCTTCGGCGTGCGGTGGGTGCAGTCGGGTGATGAGCGCGGAGAGCAGGATTTCGGGCAGCTCTGTCCGGGAGTCACCGGGTGGGGCGGATGCTTCGAGGAGGAGATGGCTGCGCGCCGTGTCGACGAAGGGCCAGTCGGCGTCGGGGATGCTCCAGTGCGCGGCCGGGTCAGGGGAGGCGACCAGTTCCCGGGTGGCGTGGGTGACCGGCGCGGTCGGCACGAACAGCACGAGGTGCCCTGCCACGTCGGCGATGTCGTCCCACCGGTGCACGGCGCCGGGTGGAATCCACACCGCGGACCGGTCTTGGAGCGGGTGGTGGCGGAAATCGACGGTGACTGAGCCGGGTCCGGTGTCGATGACGGCGAGGACGTGGAAGTCGGCGCGCTGCGTGCCGCCGTCGTTCAGCTCGCGAAGGCGGCCGAACGTCATGGTCTCGACCGAGGCGGCGGGGCGTCCCGCAGGCTGGTAGGTCATGTGCCTGATCACGTTCACCTGTCCAGTTTTCGCCATCGGGTGACCAGTCACGCCAATGCCCCCTCCGGGTGCAGAAGTTTCAATGAATGCGCAGGGAAATCGCCCTGCGCATCGAGCGGGAAGAGTCATCATGGACACGACACAGCAGACGCTACTGCCCACTTACGACCATCGGCCCGGGACCGGACCGACTCTGGTGTTCCTGCACTATTGGGGCGGTTCCGCCCGCACCTGGGACCTCGTCGTCGACCGCCTGCCGGGCCGTGACGTGCTCACGGTCGACTTCCGCGGGTGGAGCCGGTCGAGCGCTCTGCCCGGTCCCTACACGCTCGGTCAGCTCGCCGACGACACGCTCGCCGTGCTCGCGGACGCGGGGGTCACCGACTACGTCCTGGTGGGGCATTCGATGGGCGGCAAGGTCGCGCAACTGGTCGCGGCCGCCCGGCCCGCCGGCCTGCGCGGCATGGTTCTCGTCGGCTCCGGCCCGGCGAAGCCTGCCGCACAGGTCACTCCCGAGTACCAGGAAGCCCTGTCGCACGCCTACGACTCCGCCGAGTCCGTGGCCGGGGCACGGGATCGCGTCCTCACCGCGACCGAACTGCCCGCGTCGGTCAAGGCGCAGATCGTGACCGACTCGCGGACCGTCACCGACGCCGCCCGCACCGAGTGGCCGCTGCACGGCATCGCCCAGGACATCACCGAACACACCCGCATGATCAGCGTGCCCGTTCTCGTCGTCGCCGGAGAAGACGACCAGGTGGAGCCCGTCGGCGTGCTCCGCGACAACCTGGTGCCCTACCTCTCCCACCCCGACTTCGTGGTGGTCCCCCACACCGGTCACCTGATCCCGCTGGAAGCCCCGGCCGGCCTCGTCGGCGCCCTCACCGCATTCGCGCCGGCGGCCTGACCGTCCCGCGGCCCGACGACGGGCTGCTCCCCTGATCACCCGCCCCACGGGGCCGGGACGGGCCCTGCCGCGTTGCACCGCAACCGACAGATCTGCTTGTACACCGGCCGCACAGCGGCCGGCACCGCATCGTGGACGACCGAGCCGGCCGCGCGGGGTTCCGGGGCAACGTGGTGATCGGCGTTCGTCACGCACCAGTCGCCTCCCCGTCTCACGCCCCCTACGGGCCCGGCGACCCCCTTCTCGTGACATCTCGCGGGAGGCCCTCAACTCGATGTTCCAGACCAAAGTCATCGCGATTCCCGTGCCCGGCAAGCATCCCGTCAACGCCTGCCTGCTGCGGGCCGACAACCGATCGTCGTCGACGTCGGAACACCACCCGGCAGCGCCCAGAGGCCGCGACACCTGAGGAAGGGAGGGGCCGGCAGCTGGTCGATGAACCACCCCGGCACCCCCGCCCCCCACCGAACTTACGAGAAGATCAGTAGTGTCGAACGGATGAGAGTGATGGACGGTAGGTGGCACGGGTGGTGCACCGATGCCGGGTTGCTCGTGCTGACATTTCTGCCCGCGCTTCTGTCGCAGCCGTACGTGGACGCCTCTGGACCGGCTTGGACGTCGCTGACGGTGTACGAGGCGGTCGGCGTGGTGGTCCTACTGCTGCGGCGGCGGCTGCCGGCCACCGCCTTCGTCGTAGGTTTCGGGGCTCTTCTGGCGGCACTGGTGTGGAGTGCGGGCGAGGGGGCCAAGCTGTCACCGCTGGTCTTCCTGCCGTCGGCGGTGCTGCTCTACAGCCTGGGCCATCACGGTGCGAGCTGGAGGCGGACGGTGTCGGCGGTGGCGGGCGTCGCCGTGCTGGGCGTGGCGGGTCTGTGGCTGAACCGGATGACGACCGATTCCAGTGACTTCCGGGGCGGTCTGGACGTCCTCGCCGCGCTGGCCCCGATGCCACTGGCCTGGGTAATGGGGTTCGCCGCACGGACGCGGCAGGCGCTGATGGCAGCGGCGGAGCAGCGGGCCGCCGACGCCCGCCGGGCGCAGGCTCTGGAGGCGGCGCAGGCCGCGCAGCGTGAGCGTTCGCGGATCGCCGGCGAGATGCACGATGTGGTCGCCCACTCGCTGACCCTGCTTGTCGTGCACGCGGAGACGTTGCGGGCCCGCGGTGGCGAGTTGCCCGACTGGGCCCGTGCCCAGGTCGACGGGCTGGCGGCGGCGGGCCGGCAGAGCGGCGGTGAGCTGCGGGATCTGCTGCGGATGCTGCGTGATCCCGCGGACGCGGCCCCGCTCCGGCCGGCGCCTGACCTCGCCGAACTGGACACGTTGCTGGACGGCCACCGTGCCACGGGAGGAACAGCCGAACTGACGATGGATCTCTCGCCGGAGGCTGTGCCGGGAGCGGTGCAGCTGGCGGGTTACCGTGTCGTGCAGGAGGCACTGGTCAACGCGCGTCGGCACGCGCCCGGGGCCCCTGTCCGGGTGACTGTCGCGTCAGTCGCGGGACAGCTGCGGTGCGAGGTGGTGAACGGTCCCGCCGCGCGGCGTGGCGCGGCCGATGCGGGCATCGGACTTGGTCTGGAGAGCATGGACCATCGCGTAGGTGCGCTGGGCGGCGATCTCACTGCAGGCCCGAGCGGCGACGGCGGCTTTCGCGTGGTGGCCACGATGCCGTTGGAGGGTGGCGGTGACTGAGCAGATCAGCGTGCTCGTCGTGGATGACGAGCCGGTCATCCGCGCCGGGCTGAGCGCCATCCTGGACAGCCAGGCGGACATCACCGTGGCGGGCACCGCCGACGACGGCGAGTACGCCGTCGAGGCGTGCGCACGGCTACGGCCGGATGTGCTGCTGATGGACGTCCGTATGCCGCGCCGCGACGGCCTGTGGGCACTGGCCGAGCTCCAGCGGCGTGGACTGACCGGGCCGGGGCGCAGCCAGGTGCTCATGCTGACAACGTTCGACCTGGACGAATACGTGGACGACGCGCTCGCCGCCGGGGCGTCCGGCTTTCTCTTGAAGAACAGTTCGTACGAGGAGCTGACCGGGGCCGTACGCGCCGCGGCGGCCGGCCACAGCACCCTGAGCCCCGCGGTGACCCGCCGGATCATCGAGGGCCATCTCCGTGGCCGGCGGCATCCCGGCGACCATGAGCTGGCGCGGCTGAGGACCCTTACCGGGCGCGAGACCGACGTGCTGCGTCTGATCCGCGACGGCCTGAGCAACGCCGAGATCGCCGACCGGCTCGTGCTGAGCCTGCACACGGTGAAGACACACGTCAGCCGTGTGCTCACGAAGACCGGCTGTCAGAGCAGGGCGCAGGCTGCGGTGCTGGCCAGGAACACCTTGTCCTGACCCGTCCCCGGCGGGCCGGACGGCGCGGCGCCGTCCACCATGGGGTCATTCCTTGGAGTGACCCGGTGTCGGAGGGAAGCCCTCCACCGAGCGATGTGCCAGGGGGGCGCCGCTGGCTGAATGGTCGCTGTGCGCGGAGCCTTCGAACGCCTTCAACGGGGTGAACGCCGGGTCCCTCCACGCACGGAGCAACTGCCACGCGCCGAAGGGAACTGCCATGTCCGCACCCACGCCGTCTCGCCGTCACCGAGTTCTTCGAGGGGCGCTGACCCTGGCGTTGGCCACCTGCCTGGGCGCGGTGTGCGTCAGCTGCTCGGACGACGGGCAAGACGCGGCCGAACCCATGGCCGGGCGGGATACGGCGGACACGGCGGCAGCCGGGCGCCTGAGCGTCCTCGCGCAGAAGGCGGCCGACGCCGGCTCCCTGGGCGTCATCGTCCGGATCGACCGCGGCGACGGGAAGCCTGTCGAGATCGCCCGCCAGGCCGCCTGGACGAAGAACGACCACCGCCTCGCCGTCGGCGACCGGTTCCGGGTCGGGTCCAACACCAAGACGCTCACCGCTACGCTCGTCCTGCAACAGGTCGCCGAGAAGAGGATCGGCCTCGACGACACGGTCGAGAAGTGGCTGCCCGGACTGGTCAAGGGCGGTGAGCACATCACCGTACGGATGCTGCTCACCCACACCAGCGGCCTGGGAGACTTCCTGCTGACACCCCAGTTCCTGCCCTCGCTCACCGGTCAGGAGCAGCGCACATGGAAGCCGGAGGAACTTCTCGCCGTCACTCCCGAGCAGGACCCGCCGACCGTGCCGGGCGAGAAATACTCTTACAGCAACGCCAACTACGAGGCTCTCGGGCTGATCTTGGAGAAGGCCACCGGGAGCAGCCTGGCAGAGCTGATCGAGCAGAAGATCACCAAGCCGCTCGGCATGAAGGACTCCTTTCTGGCCACGGACGCAGCCTGGCCCGCCGGGAAACGCCACGCGACCGGCTACGAGCCGGATGCCAAGCGATTGAAGGCCCTGCTTTCCGGGACCGTTAACCTGCCCGAGGGCGTCGGATTCGCCGGGTCCGAACGCCCCGGGGACAACATCGACACCGCCGCCATCGACCCGAGCTGGTCGTGGGCGGCAGGCGGTATGGTCTCCACCGCGCGGGACTGGCAGCGCTTCCTCACCGCGCTCATGTCCAGCCGGTTGCTGCCCGAGGCCCAGATGAAGCAGATGCGCACCACCGTGGCCGCCCCCGAGGAAGGCGGAGCGTACGGTCTGGGCCTGATGAAGGTGGACACGCCCTGCGGCACGGTCTGGGGGCACACCGGCGGCCTGCCCGGCTACTCCAGCGAGATCTACACCGACGCCACCGGCATCCGTAGCGTCGCGGTCTTCACCCTCACGAACTTCGGCATCAAGGAGAAGAAGGCCGCGACCGCGAACAAGGCCCTCGTCGACGCGGCCACCTGTCAGATGCTGGGCAACCCGCAGCCCTCGAACAGGACGACCGCATGACAGGCGCCGCCCCCTGCCCTGGAACGGGCGGTGCGGCTCCAAGGGAAGCGCAAACGCGGTCGCCCGCCCCAAGGAGCACCGATGCCGACGCCCCGCCGGCCCGGCCGGGCGGAAGAGGATCCGGGGTCACGGGGCCAGCCGGTCTCTTCCGGGACATCTGACAGCCTTCGGAAACAACACCGCTGAACCCCCCTGACCCGCGTGTACGCGAGCCAGGAGGGGTTCGTCAGCGCTTGTGGGACGTGCCTGGGACTGTGGATCGGGACCGAACGACTGCCGGTCTCTGCGGGCGGTTCCTGCTGGATCCCGGGCTGCCCGACATCGGCGGAATCGGCGTGTCCCGCACCCTGCGGGCCGGTGCACGAGCCTGCCGCCCCCTACCACTCCGAGCACGGCAAGCCCACGGCACAGGCTCAATCAGCCGGTGGCCTTCTGTGTGAATTCACTCGTGTACGTCTTCTCCAGGTCGATCGTGGCGTTCTTCAGGTTCGGGTTGAAGGACTTGAGCACGCGCTGCACCGTCGCGGGTCCATCGGCCGGCATCTTGCCGTCCTTGGTGAACATCGGCAGCGTGCTCTCGATCGCCTTGGCGTAGAGGCCCTCGCCGCCCTGCGCGTAATCGCTCGGCATCTTCGCCGCGATCTCCTTCGCGCTGTGCGTGGACATCCACTTGAGGGTGCGCACGAACGCGTTGGTGAGCTTCTGCACCGTGTCCTTGTGCCCGTCGACCCAGTCGGTGTTCATGTAGAGGCTGGAGGACGGGTACAGGCCGCCGAGCGCCTGCTTCGAGCCTTCGGGGGTGCGCATGTCGACGAGGACCTTGCCGATCTTCTTGTCGAGGATCTGCGCGACGGTCGGGTCGGTGGTCATGCCGCCGTCGACGGACCCCTTCTGCAGCGCGGAGATGAAGGTCTGGCCCGCGCCGACCGCAACGTTGCTGAACTTGTCCGTGGACACCCCGCCGTGGACGCCGAGGTACTTGGTGAGGAAGTCGGTGGACGAGCCGAGCCCGGTCACGCCGAGCTTCTTGCCCGCGAAGTCCTTCGGCGACTTCAGGCTGTCTGCCGCCTTGTTCGACACGATCTCGACCTCGCCGGGGGTCTGCGCGAGCTGGACCACGGACTCGACCTGCTTGCCCTTGGTCTGCAGGTCGAGGGTGTGGTCGTAGAAGCCGACGACGCCCTGGACGTTCCCGGCAACGAGGGAGGTGGTGGCGTCGATGCCGGCGGGCTCACTCAGCAACTCCACGTTGACGCCCTCGTCCTTGAAGTAGCCGAGGCGCTGGGACAGCATCGCGGGCAGGTAGATGACCTTGTCGATGCCTCCCACCATGATCTTGACCTTCGGCCCCTCGCCTCCCGAGCCGCCGCTGTCGGAGGCGTTGGAGGAGACCTGGTCGGCGCAGCCGCTGAGGGCGGCGAGCGCGGCCAGGGCCGCGGTGACGGTGGTGAGTTTGGCGGCAAGGGTGCGACGGGACATGTGCGGCTCCTGACGGCAGGGCGTGCGGTGGCGGGAGGATCTAGCGGGCTTCATCGGCGGCGGGCTTCCAGCGGAAGAGCTTGCGCTCCATGAAGGTGAGCAGGCCCTCGGCGAGCAGGGCGACGACGGCGAGGATGACCATCGCGGCGTAGACCCCGGCGGAGTTGAAGGTGCCCTGCGAGGCGGAGACGAGCAGGCCGATGCCCTTCGTCGCGCCGATGTACTCGCCGACGATGGCGCCGATCAGGGCGAAGCCGAAGCTGACGTGGAGGCTGGTGAAGATCCACGAGGTGGCGGCGGGGATGACGACCTGGAAGGTGACCTGCCGGTCGCGGGCGCCGAGGATGCGGGCGTTGTCGATGAGGTGGCGGTCCACCTCACGGGCGCCCTGGAAGGCGTTGAAGAAGACCGGGAAGAAGACGAGGACGACGGCGGAGGCGACCTTCGAGGCCGGTCCGAGGCCGAACCAGATGAGGAAGATCGGCGCGAGCACGATCCGCGGCAGCGCGTTGAGGACCTTGATGTACGGGCCCATGACGTCGGCCAGGAAGCGGACCCGGCCGAGCGCGATGCCGAGCACGACACCACCGATGACACCGACGACCCAGCCGAGCAGGGCCTCGTAGAGCGTGTACCAGATCTGTTCGAGCAGGGAGCCCTGCGGGGTGCCGTGCAGCGCCCATTGCTGGACCTGGTCCCAGATCTTCGAGGGCATCGAGAAGTTGAACGGGTCGATGATCCCGGCCCGCGAGAACCACTCCCACACACCGAGGACGAACACGAGCACGGCGACGCGGGACAGCAGGACGATGCCGCGGCGGCGGCGCGCGGCCCGGGCACGCTCCTCGGTACGGGCCGGCTTGGTGACGCCACCCGAGTCCGTCACGGTGGACGCAGCGGTGTCCGGTTCGGCGGTGATGTCAGGCGACATTCTGGGCACCCCTCTCGCGGGTGATACGGACTTCCTCGCCGAGCGACGACCAGATCTCCCGGTAGATCTCGACGAACCGGGGCTCCAGGCGGACCGCCTCGACGCGGCGCGGGCGCGGCAGGTCGATCGTGAAGATCTCCTTGACCGTGGCCGGCCCTGCGGTCATGACGACGACCTTGTCGGCGAGGGCGATGGACTCCTCCAGGTCGTGGGTGACGAAGACGACGGAGGATCCGGTGCCCGTCCACAGCTCCATCAGCTCGTCCGACATGAGAGCGCGGGTCTGGACGTCGAGCGCGGAGAACGGCTCGTCCATGAGCAGGATCGACGGGTCGTTGACGAAGGTGGCAGCCAGCGCGACGCGCTTGCGCTGGCCACCGGACAGCTGGTGCGGATAGCGGTCCTCGAACGCGCTCAGCCCGACGCGGGCCAGCCACTCCCGGGCCTTCTCCTTGGCCTCGGCCTTGGGGACGCCGCGGAAGCGGGGCCCGGCCATCACGTTGGACAGCACGGTCCGCCACGGGAACGTCGCATCCTGCTGGAAGACGAAGCCGACCCGCTCGTCGATGCCGCGCACCGGGGCGCCCGACAGCATCACCTCGCCGTCGGTCGGCTCCTCCAACCCGCTGACCAGGGTGAGGGTGGTGGACTTGCCGCAGCCGGTGGGGCCGACCACGGCGACGAACTCGCCCTGCTGGACGGTCAGGTCGAGATCGTGGACGGCGGTGTGAAAGGCGCCGGACGGCGTTCGGAATGCCTTGCGGACACCGCGCAGTTCGATGGCCGGGCTCGATGGGCTTGTCATGCCGGGGACGTTAGAAACAGCCGTGCGGGCTGGGAAGTTTTGGCCGACAACCACTGCCAGTTCCCGTAAAAGCAATTCTGCGCATTGTGCCGACCGCATCCGGGCCCGCTGCCGTCCAGGCTCTTCCCTGGCCGAAACAGCTGCGGTTACGGTGCGTTCACGCCGGCGAAACGTCCGGTCGCACGGGCGAGTTCCTGAAAGCAGGTGTCAGAAGTGGCCCGCTTGCGCATCGGCTGGCCGAGGCAGGTGTTCGCACAGGTGCTGATCGTGCAGTTGCTGATCACCACAGGC
Organism: Streptomyces sp. NPDC014733; assembly: GCF_043083385.1. Taxonomy (NCBI): domain Bacteria; kingdom Bacillati; phylum Actinomycetota; class Actinomycetes; order Kitasatosporales; family Streptomycetaceae; genus Streptomyces; species Streptomyces sp. NPDC014733. The sequence continues at coordinate 318,007 of NZ_JBIBYO010000002.1, read as the reverse complement.
GTCTTGCTGTTGCTGACCGGCCTGTTCCTCCAGCCGCTCCGTACCCAGTTCGACGCCCAGGCCGAGCACGAAGCCCTGGCCATCGCCCAGACCACGGCGGTCGATCCGGAGATCGCCGCAGGTCTGCTGTCGGGCGCCCCCGATCCGACCGGGCCCGTGCAGCGGCAGACGGAGCGCACCCGGAAGGCGACGGGCGCCCTGTACATCGTGGTCATGGATCTGCGCGGGATCCGCTGGTCCCACACGGATGTGCAGCAGGTGGGCCACCGCGTGTCGACGGATCCGTCCACTCCGCTGCACGGTCACGTCGTCCTGGAGATCGACCGTGGCACCCTGGGCACGTCCGCGCGGGCCAAGGTCCCCCTGCGCGACAGGACGGGCGAGGTCATCGGGGCGGTGTCGGTCGGCATCGCCTACTCCGGCGTCCAAGAACGCCTTCTGGCCGCCCTGCCCGGACTGCTGCGCTACGCGGGCGCAGCCCTCGCGGTCGGCGCCGGCGCCGCGTTCCTCGTGGCCCGGACCCTGCGCAAGCGCACGCACGGGGTATCCGTCGCCGACATCGCGGCACTGCTGTCGGAACGGGAGGCGATGCTCCACGCGGTACGGGAGGGAGTCATCGCGCTCGACCAGCACGCACGCGTACGGCTGGTGAACGACGAGGCTTCCCGCCTGCTCGCGCTCGAGGAGGAAGCAGAAGGCCGGGATCTCAAGGAGGTCCTTCCGCCCGGACGCTCCCGCGACGTCCTCACCGGGCACGTCACCGGACGCGACCTGCTGACCGTACGCGAGAACCGTGTCCTCATCGCCAACCGGATGCCCACCCCCGACGGCGGCGCTGTCGTCACCCTGCGGGACCGCACCGAGGTCGAACTGCTGGGCCGCGAACTCGACTCCATCAAGGGCCTTCTGGACGCGCTGCGCGCCCAGGACCACGAGCACGCCAACCGCCTGCACACCGTCCTCGGCTACCTCGACCTGGACATGCCCGAGCGGGCCCGCGATTACGTCGCCGGCCTCACGCACGCCCGGCGCGCGTCGGCAGACAACATCGCGGAACGCATCCGGATCCCGATGGTCTCGGCTCTCCTGGTCGGGAAATCGGCCATCGCCGCCGAACGGAGCGTGACCTTGCGCCTGTCCGACCGCAGCCAGCTTCCCGCCCAGCTGATCGACGCCCGGGACGTCGTGACGGTGCTGGGCAATCTGATCGACAACGCACTCGATGTCGTCGGCGGTCAGGCCACCCGTCCCGCGGTGGAAGTCGAGGTCTTCGTCGAGGCCGACACGGTCGTGGCACGCGTCAGCGACAACGGTCCCGGAGTGCCCGTGGAACTGCGCGAGACCATCTTCGAAGAAGGATGGAGCACCAAGGAGTCCCCGCACCACCGCGGACGCGGACTCGGGCTGGCCATGGTGCGCAGCCTCGCCGAACGCTACGGCGGCACCGCCCGCGTCGCCGCCCGGGCCGGCGGCGGCGCCGTGTTCACCGTCACGTTCCCCGACATCGTCACGAGATCCGCAGCCCACACGCAGCCCACCCTGGCAGGAGACGCACCGTGATTGACGTCCTGGTGGTCGACGACGACTTCCACGTCGCGGAGATCAACGCCGCCTATGTCGACAAGACGGCCGGCTTTCACGTGGTGGGCACCGCCCACACCGCCCTGCACGCCATGCAGATGCTGGAGAGCCGGCACGTTGACCTGCTCCTGCTCGACCACTACCTCCCCGACCGGAACGGGCTGGACCTCGTGCGCCGGATGCGGCAGAAAGGCATGCGCAGCGACGTCATCATGGTGACTGCGGCGCAGGACGTCGAGGTCGTGGAAGCCGCTCTGCGCTACGGCGTGCTGCACTACCTCGTCAAACCGTTCACTCTGGACGGGCTGCGCTCCCGTCTGAAGAGCTACACCGAGTTGCGGCGCAGTTTGCAGGACGCCGGTGCGGGGACGAGCCCGGGGCAGCAACAGATCGACCGCATCTTCGGGGCCGTGCGCACGCCGGCGATCACTGCCGCGTCATCCGCCAAGGGCTGGTCGGGCCCCACCGTGGACCTGATCTGCCAGGTCATCGCCGAGGCCGATCACCCTCTGTCGGCACAGGACGTGGCGGCCCGCGCCGGTATCAGCCGCTCGACCGCCCATCGTTACCTGCGCTACCTCCAGGAGAACGGCTCACTCCAGCTCTCCCTGCGCTACGGCGACGCCGGCAGGCCCGAGCACCGATACGCCCGCGCGGCCACCGGACCGTGGGAGGACTGACCGGCGCCGCACGCGGCAGCGGCCCCGCGCCGTGGCGTGCGCAGTCGATCTTCTAGATCACCGTCGCCGGGTACGTCCACGACCACCCGCTCCGAACGGTCGTGGCGCCGGCCGGTGGCGGGCTCCCGGGGCAGGTGGCCGGCGCGGCGGGTCACAGCACGCCGGTACGCAGGGCGAAGGCCACGGCGTGGGTGCGGTTTCGCAGATTGTGGCGGGCCACCAGATCGTGGATGACGCTCTTGACCGTGCGCTCGGAGCGGCCGATCTTTTCGGCCACCTCTTTGGTGTTCAGACCGTCGGCGAGCAGTCCGAGCACCTCGACCTCTCTGGCCATCAGGCCCGCGACGTTGAGGCCGTGCGGTACCAGGGCGTTGTCCCGGAGCGCGTGGATCTGGCTGATCAGCCGCTGCTGCACGCCGTCGCCCGGTTTCGCGCGACCGGGCACGGCCGCCACGACGGCGCGCACCACGGCGTCGAAGCTGCTGTTGCGCCGGGGCAGCAGGCTGACCAGTCCGAGGCCGATCGCGCGCAGCATGGAGTGTTCCGGGAATTCATTGGCGACGAGTACGACGGGCAGCCGACGGCCGTTGCGGGCGCACTCGCGGCCCACGCGCTCCACCCTCGTCAGCATGGTCCCGGTCACTTCGTTGGCCAGCACCAGCAGCACGTCGGCGGCCCGGCAGTCCAGGGAACGCGGCGCTATCTCCTCGTACGACGTCAACCGCACAATGGCCCCCTCTTCCGTGATGGGGTCATCGGCGAGCACGGCTACGGCAATCGAAGTTCCCAAGGATTCCCCCTTGATGGGCACCCCGCACGATCGGGCCGCCCCTCCCGGGGGGAGCGGTCCGCTGCGCGGAGCCGTGTCATGCCGTACCGGAATGTGTCGTGCGTGCTTGACAGATTCCGGCAACCCCTCGCATGCACGGGTCATGTGGTCGGACCCAATGTAACCCAACCGGAATCCCGCATTCGGATAATCTGTTTTAAACCCTGTCTTGGGACGCCCCCTTCGGGGTGATTGTTTTCGGTCACCCGTTTCGGCGGTGGCGCCGAGCCCTGACACTCCCCGGCCCCGGCACCACCTCCCGGCGTATCACCGTCCGGCGAGCTCCTCGACCACCGGCGCAAAATCACGCATGGCCGATTCATGCACACTGATGTACGAAAAACCGAATCGATCGCGCCGCTCCAGGAGCTGGGACGTGATCTCCTTCACAGAACCGATCAGTACCGTGGGTGCGTCCGCCGCCCGCTCGGCCGTCAGGTGGGGCGTCCGGCGGCTCAGCGCCTCGGCCGCTTCCCGGCGGCGGGACGTCACCACCACCGCCTGGACCAGAATGTTGCGCTCGACGCCGGCGGCGCGCTCCCCGGCCGCTCGCTCGAAGCAGTCGACCCGTTCCGCGACCGCGGCGGCGTCCAGAAGCTCCAACGTACCCCGCCGCGCACCGGGTTTGAGGGCGGCGCCGGTGAACGCGACGATGTCGGCATGGCGCGCGGCCAGCCGCAGCACCCGGTCACCGTTGCCGCCGATCACCATGGGGGGCCGGAACGGGGGTTGGGTGTCGCCGAGTTCACGGGGATTGTCCAGCAATCGTGTCAATTCGACGACCGTCGCCTCCAGGCGGTTCACCCGGCTTCCGGCCGTACCCCAGTCCACGCCGGCCTTTTCGAACTCCGCGCGGACGTATCCGGTGCCCAGCCCCACGTCGAGCCGCCGGTCGGTGAGCCGGTCCGTCGTCATCACCTCACGGGCCAGCAGCACAGGGTTCCAGAAGGCGCTGTTGAGCACGAAGGGGGCCACCCGGATCCGCTCGGTCACCGAGGCGGCGGCGACCAGCGCGGGAAAGGGGGCCTGCACACCGAGGTGGTCCGGCACCGTGAGGACGTCGTAGCCGAGCGCTTCCGCGGCACGGCACTTTTCCGTCCATTCCCGGTGTCCCGTCGCGGAATTCAGGTTGACCCCGAACCGGAATACATTCATGAGTTCTCGTGGTTCCTTCCCGAGAGTTCAAGGGGCTGCGGAGTGAACACCGGCTGCGGGAGAAGCGCACCGAATTCATGGAGAACCGCGGAGATTTCATCCGCCAGTTCCCCGGCGGACACACCGCTGATGCGGTCGCCGCGATAGGCCAGCGAGCCCCGTAGCGTGGCGCCGTTTTCCGCGAAGGTGATGGTGAGCGGGAACTTACTGGTTTCCGTGCGCGCGGCGACGAAGTCCACCGGAGTCAGCTCGGCCGCCCCGAGCGTCCCCGACCAGCGGGTCAGGCTGACGCTGTTGAGCAGGACATCGACGTACGGGGTGTGCCCGCGGGAGCGCGCCGGCGCGAGGGCGCGCACCACGTCGTCGAACGGGGCCGCGCGGTGCTCGAAGGCCGCGAGGGCGTCCTCCCGGACGGCCCGCAGCAACGCGGCGAGTGACGTCTCGCGCGTGCAGCGGGAGCGCAGCACCAGCGTGTTCAGGCACGGTCCGATGACGTCCTGGAACCCGGCCTCGCCACGGCTCGCCACCGGGATGCCGAAGGTCAGGTCCTCCCGCCCGGTCCAGCGGTGCAGTGCCGCGGCGACCGCGGTGGCCTGGATGATGAAGGCCGAGGTCTTCTCGGCGCGCTGCACGGGCAGCAGCCGCCCGGCCAGGCCGGGCGCCAGCCGCAGCCCGAGGTTCCCCGGGGGCTCGGGGACGGGGGGTGCGCCGAGGTCCAGGGAGCTGGGGGCGTCCGCCAGCCGGTCCTGCCAGTACGCGAGGCCGGCCGGCGCCGGCGAGCCGTTCCGCTCGGCGGCCACCAGGTCGCGGTACTGGTGCGGGGGCGCCGGCGGCAGGGCCGCCTCCGGTGCGGCCGCCGCGTAACAGCGCTCCAGCTCCCGTACGAACAGCGGCACCGACTCGCCGTCGAGGACGAGGTGGTGGACGCAGATCGCGAGGACGTGGCGGTGCGGCGCCACCGTGAACAGCGCGGCGCGCAGCAGCCGTCCGCTGCGCGGCACCAGGTCGTGCGCGGTGTCGGCCGCCCAGCGCCGCAGCCTTGCCTCGCGCTCGGCCGCGCCGCACCGGGTGAGGTCGACATGCTCCACGTCGGGCGTCCACGCCTCGGTGACGTCCTGGTACAGGCGGCCGTCGCGGTCGACGAAGCGGGTGCGCAGGATCTCGTGCCGGGAGATCAGCAGGGCGAGTGCGCGGTGCAGCGCCGCCGGGTCCAGATCTCCCGTCACCTCCCAGGACAGCGGGACGTGATAGGTCGCGTGGACGGGGTCCAGGCGCTGGGCGAACCAGATGCTCTCCTGGAAGCCGGACGCCGGGAACGCCTCGCCGGGCGTGGGACGGGCCGCCGGGGCGTCCGCGGGCCGGGGCCGGGCGCGGTCATCGGCCGGGGCGGGGGTCCGGCGCGCGTCGATGGCCCGGACCAGCTCGCTGAAGCCGGGGTGGCTGAAGAGTTCCCGCAAGGACAGCTCGACGCCGAAGCGCCGGCTGATCCGGGTCAGGAGCGTGGTGGCGAGCAGGGAGTGCCCGCCCATCTCGAAGAAGGAGTCCTCGACCGAGGTCACCGGCGCGCCCAGGACCTGCTGCCAGATCTCGGCGAGTGCGGCGGCGGTGGGCGAGGTCAGGGAGATGACAGGCGTGCGGGCCACGGGAGTGGGTGCGGACGGTCCGTCCGGGCGCGGCCCGTCCGCGACCGCCGGCGCGGGTGCCGCGGGGCCGGGGGACGCGGGCGGGACGCCGAGCGCGGGCAGCGCGTCCCGGGCCTCGGCGAGGGTGCGGTGCGGGGCGTCGACCATGTCCGCCACGACGGCGAGATGGTCGCGGGCCAGTGAGGCGAGCAGATCCGCGCCCAGTGTGCCGTGCGGGTCCTTCCACAGCATGCGGCTGCCGCGGCCGTCCTCGACGAGCAGGGCGTTGAGCCGGTAGTCCGCCACATCGCCCAGGTCCAGGAGGCGCAGCTCGCCGTGTGCGTCCCCGCCGGTGAGTGCGATCCGGCTCACGTCGGCGCCGCGCCCGCCGGTGCCCTCGTGGTACCCGAACTGCGTGTACGAGAGGACCACCTGGTGGGTACGGTCCCGCTGGTCCGGCGCCGACAGGTCCGCGGCCCGCAGGATCGCGGGCAGCGGCAGCTCACCGTGGGCGGTGCCGGCGCGCACCTGGGCGCGCAGACCGGTCAGCAGCTCCGCGTAGGTGCGCGCGCCGGACAGCCGCTCGCGGTAGGGCAGGACGTTGACGAAGCAGCCGACCCGCTCGGCGAGGGCCGGACCGGGCCGTCCGTGGTAGGGCGCCGAGACGATGAGGTCGTCGGCGTCGGTGTGGCGGTGCAGGGTGACGAAGAGGGCGGCGAACATGACCGTGAAGTACGTGACGTCCAGTTCACGGGCCAGCTTCCGGGCGCGCCGGACCAGTTCGGGGTCGATGGCACAGGGCCGCTGGCGGTAGCCGGCCGGCTCGTCCCGTACGGGCAGCGGGCGGGCCGGGGCGGTGCCCGCGAGCGCGGTGCGCCAGTACGCGCGCAGCGGCGCGCCGTCGTCCCCGAGGGCCAGTTCCCACGAGCGCCGGGCGTGGGAGACGAGGGGGCCGGGGGCGTCCGGCCCGCCGAGCAGGTCTCCGGCGTAGGCACGGCGCAGGTCGTCGAGGAGCAGGGGGACCGAGGTGCCGTCCAGGATCAGGTGGTGGATGGTGAGCAGCACCACGGTGCGGTCCGCGCAGCGCAGCACCTCGGCGCGGGCCAGCGGGCCGCGGCTCAGGTCGAGGGGCCGGTGGGCGGCCAGGACGGCTTCGTCGGCGGTGGCGCCGACGGCATGGACCGCGAACGGGACGGGAGGCGCCCCGGCCCAGGTCAGACGGGTGCCGGTGGCGCCCTGTTCGACGCGGGCCCGCAGCATGGGGTGGCGGCGGGCCAGTTCGGTGACGGCCGCCCGCAGCCGCTCGGTGTCCAGGTCGCCGCTGACCTCCAGGGTCAGCGGGACGACGTGCGTCAGCGTCTCGGGGTCGCGCTGCCAGGCGATCCACATGGCCTCCTGTACGGCGGACAGGGGCAGGGCGTCGTGCGGCGCGGACCACCGGGTGCCACGGCCGTGGGGCCGGTTGCCGGTCGCGTCAGCCATGGGGCCTCCGGTGTGAGTCATGACACGTGTGCGGCGAGTGCGCGCTTGTCGGTCTTGCCCGAAGGGCTCAGCGGCAGTTCGGGCACGGGCACGAAGCGGCGCGGCACCATGTAGCCGGGCAGCGCCGCGGCGGCGCGGGCCGCCAGGCGTGCGCCCAGCTCCTCCTGGTCGGCGCCGGGCCCGGGGGTGTAGCAGGCCGCGAGCATGCGTTCACCGATCCGGCTGGTGACCGGCAGCACCACGAGGTCCCGGACGCCTTCGGTGGTGCGCAGCGCGGCCTCGATCTCGCCCGTCTCGATCCGGTAGCCGTTGATCTTCACCTGGTCATCGGCGCGTCCCGCGTACTCCCAGCTGCCGTCCGGCCGGGCGACGGCCAGATCGCCGCTGCGGTAGTAGCGCCGTGCCTCGCCGGTGCCCGCCACGTCGAGGAGGGGGTAGCGCTCGTCGGTCAGATCCGGACGGTTCAGGTAGCCGATCGCCAGCTGGTCACCGGCGAGGCAGAGTTCGCCGACCCTTCCCGGCGGGGTGGGGCCTCCCCACGCGTCGAGCAGCACCACCTCGAAGCCGTCGAGCGGGCGCCCGATGTTCAGCTCCGGGGCGGCGGCCGCGCCCGCGGGAGCCGGGGCGTCCGGGGCGGACGGGGCATCGGGGGCGTCCGTCGGCCGTGGGTCGATCTCGCTCTCCGGCAGCCTCCGGCAGGTGGCGAACACCGTCGTCTCGGTGATGCCGTACATGTTGAAGAACTCCGTACGGGTGCCGTGGAGCCGGCGCCATTCGCGGACGGCGTCCACGTCCACCGGCTCACCGCCGAAGATGACGTACCGCAGGGCCGTCGCGGGCCGCTCGGCGGTGTCCTCGGCACGGGCCACGGCCGAGCGGGACAGATAGCGGAACACCGAGGGCACCTGGTTGAGGACGGTGACGCGCTCGGACACCACGAGGTCGAGGGTCGCCTCGGGCGAACGGGCGACCTCGGCCGGCACCACGACCAGCTTGGCGCCGTGGGCCAGGGCGCCCCACATCTCCCAGACGGAGAAGTCGAAGCAGGGCGAGTGGAACAGCGTCCACACGTCGTCGCCGCGGAGCGCGAACACCCGGTCGCAGGCCGCCAGCAGCGCCGTGACGTTCCGGTGGGACACCTCGACGCCCTTGGGGTCGCCGCTCGACCCGGAGGTGTAGATGACGTAGGCGGGCATGTCCGGGGTGACCGTCACCCGGCCGCCCTCCAGGGGAGGCTGGGAGCGTACGGCGTCATCGACGGTGATGACGGTCGCGTCGGGCAACACCTCGGCCACGTCCTGGTCGCTCACCACCAGGTCCAGTGACGCGTCGCGTGCCATGTAGCGCACCCGGTCGTGCGGGTACGCGGGGTCCAGCGGTACATAGGCGCAGCCCGCCTTCATGACGGCGAGCACCGCGGCCACCACGTCGGCCCCGCGCCGCAGGTAGAGGCCGATCCGGGTGCCCGGCGCGGGATCGTGCCGCAGGAGGGCGGTGGCCAGACGGGCGGCCCGCTCGTCCAGCTGACGGTAGGTCAGGGTCTGCCGGCCGTCCGTCACGGCCTGCGCGTGGGGGGTACGCGCCGCCTGTTCCTCGAACAGCCGGTGCAGCGTCAGTTGTGCCAGCACGTGGGATCTCTTCCTCGTCAGGAACGCAGGCTCAGGGGGCGCAGGTCGGTCCACGCCGTATCGATGTGGGACAGGCAGACGGACTTGGGGCCCGTGACGCCCACGGATTCCCAGCCGGCCGGGGCCGGGCGGTCCGCCGGCCAGACGGAGTACTGGTCCTCGTGATTGCGGACCACGGTGTAGCGGCGGTCGTCATCGTCCTCAAACATGGGCAACGCGGTCCTCTCCTGTGTGAACGGTTCCCGTGCGGGGGTTTCCGGTGCGGCGTGTGCCGTGGTCCGGCAGGCCGGGCCGGGCGAGGGTGAGCAGCTGGGCGCGCATCCGGGTGAGCATGTCGGCGCCGTGCGGGCCGGTGAGGAAGAAATGGCCGCCGGGCAGGTGCCACGTCCGGAAGGCGCGCGCCGTGTGCCGGCCCCAGGCGGCGAGTTCGGATTCCGACACCAGGGCGTCGTCCGTGCCGCCGAACGCGCTGAGGGGGATGTCCAGCGGGGGCCGTTCGCGGTACGCGTAGGTGAAGTCCAGCTCGAAGTCGGCCCGCAGGGCGGGAAGTGCCAGCCGCCGGATGTCCGGCCGGGCCAGCACCCCCGCGGGCGTGCCGCCCAACCGGTCGAGAAAGGCGAGCAGTTCGTCGTCCGGCAGATCGTGGCAGGACACCTCCGCGCTGCCCAGATGGGGCGCCTTGTGCGCCGCGACGATCAGCGCGGCCACCGAGGTGTCCGGCAGCTCCCGCAGCCGCGCGGCCACCTCGTACGCGATCAGGGCGCCGAGGCTGTGGCCGAAGAGGACCACGGGGCGGTCGCACTCGGCGCGCAACACCTCGGTCAGGGCGTCGGCCAGCGGTTCCATCCGGCGAAACGCCGATTCCCGTAACCGCCCGCCGCGGCCCGGCAGCTGGACCGCGCAGATCTCCACCTCGTCGGGGAGCAGCGCCGACCACGGGTGGTACATGGACGCCGCGCTGCCCGCACCCGGCAGGCAGACCAGGCGCACCCGGGCGTCGGGGCGCGGCGGGAAGCGCAGCAGCCAGGGATTCTTCACCGGTCCTCCCGGGGTTCGGCGGGGGCGGCGGTGCGCCGCACATGGGCCGCGAGGTCGCGGACGGTGGGGTGGTGGAAGATGTCGCCGACGCGCAGGGACAGTCCGGCCTCCCGTGCCCGGTGCACCAGTTGGATGCTCTTGAGGGAGTCCCCGCCAAGGGCGAAGAAGTCCTCGGTGACATCGGTCCCCGGACGGTCGAGCACCTGGGACCAGATGCGCGCGAGCGCGCTTTCGACGTGGTCCGCGGGTGCCACGCGGTCGGTCGCGGGGGCCGGTGCGGGGGCGGCGGGCGCGGGCAGGGCGGCGCGGTCGACCTTGCCGCTCGCGTTGAGCGGGAGGCGGGGCAGCACGACGGTCCGCGAGGGGACCATGAACGCGGGCAGACAGGCGCGCAGCCGGCCGTCCACCGCGGCGACGAGGGCGTCGGGGTCCGGTGCCGGTCGGGAGCCGTCGGTTTCGTACGGTACGAGATACGCGGTGAGCCGTACCCCCGTGGCGCCGTCCGGGCGGGTGGCGACCACGACGGCGTCGCGGATGCCGGGGTGGGCGCGCAGCACGTTCTCGATCTCACCCGGCTCCACCCGGATACCCCGGATCTTGACCTGATGGTCGTTACGGCCCAGGAAATCCAGGCTCGCATCGGTCCGCCACCGCACCAGATCGCCCGTACGGTACAACCGCGCACCCGGCGCCCGGCTGAACGGATGCGGCACGAACCGGTCCGCGGTCAGCGCGGGCTGCCCCAGGTACCCCCGGGCCAACGCCACCCCGCCCAGGTACAGCTCACCGGGCACCCCCACCGGCACCGGCCGCAACTCCGCATCCAGCACATACACCTCGGCACCCGCGATCGGCCGCCCGATGGAGACCCGCGGATCGGGTGCCTCTCCCCCGGCGGCCTTCGGCGCGCACTCCTCCTCGGTCACCTCGATCGACGCCTCGGTGGGCCCGTACGCGTTGAACAGCCGGGCGGGCAGGCGCTCCAGACAGCGGTCGCGGGTGGCGCGGGGCAGCTCCTGGCCGCTGCAGAGCACCCGGCGCAGCGACGCACAGCGGTGCAGCCCGGGCTCTTCGAGGAAGGCGGTGAGCAGCGGCGGCACGAAGTGCACGGTGGTCACCCGCTCGCGTTCGATCACCTCGACGAGGTAGGTCGGGTCCCGGTGGCCGCCCGGCTCCGCCACGACGAGCGTGGCCCCCGCCGTCAGCGGCCACAGCAGCTCCCACAGGGAGACGTCGAAGGTGACGGGCGTCTTGTGCAGGACGCGGTCGGAGGCGTCCAGTCCGTGGGTGTCCTGGATGCCCTGGATGCGGTTGGCCAGTCCGCGGTGCGGGACACCCACCGCCTTCGGGGTGCCGGTGGATCCGGAGGTGTGGATGACGTACGCGAGATGGTCGGGGCCGACCCGGCCGGGGGCCATGGGCCGGTCCGGCCACCCGCCGTCCTCCCAGGGAAAGGTGTCCACGGCCGTGACGGGCACGCCCGCGTCGGCGAGGACGGGAGCCAGCTCCCGCGTGGTGAGGACATGGGCGGCGCCCGCGGCACGGAGCATCCGCACCAGCCGGGCCGGCGGGTCCTCGGGCGACAGCGGCAGATACGCGCTCCCACTGGCCATGACAGCCAGGACCGAGGTGACCAGGCCGGTGCCGCGGGGCAGGCAGACCGCGACGGGGGTGTCCGCCGCGGCGCCGTGTGCGGCCAGGTGCCACGCCAACTGACCCGTCCGGCACGCAAGTTGCGCGTAGCTGAGCCGCTCGTCCGCGAAGACCACGGCGGTGGCCCCGGGCGTACGCCGCGCCTGCCGGTCGACGGCCTCGTGCACCGGGCCGTCCCACGGGTGTGCCTGCGCGCTCCGGTTCCCCTGGCGCAGCAGCCGGTCCGTCTCCTGCTCGTCGGTGAGGGAGAACCGCGACAGCCGGGTCCCGGGGGCGTCCAGCGCGCTGCGCAGCAGGTGCTGGTACTGCCGCGCCAGGCGGCCTACCGTCTCCGCGTCGAAGAGTTCCGTGCGGTAGCGGAAGCAGCAGTCCGCGCCGCCGGTGCCGTCCGGGCCGGGCGCGTGGGGCCGGATCTCCAGCCAGAGGTCCGTGAAGGTCGTCCGCGGGTTCACCGGGAAGATGTCCGTCGCCAGCCCGGCCAGTTCGGGCGCGGAGAGCGGCTGCTGGAGCGCGAACATCGCCTGGAACAGCGGGTCGTGGCTGCGTGCGCGCTCGGGGCTCAGCTCCGTGACGATCCGGTCCAGCGGTACGTCCTGGCGAGGGAAGGCGTCCAGGGCGCTGCGCCGCACCCGGCGCAGCAGCTCCTCGAACGTCACCTCGCCGGACAGATCGATGCGCAGCGGCAGGGTGTTGACGAACATGCCGATCACGGGGGCGAGTTCGGGCCGGGCGCGGCCGGCGCTCGGGCTGCCGATGACCAGGTCCTCGGCGCCCGACAGGCGGGAGAGCTGGAGGGCGAACACCGCCAGCAGCAGCATGAACGGCGTGGCCTTGTGCCGTGCCGCGGCGGCCCGTACCGCCTGCCAGCTCTCGCGGCTCAGCGGCACGGTGTGCGTCGCGCCGTCGAAGCCCTGAACCGCGGGGCGGGGGAAGCTGGTGGGCAGCTCCAGCAGCGTCGGCGCCCCGTCCAGCCGGGTCCGCCAGTGGGCGAGCGCGGCCCGGGCCCCGGCGCCCTCCAGTGCGCCGCGCTGGCGGGCCGCGTACTCCCCGAACTGCAGCGGCACCGGCTCCAGGGCGGGATCGCGCCCGGCGGTGCGCGCCGCGTACAGCTCGGACAGCTCCGCGAAGAGCCGGTCCATGGACCAGCCGTCGCACACGGTGTGGTGGCAGATGACGGCGAGCACGTGGTCCTGCTGGTCCAGGCGCACCACACGGGTCCTGAGGAGGGGGCCCGTGGCGAGGTCGAAGGCCCGCTCGGTCTCCGTCTCGATGAGCGTCCGGGCCCGCTCGTCACGGTCTTCCCCCGGTTGCCGCGTCAGGTCGGTGACCGGGAGGTCGAGGGGGCGGCGGGGCATCACATGCTGCCGGGGCTCGCCTTCCCCGTCGGGCCGGAAGACCGTGCGCAGCGCCTCGTGCCGGTCCACGACGCGGTTCAGGGACCAGTGCAGCGCCTCGGTGTCCAGGGGCCCGCGCAGCCGGAGGGCGGCCACCAGGTTGTAGGCGCCGCTGCCCGAGTCGAGCTGGTCGAGGAACCACAGGCGCCGCTGGGCGAAGGACGCCGGGTGGGACGGGTGCGTGTCCGCCGCGCCGGTGGGCTCGGCCCCGGGAGCGGTCCGGTGCGTCATGCGAGGCTCCCTTCGACGATGCGGGCCAGGTCGCCGGCGGTCGGGTGGTCGAATACGTCGTCGAGCGAGAGCGCCACCCCGAACCGCGCCTCGACGAGGGAGAGCAGCTCGACGGCGGCGAGGGAGTCCCCGCCGTGTTCGAAGAAGTCCGGATCGGTGACGTCCTCGGGCGTGCCGAGCACCTGCCGGAAGAGCGCGAGCAGGGCCTGCCCGACCGGCTCGGGCGTGTCCGGCCCCGGCCGTTCCGTCTCCTCCGGGGCCGGGGCGACGGCCGTTTCCGAGGCGCGGGCCGTCTCGGAAACGGGCTCGGGCCGCACCAGATGGGGCCGCCGCTCGAAGGGGTAGGTGGGCAGCGGCACCCGGCTTCGGTCCGCTCCGGTGTGCAGGCGGTCCCAGTCGATCGTCGCGCCACCGCGCCACGCCCGGCCCACGGCGTCGAGCAGCACGGCGCGGGCGTCGGCCGCTCGCGGTGGTGTCCGCTCCGCAAGCTCCGTCCAGAAGCCCGGGTCGGCCGCCTCGGCCGGGCTCACCGGTGCGCCGGTGCCGGCATGGGTCCAGGGCATCTCGGGGGTGCGCCAGGCGGCCGCCCGGACCGCCTCCCGCAGCGGATCCGCGCCCCGCGCCGCCGCGCCGGCGATCCGCAGCGCGTCGGCGAGCGGCAGCGCCCCGGCGACGGCCGCGGCCACCAGGGCGCCCGGCCCCCGACCCGTGACGGACGCGGGGGCCACCCCCCAGTCCATGAGCGTGCGGGTCAGCGCGTAGGCGACGGTGAAGCGCGCCACTCGCTCCGGCTCCGGATCGGCCGTGACCGCCGCGTCCGCCGTCAGCAGCTGCCGTACCTCCCGGCCGAGCGGCGCGTTCAGCGCCCGGCAGCAGGCGTCGGCCGCGTCCCGGAAGGCCGGGAAGGACGCGTACAGCCCGCGGACGGAACCGGGCTCCCATGCGTCCGCTCCCGCGCACGTGAGGACGGCCGGTGTGCCGCCCGGCTCGTCCTCCGGCCGTACGGCGCTGTCCTCCGCCGCCGGTGCCGCGAGCGCCGCGAGGGCCTGGGCGCGGTCGGCGCAGACCAGGTGGCGGCGGTGGCCGAACGCGTGCCGGCCCAGCTGGAGGGTCCGGGCGACGGCGTCCAGCGGCAGTTCCGGGTGCCGGCGCAGATGCTCGGCCAGCCGCCCGGCCATCGTGTCCAGGGCGGTGGGCGTGCGGGCCGAGAGGACCAGGAGCTGCTCGGCGGGGGCGGGCGGCAGCGCGGCCGGTACGGCGTCCGGCGCCTCTTCCAGCACCACGTGCGCGTTGGTGCCGCCGATCCCGAAGGAGCTGACACCGGCCCGCCGCGGCAGCCTGCTGGTCTCCCACTTGCGGGTGCGGGTGGTGACGCCGAAGGGCGTGGCCCCGAAGTCGATCCGCGGGTTCGGCCCGGTGAAGTGCAAGGTGGCCGGGAGGGTGCGGTCCTCCAGCGCCAGGACGGTCTTGATGAGGCCCGCGACTCCGGCGGCGGTGTCGGTGTGCCCGATGTTCGTCTTGACCGAGCCCAGGGCCACGGGCCCTTCGGCGCCGGTGTCCCGCGCGGTGCGGTCGCCGGTGCCGTCCGCGCCGAACACCTGGGCCAGCGCGGTCACTTCGATGGGGTCGCCGACCGGTGTCCCCGTGCCGTGTGCCTCGATGTAGGAGATGTCGTCCGGGGACACCCCGGCCGCGAGCTGCGCCCGGCGGATGACCTCCGCCTGGCCGCGTACGCCGGGGGCCGTGTAGCCGGCGCGGTCGTGGCCGTCGTTGTTCACGGCCGAGCCGCGGATCACCGCGTGGATGTGGTCGCCGTCCTCGATCGCGTCCCGCAGCCGGCGCAGGACGACGACGCCGGCGCCGTCCCCGGCCACGATGCCCCGGGCGTCCTCGGAGAACGTCCGGCAGCGCCCGTCCGGTGACATGGTCCCGCCTTCCCGGTGCCAGTAGCCGGACCGGGGGGCCCGCAGCGTGACGCCGCCCGCCAGTGCCGTGTCGCACTCACCGGCCAGCAGCGCCAGGCTCGCCGTGTGCACCGCGACCAACGAGGTCGAGCACGCGGTCATGACTGCCACGCTCGGTCCGGTCAGGCCCAGGGCGTACGACACCCGGGTGCACAGGTGCTCGGGGTCGTTGGCGAGGCTGAGGGTGAGGTCGTCCACGCCCGGGAAGCGGTCGGTCCGGCCCCGAATCACCGAGGCGTAGCCGTTGCGTCCGGCGCCCGCGTACAGCCCGGTCGTGCCCGGGACCGCGAGCGGGTCGTATCCCGCCCGCTCCAGCGCTTCCCAGGCGCATTCCAGGAAGATCCGGTGCTGCGGGTTGAGCAGGTCGGCGTCGCGTTCCGAGAGGCCGAAGAACTCGGCGTCGAAGCCGCCGAGGTCCGCGACGGCACCGTGCTCGCGGACATAGCGCGGATCGGAGCAGCGCTCCGGGTCCTCGCCCCACTCCCGCAGCTCGTCCACGGTCAGGGTCCGGACGCCGTCGACGCCGGTCACCACGTTGTGCCAGAACTCTTCCGGCGTCACGGCTCCGGGGTAGCGGCAGGCCATGCCGACGACGGCGATACGGGTGTCGTCGGCCTCGTCGCCGTACGCGGCGCCTTCCGCCTCGGTGTGCTCGTTGAAGTGCTCGGCGGTCACTGTCGTTCAGCCCTTCCGTGAGAGGTCCGCGCCCGCATCGCCGTCAGCCGGGCCGCGCCGCGCCGACGGCGCTCGGCGCCGCCGTCCCCGTCGCCGGTACGGCCCGCGGGCCGGTCCTCGGCCGTGCTGCCCGGGGCGCCGGACAGCTGCCGGGCGAGGCCG
Organism: Streptomyces sp. NPDC014733; assembly: GCF_043083385.1. Taxonomy (NCBI): domain Bacteria; kingdom Bacillati; phylum Actinomycetota; class Actinomycetes; order Kitasatosporales; family Streptomycetaceae; genus Streptomyces; species Streptomyces sp. NPDC014733. Next base: position 301,913 of record NZ_JBIBYO010000002.1, on the reverse strand, counting down.
GCGATGGTCGGGTACGCGTAGAGGTCGGCGATCCGCACCGGGGTGCCCAGTTCGGCGGTGAGCCGGTCGCGGACCGACGCCAGCAGCAGCGAATGGCCGCCCGCGTCGAAGAAGTTGTCGTCCGTCCCGAAGGACTCGTGGCCGAGCGCCCCCGCCCAGACGTCGCTGATCAGCTGCTCCAGTGGTGTCCTGGCGCGCCGGTGGGCGGTGGCGGGCGGCGGGGTGAGTTCCCGGGCGCCCTCGGCGAGCGCCGTGCGGTCGACCTTGCCGTTGGCGGTGAGCCGTACCGAGGGCAGGAGGAGATAGCGGCGCGGGTGCATGTGGCGGGGCAGGTGCCGGGTCATGTGGTCGTGGAGCGCGGCGAGGTCGGGGGCTCCGGACGGGTCGGCGGGCACCAGGTAGGCGGTGAGTTCGGGCTCCGCGGTGCCGTCCGGACTCTCGGCCGCCACGACGGCGTCGCGGATGCCGGGGTGGGCGCGCAGCACGTTCTCGATCTCACCCGGCTCCACCCGGATACCCCGGATCTTGACCTGATGGTCGTTACGGCCCAGGAAATCCAGGCTCGCATCCGTCCGCCACCGCACCAGATCGCCCGTACGGTACAACCGCGCACCCGGCGCCCGGCTGAACGGATGCGGCACGAACCGGTCCGCGGTCAGCGCGGGCTGCCCCAGATACCCCCGGGCCAACGCCACCCCGCCCAGGTACAGCTCACCGGGCACCCCCACCGGCACCGGCCGCAACTCCGCATCCAGCACATACACCTCGGTGCCGGTCACGGGCCGCCCGATGCCGGGCAGGGTGTCCCGCTCGCCGCCGCCGGCCGGGACCGTGCCCGAGGTGGCGACGACGGTGTTCTCCGTGGGGCCGTAGTTGTTGACCAGCCGGAAGGGCAGTGGGTGCCGGCCCGTTCCGTGCAGCCGGTCGCCACCGGTCAGCACCGACCGGAGGGCCGACGCGGCGGGCCAGGGCTCCCGGAGCATCCGTTCCAGGAGAGGCGTGGGCAGGAAGGCGCTGGTGATCCGGCGTTCGGTGAGCCAGGAGCGCAGCTCGGGCGGCGACAGGACGGTCTCGGCCGCGGGCACTTCCACGGTGGCGCCGGCGGTCAGGGCCGACCAGGTCTCCCAGACGGACGCGTCGAACCCGGGGGCGGCGATGAGGGTGGAGCGGTCACCCGGTCCGATGCCGAACTCCGCGCGGTGCCAGGCCACCAGGTTCGCCAGCGCGCGGTGTTCGACCAGCACGCCCTTGGGCCGTCCCGTCGATCCGGAGGTGTACATCACGTAGGCGAGATCACCGGGACCGGCGGACGCCGCGGGCGGGCCGTCCGGGGCGTCCGCCGCGTCCCGCAGGGAGCTGAGCGTCTCCACCCGCCCGTACTCCAGGCCCGCGCGGTGCTCCGGGCCGGTCAGCGCCAGCAGCGGACGGGCCTCGGCGAGGAGGGCGGTCAGCCGGGGCGCGGGATGCGCGGGGTCGAGCGACAGGTAGGCCGCGCCGCTCTTGAGGACGCCGAGCTGCGCGGTCACCAGGTCCGCGCCGCGCGGCAGGCAGGTCGCCACGAGGGTTCCCGGTCCCGCGCCCGCCGCGCGCAGCCCGGCCGCGACGCGGTCGGCCGCGCGGTCCAGTTCGGCGTAGGTCAAGGTGGCGTCGTCGCTGCGTACCGCCACGGCGTCCGGTTGGGCCCGCGCCTGCCGCTCGACGAGTTGGTCGACCCGCTCCCGCACGGCGCGCCCTGCCGCCCGCTCCGGGGCTCCGGCCCAGTCGGTGAGCAGCATCCGCTCCTCCTCGGCCCCGAGTACCGGCAGCCGCGACACCGGGGTGTCCGGATCGTCGAGGGCCGCGGACAGCAGGCGGAGGTAGCGGTCGCCGATCAGCTCGGCGCTGCGGCCGTCGAAGACGTCCGTCTGGTAGCCCACCCATGCCTCGGTGCGCTGCCGGTTGCCCGCCAGATGCAGCGCCAACTCGTACTTGGCCGTCCGCGTCGGGACCGGCAGCGGCGACGCGTCGAGACCGGGCAGCGCGGTGCCGTCGGCGGGCAGGTCCTCGTAGGTGACCACCGTCTGGAACAGCGGGTGGCGGGCGGTCGAGCGGTCCGGCTGCACCTCCTCGACCAGCAGCTGGAAGGGCAGGTCCTGGTATTCGTGCCCGGCGAGGATGGTGTCGCGCACCTGGTGCAGCAGCGCGCCGAAGGTGGTGTCCGCGGTGCAGCGGACGCGCACCGGCATCATGTTGACGAACAGCCCGACGGTGCCCTCGACCTCCATCTCCGTACGGCCGCTGACCGGTACGCCGATGACCAGGTCGGACGCGCAGGTCATCCGGGAGAGCAGGGCCGCGTAGCCGCTGAGCAGGGTGATGAAGCGGGTGACGCGGTGGCGGACGGCGACGGCGTCGACGCGTTCCGCCAGTTCGGACGGGACGGGGAAGACACGGCTGTCCCCCGCGAAGCTCGGTGCCGCGGGGTGCGGCCGGTCGGTCGGCAGGGCCAGTTCGAGCGGTGCGCCGGCGAGTTCGGCGCGCCAGTGGTCCAGTGCCTCATGGCGGCGGGGCCCCGCCAGGAGCCGTTGCTCGGCGGCGACGCAGTCGCGGTACGAGCGCGCCGGCGCGGCCTGCGGGTCGTCGTCGCCGGCCACCATGGCCGCGTACAGGACGGCCAGTTCCCGGTCGATGATGCCCATGGACCAGCCGTCGACGACGATGTGGTGGAAGGTGAGGACCAGCGCGTGGTCGTCCGGGGCCAGGCGGATGAGTTCCGCGCGCAGCACCGGGCCGTGCGCCAGGTCGAACGGCGCCAGCGCGGCGCGGGTCACCGCCTCGTCCAGCGCCGCGTCCCGCTCGGCCGCGGGCAGCGCGCTCAGATCGGTCAGCGGCAGCTCCACGCTCGCCTCGGCGGCGATCCGCAGCACCGGCGCGCCGGCCACGGTCGGGAAGGAGGCACGCAGCGCGTCGTGCCGCGCCACCAGCCGGTCGAGGGCCCGGCGCAGGGCGTCGGCGTCCAGCGCGCCGCGCAGCCGGGTGGCCCTGGGCACGTTGTACTCATTGCCGTCGGGCCGCAACTGCCAGAGGAACCACAGTCGTTGCTGGGCCGAGGACAGGGCCGTGTCCACGCTCATGCCCGTGCTCACGCCTGCGCACTTCCCTCGTATCCGCGGCACCGCAGGACGAACTCCGTGAGCTGCTCCACGGTGGGCCGCTCGAAGAACTCGCTCATCGGGACCTCGACGCGCAGCGACCGCTCGATACGGGAGATGATCTGCGAAGCCGTCAGCGAATGACCGCCCAGTTCGAAGAAGTTGTCGCGGTCGCCCAGCTTCTCGACGCGCAGCACCTGTCTCCAGATCTCGCCGATCGTGCGCCGCACGTCCTCGCCCGAGATCTGATCCGCCGGCCCGGACTCGGAAACCATGGCCACAAGACCCCTTCCGCCTGTGAAGGATGCGATGGTTTCCCGCCGTGATGCGTGAAACCTCTGTCCGCCCACAAGATGTAAGCCGCACCGGCCAGTTCCCACCATCACACCCGAAAGGGAAGCGCCCGCTGCACTGTCGGGCAGCGGCACGCTCACGCCCGCGGCGGAGCCGGAACGCAGGTGGTCGCCCTCCCTGGCTTGATCCCGTCGAAAGGCCCCGAACGGGTCAATCGGAGTCTCAAGTTCCTTATGCCGTACGGGCTCGGGGTTAACTGATCTTGAAATATGGCGACGGTGCCGGCACGCGGGGGAAGCCGGTCGCGGTGAGGAGTGTGTGACGTGGGCAGAAAGCTGCGGGGTCTTCGGGGCCGGTTGCGGTACTGGTTCGACGGGACGATGGACCGGGGGACGCCCGCGCTGATCGGCTGGCTGGCGCTCGCCTCGGTGGTGCTGATCGCGGCGGTGACCGTGCTGGTCGTGCTCTTCACCGACGAGGACACGGAGAAGAACGGCGGCTGGGCCGGTGTCGTCTGGATGAGTGTGCTGCGCACGCTCGACCCCGGCACGATGGGCGGGGACACCGGCGGGCCGGTCTTCCTCGGGCTGATGCTGACCGTGACGATCGGCGGGATCTTCATCGTCAGCGCCCTGATCGGTGTGCTGACGACGGGTCTTGAGGCCCGGATCGAGGAGCTGCGGCGCGGCAAGTCGCGGCTGGTCGAGCGCGGGCACACCGTGGTGCTGGGCTGGTCGGAGCAGGTCTTCACGGTGCTCGCGGAGCTGGTGGAGGCCAATCAGAGCGAGCGGCGCTCGTGTGTGGTGATCCTCGCCGACCGGGACAAGGTCAAGATGGAGGAGGAGATCCGCCGCCGGATCCCGGAGACCGGCCGGACGCGGGTGATCTGCCGCTCCGGGAGCCCGTTGCAGCGGCAGGACCTGGAGCTGGTGAGCCTGGACGCGGCCAAGTCCGTCATGGTGCTGCCGCCGGTCGGGGACGACAGCGACACCGAGGTCATCAAGGTGCTGCTGCTGCTCAACAGCCGGGTCTGGAAGCGGGAGCGGCCCAACATCGTGGCGGCGGTCCAGAATTCGCCGAATCTGGCGGCGGCGCGGCTGGCGGCCGGGGACTCCGCACTCGTCATCGACGCCGACGACATCGCCGTACGGCTGATCGTGCAGTCGCACCGGCAGTCCGGTCTGTCGACCGTCTTCAACGAGCTGCTCAGCTTCGAGGGCAACGAGATCTACCCGTACGCGGCGGGCCCCCTGGCGGGCGGCACGTACGGCGAGGCGCTCAACGGGTTCGAGCTGGGGATCCCCGTCGGGCTGCGCAGGGAGAACGGGGAGGTGCAGGTCAACCCGCCGATGGAGGCGGTGATCTCGGACGCGGACGAGATTCTGGTGATCGCGGAGGACGATCTGCTGATCCGGCGGGCGCAGACCCGGCCGGAGGTCGTCGAGGCGGCGATGACCACGGGGAGCGGCGGGGAGTCCACGCCCGACCACACACTCGTCATCGGCTGGAACTCCCGCGCCGCGAAGATCATCACGCTGCTCGACCGCCTGGTGGAGCCCGGTTCGGTGATCGATGTCGCGGCGACCCGCGAGCCCGCGGCGCTGCCCAGGGAGGGGCTGGAGAACCTCGCCGTCGGCTTCCGGCGCTGCGAGCCGACGCACCGGCCGTCGCTGGAGGCGCTGGGGCTCGACCGCTACCGGCACATCATCGTGCTGACCGACGACGACATCGGCTCCGACCGCGCCGACGACCGCACGCTGGTGACCCTGCTGCACCTGCGGGACATCGCGACCCGCACCGGCACCCCGTACTCGATCGTCACGGAGATGAACAGCGACGCCAACCGGGAGATCGCGCAGGTCACCAAGGCGGACGACTTCATCGTCAGCACCAAGATCATCAGCCTGCTGCTGACCCAACTCGTCGAGGACCGGAAGCTGTACGCCGTCTTCAGCGACCTCTTCGACCCCGAAGGTTCGGAGATCTATCTGAAGCCCGCCGGCGGCTACCTCGCGCCGGACACCCCGGCCACCTTCGCGACGGTCATCGAGGCGGCCCGGCGGCGCGGCGAGACCGCCATCGGCTACCGCCGCGCGAGCGAGAGCGACACCCCGCCCGCGTACGGCGTCGTCCTCAACCCGCCCAAGAACGCGCCGCTCTCGCTGCGGGCGGACGACGCGATCGTGGTGCTCGCCGAGACCGGGCGGATCTCCGCGCCGGTGCCCGCGGCCCGTACGGAGCCGGACCCGGAGGGCGTCGGGGCGAAGGCGCCCCGCGGCTGAGCCCGGACCTCGCCGCAGCGGCCCCGTTCCCGGCACACCCGGGGGCGGGGCCGCTCGCCATCACCCACATGGGTGACGGAGGGGCGGCCCGGGCCCGCGGGGGCCGTCGGGCCACAATCATGCGGGGGTGACTCCTGTGAATACTCCGGGCCGGCACCGGCCCCGTACCCCTGTCGTCGCCGGACTCGGCGCTCTCGCCCTGGTGTCCACGCTGACCACCGGGCCCGTCGCCCACGCCGCCCCGGCCCCCGCGGCCGGCGGCCGCGCCGCGGCTCCCGCGGTCCGTCCGATGACCGCGGCGGAGTGGGGAACCAACGCCTACCTGGCCTCCATCCGCCGCGACCCGCGTGCGCTGCGCTCCTTCTTCCAGCGCCTTCCCAAGGGCGGTGACCTGCACAACCATCTCTCCGGCGCGGTCACCCCCGAGTACCTCATCGGGCAGGCGGCCGAGGACGGGCTGTGCGTCGAGACCGCCACGATGACCGCCGTGCCCGCGCCGTGCGGGCCGGGCACCCGGCCCGCCGCCGACGCCCGCCGCGACCGCGCGTTCCACGACGCGATCGTGCGCGCCTGGTCCATGCAGGACTTCCCCGCGGACGGCAACGGCCACGACCACTTCTTCGACACCTTCGGCAAGTTCGGCGAGGTGACCTGGCGCCACCGCGGCAAGCAGCTGGCCCAGGTGGCCAACACCGCCGCCGCACAGCACCAGTTCTACGTCGAGACAATGGTCACGCCCGCGTCCGAGGAGGCGAAGAAGCTGGCCGACACGGTCGGCTGGGACGACGACTTCGCGGCGCTCCACCACAAGCTGGTGGCCGGTGGCAGGCTCGACGGCGTCGTCGCGGCGGCCCGGCGGGAGGCGGACGCCACGGATGACGAGTTCCGCGCCACCGCGCACTGCGGCACCACCCGCGCCGAGCCCGGGTGCCGCCTGCCCGTGCGCTGGATCTCCCAGGTCTCCCGGGGCAGCGCGCCGGAGCGGGTCTTCACCCAGATGGCCGTCGGGCTGCGGCTGGCCGAGCGCGACCGGCGCTTCGTCGCGATCAACCTCGTCCAGCCGGAGGACGGGGAGCGGGCGGTGCGGGACTACCGCCTGCAGATGCGCATGCTGAAGTATCTGCGCGGGGTCTACCCCCAGGCCCACGTCACGCTGCACGCCGGTGAGTTGTGGCCCGGGCTGGTCAAGCCGGAGGCGCTGAAGTTCCACATCCAGGAGGCGGTCGACGTCGCGCACGCCGACCGCATCGGCCACGGCGTGGACCTCGTCCACGAGGACGGCTGGCAGCGCACGGCCCGCACCATGGCCGCCCGGGAGACCGCCGTGGAGGTCCCGTTGACCAGCAACGCCCAGATCCTCGGCGTCCGCGGTGCGGACCATCCCTTCCGGACGTACCGCGCCTTCGGCGTGCCCGTCGTGCTGTCCACCGACGATCCGGGCATCAGCCGCACCGACATCAGTCACGAGTACGCCTACGCCGCCCGCACCTACGGCCTGTCGTATCCGGAGCTGAAGGACCTCGCCCGCGCGTCGTTGAGGTACGGCTTCCTGCCGGGGGCCGATCTGTGGCGGGGCAACCCCACCCGTGACGGCTACCGGACCGTCGACGCCTGCCGCGGGGTGCGGCCCGGCAGCCCCGCGCCGGGGCCGGAGTGCCGCCGGCTGCTCGACTCCAGCCCGAAGGCGGCCGCGGAGTGGCGTCAGGAGGGCGACTTCCAGCGGTTCGAGCGGTCTTTCGGCCACTGATCCTCGCTCTGTCGGGCGGCCGCCGGTTCCGGACCGGCGGCCGCCTTCGCGTTGCCGCCCCGGGCGGGTGAGCGGCGGGTGTGGGCGACGGGCCGGGAATCGGGCGGGATGCCGGATGTGCCGGCGGGGCGGCCGCGGAGCAGAAGCGGACGTATCCCCGGATCCCCGGCGCCCCACTTGCGTCTTTAGGTTTGCCTAACCTAATGTCACGACGCGTGTTGACGACCAAACCCCCTGCGACGGGGACCGGTTCGGGGTCCGCGCGGGCTTTGCCGGCGTTGGCGCGCCGGCTGCCGTGGGCGGCCGCCGGGCTCGCCGCGCTGGCTCTCTGCGCCGCCCTCAGCCTCGCCTGGGGCACCCGCTCCGTACCGCTGTCCACCGTGTGGGACGCCCTGACCGGCACCGCCCACGGCCGCGATGCGCTGGTGATCACCGGACTGCGGCTGCCGCGCACCCTGGTGGGGCTCGCGGTCGGCGCGGCGCTCGGCGTCGCCGGGGCCGTCGTCCAGGGCATCACCCGCAACCCCCTGGCCTCCCCCACCACCCTCGGCATCAACGCCGGTGCGGGCTTCGCCGTCGTCACCGCCATCTACGCCCTCCATCTCACCCGGCCCGGCCAGTACGTCTGGTTCGCCTTCGCGGGCGCCGCGGCCGCCGCGCTCTTCGCCCAGGCACTGGCCCGGCGCGCCGGGGACCTCGATCCCGTACGGCTCGCGCTCGGCGGCACGGTGCTCCAACTGGTGCTGCTGTCCTGGACGTCGACGGTGATGCTGGCGAGCCGCCGCACCCTGGACGAGGCGCGGTTCTGGCTCGCCGGATCGCTCGCGGAGCGGCCGCTGTCGGTACTGCTGCCGGTGCTGCCCACGCTGGTGATCGGTCTGGTCGTGGCGTTGGCGATCACCCCGGCGCTCAACGCGCTGGCGCTGGGCGACGATTCCGCGCAGGCGCTGGGGGTGCCGGTGGCGAAGATCCGGCTGGCCGGCGGGCTCGCGGTGGTGCTGCTGGCGGGCTCCGCCGTCGCCGTCGTCGGGCCGATCGCCTTCATCGGGCTGGCCGCGCCGCATCTGGTGCGGCAGCTGTTCGGCTCCGACCACCGGATGCTGGTGCCCGGCTGTCTGGTCGCCGGGCCGCTGCTGCTGCTCACCGCGGACATCCTCGGGCGTGTGGTGATCCGCCCGTCCGAACTCCAGGTCGGCATCGTCAGCGCCTTCCTGGGCGCACCGCTGCTCGCCCTGCTGGCCCGGAAGGCGGCACGGTGAGCGACGTACGCACTCTTCCGAAGGCTCCGCAGCGCCCGGCCGCCCGGCGGGCGCACGGGCCGCGGCGCACCCTGCTCCTGCTCGTCGTCGCCGCGGTGGTGCTGCTCGCACTGGCCGTCACCTCCGTGGCGGTCGGGGAGATCCCGCTGGGTCCGGTGGTGGCGCTCAAGGGGCTGCTCGGGCTGGGAAATCCGGCCGATGTGGTCGTGGTGCAGCAGTTCCGGGCGCCGCGGATGGCCGCGGCCGTCGTCGCCGGGCTCGGGCTGGCGGTCGCCGGGGCGCTGCTCCAGCGGCTGTTCCGCAACCCGCTGGCCTCACCGGACGTGATGGGCGTGACCGGCGGGGCGTCCTTCGGGGCGGTCGCGATGCTGGCCGCCGGTGCGCCGCAGGCGCTGATCCCGCCCGCGGCGCTGGGCGGCGGACTGCTGGCCGCCGTGCTGCTGGGCGCCTTCGCCTGGGGGTCGGGCGCCGGGGTGACCCGGCTGGTGCTGGTGGGCCTCGCCGTCCAGGCGGGTCTGTCGGCCGCGGTGAACTTCATGGTCGTCCGCTTCCCCACCGAACTGGCCGGGTCCGCGCTCCAGTGGACCACCGGCTCGGTCTACGGCCGGACCTGGGCCGAGGTCGGCGCCGCCGGCGGCGCGGTCGCCCTCGCGCTGGCCGTGGCGTTCGCGCAGCACCGGCGGCTGGCCGTCCTCGACCTCGGCGACGACTCGGCCGGGGCGCTGGGCCTCAGGACCTCCGCCGCCCGGCTCCAGATCCTGGTCACCGCCATCGCGCTGGCGTCGCTGGCGGCGGCGCTGACCGGCCCGGTCGCCTTCGTCGCGCTGGCCGTACCGCATCTGGTGCGGTTCCTGGCCGGGCCGCCGACCGCCGCGACGCTCGCCCTCACCGGCCTGGCCGGTGCCGTGCTGCTGCTCGCCTCCGACCTGGTGGCGCAGTACCTGCTGCCGGTCAGCGGGCTGCCGGTCGGGGTGGTCACCGCCACCCTGGGCGCGCCCTGGCTACTGGTGTTGATGATCCGTCAGAGCAGTTCCGTCCACAGGAGTGCCCGATGACCGCCGACCGGCTCGCCACCCACGGCCTCGATCTGCGCTACGGCGACCGGCTGGTCGTCGGCGGCCTCGACCTGGAGCTGCCGGGCGGCGCCGTCACCGCCGTCGTCGGGCCCAACGCCTGCGGGAAGTCCACCCTGTTGCGCGGGCTGACCCGGCTGCTCGCCCCGGCCGCCGGGACCGTCACCCTCGACGGCTCCGACATCCACCGGATGTCCGCGAAGGCGCTGGCGCTGCGCATGGGGCTGCTGCCGCAGCAGCCCGTCACGCCCGAGGCGATCACCGTCGAGGCGCTGGTCCGGCTCGGCCGCTATCCGCACCAGAAGCTGCTCAGCCCCTGGTCGGCGGCGGATCAGGCGGCGGTGGACGCGGCGCTGGCCCGCACCGGCACCGATGTGCTGCGCGACCAGAGCGTCGACCGGCTCTCCGGCGGGCAGCGCCAGCGCGCCTGGATCGCGCTGGCGCTCGCCCAGGACACCGATCTGCTGCTGCTCGACGAGCCGACCACCTTCCTGGACCTGCGCCATCAGCTCGACGTCCTCGACCTCGTCGCCGAACTGCACGCCGAGGCCGGCCGGACCGTGGTGATGGTCCTGCACGACCTGGGCCAGGCCGCCCGCTACGCCGACCATCTCGTCGTCCTCAAGGACGGCCACCTCGCCGCTTCCGGCGCCCCCGCCGACGTGCTGGACGCGGAGCTGGTCCGGTCGGTGTTCGGCGTGGAGTGCCGGGTGATCCCCGACCCGGAGACCGGCACCCCGCTGGTCGTCCCGCTGGGCCGGGCCGCCCGGCGCGCCGCCGTCACCGCCTGACCAGCCTGACCTGCCTGACCTGTCTCCCGTATCCCGTACACCGCCGACCGAGGAAGACCCCACCCATGGCCAACAGATCCGTACCGCGCGGCCGTCGCCGGTTCGCCGCCGCGCTGCTCGCCACCGTCCTGGGCACCGCCTCGCTCGCCGCGTGCGGCGGCGGCGCCGGTGACGCGGGGGCGAAGGACACCGCCGGCGGTGCCTTCCCCCGTACCGTCAAGACCGCGATGGGGGACGTGACGATCCCGTCGAAGCCGAAGCGGGTCGTGGTGCTGGACACCGGGGAGCTGGACGATGTCACGATGCTCGGCGTCGACCCGGTCGGTGCGGTCTCGCCGCACATGAAGACCGAGGGCGGCTTCCCGGACTACCTCAAGTCGGAGATCGGCGGCGTCACCGACGTCGGGCCGCTGCTCGAACCGAACCTGGAGAAGATCGCGAGCCTGCGGCCCGATCTGATCCTGTCGTCGAAGGTCCGCCACGAGAAGGTCTACGACAAGCTCAAGGCGCTCGCGCCGACCGTCCTCACCGAGACGACCGGCGGGCCCTGGAAGGCCAACCTCACGGTCCACGCCCGCGCGCTGGGCCTGGAGAAGAAGGCCGGCGCGGCGATGGCGAGCTACCAGGAGCGCGCCCGCCACCTGGGCGAGGCCATCCGGAAGAAGAACCACGGCACCATGCCGACCGCCTCGGTGGTCCGCTTCATCGCCGGGCCGACCCGCCTCTACCAGCGGTCGTCGTTCAGCGGTGTGGTCCTCGACGACATCGGGCTGAAGCGGCCCGCCTCGCAGAACTCCACCGACCCGGCGAAGACGATGACCGACGTCGGTCCGGAGGAGATCGACCGGGCCGACGCGGACCTGGTGTTCGTCACCGTCGCGGACGTGCCGGAGAAGACCCAGCGCAAGGACGTCACCTCCAACCCGGTCTGGAAGAGCCTGCCCGCCGTCAAACACCACCAGGTCTTCGAGGTGCCGGACGAGACCTGGATGTCCGGCATCGGCATCCAGGCGGCCGAGCACATGCTCGCCGACGTGGCGAAGGCCGCGGGCGTGCCGCTGCCCCCGAAGTGATCCACCGGGGCGGGCGGTTCACGTCCCCGGACCGCCCGCCCCGCTCCCTCCCCCGCACCGCCCCCGACCCCGAAGGGGTTCCCGCTCATGCGGATGTACCTGCTCGCCCGCAACCCCACCGACTCGGTCACGGACGGCTTCCTCCCCGCCGCCGCCGCGCTCGGCCTGGACCTCACCGTCCTGACCGACCACCCGGACGACCACCGGGCCGTCTGCCCCGGCGTCGAGGTCCTGGCCTGCGAGGTCACCGATGTCGCCACCGTCATCGGCCGGATCGCCACCCACCACCCGGCCGACGCCGTCTTCACCAACAGCGACCACCTCCAGACGCAGACCGCGCTGGCCGCCGCCTACTTCGGGCTGCCCGGCAAGGACTGGCGCGCCACGCTGCGCGCCAAGAACAAGGCCGAGCTCCGCCGCCACCTCGCCGCCCGCGGCGCCGACACCGTCCGCGCCGTCGAACTCCCCGCCGGGCAGGACCCGTCCGCCCTCGCCGGCGCCGCGCTCCCCCACCCGTGTGTCGTCAAACCGCGCGAGGGCGTGGCCAGCGAGGACGTGCTGCTGGCCCGGGACGCGGCCGAGCTGGTGGCGCATGCCACCGCGATCCGCGGCCGCCGCCCGGACGCCGCGCTGCTCGCCGAGGAGTTCCTGCCCGGGCAGCTCTGCACGCTGGAGACGCTGGGCGACGGCCACCGCCGTCACGTCCTGGGCGGTTTCCGCACCACCGTCTCCGCGCCGCCGGCCTTCATCGAGGAGCGGCACGACTTCACCGCCGCCCACCCCGAGCCGGTCACCGCGCAGGTACTGGCCCAACTCGACGCGCTGGGCGTCGGATTCGGCGCCTGTCACACCGAGTTCGTGGTGCACGAGGGCCGGGCCCGGCTCATCGAGGTGAACTACCGGGCCATCGGCGACCAGTGCGACCAGGCGCTCGCCGACGTCCTGGGCATCCCGCTCTTCGCCCACATCCTCCGCACCCACCTCGGCGAGCCGCTCCCCGCCGACCTCGGCGCCCGCACCGGCGGCGCCGCCCGCGTCGCCTACGCCCTCGCCGACCGCGCCGGGACCCTGACCGCCGCGCCCGCCGCCACCGACCGCACCGCCGACGGCGTCCGCCTCGCCTACCGCCCGCTGCGCGCCGTCGGCACCACCCGGCCGCACCACCGCACCAACCGCGACTACCTCGGCGTGGTCCGGGCCACCGGCGACGACCGGGACGCCGTCGTCCGGGCCGCCGACGCCTTCCTCGCCGACGGACGCTGGGAGATCACCGCGTGACCACCGCCACCACGACGGATACCGCCGGGGAAGCCGCCGACGAGGAAGGCGCGCTGCTGCTGCGGGTGCTGAGCGCGCTGCTGCGCGAGGACGTCGCCGGGCTGCGCACCCGCACCACCCCGCTGGAGCGGGCAGACGGCCGGTGGCTGCGGCTGCCCGCCGACGGCGCGGCCGCGGCGCTGCTGCTGCCGGTGGCCTGCGACGGGTACCAGAGCGCGGACGCCGCCCGGCTTCCGCTGCTGGTCCGGGAGGCCGACGGCGTCCGCCTCGACACCCTCGGCGCGGTGCTCGGCGCGCTGCGCGCCCACGCCGACCCGGTCGACCACGGCGGCCACGACGCCTTCGCCGAGGAGTGCCGGCAGACCCTCGCCGCCCTGCGGCTGCACACCCGCACCCGGCACGCGGTGGAGTCGGCGCTCACCGCGCGGTACGGCGCCGGTCCGGCACACTGGACGGGCCCCGCCGCGAGCCTGGCGTACGACACCCTCGCCGCCCGTCTGGACCACCCCGTCTACCCCACCTCCCGCGGCCGCTCCGGTCTGACCGAGGAGCATCTGCGGTCCTACGCTCCGGAGTTCCACCCGCGTTTCGCGCTGCGCTGGCTGGCGCTGCCCCGGGAGGCGGTGGACGTCGCGGGCGACCCGGGCGCGCTGTCCGGGTGTCTGCCGACGGCCGCCGCGGTGGGCCTGGGCGGCCTGGACGCCACCCATGTCGTGCTGCCCGTCCACCCGCTGAGCACCGGCGCCCCGCTGGTGGAAGCGGTGCGCGAGCGGTGTCTGACGGGCCGGGCCGTCCTCGCGGAGCGGCCGTTCCTCGATGTCGTCCCGACGCTGTCGATGCGGACGGTGGCGGTGGCCGACGACCCGCTGCTCCACCTCAAGCTCCCGCTGGCCACCGCCACGCTGGGCCTGCGCAACCGGCGCACCATCAAGCCCCGCACCCTCGTCGACGGCGCCGCCGGGCAGCACCTCCTCGACCAGGTCATCGCCCGCGAACCGCGCTTCGCCGGACGCGTCCTCCAGGCCGACGAGACGGTGTACGCACACGCCGGACACGAGATGCTGGCGGTGCTCTGCCGCCGCTACCCGGCCGGGCTCGACGACAGCTGCGTGGTGCCGCTGGCCGCCCTGCTCGCCCCGGCGCCCGGCGGCGGGTTCGTCCTCGACCATCTCGCCGACCGCTTCCACGACGGCGACCCGCTGGCCCTGCTCGACGCGGTCCTCGCCCTGCTCCTGGACTGGCAGGCCACCCTCTTCGGTTACGGCATCGCGCTGGAGTCCCACCAGCAGAACGTCTCGGTGGTGCTGGACCGGCCCGGCGGCGGGCCCACCCGGCTGCGGCTGCTCTTCAAGGACAACGACGCGCCGCGGCTGCACCCGGCCCGGATGCGGGAGCGGCTGGGCGCCGACGCCCCCGGCCTCGCCGACTTCGACGACCCGCGGATCTTCACCTACGACGACGCCGCCCTCGCCGCCGTCTTCACCACCATCACCGTCCATCTCTGCGCCGCCTCCGCCGCGTTCGGGCTGGCCCGCGCCGGCCGCGCCCCGCTGCCGCGCCTGCTGGACCTGGTACGCGACCGGCTGGCGGAGGCCGCCGACCGGCAGGGCACCGCGCCCGGCACGCCCGGGGCGGTGCTGCGGGCCCGGGTGCTGGACGCGCCGACGCTGCCGGTGAAGGCGATGGTCAGCGCCGGGACGCTGCTCTCCAAGGAGCGCTCCGGCGCCGCCGACATCAACAAGCACTACACCGACGGACCCAACTACCTGCTGCCCGGCGGTGGTTCCCGGTGACGCTCTCCGCACCGGCGCCCACCGCCCCGGCGCCCGCGCCCGCCCGGCCGGGCCGCCGCCAGGTCCACGCCGTGGCCGGGTGCTACTTCGTGGCGTCGTTCGCGGCGCTGGGCCTGCCGCCGTACCTCACCGCGATCCTGCCGGAGCTGGGCGAGGGCGCCGCCCGCTGGGCCGGGCTGCTCTACGTCGTGCCCACCGTCTTCGGCGCGCTGGGCGCCCCGCTGTGGGGCCGCCTCGCCGACCGGTACGGCCGCAAACGGCTGCTGCTGCGGGCACAGTTGGGGCTTGCCGCGGCGTTCCTGCTGGCCGGGTCCGCCGACTCGCTGGAGCTGTTCGCCACGGCGCTGGTCCTCCAGGGCGTGCTGGGCGGCACCTTCGCCGCGTCCAACGGCTACCTCGGCGCGACGCTCCAGGGCGCGGAGCTGTCCCGGGCGCTGACGCTGATGCAGGGCAGCGCCCGCGCCGCACTGGTCTGCGCGCCCGTCCTCGTCGGCGCGCTGACGCCGTGGCTCTCCCCGCACCGGCAGTACGCGCTGCTCGCCGTGTTGCCGCTGGCCGCCGCCGGGATGCTGGCGACGCTGCCGGAGCCGGCGCGCCGCACCGCACCGGCCGGCCCGCCTGACGGGAACGGCGGGGCCGGCGCCGCCGGGAGCCCCGCCCCCGCGGTCGCCTCCCCCGGTGCCCTCCGCTCCCTCTACGCCCTGGAGTTCGTCTTCGTCCTCTCGACGGTGATCTCCTTCCCCTATCTGCTCTCGCTCGTCGAGGAGCGGCTGCCGGGCACCGGACCGGTCACCTCCGGTGCGCTGTTCGCGCTGCCGCATCTGTGTTATCTGCTCGGCGCGGTGGCCGCGCACCGCTTCTGCCGCAGCCGCCCCCGCCTCGGCCTGGTGCTCGGCTTCGCCTGCATAGCCGCCGGGTCCGCCGGGCACGCCGCCGCCACCTCGCTCGCGGAGTTCGCCGCCGTACGGCTGGTGCTGGGCGCCGGGCTGACGCTGGGTCTGGTCGGCCTGTCGGTGCGGGCCGCCGACTGCGCCGCGGGCCGGGCGCCCGGCGGACTCTTCGGCTCCATCGAATTCTTCTCCAAGGCCGGCGCGGTCGCCGCCGGTCTGGCCGCCGCGGCCGGCAACGCCTGGTTCGGGCCGTCCGCGCCGCTGCTCATCGGCACCGCCCTCGCCCTGGCCACGGTGTTCGCCTGCGTCCTCCCCGTCATCCGCCGTCCCCGCCTCCGCAGGAGCCTGTGATGCCCCCGCTCACCAACCCCGCCGGTCCCACGACCGCGCCCGCCGCCCCCGGCGCCCTGCCCACCGCGGACCACGCCGCGGCCCACACCCTCCTCAACTGCCTGCTGCGCGAGGTCTCCGGGCCGGAGCACCAGACCGCCGTCGACCGCGGCCATCTCCTGCTCCGCCTGCCGCGCCGCGGGGTGCTGCTGCGGGTCGCGCTGCGCCGCACCTCGCTGCTGGGCGCGCACCGCTTCACCGGTCCGGTCACCGTCGAGGAGGGCGACGGCTGGCGAGAGATCGGCCCGCGGCGCCTGGCCGAGTACGTCCACACCGAGCTGGCGCTGCGCACCGGTGCCGACAACGACGAGTTCCTCGACCAGTTCGCCTCCGGCCACCGGGCGCTGGCCGCCGCCCTCGCGGCCCGGCCGCTGCCGCAGCCGCCGGTGCCCGCCGGGGCCCCGGAGTGGACCGGCGCCTACGTCGCCTCCGAACAGGCCCTCCTCTTCGGCCACCGCTTCCACCCGACCCCCAAGGCCCGCACCGGCGACCCGGCGGCCTGGCGGACGTACGCGCCGGAGACCGGCGGCCGCTTCGGGCTGCTGCACCTCGCCGTCCGCGAGGAGCTGATCGCCCAGGAGACCGCCGGCGACGGCGCCGCCGCCCCGCTGGACGCGCTCGCCGACGTCCCCGACGGTTACCGCCTGCTCCCCGCCCACCCCTGGCAGTACGCCCTGCTCCGCGACAACCCGGTGCTCCGCGCCGCCGTCGACCGCGGCGACCTCCGTGTCCTGGGCACCGGATCCACCCCGTTCACCGCGACCGCCTCGGTGCGCACCCTGCACGCCCCCGACACGTTCCTGAAGTTCAGCCTGAACGTGCGGATCACCAACTGCCTGCGGAAGAACGCCGCCTACGAACTGTCCGGCGCGGTCGCCCTCACCCGGCTGCTGGCGCCCGCCCTCGACGAGCTGGCGGCCCGCTTCCCCGGCAGCGCCGTGCTGCGCGAACCGGCCTACCGCAGCGTGGCGCTGCCCGGCCCGGACGGCACGCCGGACACCGCGCTCTTCGAGGGGTTCGGGGTGATCGTCCGCGAGGGACTGTCGCGACGGCTGCTGCCGGGCACCACCCCGCTGCTGGCCGGCGCCGTCGCCGACGAGTACCCGACGAGCCCGGCGCACCTCTCCCACCTGCCCGCCGGACGCGGCCCCGACGAGGCGCTGGCGTGGTGGGCCGCCTACCTCGACCTGCTGATCCCGCCGGTCCTCGCCGCCTACTTCGACCACGGGCTCGTCCTCGAACCGCATCTGCAGAACGTGCTGATCTGCGTGGACGGCGACGGTATGCCCGCGCAGGTCCTCTTCCGCGACCTGGAGGGCACCAAGCTCGTCCCCGAGCACCACCCCGACACCCTCGCCGCGCTGCCGCCCGAGGTCGCCGGTCCCCTGACGTACGACGCACAGCGCGGCTGGGACCGCGTCGTGTACTGCCTGCTCGTCAACCACGTCGCCGAACTCCTCGCCGCCCTCGCCGATCTGCACCCCGGTACCGAGGCGGCGCTGTGGGCGCGGGTCCGCGCCACGCTGGAGGCGCACGCCGAGCGGTACGGCTGCCCGCCGCGGCTGGCCGCGCTGCTGGCCGGCGTCCCGCTGCCCGCCAAGGCCAATCTGCTCACCCGCTGGGAGCGCAAGGCCGACCGGGACGCCGGGTACGTCCGGCTGCCCTCCCCCCTCGCCGAGTCCGTCCTGACCTCTGCCTGCACCACCCCCCGGAGCACCCCGTGACCGACCCCACCCCCGCCGTCCGCGCCCGCATCGCGGCGCTGGCGCCGGACGCACTGCCCGCCTACGTCTACGACCTGACGGCACTGGCCGCCCACGCCGCCCGGGTCCGGGCCGCCCTGCCGCCCCGCGTCGAGCTGTACTACGCGGCGAAGGCCAACCCGGAACCGCGGCTCCTCGCGGCGCTGCGCCCGTACGTCGACGGCTACGAGGTGGCGTCCGGCGGTGAACTCGCCCATGTGCACGGGGCGGTACCGCAGGCGCCGCTGGCCTTCGGCGGCCCCGGCAAGACGGCCGCGGAACTGGTCCGGGCGCTGGAGCTGGGCGTGGCGCGGTTCCATGTGGAGAGCGGCCACGAGCTGCGGATGCTCGGCGCGCTCGCGGCCCGGCACGCGCCGGGGCGGCGGATCGCGGTACTGCTGCGGTTCAACCTGCCGGTGGACGGCGACGTCCTGGACGGGGTGGAGCTGGCGATGGGCGGCCGCCCCACCCCGTTCGGCGCGGACCCCGCCGAGGCGGACGTCCTCGTGCGGGCGCTGACCGACGGCACGCTGCCGCAGCTGGAGCTGCGCGGCATCCACGCCCATCTGGCGAGCGGTCTGCGGGCGCCCGGGCAGCTGGCGGTGGCCACCGCGATCGTGACCTGGTCGACGGCGCTCGCCGCCCGGCACGGCTTCCCGCTCGCCGAGGTCGTCGTCGGCGGCGGCATGGCCGTCGACTACGGAGCGCCCGGGGAACGCTTCGACTGGACCGCGTACGGCGAGGGCCTGGCCCGGCTCGCGGCCGGCCACCCGGGGCTGACGCTGCGTATCGAACCGGGCCGCGCGCTGACCGCGTACTGCGGCTGGTACGCGACGGAGGTCCTGGACGTGAAGGCCGGCCACGGCGAGGAGTTCGCGGTGGTGCGCGGCGGCACCCACCATCTGCGCACCCCCGCGACGAAGGGCCACGACCAGCCCTGCACCGTGCTGCCGTCCGACGCACCGTGGCCGCACCCGTGGCCGCGGCCCGCCGCGCGGGGCGACCGGATCACCCTCACCGGCCAGTTGTGCACCCCGAAGGACCTGCTGGCCCGCGGGGTGGCGGCGCCGGGGCTGCGCGCCGGTGACCGGGTGGCGTTCGGCCTGGCCGGGGCGTACGCCTGGAACATCTCGCACCACGACTTCCTGATGCATCCTCACCCCGGCTTCCACTTCGTCGGCGCCGGCGGGGAGGTGTGAGGTGCTGCGCCCCAACGAGGTCAAGCGGAAGCTCGCGGCGGGCGAGGAGGTGCACGGCCTGTTCGGGGTGGTCCCCGACCCCGCGGTGACGGAGATGATCGGGCACGCCGGATACGACTTCGTCATCCTGGACACCGAGCACACCCTCGTCGGCCCGGAGCGGCTGGAGCATCTGATCCGGGCGGCCGAGACCTGCGGCCTCACCCCGTTCGTCCGGGTGCCCGAGGGCGATCCGGGCGCGGTGCTGCGGGCGCTCGACGCGGGCGCCATGGGCATCGTGGTGCCGCATGTGCGCACCCGCGCGGACATCGACGCGGCGGTTCGCGCCGCCCGCTACGCCCCCGAGGGCATGCGCTCCCTCAACGGCGGACGCGGCCCCGGCTACGGCGCCCTCCCGCTGCCCGAGTACCTCGCGGCGGCCAACGCCGCGGTCCTGGTGATCGCGCTGATCGAGGACGCCGAGGGGGTCGACGCCATCGACGCCGTCCTCACCGGCGGCGGCGTCGATCTCGTACTGCCCGGACCGGGCGACCTGTCGCAGTCGTACGGCGTGCCCTGGCAGGTGCGCCATCCGCGGGTCCGGGAGGCGGTCCGCACCCTCCGCGCGGCGTGCGCCCGGCACGGCGTGCCGTTCTGCGCGATGGCCACCACCGAGGAACGCCGCCGGGAGTGGCGGGCCGACGGCGTCACCGCCTTCGTCCTGGGCGAGGACCGCGACCTCTTCTCCCGGGCGCTGCGGGCCCACCGGGACGCGGCGGCGGGGTAGCGGCGCCCCGGCGTCACTCCGCCGCCGTCACCCCTGGCTCCCCTCAGGTGTCAGCACCACGAACTCCGCGCCCTCCGGGTCCGTGCAGACCGCGAGACGGCCGACTCCCTCGGCGTCCTCGGGGCCCATCCGGACGGCGCCGCCCCGCGCGGTGACGGCGGTGACCGTGGCGTCGCAGTCGGCGGAGCCGAACACCGGGTGCCAGTAGGCCGCGCCGCCGGTCCCGGACAATGCCTGGGCCGGGAGCTGCATGATGCCGCCCTGCATCCGCTCCTGCCCGGCGCCGCGCGGCGTCACCAGGGTGTAGGTGCTCTCGCCGCCACCGGGCAGCGGGATCTCCTGGGTGTGCCAGCCGAAGACCTTGCCGTAGAACTGCCGGGCGGCCGCCGTGTCGGTGGTGAACAGCTCCGTCCACTCCAGGCTGCCGGGGACGTCCGCCACCTCCAGGCCCGGGGCCGCACCGGGCTGCCAGACCGCGAACCGGCCGCCCTGCGGATCGGTGAGCTGGGCGTGCCATCCGTTGTCCCCGCCGACCGGCGACGGCGGGACCCGCACCTCGCCACCGGCCTCCCGCACCGCCCGTACCGTCTCCTCGGCGTCGGGCGTGTGGAAGTACACCGTCCAGGCCGCGGGGGCGCCCTCCTCCGCCGCCGGGCCGATCGCCGCCGCCACCTTCCCGTCCCGGCGGCAGACCGTGTACCCGCCGGGCTCCTGGCCGCCGAACGGCTCGGTGGTCCAGTCGAAGACCTCGCTGTAGAAGGCCGTCGACTTCCGGAGATCCGGGGTGCCGAGATCGAGCCAGCAGGGCGAGCCGGGCAGAAATTCGGTGGTGATCATGACTGTCCCTTTCACGAGGCACTCCCGATCCAGCGTGACACCCACCACCGACAGCCGCCGCCCGGCGCTCCGCCGCCCCGCGCCGCCAACGCCCGCCCCGACGGCACCGCCCGGCGCGGCAACGGCGCACGAAAGGCGCGGTCCGTCACCGCGTGCCCTCACTCGTCCGGGTGGTCCTGGCTCCGTCACTCCCCGCCGCTCCGGAGCTACGCGGCCCCGAGCGGCGCCCCGGGCGTCTCCCCCGGAAACGGCCCGGACCGTCGGCATCCGGCCCCCTCGGGGCGGCGCACCACGCCCCGGTCGGCAGCCGCATCAGGTGCCGCCCCCTGCGGCCGCACGCTCCTCGCGACGTCCCCGTCCGCCCGGCGGACCCCGGTCTGCCCTCTCCCCTCCTTACGGAGGACTGACCGGAGGCCCGCACGGCGGTCGCCGCCCGCCGCCGGCGAACGCGGCGGCGGACGGGTGGGCGTCCGGTTCGGCACCACGGCGCGACGGCCCGCCGCACGGCTCTGCGGCAGGCCGCGGTGACCGCGGGATCCGGTTCCCCCCGGAACGCCCCTCCTGCACCCGCCCCCCGGCGGGCATCGGTGCGGGCGCCCGTCCCCACGGACGCCCGTTCCCCCCATGGGCACCGCCCCCCGGCGGCAGCCCCTTCCCCCTCGATGACGGCACCCCCCGGCACCGGCACCGGACAGCGGCGCCCCCCGGCGCCGCTGCCCCGTCAGGGCCGACGGCCCTTCAGGTTCGTACCGCGGGCGCACCCGGCGCCCGCGCCGGTGTCACCGGCGGCGTCGCTGCGCCGCCAGCGCCGGAGCCGGCATCCGCCGCGGCCGGGCCGCGGCGATCACCGACACCACATCCTTGAACGAGCTGCACATCCGGGTACCGGCGACCGCCGCCAGCTCCCCGAACGTCCCGGCGCCGTAGGTGACGGCGACCGCCTCCATCCGCGCGGTCACCGCCATCCGCATGTCGCCGACGGTGTCGCCGACGTACGCGCTCTCCCAGGCGGCGACGCCGAGCCGCCCGGCGGCCCGCAGCACCATCTCCGGGTGCGGCTTGCCGCGGCGGACCATGTCCTGGCCGATGACCGGACCGACCAGCTCACGGATGCCCATGACGTCCAGCAGCGCCTCGGCGCCACGGGTCGACTTGGACGTCGCGACGGCCAGCTCCACACCGTGGGCGCGCAGCGCCGAGAGCCCGGCGGTTACACCCGGGAACAGCAACTGCGGGCCCAGGCACATGACATCGACGGCGAACTGCTCGCGGTAGCGGTTGATCGCGGCGAGCACCTGGGCGTCGTCCTCGGGCTTGCCCAGCAGCCGTCCGAACGCCTGGCCCGGAGGCTTGCCGACGGCGGCCGCGGCCTGCCGCGGGGTCACCGTACGGCCCTGCTCCGCGGCCACCTTGACGAGGAGTTTGGCGATGGCCGGGCGCGTATTGGCGAGGGTGCCGTCCAGATCGAAGACGGCAGCCTTGATCGTCTCGCTTCCGGCGGCCCGTACGCCTCTCACAGGACGTTCGCCGACTACCGCTGATACGCGCATGGCTGGAGACCTTTCCGGATTCCGATGGGTGCACTGGCTGGGGAGCGTGGCCGTCCGGCTGGTCCCGGTGGCCCGCGGTCGACGACGGGCGACGGCTGGGGAGGGTCCTCCGTGGCACACCGCTGTCCCGGTGCGGTGCGCCACCGCCGTGGCGGTCACCACGGAAGAGGAGGATCCCGTTTACCGCCTTCGCAGATTTAAAAACCGTCTGCGCTGTTTGTCAATGCACTCCCGTCCCAGAAGGCCCTCGCCCGCGTGATCCCAGGCCCCACACGGAAATCGTGGGCTCTTCAACCATTTTCCCGCGGCCGGTCGGGGGAACGATATGCGACGCCGCACACCCCATACCGGCCATTCCGGATCCTCATACAGAACCGCATGGTTGGTTTTCTCAGTAGACTGTCCTGCCAGCTCGCAGCCGTACTAGAGACGGGACGGACACCGTGCCCACGCAGCATCGCGCCATCCAGAGCCGCCAGGCGCTCATCCGCTCGGCCGCCGAGACCTTCCTGGAGAAAGGGGTGGCCGCGGCCGGGATGGTCGAGATCAGCCGGCGGGCCCGGCTGAGCAAGGGCGCGCTCTACTTCCACTTCACCTCCAAGGACGATCTGACCCTCGCGGTGCACGACACGGCGCTGAGCACCCTGCGGCGGATCGAGGAAGGGCTGATCCGCTCCCCGCAGCCGATCGGCACCGCCGTACAGGACTTCGCCGCGGAGCTGTTCCTGCGGGTGGAGAGCGACCCGGTGCTGCGCGCGGGGCTCCGCCTGCGCCCGGAGACCGCGCCGGGGCTGGAGATCACCTCCCTGGAGCGGCGCTGGTACGCGCTCTTCCTCGACAAGGCGATGACCGGCGGCGCCGGTGGCGCTTCGCGATCGGAAATCGAACCGCGCCGCACCGCACAGCTGTTGACGTCGGTCGTGGTGGGCCTGCTGCACCTCGGCTACGAAGACCCCTCCTGGTGGGCGGAGGCGGCGCTGGCCGACGTCTGGACGCTCCTCCCGAACGCCCCCGTGGCCGTCCCGGCCCCCGCCGCCGGCTGAGCCACCTGGCGCCCCGCACCCCGGGCGGCGCCCCCTGACCGGCCCGTCCCGTACGAGGCGTCGGCCCCGTCAGGCACCGGGTGGCGATGCATTTCCGCCAACCCCCCGGGGTGTTGGACATTTTCACCGTGCGTCAACCCGTCGTCCGGATCGGCGTCCGGCCCACCGGCGTACGCACCCTCCACCGCCTCGCCCGGGCGGCACGGCGACACCGCCGGTCCACGGCCCGCCGGTCGGGTCGCCTCTCCGCCGCGACGCCCTTCTCCCGTCTACGCGCCAGTAATTGCGCAGGTCCCGGGGGTGCGAGCCGACGCCTCGGCGACGAGGAAGCGCTCCTCGACGGGCGGGCCGGCGCACGGGGCGGAGCATCGGGCGCCGCGGTGAACGGCGAGGCGGGCGAGGGGGAACGGCGAGGGGCGCCCGGTGCGACGATTGCGCTCCGTGACGCACGGAACGGCGCCGATTCCCGGACCGTACCGAGCGGTTGGATCCTTATGATGCGGAACGAGACCCCCGCCACGTGCGACGGGCGCACTCGGGCACAACAACTCCACGAGAGCATACGGAGGGCGATCGGTGGTCAAGCAGGAACGCGCAGTGCGCACACGGCGTGCGGTCCTTGAGGCGGCGGCGCAGGTGATGGGCGTCCGCGGGTACGAGGCCGCGACGATGGCGGAGATCATCCAGCGGGCCGGTGTCACCAAGGGCGCGCTGTACTTCCACTTCTCCTCCAAGCACGCGCTGGCCCGTGCGGTGATCATGGAGCAGACCCAGCACTTCGACCAGAAGGTCAGCGACTCCCGGCTCCAGGACGCGATCGACTTCACGCATCAGGTGGCGGTGGCGCTGCGGGACGACCCGCTGCTCCAGGCCGGTACCCGTATCGCGCTGGAGACGACGTTCAGCGAGGAACCGCTGGTGCCGTACCAGGCATGGATCGACATCATCGTGAAGATGTTCTCGGACGCCAAGGAGAACGGCGAGCTGCTGCCGGGGGTCTCGCCCGAGGGGGCGGCGGAGTTCTTCGTCTCGTCGTACTTCGGTGTGCAGCTGTTCTCACTGGCGGCGAGCGACCGCACCGATCTGCCGGACCGGGTCACCACGTTGTGGAAGCACACCCTGCCGGGGCTCGCGACGGCGGGCGCGCTGAGCCACCTGGAGCCGCGCGGCAGCGAGGCGCGCGCCGCGGTCTGAGCCGGGAACCGGCAACCGCCCGCGGGGCGGCCCCGGCCCCCGCGGGTCAGCTCAGGGGCGCGGGCTCCGAGCGGTGCGCCTCCTCGGCGGACGGTGCGCCCTCCGCGTCCGGCGCCGTCTCCCCGGCACCCCCCAGGCGGGAGTGGCGCCGTCCGTAGCACGCGTAGACGATCGCGCCGACGACGAGAAATCCGCCGAACTCCAGCCAGGTCGCGCGGCCTGTGCCGTAGATCAGATAGAGGCTGAACGCGATGCCCAGGAGCGGGCTGAGCGGGAAGAGCGGGACCCGGAAGCAGCGGGCGAGACCGGGGCGGGTGCGGCGCAGCACCATCACGCTGACGTTCACCACCGCCATGATCGCCAGGGTGCCGATGGTGGTCAGGTTCATCACCACGTCCAGCGGGACGACGGCCGCGGGGACGGCGAAGACGACCGCGACGATCCAGGTGTTGGCGACCGGCGTGGCGGTGCGGGGCGAGATCCGGGCGAAGACCCTCGGGATCAAGCCATCACGCGACATCGACATCAGGATGCGGGTCTGGCCGTACATGACCGCCAGGACCACGGAGGCGATGGCGACGACCGCACCGAAGGCGATCACCCCGCCGCCGACGGCGGAGTGCGTGACGTGGTTGACGATCAGCGAGAGCGCGGCGGGCTTGTCGGCGACGTCCCCGGCGGAGAGCGCGCCGATGGCGCTGAGGGCGACCAGGCAGTACAGCACGGTGACCACGCCGATGCAGATCATGATCGCAAGCGGGATGTTCCGCCGCGGGTTCTTGACCTCCTCACCCGCCGTGGTGATCGCGTCGAAGCCGATGTACGAGAAGAACGCGACGGAGGCGCCGGAGGTGATGCCGGCGACGCCCTCGGGCGCGAACGGGGTGAGGTTGCCGTCGCGGAAGGCGGAGAGGGCGATGCCGCAGAAGAGCAGCAGCACCACGATCTTCAGGACGGCCATGGCGGCGGTGGCGCGGGCGCTCTCCCGGATGCCCCGCACCAGGAGCGTCGCGGCGAGCAGCATGACGACGACCGCCGGGATGTTGACGATGCCGCCGTCACCGGGCGGACTGGCCAGTGCGGCGGGCAGCTGCCAGCCGGTGAGGCTGCCGAGCAGTTCGTTGAGGTACTGCCCCCAGCCGACCGCGACCGCCGACACCGAGACGCCGTACTCCAGCAGCAGACACCAGCCGACGAGGAACGCGGTCCGCTCGCCGAGGGTGGCGTACGCGTAGGAGTACGAGCTGCCGGACACCGGTATCGCGCCGCCCAGCTCGGCGAAGGAGAAGGCGGTGAAGACGCAGGTCAGCGCGGCGAGCACAAAGGAGATGAGCACCGCGGGGCCGGCGTGGGCGACCGTGTCGGAGAGGCCGACGAAGATGCCGGTGCCGACGATGGCGCCGATGCCGAAGCAGACCACCTGGAAGAGCCCCATGCTGCGGGTGAGGCCGTTGCCGTCGAGGTCCGTACCCGATTCGGCGAGGAGCGCATCGGGGGACTTGATGCGCAGTCCGGGGCGGGCGGCGAGCGGTGCGCGCCGCGCCTGGGACGGGCGGGGGGATGCGGACGGGCGCATGGGGTGGTTCTCATCTCTGGTGGTGCGGGGCGCGCTGCCGGTGCTGGTCGAGTCCGGCGGGCGGAAACGGGGGGCGGCCGGTGGGCCGGAATCCCGTGAGCGCGGTCGATGGTAACCGCTATGACTGCATGATCGCCCATTTGTGCGTATGGGTATGCGGTGCGGGGTGCGCCGGGCGCACCCCGCGGGCGGCGGTCGTCAGCGGCCGAGGGTGGCGACGAGGACGGCCTTGATGGTGTGCATGCGGTTCTCCGCCTCGTCGAAGACGACGGAGTGCGGGGATTCGAAGACCTCGTCGGTGACCTCCAGCGAGGTCAGACCGTGGCGGGCGTGGATCTCCCGGCCGATCGCCGTGCCCAGGTCGTGGAAGGCGGGCAGGCAGTGCAGGAACTTCACGTCCGGCTTGCCGGTGGCCTGCAGCACGTCCATGGTCACGGCGTACGGGGCGAGCAGTGCGATCCGCTCGTCCCAGACCTCCTTGGGCTCGCCCATGGAGACCCAGACGTCGGTGGTCACGAAGTCGGCGCCGCGCACCCCCTCGGCCACGTCCTCGGTGAGCGTGATGCGGGCGCCGCTGGCCGCGGCGAGGGCGTGGGCCTGCGCGACGACCGCGTCGGACGGCCAGAGCAGCCGCGGGGCCACGATCCGGATGTCCATGCCGAGCAGGGCGCCGGTGACGAGGTAGGAGTTGCCCATGTTGTAGCGGGCGTCGCCGAGGTAGGCGAAGGCGGTGTCGCTCAGCGGGCGGCCGCCGCCGTGCTCGACGACGGTGAGGATGTCGGCGAGCATCTGGGTGGGGTGCCAGTCGTCGGTCAGGCCGTTGAAGACCGGGACCCCGGCGTGCGCGGCCAGTTCCTCGACGTCCGCCTGTGCGCTGCCCCGGAACTCGATGCCGTCGAACATCCGGCCGAGCACGCGCGCGGTGTCGCGGACGGATTCCTTGTGGCCCATCTGCGACGCGGAGGGATCGAGGTAGGTGGTCGAGCCCCCCTGATCGGCGGCGGCGACCTCGAAGGCGCAGCGGGTGCGGGTCGAGGTCTTCTCGAAGATGAGGGCGATGTTGCGGCCGCGCAGCCGCTGGGTCTCGGTCCCGGCACGCTTGGCGGCCTTCAGCTCGGCCGCCAGGTCGACCAGTCCGCGGAATTCCTCGGCGGTGAAGTCCAGCTCCTTGAGGAAGTGGCGGCCGGTGAGATCTATCGCCATGGTGACTCCTGGTTCACGGCATCGGGGCACGAGGGGTGTGTTTCGGACAACGAACCCTGGAAGTGTATACGAGACGCCGTATCACTATTCAGAGGTGGGATGCCGAAGCCGCCCCGGCGCGCCGTACGACGCCTCGCCCGGACCACTGTGCACGAGCCGGGAGCGGTCCGGGACACGGCCGGAACCGGGGCCGGGGACACGGACGGGGCCCGATCGGATACGCCGGAGCCCCCTCGGACGCCGCCCCGTGGTGGCCGGGCGGCGCCCCTCGTCCGGACCGCCTCAGGCCGTGCCCGGTATGGCGTCGCGCTCCACCGGACAGCTCATACAGCGCGGACCGCCCCGGCCACGGCCCAGTTCGCTGCCCGGGATGGTGATGACCTCGATGCCACGCTTGCGCAGGAAGGTGTTGGTCGTGACGTTTCTCTCGTAGGCGACCACCACGCCCGGCTCCACCGCGAGGACGTTGCAGCCGTCGTCCCACTGCTCCCGCTCGGCGGCGTGGACGTCCTGGGTGGCGGTGAGCACCCGGATGTCGCTCAGCCCGAGTGCCGCCGCCATCGCGCGGTGCATGTGCTCCGGGGGATGGTCGGTGACCTTGAGGTCGCCCTCGCCGCCGCCCGGCTCGATGGTGTACGAGCGGAGCATGCCGAGCCCCGCGTACTGCGTGAAGGTATCGCCGTCGATCATGGTCATGACCGTGTCGAGGTGCATGAAGGCGCGGCTCTTGGGCATGTCCAGCGCCACGATGGTGCGGGCCGATCCCGCGGCGAACAACCCTCTGGCCAGCATCTCGACGGCCTGCGGCGTGGTCCGCTCGCTCATCCCGATGAGCACCGCGCCGTTGCCGAGCACCAGGACGTCGCCGCCCTCGATGGTGGAGGGGTAGTCCGCCTGGCCCTGCGACCAGACGCGGAAGCCCTCGTCGCGGAAGAGCGGATGGTGGGCGTAGATCGCCTCGTAGTGCACCGTCTCGCGCTGCCGGGCCGGCCAGCGCATGGCGTTGACCGAGACCCCGTCGTAGACCCAGGCGGAGGTGTCGCGGGTGAAGAGGTGGTTGGGCAGCGGGCCCAGCAGGAAGTCGTCCAGCTCCATCACATGGAAGCGGACGGAGGTGGGCTCCGGGTGCCGCTCCAGGAACTCCCGCTTCGTCATGCCGCCGACCAGCGCCTCGACCAGCTCCTCGACCGGCAGCGCATCGAACGCGGCCCGCAGATGATCGGTGGCGAGCGGGCCGTACTCCTTCTCGTCGAAGACGCGGTCCAGGACCAGCTCGCGCGCGGCGGGCAGGGCGAGCGTCTCGGCCAGCAGATCGCCGAAGAGATGCACCGCCACCCCGCGGTCCCGCAGCACATCGGCGAATCCGTCGTGCTCCGCCCGCGCCCGGCGCACCCACAGCACGTCGTCGAAGAGGAGCGCGTCCTTGTTGGTCGGCGTCAGCCGCTTCAGCTCCAGATCGGGACGGTGCAGGATGACGCGGCGCAGCCGCCCGGCCTCGGAATCGACTTGGAATCCCATCTCTCCATCTTGGCCGCTTCCGCCCCGCGGGGAACGCGGCGGGCGCGATTCGGGGGAGAAGTGGGGGTACGGCTCGGGGGCGCGTCGGGGTGTTCCCCGATCCGGGGGCGGGGCGCGGCCGGACGTCCCGCAGGGGGCGCACCGGAGCCTCCACGCGCCGGGTGCCCGCGCCTCGCTCCACTCCCCGCGCCGTGCACCGCGTGCACGGCGGGCGGTGGCCTGCCCCTACACCCCGCGCCGCCGACCGGCCTCGGCCCCGCGCCCCGGCGCCCGTGCCCGCCCGATCGGTGTGCCGGTGAGGCGCCGCGGAGCCGGGGATCTTTTCAGTGGCGACGCCGCGAACGCCGCGCGGAAGCCGCCCCGAAAGGGCCGCGGCTCCGGCTCGCGCGGCGGCCGCGGACGGGCGGCGCGAGGCATCGCCCAGGCCCGTACGGCCGCCCGGGCCACCCCGTTCGCGGGGCTGCCCGCGGGCTCCCCCGTGGCCGGTTCCGTTCGCCTCGGGTTTCCTGCCGACGCCGCTCCCGCGCGGGTTCCGGAACGTCCCCGCCGGGCTTCGCCGGGCCGCCCGGCGGGATTCCGGTACGGCGGTCGAGCCCGTCGGCGCACCGCCGCCCGCCGTCGAACCGCCGTCAACATGGCGCCTCGCGCGCCGGGAAAACCCGCCCGGAGAGGCGTCAGGTTGACGACGATTACGGCAAAGCGCCATATGGGCGGCCTCGCTGAAACGCCCCTACGGCCCCGCTGCCCGCGCTCCGCACCGTCGCCCGGCGCACGGCGCACGGCCGCGCCGGAGCCCGCTCACCGGACCCGTTTCCCGGGCGACCGGCCGTTCCCGGAGGCTGGGCCCCCGAGACCCGGTCCGGAACGCACCGAGACAGCGCGAGGGCCGTCGGCCCGGTGGTCCTCCACCGGGCCGACGGCCCTCGCCGCCTCGCGGTCGCCGCGCACCGGATCACGGCCCGGCGCCGCGCCCGCGGGCTCAGCCGAGCTGCGACTGCACCTGGGCGGAGATCAGTTCCAGGTGGTCGAGGTCGTCCAGATCCAGGATCTGGAGATAGACGCGGGAAGCGCCGATCTCGGCGTACCGCCCGATCTTGTCGACGACCTCGGCGGGCGAACCGGCCAGGCCGTTGGCCTTCAGCTCGTCCGCCTCCCGCCCGATGGCCGCCGCACGGCGCGCCACCTCGGCGTCGTCCTTGCCGACGCAGGCGACGAGGGCGTTGGAGTACACCAGGTCGTCGCCCTTGCGTCCGGCCGCCTCCGCCGCCGCCCGCACCCGGCCGAACTGGCGCTCACTGTCCTGGAGGGAGGCGAACGGGATGTTGAACTCGTCGGCGTACTGCGCGGCGAGCCGCGGTGTGCGCGTCGCCCCGTGGCCGCCGATCAGCACCGGGACCTTGTGCTGGGCGGGCTTGGGCAGCGCGGGCGACTTGGTCAGCTGGTAGTGCGTGCCGTCGTAGGAGAACTCCTCGCCCGGCGCGGTGCCCCACAGGCCGGTGACGATCGCGAGCTGCTCCTCCAGCCTGGCGAACTTCTCCTTGGGGAAGGGGATGCCGTACGCCTTGTGCTCCTCCTCGAACCAGCCTGCTCCCAGGCCCAGTTCGACGCGGCCGCCGGACATCTGGTCGACCTGGGCGACCTGGATCGCCAGCACGCCGGGCAGCCGGAAGGTGCCGGCGGTCATCAGGGTGCCGAGGCGGATGCGCCGCGTCTCACGGGCGAGACCGGCCAGGGTGATCCAGGCGTCCGTCGGGCCGGGCAGACCGTCGGAGTTGCCCATCGCGAGGTAGTGGTCGGAGCGGAAGAAGGCGTCGAAGCCGAGGTCTTCGGTGGCCTTGGCGACGGTGAGAAGGGTGTCGTAGGAAGCCCCCTGCTGAGGCTCCGTGAAAATACGCAGATCCATGCCTCCATCCTGCACGCTGATCCCCCGTGGAACCGTCGCCGCGGACCGCGTGCCCCGGATCGAAGCGTCCGGTGAACGGAAGGAGCCATCGGCGAGGCCACAGGGGCGTTCCCCGGGGCACGGGCCTGCGGGAGGCGGGGCACATCGGGGAGCGCGGGTCCGGCGCCACCGGGAGGGAGCCTGCGAGATCGGCCCTGGGCAGGGCCGGGGCGAACGGCTGAGGGCATCGGCCCCCGGAAGGCCGGTACGGACAGCCGCCGGCGTCAGGGCCGCGAAGGGCCGGGGGAGCCGGCCGGTCCGCGCGCCGTGCCTCAGGCGAGATCGTGGTCGCGTACCTCCAGCTTTTCGAGTATTCCGGCTATCCGGTCACGCGATTCGTCCGCGGAGTCCATCACCTCGACGCAGGTCCAGTACATGCCCTCCTCGTCCGCCGTGCACACGATGCCCACCAGCACCTCGCAGACCTCCCGCAGCAGTCCGCTCAGGCCCGTCAACGCGGCTCTGGCGTCCTTCACTTCGGTCAGCCGGGCCGCCCGCAGGCCGCCCGCTCCCGTCACCGGGCACAGCAGTCCCCCGCTGAACCGCCCGCCCGCATCGCCCAAACCCCGTGCCCTGGACCGCGCTTCGTACGGACCGAAGATGGCGAGATGGCTCCCGACCGCCTCGGCCAGGGCTTGTGCCTGCCATGCCTCGACGACCACTTCGCGCACCGTGCTCGCCTCTGCCAGACCGCGCCGATTGGCCGCGATGATCCGCACCGCGTCCATGCGCGTTCCTCCCTCCGTCGTCATCTGTCTCACCTCACACTCTTTCACTACCCAGAGTGAGGGTGAACACCCAAAAACGCCAGGGGAATTCGCAAATCTGTGGACAACCAAGGCGGTGTGGAGAGATCGATAACTCCGGAGAGTGACCAACGGCGCGCCCGAGCCCCTCCGTTCACTTCCGTCACGG
Organism: Streptomyces sp. NPDC014733; assembly: GCF_043083385.1. Classification (NCBI taxonomy): domain Bacteria; kingdom Bacillati; phylum Actinomycetota; class Actinomycetes; order Kitasatosporales; family Streptomycetaceae; genus Streptomyces; species Streptomyces sp. NPDC014733. The sequence goes on along the minus strand of NZ_JBIBYO010000002.1, from coordinate 270,427 downwards.
TCTCCCCCTCGCGCTCCGGCGCACCGTCGGAGCACCGTCGCCCCCTCGGACCCGGGCGGCACGGCGTTCCGTTCCGCCACGGCAGGCAGCGCGGTGCGCACGGGAGGCGACGGCCGGGGCCGGGGAAACGCCCGAAAGCGCCCCGTATGGGTGCCCGAATCGGCCACCTCCCCCGGCGGTGCGGGCGGCCGGCCCCGAGCAGGGCCGCCGCCCGCACCGCAACCGGGGCGCCGCCCGGCCCGCTCCCCGTTCCTGCCCGGTCGGCGGGCCCTCTCGGGGAACGGCGGGGAACCGCCGGCCGAAGCTCAGGAGGCGGAATCCGCCCCGCCGGGCCCGTCCGGCGCCCCGTCCGCCGTGCGGTCGCGGTCCGGCCGCGCGTCGCGTACCGCGGGGAAGCGGGATTCGTTGCGTTCGATCTTCGCCGCCAGGGCCGTCAGGGCGTCGATCCCCAGGGCCTCGCAGAACTGCAGCAGATAGGCGAGGACGTCCGCGACCTCGTCCTCCACCCGGCGCGCGGAGGACGGTTCGGACATCACCGCGGCCGACTGCTCAGGGGTCAGCCACTGGAAGATCTCGACCAGTTCGGCGGCCTCGACGCTGAGCGCCGCCGCCAGGTTCTTCGGGTTGTGGTACTGCTGCCAGTCCCGGGCGGCGGCGAAGGCGGCCAGTCGCCGCTGGAGGGTGTGGAGATCTTCACTCATGCCCCCAGGTGTAGCACCCGCACCCCGGGCAGTCCGTCGGCGGCCGCCGGATCCCGCACCGTCCCCAGGAGCCGCACCCGGCCGCGGTCCGCCATCCGCGCGGCCAGCGCCATCAGTTCGGCGGCCTGCCGGGCGTCCATGCAGCGGTCCGCGCCGTCCGCGACCACCGTCAGCTGCTGGCGGGCCTCCGGGATCTCCGCCACCGGGTCCATCGCCAGCGTCCGGGGCCCGGTGAGCAGCACCACCGCAAGGCCCAGGTAGCGCAATTCGCCGTCACCGAGACAGTCCAGGGGCATCTGCCCCAGGCGCCCCCGGTCGAGTACGGCCTGGAGGGCCGTCGGTCCGGCCGGCTCGTCCCGGAGCGCCACCGGGCCCGGCGCCGGCGCGGCACCGCTCCGCCCGTCGGCCGCCGTCCGCCGGTCCGGCTGCCGGGGCACGGCGCGCACCCCCTCGACCGGCTCCGGCCAGGCGGCCCGCACCGCCGTCAGCAGGCCGGTACGGCGCTGCGCGCGCTCGTCGGCCATCCGCTGCAGAACCGCCGCCAGGTTGTCGCAGGAGGACCGCAGCCGCGCCTCGTCCACCGCCTCGCCCTTGGCCGGCCGGGCCTCCGTCCGCTTCGCGGTGCCCGGCCGGACGGCGGTACGGCGCCCCCGGGGTGTCCGGACGTCCGCCGCTCCCCCGGGCCGGTCGGCGTCGGCGCACCCGGTGGCCCGCCGTTCGCCGCGGATCGCCTCCGGCCGCGGATCGCACCGGAACACCGACCTGAGCGCCACCACAACCTGTTCCGCGGCGGCCAGCACCAGGCGCTGACCTGCGGTCTTGCCCGCGACGCGGAGCGGTAGCAGCGGGGTGCCGAGACGGTCGTCGGGCAGCGGTGCGCGAGTGACGGGCGCCGCACCCGCGGTGTGCCAGGCGGCCTGTACGGCGCGGCGGGCCGGGTCCGTCAGGGCGGTGGTGAGAAGGGTGGCGCCGCCGCCGGTCAGCCGTTCCCCGGCGATCCGCAGGTCGGGCTCGGTCTGGACGGCCAGATCGAGGTGGACCGGCCCAGCCGGACCGTCGACGGTGCAGCCGATGCGGAACCCCCGGCGGCCCTGTTCGTCGGGGCGCGCGTCGGCCGGTACGCACGCCGGGGCGCCGCCGGGTACGGACGCCAGCGCATCGGCGAGCCGTTCCCCGGCGCCGAGCCGGGCGAGGATGCCGTACGCCTGGAGCGCCCCGGTCTTGCCGCTGCCGCTCGGGCCGGTGAGCAGGGTGACGGGGCTCAGCGGGAGGCTGACGCCGCGGTGGTTGCGGAAGGCGGAGAGACGTAACTCGGTGAGCGCGGGACGCGCGCTGTCGCTATGCATAGCTCGAAGCTATGCAGGGTCCCATGGGGCACCCGTCGGAGAACCGTTACATCGTCGGCTCTTCCTACGAATGAGGGACGCCGCCGACAGCCGGTTCCGCGACCTCCGTTCCCGGAGGCGCGAGCAGGAAGACATTGGTGTCGACGCGGTGCATTCCGCTGGCCAGCCCGAAGACGACGCCGCTGGAGAAATCCAGGATGCGCTTGGCGACATCCGCATCGGCGCTGCTGAGGTCCAGCAGTACGGGGATCTGCGCCATCAGGTACTCGGCGACCTCGCGGGCGTCCGCGAAAGTCTGCACCCGGATCACGACGAAACGGCGGCTCTCCTCGGTCGGATCGTCATCGGGGAGCGCACGGTGATCCGGCCAGGAAGGCCATTCACTCCCGCTACGCAGCGGGACGACCTCGGCCAGACCCTCCCACTGCTCATCGGTGGCATCGGGGCCGTTCACCGCTTCACCTCATTCGTGGGGGCACTGCCTGACGCAATATCCACTTCGACCAATTCCAGGGATAAACATACAAACACCGCCGGGTGCGGTACACATCGCACCACATCCGCGGCCCATCCTGCACCATCCACCCCGGCCGGAACCGACAGCCCGGGCGGTTTCCCGCGTCGGGATTGTGTGTGCCCGTTCATCCCCGCGCGCGGCGACCATTCCGGACGGCCCACCGTGCGCGTTCGCGCCCGAAAAGGGCGGCGGGGCACGGAAATCCGTTGGCGATCACCGCCGTTCGGCGGCGGCTTTCGCCGGAGGGGGCCGCCCCGAAGCTTTACTGCACATTGGTTGCAAGTAAAACTGACCCGCAGGAATGTGGAGAGGTACGCCCTACGGAAGAAAGCAGTGTCCATGCCCACCTCCCCGTCCCCCTCCGCGGCCGGCACCGCGCTCACCCGCCGTCAGCGCATCGCCCGCTCGATGACCCGCGCCGAGTGGGGCCGGATGGCGGGCATGGCCTCGTTCATCGTCGCCCTGCACGTCATCGGGTGGTTCACGCTGGTCGCCATCGTGGCGCCGGAACACTACAGCCTGGGCACCAAGACCTTCGGGATCGGCATCGGGGTCACCGCGTACACCCTGGGCATGCGTCACGCCTTCGACGCCGACCACATCGCCGCCATCGACAACACCACCCGCAAGCTCATGGGCGAGGGGAAGCGTCCGCTGTCGGTCGGCTTCTGGTTCTCACTGGGGCACTCCAGCGTCGTCTTCGCGCTGGCCTTCCTGCTCTCCCTCGGTGTGAAGACGCTCGCCGGGCCGGTGCGGGACGACAGTTCCCGGCTGCACGACATCACCGGGCTGATCGGCACCACCGTCTCCGGTGTCTTCCTCTACGTCATCGCCACGGTCAACCTCGTCATCCTCGTCGGCATCTGGCGGGTCTTCCGGCGGATGCGGGCCGGGTCGTTCGACGAGGACGCGCTGGAGGAGCAGCTCAACAACCGCGGGTTCATGAACCGCCTCCTCGGCCGCGTCATGAAGTCGATCACCAAGCCCTGGCAGATGTACCCGCTGGGTCTGCTCTTCGGTCTCGGCTTCGACACCGCGACCGAGATCGCGCTGCTGGTGCTCGCCGGGTCCGGCGCCGCCTCCGGGCTGCCCTGGTACGCCATCCTCTGCCTGCCGGTGCTGTTCGCGGCGGGGATGTCGCTGCTGGACACCATCGACGGTTCGTTCATGAACTTCGCCTACGGCTGGGCGTTCTCCAAGCCGGTCCGCAAGGTCTACTACAACCTCACCATCACCGGGCTCTCCGTCGCCGTCGCGCTGCTCATCGGCACCGTCGAACTGCTCGGCCTGCTCGCAGAGAAGCTCGATCTGCACGGCTTCTTCTGGGACTGGATCGCCGGGCTCGACCTCAACCTCGTCGGCTTCGTCATCGTGGGCCTCTTCTTCGCCACCTGGGTGGTCGCGCTCGCCGTCTGGAAGTTCGGCCGCATCGAGGAGAAGTGGACCGCCGGTCTGCGCTCCGGGGCCGTCCGGGAGGGCGCGCTCAGCTCGTCGGACTGAGGGCTGCCGCCGGATTCACCTCCGCTTCCTGGGGAACCGCCACCGGCCCGCCGGAACCGCCCGCCCGCCGTGCCGTGGCCGGGCCCCGGCGGACGGCCGGAGGCGCGCGGCCGGGCCGGGGCGGGACGCCCGGTCCGCGCGGCGAGGCAACGGCGTCACTTCTGCCAGCCGACCGTCTCCGGCAGCGGGCTGTGGAAAATCGTCGCGCCGACGTTGGCGAGCCCCTTCTTGACGCCGTACGTCGACGGGCCGCTGAACAGCGGCAGGAACGCGTACTGCGCCAGCGCCTTCCGCTCGACCTTGTTGACCGCCGTGGCCTGCTTGCCGAGGTCGGCGATGCCGGCGGTGGCGCGGATCTCCTTGTCGAGGGCGGGGGTGCCGGCGCCGGTGAGGTTGGAGTCGCGGTCCGCGCAGTAGAAGTCGCAGAGGTAGCGGGCGCCGAACGGGTCCATGGAGCGGTTGCCGGAGAGGATCAGGTCGAAGCGGCGCTCGTTGAGGATCTTCGCGAAGTCCGCGTCGTCGCCCTTCTTGATCACGAGATGGATGCCGGCGGGCTTCAGCATCGCGGCGAGGGCGCCCGCGGTGGCCTTGCCCAGCGGGTCGTCGCCGAGGAGGGTGTAGCCGATCTCCAGCTTCCTGCCGTTCTTGACGCGGATACCGTCCGGGCCCGGCTTCCAGCCCGCGGCGTCCAGGGTCTTGGCCGCCTGGCCGGGCGCGTGCTTCAGGACGGCCGCGACGTTGTCCTCGTACCCCTTCTGGAAGCTGTAGAGGACGGCCGAGCCGGGCAGTGGCTCCTTGTAGTCGAGGCCCTGGAACTGGATGCGGGCGATCTGCGGGCGGTCGACGGATTCGATGACGGCCTTGCGGACGGCCTCGTCGGCGAGGATCGGGGACCTGGTGTTGACGTTCAGGGAGTACTCGAAGGGGCTGCCGCCGCTGCGGATCTCCGTGCCGGTCAGGCCCTTGAGCTGCTTGAGGCTCTCCGCGTCGACGGCGGAGACGTAGTCGAGCTGGCCGTTCTTGAAGGCGTTGACCGCGGCCGTCGACTCCAGGTTGACGTAGACGCGCTTGTCGAGCTTGCCCTTCTTCCCCCACCACTTCGGGTTGCGGACGAAGGTGATGTCGCCGGAGTGGGTGTCCCAGCTGCCGACGGTGTACGGGCCGGCGCCCCACTCCGGGTGGGCCTTCTTCACGTACGCCTTGTTGAAGTTCCCGGGGGTGGCGGCCTTCGGGTGCAGGAAGGTGCTGAAGAGGGCGGGCCAGGCGGGGTTGACGCCCCGGAAGCGGATGACGGCCTGTTTGGCGTCCTTGCCACGCTCGACCGCGGTGATCCGGTCGTAGCCGTCCGTGGAGGCGGCGGCGAACTCCTTGCCGGAGCCGTTGTTTGCCTTCCAGGTGGCCTCGATCGTCCGCCAGTCGATGGGGGTGCCGTCGTTGAAGACGGCCTTCGGGTTGAGCGTGAGGACGACCTTCTGGTTCCCGCCGTCGACGGTGACCTCGACGTCGCTGTAGTAGTCGGGGTTGTAGCGGACCTCGCCCGCGGGTGAGTACGTGATCGCGTCGGCGTTGTACCAGCTCCAGACGCGGGCGGCGGTCAGCGTGGCGTTGACGTGGAACGGGTTGCCCTGGTCGTCGAAGGTGCCGGCGGTGGTGTAGGTGCCGCCGTCCTTGATCTTGTCGTAGGGCTGCGGGTTGTAGTCGACGGCGGCCGACGCGGTCCGGGGGCCGTCGGCGGTGTCCTTCGCGGCGGGCGCCTGGCAGGCGGTGGCGGCGACGGAGACGGCGGCGACGAGGGCGAGGGGCAGGACCAGTCTTGCGCGCATGACGGCAGGGTTCCTTCGTGTTCCGGGGGGGCGGGGGTGCGGGGTCAGACGGCGTGGCAGGCGGAGCGGTGGCCGGGGGCGCCGTCCACCTCGGCCGGGGCCGGGCGTTCGGTGCGGCAGCGGCGGCGCAGCTCCTCACCGGCGTGGCGGTACAGCGGGCAGCGGTCCACGAAGACACAGCCCGCGGGCAGCCGGCCGGCGCCGGACTGCTCGCCCTCCAGGACCAGCCGCTCGCGGGTGCGTTCGCGCTCCGGGTCGGGCACCGGGATCGCGGAGAGCAGCGCCCGGGTGTACGGGTGCCGGGGGTTGGCGAAGAGCGCTTCGGTGGGGCCGGTCTCGACGAGATGGCCGAGGTACATCACGGCGACGCGGTCGGAGAGGTAGCGGACCACACCCAGGTCGTGGGCGACGACGAGGGTGGCGAGGGAGAGTTCCCGCCGCAGCCGCGCCAGCAGGTTGATCACTCCGGCCTGTACGGAGACGTCGAGGGCGGAGAGCGGTTCGTCGAGGACGAGCAGCTTCGGTTCGGTGGCCAATGCCCGGGCGATGCCGATGCGTTGGCGCTGGCCGCCGGAGAGCGCGGCCGGGAAGCGGTCGCTCACCGCCTCGTCCAGGCCGACCAGGCGCAGCAGTTCGGGGACGCGGGTGCGGATCGTGGCCCGGTCGGCGCCGATGGCCTGGAGGGGTTCGGCGAGCAGATGGTGGACCGGCAGCCGCGGGTCGAGGGCGCCCAGCGGGTCCTGGAGGACGATCTGGACGTCCCGCCGCAGCTCCCGCACGCCCGCCCCGGCGCTCGCGACATCGGTCCCGGCGATCTCGATGCGGCCGCCCTCGGGCCGCTTCAGCCGCAGGATCTCCAGGAGGGTGGTGGTCTTGCCGCTGCCGGACTCGCCGACCAGGCCCAGGGTCTCCCCGGCGCGCAGCTCGAAGCTGACCCGGTTGACGGCGTGCACCGTGCCGACCCGGCGCCTGAGGACGGCACCCTTGGTGACGGGGAACGTCTTGACCAGGTCCTCGACGCGGAGCACCACCTCACCGGGCGCGGCGGGGCCCGCCGCGGGGCCGGGTGCGCCGTCCGGGGCGGGCCCGGCGGGGGCCGGCATCCCGTCGGCCACCTCACCGGCGCGCAGGCAGGCGGCCTGCCCGTGGCCGGGGACGTCGCGCAGTGCGGGGTCGGTGGTGCGGCAGGCGTCGACGGCGATGCGGCAACGGCTCGCGAAGGCGCAGCCGGGCGGCGGGCCGACGAGGGCGGGCGGCTCGCCGCCGATCGGGATCAGCGGGCGGCGCTCCCCGCTGTCCACGGTGGGGACGGCGGCGAGCAGCCCGGCGGTGTACGGCATCGCCGGCCGGTCGAAGAGCTCCCGGACGCCGGCCCGCTCCACGATGCGGCCCGCGTACATCACGGCGACGTCATCGGCGTGACCCGCGACGACGCCGAGGTCGTGGGTGATCAGGACGAGACCTGCGCCGGTCTCCCGCTGGGCCACCCGCAGCACGTCGAGGATCTGCGCCTGGACGGTGACGTCGAGGGCGGTGGTGGGTTCGTCGGCGATGAGGACGGAGGGGCGGTTGGCGATGGCCAGGGCGATGACGACGCGTTGGCGCATCCCGCCGGAGAACTCGTGCGGGAAGGAGCGGGCGCGCTCGCGCGGGTCGGGGATGCCGACGAGGTCGAGGAGTTCGACGGCGCGGTCCCAGGCGGCCCGTTTCGTCAGGCTCTGGTGGACGCGGAGCGCGTCGGAGAGCTGCCGGCCGACGGAGAAGATCGGGGTGAGCGCGGACAGCGGGTCCTGGAAGACCGTGCCGAGTTCGGCGCCGCGGACCGCGGAGAGCGCCTTGTCACCGAGTCCGACCAGGTCACGGCCTTTCAGCAGGACCTGTCCGGTGACCTCGGCGGTGGGCGGCAGCAGGCCCATGACGCCCATCGCGGTGGTCGATTTGCCGGAGCCGGATTCGCCGACGACGCCGAGGGTGCGGCCCGGCAGCAGATCGAAGGAGACGCCGCGGACCGCCTCGACGGTCCCGGCCTCGGAGGGGAAGGAGATCCGCAGGTCCCGTACGGAGAGCACGGGGGTGGTGGTGGGCTGCGGCGCCGGGCGGGTCAGGGTCGTCGTACGGGTCATCGTCGGCCTCCAGCGGCGCCGGTCACGGAGGCGGGGTCGAGGGCGTCGCGCAGTCCGTCGCCGATGAGGGTCATCGAGACGGTGAGCAGGACGACCAGCCCCGCGGGGAAGGCGAAGAGCCAGGGGGCGCTCGTGACGGTGCCCGCGCCGTCGGCGAGCATCGTGCCGAGGGAGACGTCCGGGGTCTGGACGCCGAACCCGAGGAAGGAGAGGGCGGTTTCGCTCAGGACGGTCGCCACGACGCCGAGCGTCAGATTGACGATCAGCAGCGAACCGAGGTTGGGGATCAGATGCCGCCGGATGATGCGTACCGCGCCGACCCCCATGAATTCCGCGGCCTTCACGTAGTCCCGCTCGCGCAGCGAGGTCGAGACGGACCAGATGACGCGGGCGGTGGACATCCAGCCGAAGACCGTCAGCACGACGATGAGCACCCGCCAGTCACCGGCGAGCCGGTGGGAGACCAGCGCGAGGATGAGGAAGGACGGGACGACCAGCAGGAAGTGGATGACGGCGAGCGTCACCCGCTCGATCCGGCCGCCGAAGTACGCGGCGCCGGAGCCGATGACCGCGGCGACGACGACGGTCAGCACGGAGACGCTGACAGCGATCACCAGGGACCGCTGGAGGCCGTGCACGGCGGAGGCGTAGACGTCGTTGCCGCCCTGGTTGGTGCCGAACCAGTGGACGGCGCCCGGCGGTTGGGTGAGCGCGGCGAAGTCGGTGTCGGCGTAGGTGTACGGGGTGAGCAGGCCGCCGCACGCGCTGAACAGCACCAGCAGGGCGAAGATCACGACGCCGGCGACGGCGAGCCGGTTGCGCAGGAAGCGTCGCAGGTAGAGGCGGCCGAGGCGGTGTGCGGGCGGTGCGGGGGCCGGGGCGCCGGTGCCGGTGGCGGCGCGGGTTTCCGTGGCGGTGGCCATCTCAGCTCACCCGGACTCTCGGGTCGAGGAAGACGGTGGCGATGTCCGCGAGGATCGCGCCGACCGCGGTGAGGGCCGCGGCGAAGGCGGCGGTGGCGACGGTGCCGTGCACATCGTTCTTGGCGATGGTCTGGAGGAAGTAGCGGCCCATGCCGTTCCAGCCGAAGATCGTCTCGGTGATGACGGCGCCGGTGAAGAGCGCCGGGATGCTGAACGCCACGGAGGTCGCCGTCGGGATCAGCGCGGTGCGCAGCGCGTGCCGGCGGATCGCCTGGGCGCGGGTGAGCCCGGTGGCGCGGGCGGTGCGGACGTAGTCGGCGTGGAGCGTGTCGAGCAGCAGCGACCGCTGGGTCAGGTGGTGGCCGACGTATCCCATCAGGGTCAGCGTCAGGGTCGGCAGGATCAGATGGAGGAGGCGGTCGCCGATCGTGGGGAGCAGCCCCTCGGTGTTCGGGGAGCTCTCCCCGGCGACGTAGAGGAAGTGCAGCCCGGCGTGTTCGTTGAGCCAGATGGCGACGGAGACCACGGCGAGGGCGGCGACGGACGTCGGGATGTTCAGCACCACGACGGAGACCACCTGGGAGACGCGGTCGGCCCAGCCGTACTGGCGCGATGCGGTGTGAACGCCCAGCGCGACGCCGAGCAGGACGGACAGGACGGTGGCGAGGGCGACCAGTTCGGCGCTGACCAGGGCGCGGTGGCCGATCTCGCCGTTGACGGCGACGCCCGTGGGGGACGTCCCCCAGTCGAAGTGGAGGACGACGGAGGTCAGCCAGTCCCACCACCGGTGCACCAGCGGCACCTGCGGGTCCAGGTTGTAGGGCGCGAGCGCCCGGTCGATCTGTTCCTCGGTGCGGACCGGCCGCAGGTCCCGGAAGTTGGCGCGCGGGTCGAGGAACCAACTCGCCAGGAAATAGGTGGCGTTGGTGGCGACCACGATCATCATCAGCCAGCCCGCGGCCTTACGCGTCACATGGCGCAGCACGCGCGCCACCTCCTGGGGCGGGCCGCGGGGGCGCCGGGTCTGCGGGATTTCTGCATGAGCCGTGGAGCTTTCCGGGAAACGGGACATGAACGACTTGCACAAACGTGCGAACGTCAGTCTTGTCCGCGCCCCTTCAGCGGCGCCAGGGATGGCATGGGGCCGCCATGAGAACGACATGCCGCTGTAGCAATCAACGGCATTCCCGGAATGTGCACGCGGTGCGCCTCGTGCGGATTTCGACCGGACGGGAAGGTACGCCGCTCCACCCGCTCCCCGGCCAATGCGTCCTTTCCCCGCGGAGTAACTCCGTTACGCGTAAGGGGTTCTGCTCGGGAAATACCCCGCCGGGATCGCGCGCCACGGAAAACCGGCGGCGCGGCTCCCTCCCGCCCCGCCGGTCACCAGGGCGGAACGTCAGCCCGCGGCGAGACCCGCGAGGATTTCGGCGGCGGGCTCCGGGTGGACGAGCCAGCGCAGATGACTTCCCGGGAGCGTATGGACGTCGAAGGGGTTACCGGGCGCGAGGGCGTCGCCTTCGCGGATCATCCGGTCCTGCATACCGAGCGGAATGGCGAGGTCCTCGGCCAGCCGCACATAGGACTTGGGAATGCGGCCCCAGGTCGCTTCCTGCGCGCAGTCGGCGGTGGTTCCGGCGTCGAGATTGTCGTCGGGCTGGAAGGTGTTCAGGAAGGTGCGGAATTCGTCGTCGGTGAGGTCGGCGCCGATGGTCTGCCGCAGCGCGGCGAGCGCCTCCGGGTCCGCGGTACGGAAATTGCAGCGGAGCAGACCGAGTTCCGCCGGATCACCGACCAGCGCCGTCGCCATGGCGCGCGGATCGACGTCCGCCATCTCCGGCTCGCCGTAGTACCCGGCGACGTCGAGGTCCACCGGGCACCACGCGGAGACGTAGACGAGGCGGTCGACGAGGTCGGGGCGGGCGTTGGCGACCGCGGTGAGGGTGATGCCGCCGCGGCTGTGGCCGACGAGCACGGTCGGGCCGTGCCGCTTCGCCCGCTCCAGGACGCCGATGACGCGGGCGACGGCGTCGGCGAGGGTGACGTCCTTGATGCCGCCCGGCTCCGCGGCGAGCGCGTCGAGGTCCTGCGGTGCCTGGTACGCGGCGGGGAAGGTCGCCTCGAAGCCGTGCCCCGGCAGGTCGACCGCGACGGAACGGTGCCCGAGAAGGCCGAGTTCGGCCTGGAGCGGCGCGAAGGAGAAGGAGGTGGCGAACGCCCCGTGGACGAGGACGAAGGTCGGAAGAGATCGCATGCCTCAGCGTCCAACGATCCGATCACGACGACAAGCGAAATTCCGATCACGGCGACAGGCGACATACGGGATGCGCTTCGGTCACGGTGGCGGTGCGGGGGGCGGGACGGCGAGCCGGGTACCGGCCCGGTGCGGCCCGCCCCCGGCACCGCGCACGGGCCGTCGGACGGCGACTGTTCCGCACCCCCATCCCATGCCTGTCGCCACCGCCCGCCTGTACTTCCGTGGCCGGGGCGCGGCCCGCCCTGCGAAGGCGAGGCGATCATGTGGCCGCGCGGAGTTGCGCCGGGGCCGGGTCGGTGTGCAACAGTGGACGTCCGGTCGGCCGGGCGCGCGTATGCGCTGCCGCCACCGGACCCCCCAACTTTCCACCCCGGCCCTCTCCGGTCGCGCCCGCGCGCGCCCGGGGCCCCCGGGGACACCGTCTTCCCACGTACCCGAGAGAGCTATGCAGGCAACGACACCCGCTCCCCGCACCACGGACCCGCTCGGTCAGGGTCTGGAGTCGCAGGCCGGTACCGCTCTGCTGCGCTTCGGCGTCGCGCGGCGGCGGCCGGCCGACCGGATCAGCTGGAGCGGCACCGGCGCCGCGGCCTGGCTCGACCGCGGACAGGTGATGAGCGTCGGGGACCCGGACGCCGCCGCCGGACTCGTGCTGCGCGCCGCGCACGGGCTGCCCGACCGGGTACGGGAGTTCACCGTGCCGCGCGGCTCCGACGTGCTGGTCGGCCGGCACCTCCCGGTGACCGACGCCGTCGAGTGGGTCTTCCGCTGGACGGAACAGGAGCCACCCCCGCACGCCGCGGAGGACCGGGTCCAGGCGCTGGACGCCACCCACCACGACGAGCTGCGCGCCTTTCTCGCCGAGCACAGCCCCGCCCACTCCACCGGCCCCGGCTCCGCCGACGTCCGCCTCTGGGCCGGTATCCGCGACGACGCCGGGCAGCTGGTGGCGTGCGGGGCGCTGAGCAGGCTGCGGGACAGCGGCGCACCGCTGATGGTCTCGGTCGCCACCGACGCGGCCCGCCGCGGTGAGGGCCTGGGCGCCGCGCTCACCTCCTGGCTGACCCGGCACGCGGTCCGCGGCGACGGCGTCTGCACCCTGTGGCAGCTCGGCGGCAACGCCCCCGCCGAGCGGCTCTACGACCGCCTCGGCTACCGCACCGGCGACCCCTGCGTGACGGCGCGGATCGCGCCCGCGCCGCCGCTGGCCGCCTGATCCGCCGACGCAGCTCCGGCGGGCCGGACCCGCTGATCCCGCCCGCCGGAGATGACCTAGAATCAGCGAATGATCTTTATTGTTGTGAAATTTCCGGTGAAGCCCGAATACGCCGAGGAGTGGCCGCAGCACGTGGCCGCGTTCACCGAGGCGACGCGCGCCGAGCCCGGCAACCTCTGGTTCGAGTGGTCCCGCAGCGTCGAGGACCCGCTGTCCTACACCCTCGTCGAGGCGTTCCAGGACGACGCCGCCGAGGCCCACGTCACCTCCGACCACTTCCGCGCCGGTCTGGAGACCATGCGCCCGATGCTGCGGCACACCCCCGAGATCGTGAGCACCGCGATCGAGGGCGCCACCGGCTGGAGCGCCATGGGCGAGCTGGTCATCGACTGACCGCCGGCCGTGTCACGGCCGCCGTACGGGGGACCCCGCTGGGCGGGCCGCAATCCGTACGGCGTCCGGGTCAGAACGGTTTCAGGGCACGGGCCAGGACCGGTACGCCGAGCTCCTGGTGCCCGCCGCTGGCCAGCATCCGGACCTCACCGCGGTCGCTGATCTCGGCGCGGACGATACCCGTCTCGTCCTCGTAGACGGGGAATCCGCCCGCTCCGGCGGCCGCGGTGCGCCGGACGACCACCACGTCGTCGGCGACCGCCGACGACTGGAACACCAGCTCAAACGCTTCCGGGTACTCCATGGCTGCCTCTTCGGCGATGCGCGATGCGTCTGGGACTTCCATGGTCTCGCACCCGGTGCCGCGGCGCCCGACGGGACGGCTCCGCCCCACCCCGGGGGGGGCACCGGACCGGCGCCCCGGGGCGCGCCCCCGTCTCGGTATCGTGGCGCCACATGGGGGACAACAGCACACTGTGGACCTTGGCCATCGCCGTGGTGACCGGCGGCACCGCGGTTCTCGCGAGCTGGGTGACCGGCCGCGGCAGCGCCCGCGCCGCGACCATCCAGGCGGAGACCGCCGCCCGTACGCAACGCGCCGAGCGGCTGCGCGAGAGCCGCCGCACCGCCTACCTCGACCTCATCGAGCAGGCCCACCGCATGGGCGAGCTGTACTGGGAGACCTCCGCCCTCCTGCGCCGCCCCGACTCCCCCGAGCGCCTCGAAACCCTCCGCGCACTGCACGACCGCGAGATCGCGGAGTACGCCCGCATCCGCCGCTGCGCCCGCATCGTCGAGCTGGAGGGCCCGCCCGAGGCCGCCGCCGCGGCCCTCGCCCTCCAGAAGGCGACCGGCCCCTTCTACACCGGCGTCACCGCCGAACTCGCCGGCGACCCCACCGGCCGCGACCGTCTGGACGCCGCCTACGCCCCCTTCTGGCAGTGCCTGGAACGCTTCGTGGACGCGGCGCGGACGGCGCACCAGCGGGAGTGAACCGGCAGGCCCGGACGGCAGGGATCACGCCCCGCCCGCCGGGTGCAGCCGGTCGAATTCACCGGCGAGCAGGCCCATCAGGACGAGATCCTGATGCCGTCCGCCGAGGAAGACGTGGTCCCGGAGGCGTCCCTCCTCGACGAAACCGAGCCCGCGGTGAAGCGCCAGGGACGCCGCGTTGTCCGCGAAGATCCGCACCTCGCACTTGTGGTGGCGCCGCTCGGCGAAGAAGAAACGCAGCAACAGCACCGCCGCCTCCCGCGCATACCCCTTGCGCCGGTGACCGGCCTCCAGCGTGATGCCGTACTCGAACCGTCCCGCATGCGGATCGGCGTACGACGCGCCGACGGCGCCGACCGCCTCCCCCGTGTCCAGGGCCTCGATCACCAGCCGGAAGCAGTCGTCGTCCCCGGTGGCGACGGCCTGCTCCCGCGCCCACACGCGGAAGCTCCCGGCGGAGCGCGGCGGACGCAGCACGTCGCCCGTCCGTTCCTCGTCGGCGGCGAAGCGCCGGAACGCGGCCCAATCGCCGGGCTCGATGCCGCGCAGCCGTACCCGCTGTCCGGTCCAGAAGGAAGTCATCCCGTATCCGACCACGGCGCGGCAAACGGGCCCAGCCCTTCGTCGGCCGAACCGGGACGGCAGAGCCTCCTACCCGTCCGGGCCCTCCCGGCGCGCCAGCAGCTCGCGGGCCGCGCGGGTGCGTGGATGCCAGGGGCCGTACGCCTGCTCGCAGGCCGCGGTGGCCTCCGTGGCCAGGCGGTCGGCGTCGGCGGGGGTGGGCTTCGGGGGTCTGCTGACGGTGGCGTCGAGGAAGCGGACGACGGGGGCGGGGAACATGCCCACGGCGCGGGTGCGGCCGGGGCCGTCCTCGGCCAGGCCGCGTATCGCCTCGTCGGCGAGTTCGGCGTGGGTGAGGCGGATGAGTGCGGCCGCGCGGGGGTGATCGCGCGCCAGGGCCTCGGCGTCACGGAAGGTCAGGGCGTCGTGGAGCAGGGACAGCGCCTCGGTCCACAGGCGCTGGCGGGCGCGCGAGCGGGCGCGGTGGAGCTGGGTGAGGATCCGCGCCGGGTGGGCGGCGCCCAGGACCCGCCAGTACAGCCCGGTGGCGGAGTGCAGCAACCGCTCGCTCTCCGCGTACCGGCGCCGCCCGTGCAGCGCCTCGGCGAGCACGGTCAGCACATCGGCGGCCTGCACCAGCGCATCGCCGTCGACGGTGGAGAGCTTGCCGGTGAAGGGTCCCTCGGCGTTCTCCCGCAGCAGTTCGCCCAGGGACGGACCGGTGTTTCCGGCCAGGGTCAGACCGCGGGCGGTCACCGCCGCGTCCGCGCGGGCCAGCACCGGCCGCAGCACCGCCTCGGCCTCGGCGTGGTCGCCGCAACGCACCCGGAGACGGCCGAGGGCCAGCGCGTCGGTGAGGCCGGCGCCCGCCGGGCAGGCCGCGATCCGCTCGGCGAACGGCAGCGCCGCCTCGTACGCACCGCACCGCTCGTAGCCGTCCCGCAGGCGCCGGGCCGCCGCGACGACCGGTGCGGACCCGGTGGCCCCGGAGCGCCACAGGAGGGTGCGGACGTGCGGTGCGCACAGCGGGAGTTCGGCGTCGTCGGCGCTGCGCAGGAGGGCGCGGTCCAGGAGCGCGGCGGCCCAGGCGTCGAGCGCGGGCCGCGCCGGGCCGCCGGGCCGGGCGACGGGCGGGCGCAGACAGCGGACCGGGGCGTGCGCCGTGCCCCGCGGCGCCATCGGTGCGGCCGCGGGCACCGCCTCCACGGCGAGCGCAGCGACCGCCTCGGCCACGGCCTCGGGCCCGGGTCCGGGGTCCGGCAGCGGCACGGCGGCCAGCGCCTGCGGGGCGAGGACGTGCACGGGCAGCGGCGCCTCGGCGAACCGGGCCAGCAGTTCCCCGGGTTCCGGCGGCGCTCCGGTGTCCCTCGCGTCCTCCGGCTCCTCCGCCCCGGGGCCCGGACCGGCGTAGGTGATGTGCAGGTCCCGGCCCGCCTGGTGGACGCGCCCGCCGTCACGCGCCTCGGCCCGGAAAGATCCTCCGTCGCCCATTCCCGCCCCCTGATGCTCCGCCGGTCCACCTCCAGGTTAGGGCGCACCGGTGACAGTCCATCCCGCGAACGCACCTTCCTGGAAAGGCTGCTGGACGCACGGCGCGGCGGCCCCCGTGGGGCGCCCGTTCCGCCGTCACCGCCCCTCAGGCTCCGGCGGCGTCCCGCCCCCCGGCGCCGGCATCCCGTCCAGCAGCTGTCCGAGGAGGCCCAGGACCAGTCCGCAGACCGCGTCCGGGTCGGCGCTCGCGAGGGGTTCACGGCCGACGACGACGCGCATGATGCCGATGCCCAGCAACCACGCCATGGCGAGGTCGGCACGCAGCGCCGCGTCCTCGGCGCCGGAGAGCGTGGCCAGCACGTCGACGTACTGCTCCCCCAGCGCCTTCACCGTCTCCGAGCCGTCCTCGGCGCCGCCGAGGGAGCGCAGATACACCGCGAGGGAACGGTCGTGGGGCTCCTTGCCGTGATGGGTGAGCATGCCGCGCAGCGTCGTCTCGAACAGCTTCTCCGGGGGTGTGGCCCGCAGCTGCTCCTGGCCGTTGTGCGCCATCACCTCCGTCAGCAAGGCGCTTTTCGAGCCGAAATACCGGAACAGCAACGCCTGGTTGGCGCCGGCCCGGTCCGCGATGTCCCGCACGGTCGCGGCGTCGTAACCGCGCTCGGCGAACAGATCGGCGGCGGCCTCCAGCAGCCTGCGGCGGGTGGCCCGGGCGTCTCTTCTCCGGGGTGAACCGGCCGGTACGTCGGCGGAGTTCGCCATGGTGCTCCTTTCCGGACGGCCCGTCAGGATAACGGCCGTAACCGGTCGTTGACCGTCCGCGGACCGGCGCCCTAACGTTTGTAAGCAGGTGCTTACACAAGGGAGGTCACCGTGACCACAGCTGAAACAGCACCCCTCTCCTATCCCTTCAACACCGCTGACAACCTGTCCCTCTCCGAGGCGTACGACGAGGCCCGCAACCGCCCCGGCCTGTTGCAGGTCCGCATGGCCTACGGGGAACCCGCCTGGCTGGTGACGCGGTACGCCGAAGCCCGCTTCGTCCTCGGTGACCAGCGCTTCAGTCGCGCGCTGGGGATCGAGCGCGACGAGCCGCGGCAGTCCGAGGGCAGTCGCAACAGCGGCATCCTGAGCATGGACCCACCCGAGCACACCCGGCTGCGCTCACTGGTGGCGAAGGCGTTCACCGTCCGCCAGGTGGAGAAACTCCGGCCACAGGTCAAGGAGTTGACCGGCCAGTTGCTCGACGAGCTGGAGGACGCGGGCCCGCCCGCCGACCTGGTGGACCGCTATGCGTTGCCGATTCCGGTCGCGGTCATCTGCCGGATGCTGGGCGTGCCCGTCGAGGACCGGCCGAAGTTCCGCGCCTGGAGCGATGCGGCGCTGTCGACCAGTTCGCTGACGGCGGCGGAGTTCGACGCCAACCGCGAGGAACTCCGCGCCTACATGGGGAAGTTGATCGAGGAGCACCGCAGGCATCCGCAGGACGACCTGATGACGGCGCTCATCGACGCGCGGGACGCCGGGGACCGCCTCTCCGAGCTGGAGCTGGTCGATCTCTGCATCGGCATCCTCGTCGCCGGGCACGAGACGACCGCGACGCAGATCCCCAATTTCGTCCTCACCCTGCTCGACCACCCCGAGGAGCTGGCCCGGCTGCGGGAACACCCGGAGCTGATGGCCGGTGCGGTGGAGGAGCTGCTGCGGTTCGTCCCGCTGGGCAGCGGCGCGGGCCAGCCGCGGTACGCCACCGAGGACATCGAGGTCGGCGGCACGCTGGTGCGGGCCGGTACGCCGGTGCTGGTCGCGGTGGGCGCCGCCAACCGCGACGCGCTCCGCTTCTCCTCCCCCGGCACCCTGGACTTCACCCGGACGGGCAACCAACACCTCGGTTTCGGCCACGGCGTCCACCACTGTCTGGGCGCGCCGCTGGCCCGGCTGGAGCTCCAGGAGGCGCTGGGTGCGCTGATCACCCGCTTCCCGGGGCTGCATGTCGCGGGCGATGTGCAGTGGAAGACCGAGATGCTGGTGCGCGGGCCGCGCGTGCTGCCGGTGGGGTGGTGAGCCGATGAGCCGACAGGTGGAGGTGGACCCGCTGCGCTGCATCGGCTCCGGCATCTGCGCCGGAACCGCCCCCGAGCTCTTCGTTCTCGACGGCCCCCGCTCCCGGCCGGTACGCGAGGAGATCGACGGGGACGACGAGCTGGTCCTGGACGCCGCGGACATGTGTCCGGCGATGGCGATCACCGTCCGGGAGAACGGCCGGGTGATCGCGCCCCGGGACTGACCGGGTCGCCCCGGCCCGGGGCGGCGGTCCCGGTGCACCTCCGGCCCTCGGAGGTGCACCGGGCGACCGCGCCCCCGAACGCCGCGCCGACGCCGTGCCGGGCGCCCGTCAGACGCCCGTCCGGCCGTCGATCCGCTCGCGGATGAGGTCGGCGTGGCCGCAGTGGCGGGCGTACTCCGCGATCAGGTGGGTGTGTATCCAGCGGAGGGTGACACGGGCCTCACCCAGGGAGCCGGTGTCGTCCAGGGAGCGGTCGGCGCAGGCGCGCCGGGCGTGCTCCACCTCGGCACGCCACAGCTCCAGCGCGTCCTCGTACGACGCCTGACCGGCGCCGTCGAATCCGCCGCTCATCCCGTCGGCACCGGCCGCGTCGGGGAACAGATCGGGGACGTCCTCCCCGGCGAGGACGCGGCGGAACCAGTGCCGCTCGACCTCCGCCAGATGCCGGACGAGGCCGACGAGGGTGAGCGGCGAGGGCGGCGCGGAGGCGGTGCGCAGCTGCTCCTCGCCGAGCCCCGCGCACTTGCCGACGAGGGTGGCGCGGTAGAAGTCGAGCCAGCTGGCCAGGGACGTCCGCTCATCGGCGTCCATCGGAGGGGTGACGCGTTCGGAAGTGCTCATGCCCGCATCGTGGCACGGGGGTCTGACAACGCGCGGGGGCTGTGGACAGCGGTGGCGGCGAGGGCGGGCGCGGGCTGCCGCGGCAGGCCCCCGGCGCCCCGGGCGCACGCGGCCGACCGCACCAGCACCCGCACCGAGCCGACCGCGCCCGCACCGAGCTGCCCGTCCGGCCCTCACCGCCCGCCCGCCGATAAATCCCGGTGCGGCCCGCTCCGGGCTGAGGTACCGTGCACGGGTCCTGTTGTCTCCGATAGAGGTGGACGTTGCGCATCTGAGGTCTGCGACCATCGCGCGGTACGGCCCTGCCGTACGCCTGTCACGCCGTGTCGGCACTCTGCCGCCCGTGACCTCGCGCGGATGCGACCTCGGTGCATGAAGCGTCCTCCCTTTGCCAGGACCGCACCCCTCCCTCCCCGGCCGGTCGCCGCGTGGTGCTCGCCTACGACGCCCCCGTTCCTGCGTGCAGACTGCGAGAAAACCATGTCCCGACCCCCCGCTCCGCAAGCCTCGGTGACCTGCTCCGGCGTGACGTTCCACTGGCCCGACGGCAGTACCGTCCTCGACCGGCTCTCCTTCGTCATCGGCCGGGGCCGCACCGGCCTCGTCGGCGACAACGGCACCGGGAAGTCCACGCTGCTGCGGCTGCTGGCCGGTCAACTGCGCCCCGCCGAGGGCACGGTGAGCGTCACCGGCACCCTCGGGTACCTGCCGCAGAACCTCACCCTCGACACCGGTCTGCGGGTCGAGGCCGCCCTCGGGATCGCCGACCGGCGGGCCGCGCTGCGCGCCATCGAGTCCGGCGACACCGACGAGGCGCACTTCACCACGCTCGGCGACGACTGGGACATCGAGGAGCGCGCCCTGGCGATGCTGGGCTCCCTGGGGCTCGGCTCGCTCGATCTCGACCGTACGGTCGGTGAGATGTCCGGCGGTGAGACCGTCCTGCTGCGGCTGGCCGCGCTGCTGCTGGACCGCCCCGACGTGCTGCTGCTGGACGAGCCGACCAACAACCTCGATGTGTTCGCGCGGCGGCGGCTCCACGAGGCCGTCGCCTCCTGGCGCTCCGGCGCGCTGATCGTGGTCAGCCACGACCGGGAGCTGCTGGAGCGGATGGACAGGATCGCCGAACTGCGTTCCACCGCCGTGACCTGGTACGGCGGCGGCTGGTCCACCTACCGGGAGGCCGTCGACGCCCAGCAGGACGCGGCGGCGCGGACGTTGCGCACCGCCGAGGCGGATGTCCGCAGGCAGCAGCGGGAGCTGGAGGAGAGCCGCGTCAAGGCGGCCCGGCGGCGTCGGCAGAGCGCCAAACTGGACGCCCAGCGGCGCGCCCCGCGCATCGTCGCCGGGGAACGCAAGCGCTCCGCCCAGGAGTCCGCCGACCGGGTCCGCGGCATCCACGAGGACCGCCTCCAGGAGGCGCGGGAGCGGCGCGAGGAGGCCGCGGACGCGATCCGGGACGACGCCGAGATCAGGGTGGACCTGCCGCACACGGCGGTGCCCGCGGGCCGCACGGTGCTCCGTCTGACGTCGCTGCGGCCGCGCCACGGCCTGCTGCGGGAGGGCGATCTGGAGGTGCGCGGACCGGAGCGCATCGCGCTGATCGGCCGGAACGGCGCCGGGAAGACGACGCTGCTGCGCACCCTGGCCGGGCAGGTGGAGCCGTTGTCCGGTGAGGCGCGGACGTTCGTCCCGCTGCGTTTCCTGCCGCAGCGCCTGGACATCCTGGACGACACCCTGAGCGTGGCGCGGAACGCGGCCCGTACGGCGCCCGGCGTCACCGACAACGCGCTGCGGTCGCAGCTGGCGCGGTTCCTGTTCAAGGGGGCCCGGGCGGAGGCGCTGGTGGGCACGTTGTCCGGCGGTGAGCGGTTCCGGGCCGCGCTCGCCGCGACGATGCTCGCCGCACCCGCACCGCAGCTGCTGATGCTGGACGAGCCGACCAACAACCTGGATCTGTCCGGGGTGCGGCAGCTGACCGCCGCGCTCGCGTCCTACCAGGGCGCGCTGGTGATCGCCGGGCACGATCTGCCGTTCCTGGAGTCCGTCGGCATCACCCGCTGGCTCTTCGTCGGCGAGACGCTGGAGGAGACCACGGTGGAGGAGGTGCGGGCCCTGTTGGACACGCCGGAGCCCGTGTAAGGGTGCCGGTGGCGTGGGGCGGCGAGCCGCCCGGCGGAGGGGCGCGGCCCGGCGGGCGTGCGCCCCTCCGGCGCCGTGCGCCCGCCCGGCGCCCGTCCCTGCCCCGCACGCCCCGTCCCGCGCGGCCGCCGCCGGTCGCGCCCCGCACCTCCGGAGGCCGTATTGGACACCGCCCCTCGCACCCGTGTCTCGGCGTACGCCGTGATCATCGCCGACGGGAAACTGCTGCTCACCCGGCTCTCGGCCGCCTCGCCGGTCTTCGCACCGGGGCTCTGGCATCTGCCGGGCGGCGGCATCGACCCGGGTGAGCAGCCGGCCGAGGCCCTGACGCGGGAGGTGTACGAGGAGACCGGCGGCACCGTGCGCGACGCCCGCCTGATCGGTGCGCGCACCTACACGGCGCGGCGGCACGGCATCGACTGGCACCTCGTGGGCCTCTTCCACACCGTCACGCTGCTGCCGGGCCCGTTGCGGGTCCGGGAGAGCGGCGGCAGCACCGCGGACGTGGCCTGGCACCCGCTGTCCGGTCTCGACGAGGCACGGCTGAGCCCCGCGGCCGTCGACGCGCTGACGCCGGCGATGCTGCGGCCGACCGGTGTCCGACCGCCCCTGAGCGGCCCCGTGGCACCGCGCCGCCCCGGCGCCGTCCGCCTCACCAGGTGACCGGCGGCGCGTGCACCCCGTACACCGAACCGTCGTGCTTGAACGAGAGGTCGTCGCGGTCGGCGGCCAGGCGCAGGGTGGGGACGCGCCGGTGGAGGGTGCTGTGGACGACCTGCAGCGCGATACGGGCCAGGGTCTGGCCGAGGCACTGGTGCACGCCGAAGCCGAAGGCGAGGTGGCGGCGGGAGTCGCGGGCGAGGTCGAGCCGGTCGGGGTCGGGGAAGACGTCCGGGTCGCGGTTGGCGAGGTCGTTGGCGAGGACGACGCCCTCGCCCGCCCGGAGGGTCTGTCCGGCGATCTCGATGTCCTCCAGGACGGCGCGGCGGCGCCCGCTGCGGGTGATGGTGAGGTACCGCAGCAGCTCCTCCACGGCCGAGGCGACGGCCTTCGGGTCGTCGGTGTCGCGCACCAGGGCGAGCTGGTCGGGGTTCTCCCGCAGGGCGAGGGTGCCCAGCGCGATCATGTTGGCGGTGGTCTCTTGCCCGGCGAGGAGCAGCAGAACGCCCGTCTCGGCGGCCTGCTCCCGGGTCAGCTCCCCCGCTTCGCCCCGCCGACCAGCCCGGACAGCAGGTCGGCGGGGCCGGCGGTTTTCCGGGCGAGCAGTCCGTCGAGGTAGCCCGTCAGGTGGGCGTGGGCGGCAGCCGGACCCGGGTGAGCGGCCCCTGCCGCTGCGCCTCCCGCAGCCCGGCGGCGGGTCGAGGGGGCATCCGGCCGCCCGGTCCATCGGGAAGGCGGGGACCTGGCCCGGGGTCGTGCCGTGCGGCGCTGCGGTACCGGTCATGTCTCGCTCCTCGTCGGCCCGCCCGGACGGGCCGGCGGCCGGCTCCGGTGTGGTACGTATCGGCGGTGCGGGGTGGGGCGTCGGGTGTACGGGAGGGCGGGCGGACCGGTGGGCCCGGCGCCCCCACGGGCCGGCGGCCGGATCGGTCACCCCGGAGGTGCATCCGGCGGGCGGTCCGCCCCGGGAACTCGCCGGGCGGACCGGGTCTCCCCGGGGAGGTCACCGCCGGAGCGCCCCGGGGGATGTCAGCCGGTCGGTGTCACCGGTGCGGTCCACAGGCCGGCGATGGCGTCGATCAGCCCGGTGGCCGTGGTGTGCCAACTGCTGCGCGCGGTGGCGGTGTGGTCGGCGAGGGCGCGTTCCCGTTCGGCGCAGGTGTGCACGATCAACTGCCGTGCCCTCGCTCCCCGTTCGAGCCCGGTCAGGCAATCCGATCGGCGCCGCTCAAATCAAGCAACTGACTTGAATTCGCGCTCCGTCGCCCCGGAGGCCGTGCCGTCGGCGGACCGTGCCGCACGGCGCCCGAGGGTGAGGACGAGCAGCGCGGCCACCGCGCCCACGGCGGTGAGCACCAGCCACGCCGGGCCGAACCCCGCACGGGTGACGAGCCATCCGAAGAGCATCGGCCCGCAGGCCCCGCCCAGTGAGACGCCCATCTGTGTGACGGCGGTGGCCCGCGCCGCCGCGGCCGGGAAGGAGACGCCCGCCACGTAGTGCAGCAGCCCGGCCCAGCCCCAGCCGCCGCCGAAGGCGAGCAGCGCCCCGGCGACGGTGACGGCGACGCCGCCGTCCAGGGCGAGCAGCGACGTACCGAGGGCGCCGGCGGCGAACAGCTGCCAGAGCAGGGCTCGCGGGGCGTAGCGGCCCCGGTCCACCACGACGCCCGCCGCGAGCCGGACGGCGATGTTCACGACGGAACCGGCGGCGGCCAGGAACCCGGCCGTGGAGAGCGCCAGCCCTCCGTGCGTCCCCGAAGCGATCAGGAACCCGCCCAGGGAGTTCCCGACCATGGCGCCGCACAGACCGGCCACCGCCAGCCCCACCAGCTGGGAGTTGAGCCGCAGCGGCGGCGCGGCGGCGCGGGCCGGGGCGGCGCCCCGCCCACCGCGCCGCAGACACAGTCCGAGGACGCCGTACAGCGCGCAGACCACGGCGGCGGACACGAACACCGCGCGCCAGCCGTACGGCACGGCGAGCGCCGGAACCGCGACGCTGCCCAGCAGGGTCGCCATGGGCACGGCCGCCTGCTTCAGCCCGAACGCGAAGCCCTGGACGCGGCGTGCGCAGCGCCGCATCAGCAGGGAGTTGGTGTGCGGCTGGCTGTAGCCGTAGACAAGGCCGCCGATCGCCGTCCCGGCCGCCAGCCCGGCGCCGCCCGCCCAGGCGCCGAGCGCCAGCCCCGCCGCCGTCGCACAACTCGCCACGCCCACCGTGGTCTCCGCCGAGACCGGCACCTCGACCTTGCGGCTCAGAAACGCGCCGAGCAGCGAGGCGAACCAGTACGCGGCCAGCAACAGCCCCGTATCGCCCGCATCCCAGCCCCGTTCACGATTGATCAACGTGCTGGTGGCGCCGACGAGGAAAAGCGGCATCGAGGTGAGCACGGTGACGAGGGCCACCCCCGCCGCCGTCCCCATCCCGGCGGGCCGTGAAGCCTCGGCGCCGTCCCGCTCGGGCACTGCTGTCGTCCGGCTCACGCCACTCTCCTGGCCTGGTGAGGAGGGGTACGGGTCCCGCAGTCACCTGCCGGGGACACCACGGGAAGTAAAGGGAGGAACGGGAAGAACGAGAAGGACAGGAAGGACAGGAAGGATGGTAAGGACAGGAATTACGGGTGCGGAAATTCCTTATGGAAGGGAGAGCGAAAGACGCCCAGGAATTTCCGGAAAGACAGACCCCGGAAGGAGGAATCCCTCCCCTTCCCGAATTCCGGAACCCGCTTCCCGCATCACCCTACCGAGCGCGAAAGGGGAGCGTAAATTACCGCTCGTCATGACGGATGCGCGGGAAGCATGGGTGACCGGAGAGGAACGCCGGCCGCACGGGAGTGGCCGCTGGCGAAGCCCTACGCCCCGGGGCGGTACCTCGCCGCCGCCACCGGGTTGACGACGGTCAGCGCCGCGCGGCGCGCCACCGGGGGACGGCGGGCGCGACACGGGCCCGCCGGTGGCCCGCGGACGGTGCGACGGCAGCGACGCACCGCCCGCGGGCCACTGGGGCGCGCCCGCCCGCGAACGCCCGGTTCCTCACGCCGTGTCGGACTCCGCGGCCCAGGTGCCGAGGGAGATCTCGGCGGTGATACCCGGCCCGAACCCGGCCATCAGCCCGCGGTCCCCTTCGAGGGCGGACCCCTCGTCGAAGAGCCGGGCCATGGCGTCCAGCACCACGGCGCTGGCGATGTTGCCGTACTCGGTGAGCGTGGCCCGGCTGAAGCGGAACGCACCGGGCGGTACGTCGAGGAAGTAGCTGAGGTCGTCGAGGATCCGGGGACCACCGGCGTGGATGATGTAGAAGTCCATCTTCCCGGCGTTCCAGTCGTTCTCCTCGGCGGCGGTGCACAGCGCCGGGGCGAGCGGCTCCATCGTGCCCGGCACCCGCTTGTCCAGCTGGAAGTGGAACCCGGTGGACTTGACCGCGTACGAGATCCACTCCTCGGTGTTGGGGATGATGTACGAGCTGTTGCGCTCCAGGCGGATGCCGGTACCGCCCTCGCCCCGCAGGACGGCCGCGGCGATGCCGTCGCCGAACAGCCCGTTGGACAGCAGCGATCCGACGCCCAGGTCGGTGGGCTGGTAGCACAGCGAGCAGAACTCGCAGGCGACGATGAGGACGTTGGCGTCGGGGTAGGCCGTGCAGAAGTCGTGGGCCCTGTTGACGGCCGCTCCGCCCGCGGCGCAGCCGAGTTGGGCGATCGGCAGCTGCCGCGTCTCCGGCCGGAACCCCATGGCGTTGATCAGCCAGGAGGTGGCCGGCGGCATCATGAAGCCGGTGCAGGAGACGTAGATGATCAAGTCGATCTGCTGCGGCTCCAGTTGGGCGTGGTCGAGCGCGCGCCGCACCACGGCGGGCACCCGTTCCTTGGTCTGCTCCTCGTACACGATGCTGCGGGCGTCCATGCCCGGGTGGCGGAGCGTCTCCTCGATCGGCTGGATGAGATGCCGCTTGCGTACTCCGGTGTGTTCGATCAGCCGGAGGACCAGGCCGAGTTGCGGATGGTCGGCATGCAACCGTTCCGCGAGTTCGAGTGTTTCCTCATTGGTGATGACATGCTCGGGTACTGCGATGGCCGGTTTGCAGAGAACCGCCATGGATCTCCTCCTAGCGGACGGTGCTCCACACGGCTGAGCCCAGCGGGGGGACGCGGGGTGGTCGCCGGCCGATGGCCGGCGCTGCGGCAGCGTATGCGCGGCAGGGCGCTCGGCGGGCCGCCGGCGTTGCGCGGCGCCGCGTCGTGCGTCCCCGGAAAGGGCGCTGACGGGCCGACCGTCGAAAGACCGCATTCTCGCCGTATGGGCAGATGGTGGTGCGCCACACCGTGGTTGGCCCTCGGCATTACGTTACGGCAGCCAGGTGACGCCCGCATGTCGGCCTACGGGGCCCGTCCCGCACGGGCAGAGCACGGTTCGCGGCGCCGTGCCGCGGGTCCTGACGCATCGCCCCGAGCACCCGGGAGGCGGGGCGGGGAGCTGCTCCGCCGGGTGCGGTCGCGGGTGCGGTGCGGTGGGGCGGCGTTCCGGGGCCGGTTCCCGTTCGGCGGCGCCCGGGGTGCGCACAGCGGTGCGGCCGGGCATCCTGTGGCCCGGCCGCACCACACGGCTCACCGTGACGTTCCGGCTCCCGGCCCGGCGGCGGGCCGCAAGGACGCACCCTCCGGGGCCGCCCCCGGCAGGGCGGCGCCCGTCCGGCCCGGAGGAAGGGCGCCGCTGCGGACGGGCGGTGCGGCCCGCCACCCCGGCGGGCCGCCGCTCACGCCCCGCTCACCAGGTGACGGGCAGGGTGAGCGGATAGCGCCAGATGGAGTTCTTGTTCCACTGCACCTCTTCGGCGGGCACCGCCAGCTTCAGCGCCGGGAAGCGCCTCATGAGCGTGGAGAGCGCCACCTCCAGCTCGGTGGCGGCGAGCGGCGCGCCGAGACAGTGGTGGCCGCCCCAGCCGAAGGTCATGTGGGACGGCCCGTTGCGCTCCAAATCCAGCTCGTCCGGGCGGTCGAACTTCCGCCCGTCCCGGTTGGCCGTCAGGTACGACACGTGCACGATGTCGCCCTTGCGGATCCGCACGCCGCTCAGCTCCACGTCCTCGACGGCGACGCGGGGAATGCCGACGCCCTTGCGGAAGGGGATGAAGCGCAGCAGCTCCTCCAGCGCCTGCGGGAACTTCTCCGGGTTGTCCCGGAGCATCGCCATCTCGTCGGGCCGCGTCAGGAGGGCGTAGGAGATGTTCCCGAGCTGGTAGGTGGTGGTGTCCTGGCCCGTGATGAGCAGGACCATCGCCATCACGGTCAGCTCGTCGTCGTTGAGCAGCTCGTCCCCGTCGCGGGCGGTGGCCAGCACGCTGATCAGGTCGTCGCCCGGGTTCGCCCGCCGCTGCGCGGTCAGTTTCGCGAAATAGGCCCGCAGATCGGCCTTGGAGCGGATGGCCGCTTCCTTGTTCTCGACGGTGACGTTCATCATCGTCCGGGCGTGCTTGCGCAGCTGCGCGCGGTCCCCCTCGGGGATGTCGAGGACCTCGCAGATGGTGGTCAGCGGCAGCGGCGCCGCGAGGTGCTCGAAGAGGTCGGCGGGCGCGCCGTGCTCCTCCATCCGGTCCAGCAGCTCGTCGACGACATGCTGCGTACGGACCCGCATCCGCTCCATGTGGCGCGGCGCGAACCCCTTCGAGATCAGGCTGCGCAGCCGGCTGCTGCCGGGCGGGTCCATCACGTTGATGGCCTCGTCCTGGACGATGGGCTCCGGCGTCATCCGCGGGAAGTCCCGGCCGACCACCGCCCGGCGGCTGAACCGCCGGTCGGTGGTGACGGTACGCACGTCGTCGTAGCCGGTGACCAGCCACGCCTCCCCCTCCCCATAGGGCAGCTGGATGCGGGAGACGGGCCCCTCGTTCTGCAGCGCTCTGAGCTGCGGGTCGAATTCGAGGGCCTCGGCATAGTCGAAGGGGCAGTTCCGCGTGGGAGGCACGGGGTCCATACGAAGCTCCAGGTACGGGATCGGACGGATGAGACGGGCACCGAAGGGGACGGACGCGCCCCTCGGGAGGCCGTCTGCGTGGCGTCGTTCACCCGTCGGGCGGCTCCACGGGTTCCGGTCGGCGACCACGAGGCGCGGCGGGATGAGCGACACGGCGCGCCGACGACCGACGACGGCACCGCGCACGGGCGTACCGCACCTCGCCTGCCGAACCCCGTGGACCGGTTCCGGCGTGGACGACAGGACCTAGGTACCCGATCACCTGCCGGCACACGCGCCGCATCCGGGCGATTGATCCGTTTGCTCCATGTATCGCGTGCCGCTCGGCGCACCGCACGCCCACCGCCCCGGCCGCCGGGCCCTGGAGATCGCGCGCCGAACGGGCCCGGACGGGGCCCCCTCAACCGGCCGGGACCTCCCCCACCGGGGCCTCCACCCGGGCCGCGTCCACCGCGCGGCGCAGGGTCCGGGCGAGCCCGACGGCGTCCGCCACGGCCCAGAAGTGGGTGAAGAACAGCCGGGGCGATTCGTCCAGGTGATGGTTGTGCAGTTCGACGAGGCGGATCCCGCCGCGGCGCAGCACCTCCAGGACGTCCTGGACCTCGTCCGCCGCCATGGCGAAGTCACCGGCGAGCGCCGCCCGGCCGCCGCCCACCGGCTGGAAGAGGAACGCGCAGGTCGACCCGAGCCCGGCGGGCAGCACCAGCGGACCGCTGCGCACCGTCTCCCGGCGGACGAACAGACACTTGAAAACCCCCTCCTCGACGGTCCCCTCGGTACCCAGCGCCTCCTCGATCCCCGCGATGTCCAGATCCATGGGGAGCGACGGCCCCGGCGGCGCCGGCGGTGGGGTACCGGTCCGGTCGAACCCGGCGCGCAGCCCGCGGGCGAGCGCCTCCGCGTCCCGGCCGTGCCCGTGCAGATGGACCCACCAGATGTCCGGGTACTGGGCGAGCAGATGCTTGTGGAGCGCGGTCAACGCGATCCCGTGTGCCTGCCATGCGTCGATCGCCCGCTGCATCTCCTCCTCGGTGACCACCACGTCGCCCATCGCCATCGCGCTTCCGTCGACGTACCGGACGAACGACACATGCGCCCCGAGCGCAAGCCCCGGCCGTACGAGAACCCCGTCGGAGATCACGCTCAGATCGCGCCGCGGAAAGCCCGTGTGATAGATCGCGCCCCGCAGCATGTTCCCGCCCCGCCCCAGCGCCCGCCCCACGCCGGCCCAGTCCGCCTCACCGGTCGGCACCGGCTCGATCCCCCGCCGCCCCGCCCCACCCGCCATCCCGCCGCCCCGCGCGGAAGCAGCTCCGGCCCCCGTCCCGACGGCCACCGGCGCCGCCACCACCGCGGCCAACAACCGCCGCCGCGAGGTGGACGCCCGCGGACAGGCGTCGTACGCACGGTCTCCAGCCCTCACTTCATCGCCTTTCATGACGGGATGAAATCATGGCGTAGTGGAGGAAAGCGGGCATTGGTTGTGGGGTGTCCCAGGCGGAGCGGGCGAGGCCGGTGGGCGGGGAGTACGGACTCGGGAGCCGAGGCGCAGCGAAGGTGCCACGCCCCGCGCAACCGGCCGGCGAGGATTTACACGGCCGCCTTCACCGGGAGCCCGACCCACCAAGATGTCGCGCAGGCGGAAAGCGCCATTCCGGGGACCGCCATAGCCGCCCTCTCCACGAGTCATCACCTCGGAGTCACGGGAAAGGGATTTCCGGCGCCTGGCGCCCGGTAACACAAGACCCACGGGCCTGCGGTGGAATGTGCCGGATGAGCCTCGCCGGCGCCTTACGAGCCGCCTCGCAGCCCGATCCTGGCGCCTACCCCGCCCTGCCCTAGAATTGGCGCCACCATCTCAGCGGCCCGACGGGCTTCCGCTCCGCACTCGTGGACCAGAAGGACATGCCCCCACCCGCACGAGCCACTTCGTGCTGCCTGGGGGCAAACTCTTGCTGTTCCGTGAGTCCGTGGCGTCACTGGCCCGCCGCACCCACGTCGAAGGACGGCTGGCGGAACTCCTGGCCGAGAACTTCGTCCACAGGCACGGCCACCGCCCCCGGCCCTCGGAGATCCGCTCCTGGAACCGCAGCATCCCCGTACTCGTCAACTCACTGATCGAAGCCGGTCTCGGCGACGTGGAAATGCTGCTGGAGTACGGTCTGCCCCTGACCAGCAAGCGCGCGGACGTGATATTGGCCGGCGTACACCCGGCCACCGGCGGCCCTTCCTACGTGGTCGTGGAACTCAAGCAGTGGAGCGAGGCACACCCGGAGGAAAGCGACCCCCTGCAATGCCGCATTGACGCATATCCGGCTCCGGTCCTCAATCCGATCGAACAAGTGCGTGGCTACTGCGACTACCTGGTGTCATTCAACGGCGCCCTGGAGCAGAGCCCGGAATCTGTCTCCGGGGTGGCTTTTCTGCACAACGCCACCGAATTCGGGGTGTCCGGGCTGCGCCAGGTCGCAGAGGACCAAAGGGGTCGGATGTTCACCGGAGAGCAGCGTGGCGCGTTTCTGGACTACTTGCGCGCGAAACTGGCGCCCAAGCCCGGTGCCACGGCAGCGGATGAGCTGCTGCAGGGCAAAGTACGGCCTTCCCGGCAATTGCTGGATGTCGCCGCCGAAGAAGTCCGCAGCCGCGAGCAGTTCGTGTTGCTGGACGAGCAGCGGTTGGCCTACGAGACCGTGATGTCGGCGGTCGGGGCGGCCCGGCGGTCCAACCACAAGCAGGTGGTCGTGGTGGCCGGCGGTCCGGGATCCGGAAAGAGCGTGATCGCCCTCTCCCTCCTCGGTGAGCTGTACCGGCGAGGTGTTCCGGCTCTGCACGCCACCGGCTCGCAGTCGTTCACCAAGACCATGCGCAAGGTGGCCGGGTCCCGGAAAACAGAAGTCCAGCGGCTTTTCCGCTACTTCAACAGTTTCATGGCAGCCGAGCCCAACGATCTCGACGTACTGCTCTGCGACGAGGCACACCGGCTCCGCAAGACCTCTGCCAACCGTTACACCAAGGCGGAACTGCGCACCGGCCGACCACAGGTGGCCGAGTTGATCGACGCTGCCCGTGTTCCCGTTTTCCTCCTCGATCAGCACCAAGTGGTGCGTCCGGGTGAGATGGGGACGGTGGACCAGATCCGCCGTGCAGCAGCCGCGCAAGGGTTGCACTGCACAGTCGTGGAGTTGGACGGTCAGTTCCGGTGTGGCGGCAGCGACGCATATCTGCGGTGGGTGACCAGCCTGCTGGGGCTGGAGGGCGACAGCGCCATCGAGTGGGAGCCGGACGGCAAAGTGCAGTTGCTGACCGCGAACAGTCCGCAGGAACTCGAGGGCTTCCTGAATGCCCGGCGGGATCAGGGCTACAGCGCGCGGATGTCGGCCGGCTACTGCTGGAGGTGGACGAAGAAGATCACGCCGGACATGACCGCCCTGCCCTCCGATGTCGTCATCGGCGACTGGGCGCGACCGTGGAACCTCTTCGGGGACCGTTCCCTGCTGGGTGCCCCGCCGGCGTCGCTCTGGGCCACCGACCCCGCAGGCTTCGGGCAGGTCGGGTGCGTGTACACCGCGCAGGGCTTCGAATACGACTGGTCCGGCGTGATCATGGGCCCCGACCTCGTCTGGCGGACCGACCGCTGGGTGATCGACCGGACCGCTTCCAAGGACCCCGCGTTCACCAGAGCGACCCCGGACACCGACATCGACCGCCTCGTCCGCAACACCTACAAGGTCCTGCTGACCCGGGGAATGATCGGGACGGTCATCTACTCCACCGATCAGGAAACCCGCGAGAAGCTCCGGTCCTTGATTCCACCGTCCGGCGGGGCGTAGCGACTCCGTTCCACGCCCTTCACCGACGGCGCCTCCCGGTGTGCTCCGTCTGCCGTGTGACCGACTCTGAACGGCTGACGGAGCCGATCACGCCCAACGCGCTGATGTATTAGTGTGGTTCGCGCTGCGCACCTTCCCGGAGGGTACGTCGGCGGCTGTTCACCACCGTTCCCCGGATGTGACTGACAAGTGGTTTCCCCGCGTCTTGCACGTGGGTGAGTGCGGATGCCCGGAAGGGCAAATCCCTGCCGCTTCCAGTTCCTACCGAGGAGTGGTGTCGCATGAACCCCGTTGCGTACAAGCCTGCACGTCGTAACTGGCTTCGCGAGATTCTGGTCGACGTCGCCGTGGGTGTCATCGCCAATGTGGTGATGACGGGCCTGACTGCGGCAGCGCGCCTGTTCTTCTGACAGGCAGGTGGCGGGCCCGGCGAGCCCGCCACCCCGCTTTCCCCGACCTGTGTCAGAAAAGCCGGAGATCCGGCTCCTGCGTTTTCCCCTTGTTCCGGTTCCTGCGGCGCTTTCCCCTCTCCCTCTTGGGACGGGGAAGATGCGGCACACGTGCTTCCGGCGGAAGATTTTCCCAGGTGGGGCGCAGGCCGTGGATCTGAAGCTCACCGACGAGTTCCTTCAGATAGGCCCGTGTCTCCGCGTCCGTGGAGTACAGCACGGTCGCACGGCTGGCCCGGGTCATCAGCACGTGGTAGGCATGGCGGATGAGCCGGGCGAATTCTTCGTCGTCAACACTGCCGGCTTTCACCTTCGGGTCGAATGATCCGGGCGCCGCGACGCGCTTGACACCCGACTCCGGGTCCTTGCGTTCCTTGCCCCTGCGGAACACCCACCGGTCGCCGCGGCGGACCATGTCCTCTCCCATGATCACGCCGCACCAATCCCATTCGAGGCCCTGCGCCGTGTAGACACAGCCGATCTGGTCGAGCCCCTTCTCGTGCACGGACCAGATCTTCGACGGCGGCGCGCCGTCCTCGCAGAAGGTCTCGCTGTACGCGTTCCACGCCCGGTGCCAGTCGCCGATACGGACATCAGCTTCCAGCCGCTTCTCCTTGCCGAGCGGCTTGGTCCAGGGCCAGCAGTAACCCGCGACCATCCGTGCGGATGCGCCGGCCAGGGCTTCGGTGCGGATGACGCGTTCCAGCTCCTCCGGGGTGTCCGCCACCTCGATGTGCATCAACCCGTCCGGGGTCCACCGCTCGGGCTCCTCGCCCGTCACCCCGAGGGCGGCACGTACCCAGCGGATGTAGGCGTCACTGCCGCCGCACCGGAACTGCTCCTGCAGGTCGTACTGGACGAGCTGGGCACCGTAGCGCCCCGCAGCGCCCTTGATCAGGTCGGTGGTGCCCACCTCGTTCGGCCGTACGGACTGGCCCTCGTCCAGGAAGAACACGGTCAGTCGGGAGGCGTCGAGAAGTTCGTCCACCTGTGGCTGCGTGCCCTGTTGTTCGGGCTTCCAGAAGCGGCTGGTCGAGCGGTCACGCAGGCGGTGTGCCTCGTCGCAGATCAGCACGTCCAGGGGCGGATCCGGTGGGGTGACGAAGCTGCTGAAGTAGGTGAAGGATTCCCGGAATTCCCGGTCGCCGTAGCCGACATGTTCTTGGAGCGCACCGTTGAACGCCCGGCTCCCGCTGGCGTATTTGACCGTCCGGCCCGCCGATTCCAGCTCCGCCTTGACCTGGAGGCCGATGGCGCTCTTGCCGGTGCCCGCGCCCCCTCTCACCAGGAATACCACGCGCCGGTCGTCCGGCACGAGGGCGGGACGCCGGTGGTCGGGAAGGACCTTGGAAGCCGCCTCCAGGATCTGGTCGGCGACCGTCTTCTGGCGCCCGCGCAAGGTGAAGACCGTGTCATCCCCGCGGGAACAGATCATGGCGTCGAGCAGCGGGGTATTGCGCAGCCCCATGCTCCGAAGCAGGATTTCGGCTGCGGAAGCGCCCCCTTCAGCGGCGAAGTTCCGCCGGAAATCGGCAAGCAGTTCTTCACGCTGATCTCCCGTGTAAACGCGGGCGTAGACTCCGGTGGGTGCATCCAGATCGGTCAGGGCCCGCACGGATTCCTGAGTGGCGTTGTGCAGATAGGCAAAGCCTCCACACTCGAATTCGATTCCGTTGAGGGGACCGCGCACTCCGGTGAATGCATCGTAGTATTCGCGTAGTTGAAGGGCAGGATGCTTCTTCGGCTCCTCGATGCCCGGGACGCGCACCTGCGTCATACCCGCGGCGGCACGTTCCAGCCTGGTCACCCTCGACCAGCGTTTCAGCTCGACGAGTTGGACGGAGAGCCGGTGCTCCTGCGGATGCTGACCGACGAGCACGACATCGATGAGCCGAGGGTCCCGCCGGCCTTCCTCGTCGAGCGTGGCGGCGCACTCGACGATCATCTCCACGTTTCCACGGCCGGACATCACCAGGTCGTTCGCGAGACTCACCAGGCTTTCCGCCCAGGCGGAACGCTCGGAGCCCGAGGCATCGCCGCCTCGGAAGTACCGCCATCGAGCGGCGAGATGCGGCACCATGCGGTCCCTGGAGTTCAGATCGAGGAGATCTTGAGCCGCCAACTTCAGCAGGAGCATGGACACGAGGTGGTTCCCCCTGGGCACGAGTGACTCGTGCGGGTGGGGGCATGTCCGCGTGGGGAAGCCCGTCGGGCCGCAACCGGTACCGGTGAGTTTAGAAGCCCCTCCGTGCCGATCGTCGTCGGGGCGGCTCCCGGTCTTGCAGCGGCCGCTCGGTCATCGTCGCGCCCGCACCGTGCCTACCTGCCCGCCGGCTTCCCGCCCGCCCCCTCCCGCCGCGCCACCCGCACCCCCACCATCCCGACCAGCAGCAGCACGGCGACCGTGCCGAGGGTGAAGGCTTCGAAGGTGGTGCGGGGGACGCCCCAGGTGGTGGCGAAGGCGTAGTCGAGGCCGAGGAGGGGTTCGAGGGTGCCGGGGAAGAGGGCGCACCAGGAGCCGAGCAGGATCCAGCCGTAGACCAGTGCTGCGCAGGTCATGAAGCCGCGGTGGCCGAAGGGGACGCGGTAGGGGCGGACCACGTCGGGGCGGCGGAGGCGGAGGAGGACGAGGGAGGGGACGATGATCAGGTAGGAGAGGAGCAGGGTGGTGACCGCCACGGTGAGGACGACGGCGAAGACCGCGCCCGCGTCGCCGCCCGCGAGTTGCATCGCCGTGAGCATGAACGCGGTGGCCACGATGCCGGAGAGCAGGTTGGTGCGGACGGGGGTGCCGAGGCGGGGGTGGAAGGCGCCGAGGGAGCGGGTGAAGAAGCCGCCGTCGGCGGCGGCCATCGCCTGCATCCGGTCGCTGACG
This sequence comes from Streptomyces sp. NPDC014733, assembly GCF_043083385.1. NCBI lineage: Bacteria > Bacillati > Actinomycetota > Actinomycetes > Kitasatosporales > Streptomycetaceae > Streptomyces > Streptomyces sp. NPDC014733. The sequence continues at coordinate 235,752 of NZ_JBIBYO010000002.1, read as the reverse complement.
ATCATCCAGGCGCTGCCCTGGGTGAGCAGGGCGAAGACGAACATGACGGCGGTGAGCGTCAGCAGCGGCCCGGCCGCGGGGCCGTAGATGCCGAAGACCAGGCGGGCGCCCTCCATGAAGCCGCCGATGCCGGTGACCTGGCGGGCGGGGACGACGGCGAGGAGAGCGAGGACGGGCAGCAGGTAGCAGCAGACCGCGACGGTCGCGGAGCGGCCGAGGGCGGCGGGCACATCGCGCTGGGGGTCGTGCATCTCCTCTCCGGCGGCGTTGGGGGCCTCGAATCCGACGTAGGCGAAGAGCAGGATCGGCACCAGGGCGAGGAATCCGGCGGTCGTCGGGGTGAAGTGGGTGCCGGCCAGGCCCCGGAAGCCGTGTTCCAGGCCGTACAGCACGGCGGTCAGGGTGAACAGGGCGAGGGTGAGGACCTTCGTCGCGGCGCCGACGGTGGTGATCCATTTGCCGCGGCGCAGCGAGACGACGGCCGTGAGGATGGCGGTCCAGACGAAGAGCAGTTTGAAGGTGTAGTCGGCGACGGTGCCCGAGCCGAGGCGGAAGACGAAACCGTCCCAGGTCCGGGCGGCGAGGAAGACCAGCGAGCCGCCGAGCCAGATCGGGTTGGTCACCCAGTAGAAGAGGGTGGTGAGGGCGGCGGTCGAGCGGCCGAGGGCGAGTTTGACCCAGACGTACGGGCCGCCCTCCTGCGGGAACGCGGCGCCGGTCTCGGCGAACAGCAGGGCGTAGGGGACGAGGAAGAGCAGGGCGAGGGCCGCGGTCCAGGTGACGGCCTCGCCGCCGCCGGTGGCGATCTGACCGACGGTGTCGAAGGAGATGACCGCGGCGATGGCCATGGCGGTGATGTCGAGGCGCTTCAGGCTGCGCCGCAGGCCGGGCGTCGTGGTGTCGGGGGCGCGCGATGCGGTGGGCGGAGGAAGTGAGGACACGGGCAGTTCCTAAAGAAGAGCAGGCACGCGGGCGCGGAGGCGGGTGTGGCATCCGTGTCGGGGAGGCCCGGCGGGGTACCGGGCCTCCCGGGAGGGGTCAGGCGGCGCGGATCTCGCCGGTGGGGGTGGTGCGTTCGAGGACGCCGCGCAGCGCGGTGGCCACTTCCGCGGCCTCGGACTCGGTCATCACCAGCGGCGGGGACATCACCAGGCTGTGGGCGGAGTCGCGGACGATCACGCCGGTCTCGCGGCGGATGACGTCGTGCGGCATCCGGTCGGGGTGGAGCGGCAGGGGGGTGCGGGTGGCGCGGTCCTGGACCAGTTCGACGGCGAGCATCATGCCGACGGAGCGGATCTCGCCGACGGTCGGCAGCTCGCCGAGGTGCGCCTCCAGTTCGGCGTGGAGGAAGGCGCCCATGTTCGTGGCGCGGGCGAGCATGCCCTCCTTCTCGATGATGTCGAGGTTGGCGGTGGCGACGGCGGCGGCGACGGGGTGACCGTTGTAGGTGTAGCCCATGGGGAACCCGTGGTCGCGCAGGAGGGTCTCGGCGACGTGATCGCCCACCAGCAGCGCGCCGAGCGGGACGTAGCCGGAGGTGATGCCCTTGGCGGTGACGATGATGTCCGGGGTGACGCCGAAGTGCTGGGCGGCGAACCACTCCCCCATGCGGCCGTACGCGGTGACGACCTCGTCGAAGATGAGCAGGATGCCGTGGTGGTCGAGGACCTCGCGCACCCGGGGCCAGTAGTCGGACGGCGGGACGAGCATGCCGCCGACGCCCATGATGGGCTCGCCGATCATCGCGGCGATGTTCTCCGGGCCGATCTCCGCGATGCGCTCCTCCAGTTCGCGGATGAGGAAGTCGGTGGGGTCCTCGCCGCCGTAGAGGTCGGTGCGGTACGGCCACGGCGGCGTGAGGTGGGAGACGTGCGGCATCATCGGGGCGAAGCCCTCGTGGTAGAGGGGGAAGCCGGTGGCCGAGCCGCCGCCGTAGCCGATGCCGTGGTACGCCTTGCTGCGGGCGAGGATCCACGTCCGGTTGCTCTCGCCGCGGCGGTGGTGGTGGTAGCGGGCCATCTTGATGGCCGCCTCGTTGCCCTCCGAGCCGCCGGAGGTGAAGTAGACGTGGTTGAGGGGGTCGGGGGCGAGCGAGGCGAGGCGGGCGGCGAGTTCGATGGCCCGCTCGTTGGAGAACTCCCAGAAGCTGGTGAAGTACTCCAGCTTCCTCATCTGTTCGTGGGCGACGTCGGCCAGCTCGGTGCGGCCGTGGCCGATCTGGGCGAGCCAGAGGCCGCCGGTGGCGTCGAGGTAGCCGCGGCCCTCGGTGTCGGTGAGGCGGCAGCCGGAGCCGGAGGCCATGATGACGCGCTCGGCGGCGTCGCCCGGCAGGTAGGGGTGGATGATGTGAGCCCGGTCGAGGCGGGTGAGTCCGGCGGTGTCGGTGGTCATCGTGGGGCGTCCCTTGGTCGGTGCTGTCGGGTGGGGGCGGGGCGTGTCGGGCGCCCGCGCGGTCAGCCGTGGGAGATCCAGGTCGTCTTCAGGCCGGTGTACTTGTCGAAGGAGTGCAGGGAGAGGTCGCGGCCGTGGCCGGACTGCTTGAAGCCGCCGAACGGGGTGAACGGGGAGAGCGCGTCCACGGTGTTGACGGAGACGGTGCCCGCGCGCAGGGCGTCGGCGACGCGGTGGGCGCGGCCGAGGTCCGATGTCCACAGGGAGGCGGCGAGTCCGTAGGCGGAGTCGTTGGCGAGGCGGACCGCCTCGGCCTCGTCCGCGAAGGGCAGCACCGTCAGAACGGGGCCGAAGAGTTCGTCCCGGACGAGCGGGGCGTCGGGGCCGAGGCCGGTGACGACGGTGGGGTCGAGGTAGGCGCCGTCCCGGTCGGGCCGGGTGCCGCCGCAGACGAGCGTCCCGCCGGAGGACCGCACGGCGTCGAGGACCCGCTCCGCCTGGGCCTCGTCGACGAGCGGGCCGAGGCGGGTGGCGGGGTCGAGTGGGTCGCCCGGCTGCCATTCGCGGGCGTGGGCGGCGACGCGGGCCGTGAACTCCTCGGCCACGGACGCCTCGACCAGCAGGCGGGTGGTGGCGGAGCAGACCTGGCCGGCGTTGTAGACGAAGCCCCAGGCGGCGCGCTCCGCGGCGGCCGCCAGGTCGGCGTCGGCGAAAACCACGTCCGGGCTCTTGCCGCCGGCCTCGGGCCAGACCTGCTTCATGTTCGACTCGGCGGAGTAGGCAAGGAACCGCTTGGCGACAGCGGTGGAGCCGGTGAAGACCAGGGTGTCCACGTCCGGGTGGCGGCCGAGCGCCCGCCCGGTCGTCTCCCCCGGGCCCGGCACGACGTTCAGCACACCGTCGGGCAGCCCGGCCTCCGCGGCGAGTTCGGCGAGGAGCAGCGCGGAGAGCGGGGACTGTTCGGCCGGCTTCAGCACCACGCTGTTCCCCGCGGCCAGCGCGGGCGCCAGCTTCCAACTGGCGATGTCGAGCGGGAAATTCCAGGGCACCACGGCGCCGACGACGCCCAGCGGGGCGCGGCGTACGAGGGCGAGGTTGCCGGGCGGGGCCGGGGCGACCTCGTCGTAGAGCTTGTCGACGGCCTCGGCGTACCAGGCGAAGACGCCGGCCGCGCCGGGGACGTCGGTGCCGTAGGACTCGGCGATGGGCTTGCCCATGTCGAGGGTGTCGCAGAGCGCCAGGTCCGCGCCGTTCTCCTCGATGAGGCGGGCGAGGGCGAGCAGCACCCGCTTGCGCCGGTCGGGGGCGGTGCGGGACCAGCGGCCGTCCTCGAAGGAGGCGCGGGCGGCGGTCACGGCGCGGTCGACGTCGGCGGCGCCGCCGGCCGCCACATGGGTGGTGATCTCGCCGGTGGCGGGGTTCACGGTCGGGAGCCACCGGTCGCCGGTGGGGTCGGACCACTTCCCGTCGATGAACAGGCGGGTGCGGGGGGTGAATGCGGCGGCGCGTTGCCGCCAGTCGGCGTACGTCTGCATGCGGTGGCCTTCGATTGCGTCGTGGGACGTGGGCGAAGCGGTGGGCCGAGGTGGCTCCGACCGGGGCGGAGATGCCGTTCGAGACGGTGGGTGCGGCAGGGGGAAGGGCTCGGAAGGTGAGCGTCCGCACCGGTTTCTTTGAGTCGGAATTCAAACAATGGATGAACCGGCCGTCAATGCTCCGGGCAGGAACTTCTTGCACAGCCTGAGACGGGGGTCAGAGAATGAGCGGTATGAGGAAAGCCGGTAGACCACGCAACCAGACGGCACGCAGGCAGGCTCTCGTCTCAGCCGCGGGGCGGGCCATCGCGGAGCGCGGGCTGGAAGCCCTGCGCATCAAGGACATCGCGGACGCCGCGGGCGTCTCCCAGGGCTCGGTCCTGTACTACTACCCCGAGCTGAACGACCTCGTCCTGGAGGTGCACCGGGGCGCCGTGGAGGGCTATCTGACCTCCCGGCAGCGGGCCTACGACGAGGAACCGGCCGACGATCCCGCCGCCCGCTTCCGGGCCCTGCTGCACAGCGGACTGCCGGCCATGACGGACGATCCGGCCCACGGACTCCTCTACGAACTGCACCGGCGCGCCGGGCGCAGCCCGGGCCATGCCGAGCTGATGGCCTCGCTCTTCGCCCGGGAGGTCGCGCTCTACACCACCGCCCTGGAGGTGGGCGCCGCCAGCGGCGGCTTCACGCTGGCCGCGTCCGCGCAGGATCTGGCGCACGGGCTGGTGGCCCTGGAGGACGGCTACGGGCTGCACATCGTCAGCCGCAACGCCGCGCTCCACCCCGACCGTGCCCAGGAGTTGCTCCTCGCCCACGCCCGGGCGGTGACGGGGCGCGCCGACCTCTGAGCGTCCCTGCTCAGCCCTCGGCGGACCGGGGCGCGATGTCCCGCAGGACCTCCCTCACCGCCCGGACGCGGGCGGACCGGGTCACGCCGCCCACGGAGGCGAGCTGGACGGCGAGCGGCGGTCCGGCGTCGCGGAGCGGGAGCGCCGCGATCTCCCCGCCACCGTAGGTCTGGCGGGTCGCCGGACGCTGGTTGAGCACGGAGTAGCCGAGTCCGCGCGCCACCAGGGAGCGCACGGTCTCGTAGCTCCGGGTGCGGTAGCGGACGTCGGGGGCGGTGCCGGTGGCGGCCACCAGCGAGCGGAAGTAGTCGCGGCTGTGCGGCAGATCGAGGAGGACCAGCGGTTCGGCGGAGAGTTCGGACAGCTCCACGCCGTCCCGGTCGGCCAGCGGATGGGTGGCTGGGACGATCACATACGCCGGGGCGTGGGCGATGGTCTCGCAGTGCAGGTCGGGTTCGGCCGACAGGCCGAGGTCGTAGGTGAGGGCGAAGTCGATCCGGCCCGCCGTCAGCGCCTGGACGAGTTGGTCCGTCTCCGCCTCCACGACGTCGATCTCGATGCCCGGGTGGCGCCGGGTGCACTCGCTGAACAGCGGCGGCAGGTAGTAGGGAGCCAGCGTCACGAAGCAGCCGACGGTCACCGGACCGGAGAGCGACTCGCCGCTGCCCTGGGCCTCCCGTTCGACCTCGTGGGCGCGGCCCAGCAGCTCCCGGGCCTGCTGCCGGAGCCGTTCCCCCGCCGGGGTGAGCGTCAGGCTGCGGCCCCGGCGGCGGATGAACAGCTGCACCCGCAGGTCCCGCTCCAGGTTGTGGACGGCGGTGGAGACGGCGGACTGCGCGATGTGCAGCTCCGTCGACGCCTCCGTCATCGAACCGCGCTCGGCGGCCACCAGGAAGTAGCGGAGCTGAACGAGCGTGAAACCCACTGGTGACATCATCTGCGGCCCTCGGCTCCTGGTGATCCGGTCGGTGCCGACCTTATTGCGCGGCCGGTTCACGGCTCTCGACGGGCGCCGCCTCGGCCACATCCCCGGGGTGCAGCAGAGCGGAGCCGGCGGTCTCCCGCAGGGACATGGCTGCGACGAGACCTCCGGCGGCGAACACCATCAGGTACGGGCCGGGCACCAGGGTGCTGCCGGTCGCCGAGATGAGCACGGTCATCAGGTACGGCACCGTCCCGGCGAACAGCGCCGCGGTGATGTTGTAAGCGACGGAGAGGCCGCTCTGCCGGGTGCGGGTGGGGAAGATCTCCGCCGACCAGACCGCGTACGTCCCGAGGATCGCGGCCAGGATCACGCCGAGCGCCAGACCGGCGATCCACGTCCCGGCGAGTCCGGTGCGCATCAGCGAGAACGCCGGGGTGGCGAGGACCAGCAGGGCGGCGGTGGCCCCGACGAACACCGGCTTGCGGCCCACCCGGTCGGAGAGCAGCCCGAAGAGCGGCACCAGCACCAGGCCGAGCAGCGAGATCGCCGTGGCCAGCAGGGCGGCGCTGTCGGCCGGGTGCCCGAGGTGGTCGGTCTCGTAGGTGACGAGGTAGGTCAGCACCGCGTAGAACGGCACGTGCATGGCCGCCATCAGCCCCGCCGCCTGGAGCAGTTCCCGCTTGTGGTGGCGGAGCAGTTCGCGGGCGGGGCTGCGCGGGACGGAGCCGTTGGCCTCCAGCGTCCGGTACTCCGGGGTGTCCTCGATCTTGTTGCGGATGACGTAGCCGATGACGCCCAGCGGCGCGGAGACGAGGAAGGGGATCCGCCAGCCCCAGGAGGTGAGCTGGCCGGCGTCGAGCCCCGTCGACAGCAGCAGGAAGACGAACGACCCGGCGAGGAAGCCCAGCAGGGAGCCGACCTCCAGCCAGCTCACCCCGAAGCCGCGGCGCTTCCCGGGCGCGCTCTCGGCGAGGAAGCTGGCCGCACTGCCGAACTCGCCGCCCGCCGCGAACCCCTGGATCAGCCGCAGACCCACCAGGAGCAGCGGGGCGGCGATGCCGATCGAGGCGTAGCCGGGCAGCAGGCCGATGCACAGGGTCGCGCCGGACATCAGGAAGATGACCAGCGACAGGGTGCGTTTGCGGCCGATCCGGTCGCCGAGCGGCCCGAACACCAGGGCGCCGACCGGCCGGATGCCGAACGAGACGGCGAACACCCCGAACACGGCGAGCAGCCCGGTCGTGCTGTCCTCCGCCGGGAAGAACACGGTCGCGACGGTGCCGGCGAGATAGGCGTAGGCGGCCCAGTCGAACCAGTGCACGAACACGCCGATGGCTCCCGCGGCGACGCTCCTGCGCAGGTCGGCCACGTCGGTGGGCACCACTGCCTCGTTCTCTACGGTGCCGCTGTTACGGGTGCGCATGCGCGCCTCCTTGTGGGACGGGGAAAGGGGCCGGAAGCGGTGCGGGGTCGGCGGCGCGGGTTGCCCGGCGCGCCGCCGGCAGCCGGAGGACGGCGGGACCCGGCTCCGGGGGCCGGTGAGCGGCGCGCCGGGGGCGGCCACGGGAGCGTCATCGGTCCCGCGGCCGCCCCCGTCACCCCGCCGCTCCCCCGGCGGAGGCGGCCCGGTCCACGCCGGTCCAGGCCAGCGCGAGCGCCCCGTCGAGCAGGGCACGTCGGGCGGCCGGGCCCACGCAGTACGCGGCGAACTCGTGCTGGTGGTTGGTGGCAGGCAGCGAGCCGATGCCGATGTACGGGTGGATCGCCGGAACCACCTGCGAGACGTTGCCCATGTCGGTGGAAGCGCGGTTCATCCGCGCGGCCTGACCGGGCGGCGCGAACTCCCGACCCAGGGCGACGGCGTTGGCGCGGTAGTGGGCGAGCGCCGCCTCGTCCGCGCGGAACTCCGCGTACGGCTTGCTCTCCGGTTCGATCGCCAGCTCGCAGCCGGTCGCCAGGGCTCCGGCCTCGAAGGCGCGCAGGACGCGCGGCTCCAGCTCGGCGAGTTCGGCGAGCGTCTCCGCCCGTACGTACCACCGTCCGCTCGACCGCTCCGGGATGGCGTTCGGGGCGTCCCCGGCGTGTGTCACCACGCCGTGCACCCGGGCCGAGGGCGGGAGTTGCTGGCGGAGCAGACCGATCGCGACCTGCGCCACGGTGAAGGCGTCGGCCGCGTTCACCCCGGCCTCCGGATAGGCCGCGGCGTGCGCGGACTTCCCGGTGTACGCGACCTTGGAGTGGCTGACCGCGAACGGCCGGGCCTCGGCGACGTCGACCGGCGCCGGGTGCACCATCATCGCGAGGTCCACCCCGGCGAAGGCGCCGCGGTCCAGCATCTCGATCTTGCCGCCGCCGCCCTCCTCGGCCGGGGTGCCGTAGACCTCGACGGTGAGGCCCGCGTCATCGGCGACGGCGGCCAGACCGAGCGCGGCGCCCACCGAACTCGCCGCGATGAGGTTGTGCCCGCAGGCATGGCCGAGGCCGGGCAGCGCATCGTACTCGGCGCACAGCGCGACCCGGACCGGCCCGCTGCCGAACCGCGCGTGGAACGCGGTCTCCAGGCCCAGGTACGACGAGGTCACGTCGTAGCCCACCCGGTCGAGCAGTTCCGGCACGGTGGCCGCGGCCCGGTGTTCCTCCCAGGCGGTCTCCGGGTCGGCGTGCAGCCGCTCGGAGAGGCCGATCAGCTCCTCCGCCCGCCGGTCGACCGCCCGCCGGGCCGCCTCCTTCAGCGCACTCATCGCTGATCGCCCGGGACGCCGTACGAGGGGGAGGTGGCGGGGTCGAGGCCGCGGGTCACGTAGTCGTCCCGCTGCGGCAGCCACACGTCGAGGAGTTCGCCGAGCCGGTCCATGGGGTCGTCGGCCCAGTCCACCCGCAGGTCGGTGACGCGCCAGCCGACGTCCGCGACGACCGCCAGCCCAGCCGAGTGGACCGGCCCCGCCTCGCCGCCCGCGGCGACCGCGGCCCGCATGGCGGCGAGCAGCCGCTCCTCCAGTCCCCCACCGGCGGCGGCGTACGCGTCGATGAGCACGCTGGGGATGTGCGTACCGGAGAGCATGTTGCCGGCCGCCACCGCACCGTCCGCGGTGGCCGTGGCGTGGGTGCCCAGGGTCTGCGGACCGCTGAAGGCGTACCCGGGTCCGGAGCGGCCGAGGACGGTCAACTGCCGGTAGGCGATCGTCTGTGCGCTGCGCGCCGCGCCGGTCACCCCGGCCAGGGCCCGCTCCGCGTCGCCGTGCTCGGCGAGCGCGTCGAGCAGATCGGTGCCGAGTGTGGGGTCGGTGATGTTCTGCGAGGTCGCGGCGCCGACGCCGGGCCGCAGATGGACGACGCGGGCGGCGACGGCCGGGCTCGACGAGCTGGCCGCGATGCCGAACCGCTCGCCGTCCCGGACCACCAGGGAGAACGTCATGCCTGCACCTCCTTCGGGAGCACGGCGACCGCGTCGATCTCGCACAGCCACTCCGGGCGGGCGAGGGCGGAGACGACCAGCCCGGTGGAGATGGGGTGCACACCCTTGGTCCAGCGGCCGACGGTGCGGTAGACGGCCTCGCGGTAGCGCGGGTCGACGAGGTAGATCGTCAGCTTGACCAGGTGCTCCATACGGGCACCGGCCTCTTCGAGCAGCATCGCGATGTTGGCCATCGCCCGCTCGGCCTGCGCCTCGGCGTCGCCGATGCCCACCGACTCGCTCGTGTCGAGGTCCTGGCCGATCTGCCCCCGCACGTACACCGTGTCACCGGCGACGACGGCCTGGCAGAGGTCGTTGTCGAGGTTCTGTTCGGGATAGGTGTCACGGGTGTTGAACGGACGGATCCGGGTGTGCCCGCCGGCCACGATCGGGGCGTTCACCCGGCGGCCCCCGCCGGTCGGGGTCGTGGAGGTCATCGTCTGCTCCTCAGTGCTTTCCGGTCGCGGTCACGGCGCCGGGCCGGTCGGTCGGGTCGTACGCGAAGTAGCCCCGCTGGATCGCGATGTGGTCGGCGACGTACCGGGCGTCGTGCCAGACGCCCCAGATGAAGCTCGACCCGCGGCGGGAGAGCCAGGGCAGGCCCAGGAAGTAGACGCCGGGTTCGGACGAGATGCCCCGCCGCTGGTCCGGACGGCCCTGCTCGTCGAACGCGTCGGCATCGAGCCAGCTGTAATCGGTGGCGAAGCCCGTCGCCCAGACGATCGAGGTGACACCCGCCCCGGCCAGGTCGAGCTCCAGGCGGGGGCTGGTCACGCACTCCGGGTCGGCGCCGAGGACATGGGCCGCCGGCTCCTCGGGGAGGTCGAGCCCGTTGCGCTCGATGTACGCGTCGGCGGCGCGGAGGAACTCCAGGTACTTGCCGTCGCCGAGAGCGATGTTCGCCGCGAGATCCGGCGCGAAGCGCAGCACCCCCTCGTCGTACGAGGCGGTGAGGCCGACGAGTTCGATACCGGAGCCGGCCAGTTCCCGGAAGTCCACGGTGTGCCCGCCGCGGGCGCCGCTGACCGCGATGGTGACGTGCTCCGCCCCCTGCGGCGGCGTCTGCGCGTCCCAGATCCCGAGCACCCCCAGCCACCAGCAGAAGTCCCGCCCCCGGTACGAGCGGGGCGGCCGGTCGTGCGGCCCGACGGAGAGCAGGACCCGGCGCCCGGAGCGGCGCAGCTCATCGGCGATCTGCACCCCCGAGGACCCGGCCCCGACGACGAGTACCCCGCCCTCCGGCAGCTGCTCCGGGTTCCGGTACCCACTGGAGTGGATCTGCACGGGGACGGCGCCGTCGGGCACAATCGGCGGGATCACCGGCCGCTGGAACGGCCCGGTCGCGGCCACCACGAACCGCGCGTCGACGGTCCCCTCCGACGTCTCCACCCGGAAGCCGGGCCGGTCGGCGCGCTTGCGCACCGAGGTCACCTCGACCCCGCACCGGACCGGCGCGTCGATCTTCTCGGCGTACGCGACGAGGTACTCCGCGACCTGGTCCTTCGACGCGAAGGCGTCCGGAGCGACGTCGGGGAACTCCATCCCGGGAAACCGGTCGTGCCACGCGGGCCCGTTGGCGACCAGGGAGTCCCACCGCTCGGACCGCCACCGCTCGGCGATCCGCTCCCGTTCCAGAACCAGGTGCGGAATACCCTGGGCCCCCAGATGCTCACTCATCGCCACGCCCGCCTGGCCCGCCCCGACGACGACGACTTCGGTCTCTTCACTCGGCATGTGTGCCTCCACTCACGCGGGGGTCCACCCCGGTGCCGGATGGACTGCGCTGCTGCAGGAGCCATCCTTGGACGCACCCAATTACCTGTCCAACAGATGTTTTTGTTGCGAGTGATCTGATGCATAGATGGCCCACCCGAGGCGCGCTCCCGGGCCGTGGCCGTCGCGGGTGCGGAAAGGGCGCCCATGAACGAGATCCGGCGAGGTGACCTGCCGAGCCGTCGCCGCGCACTCCGAGCCACGGAATCAACGCTGTTCAACCCTCTCAACTCTTGCGAGACTCTGCGGAGTTGACGGACAGCCAGGCAGCTGCGGACCGGAAGACCGTCGGGCGGGTGTCCGAGGGCACGGGAAGCGGTGGCTCGGTGAGACGGAGAGGTGACTGCGGACATGGACGGCATCACGAGGAGACACCTGCTCCAGGCTGCCGCGGGCGCGGCGGCGGGCACCGCGGTGACCCCGGCCGCCGCGGCGGCCGCCCGGCCCGCCGTGCGCGTACCGGCCGCCGCCGATCGCCGGGTGCTCACCTACACGGCGGGCACCGGCGCGTCGGTGACGGCAAACCCCCGCGGCGGCGGGCTGATCGCCGAGGTCCAGGGAATTCTGTGGTCGGTGCCGGCCGACGGCGGCGAAGCCGTCCAACTGACCGACTGGCAGCTGGAGCCCACCCGCCCGGTCTTCTCCCCGGACGGTACGGCCGTCGCGTTCTGCGCCTACCGCGGCGGCGGCTTCCACCTGTGGACCATGGCGCCGGACGGCTCCGGGCTGCGGCAGCTCACCGACGGGCCGTGGGACGACCGCGGTGCCGCCTGGTCCCCCGACGGTACGAAGATCGCGTTCTCCTCCGAGCGCGGCGGCGACGCGGCGGCCGGCTCGTCGTACGGCATCTGGACCGTGGACGTCCGCAGCGGCGCCCTGACCCGGCTCACCGGCGGGGACGGGACGGAGGATTACGACCCGACCTGGTCGCACGACGGCCGCCAGGTGCTGTTCGTGCGGGCCGTCCGGGCCGAGCACGGCGACACCGACGGGGGCCGGTCCCTGGCCCGGGTACCGGCGCAGGGGGGTGCGGTCAGCACCGTCCTGGGCGATGCGGACGGCCCGCTCCTGTGCCCGGCGGTGTCACCGACCGGACGGCTCGCCCATCTCCGGCTGAGCGTGTCCGGCAGCGGTCCGACCGCGCTGGTGACCAGTTCGGCCCTGGTGGTGGACGGGAAAGTGGTCAGCGACGGCGAGGACGTGCTGGCCGCGCCGCCGCGCTGGCTGTCCGACGACCGGATCCTGTACGTCGCCGACGGGCAGTTCACCGTCCGGACGCTGAGCTCCAAAGCGGTGCGGCACCTCCCCTTCTCCGCCCGGCTGGCGGTGCAGGAGCCCGAGTACGCGGACAAGAAGTACGACTTCGACTCCACCGCGCCCCGGCCGGTGCGCGGCATCCATCTCCCGGCGCTCTCCCCCGACGGCGCCTCCGTGGCGTTCGTCGCCCTGGGGGCGCTCTGGGTGATGCCGATCGGCGGCCGCCCGCGCAAGCTGGTCAAGGCCGAGCCCGCGTACTACGCGCAGATGCCGTCCTGGGCACCGGACGGCCGCAGCGTCCTCTACGCGTACGACCGTGACGGCTTGTCCGCCATCCACCGCTACCACCTGGCCGACGACACGGACACCGTGCTCGCCACCGGAGGGCGGTTCAACCCCGCGCTCTCCCCGGACGGCACGCGACTGGCCTGCCAGGACAGCACCGGCGCCCTCCTGCTGTACGACCTCGCCGCCGGCACCTCCCGCACGCTCGCCACACCGCTGGGCGGCAACGGGCTGCCCGGACGCCCCAGTTGGTCCCCGGACGGACGCCGCCTCGCCCTCTGCGACCGCAACCGGCTCAACCAGCGCTTCCGGGAGGGCTACAACCTCATCCGGGTCATCGAGACGGAGACCGGCGCGTCCTCGTACCATCTGCCCGCCGCGCACCAGTCGATCTCCGACCGCTGCGACAGCGGCCCGGTGTGGTCCCCGGACGGCCGGTGGATGGCGCTCGTCCTGGAATCCGCGCTCTGGGTGCTGCCCGTCACCGCCGACGGCGCTCCGGCCGGTGCGCCGCGGCGGCTGACCGACGAGCACGCCGACCACCCCTCCTGGGCGGCCGACTCACGTACGCTGCTCTACCTGTCCGGCGGGGAGCTGCGGCTGATCGGGCGCGACGGCTCCGGCCGCCGCACCGTCCCGGTACCGCTGACCGGCCGCCGTGCGGTGCCGGCCCGCTCGGACGTGGTGCGGGTGCACGCCGGCCGGCTGTGGGACGGCACCGGGGACCACGTCCGGGAGGACGTCGACATCGTCGTCGCCGGCAACCGCATCACGGCCGTGGAACCGCACCGGCGCGGCGGCCGCGGCCGGACCGTCGACGCCTCCTCGTACACCGTCCTGCCGGGGCTGTGGGACGCGCACACCCACCCGTGGAACTACGTCTACGGTGGCCGGCAGGCAGCGCTCATGCTCGCCTACGGTGTCACCGCCAATGTCTCCCTCGGCGGCTTCGGCTACGAGGCGGTACGGCTGCGCGAGTCGCTCCGCGCCGGGACGGCCCTGGGGCCGCGGCTGTTCACCTGCGCGGAGCTGATCGACGGCGCCCGGGTCGCGTACAGCATGGGGCGCGCCCATCGCACCGCGGAAGGGGTACGCCGCACCCTGGACCGCACGGTCGCCCTCGACCACGACTTCGTCAAGACCTATGTGCGGGCCTCCGGTTCGGTCATGGCCGAGGCGGCGCACACCGCGCACGAGAAGCTCGGTGTGCGCTGCGGCAGCCACCTGTGCTACCCCGGCCACAACGCCGGTCAGGACCTCACCACCCACCTCCAGGCCACCCAGCGCCTGGAGTACGGGCACGCCACCTCCCCGCACGGCTACTCCTACCAGGACCTTCAGGAGCAGTACCGGGACGGCCACTACAAGATCATCGTCACCCCGTTCTCGGCGTTGCCGCTGCTCGGCGAGGACCCCTCACTGGCCGAGGACCCACGCGTCACCGAGCTGATGCCGCCCTGGGACACCGCCGTCGTGCGCGACGGCACCCGGACGCCGCCGACCGACGTCCAACTGCGCGGACTGGCCCGGGAGATCGGGACGTACCGCCGCATCGTGGAGAACGGCGGCACGCTCGCGCTGGGCACCGACGCGCCCCTCACGCCCGTCGGCCTCCATCTGCACGTGGGGCTGCGGGCCCTGCACCGGTACGGCTTCAGCACGGCCGACGCGTTGCGCAGCGCCACCGTCGTCCCGGCGCGGATGTTCGGGGTCGCCGCGGACCTGGGCACCGTCGAGCCCGGCAAGCTGGCCGATCTGACCATGGTCGACGGCGACCCGTTCACCGATTTCCGCTCGCTGGTCCGCACACCGATGGTGATGCGCGACGGGGTGGCGCACCGTCAGGCCGACCTCGTCGCCGCCTTCGGCAACGGCCCGGCGGCGCACACCACCGCCGAGCACGTCGACTGGCTGGCCACCGGCCGGGCGATCCGGCGCGACGCCTGCTGCCTGTAGGGGCTTCCCGGGCTCCGGCGGGCCGCGGCCCCGGCCGGTGCGGCCCCGCGGCTACACCCGCCCCGCTCCCTTCCCGGGGAGCGGGGCCTCGGGGCCCGCCCGGTCGGGCTCCGGAGGTGTCGGCGGTCCGGGGCGGACGGCGGCCTTCGGCGTCCCGGTGCCCAGCAAAGGGACCGCCATGCCGGTGGTGATCAGGGCCGTCAGCACCATCAGCGTGAACACCTGGTCGTCGATCACCCGCATCCGGCGGCCGACGTCCAGGATGACCAGCTCGGTCAGGCCCCGGGCGTTCATCAGGACACCGAGGCGGCGGGCCTCGTACCAGGGCAGGCCGAGGAGGCGGGCCGGTGCGGCGGCTCCGACGATCTTGCCGAGGCAGGCCACCAGGAGGATCAGTCCGCCCTCGGCCAGGCCCTCCGCCCCCAGGGCCGTCACGTCCACGGACAGCCCGGTGACGACGAAGAACACCGGCATGAGCAGCGTGCTGACTTCGGTGAACGGCTGCTTGGCCCGCTCGGCGCCCTCGCTGTGCCGGGGCATGACCAGGCCGACGGCGAAGGCGCCGAAGATGGCGTGGATGCCGATCCACGACGTGGCGTAGGAGGAGAGCAGCACCGCCGCGCTGATGAGGACGAACCGGCCCGGGGACGGTCCCTGGAGGGCCGACGGGGTGAGGATCCGGTGCAGGAGCGGGCGGACGACCAGCGCCATGACCAGTCCGTAGGCGACGGTCTCCGCCAGCACCCGCAGCAGCCGCGCGGGGCCTTCCGACTGGGCGGTGGCGATCACCAGGACCAGCATGCACCAGGCCAGGACGTCACCGATGGCCGCGCAGGCCATGGCCATCGCCCCGGTACGCGTGCCCTCCATGGCCCGGTCCTTCACGATGCGGGCGAGGACCGGGAACGCCGTGATGGACATCGCGGTGCCGATGTAGAGCATGTAGGTGACGGAGGAGACCCCGGGCCCCAGCGCCTCGGCGTGCCGGGAGAACGTCACCCCGGCGAGCGCGGCGCCCAGGGCGAACGGGAACAGTACGGAGGAGGCCGCCACCGCGGCGGTGGTGCCGCGCCGGCCGGTCAGCAGGGTGGAGTCGAGGGACCAGCCCGCGAGGAACATGAACAGGAGCAGACCGGGCTGGGCGATGGCGGACAGATAGGGGCGGGCATCCGCGGGGAACAGCAGGTCCGGCAGGTTCCCGGGGAACAGGCCGAGCAGACTGGGCCCGAGCGCGATACCGGCCAGGATCTCGCCGATCACCGGTGGTTGCCCCAGTCGCCGGCACAGCCTCGCCAGCACCGTGCCGACCACCAGGACGATGGCGACGTCGGCCATCACGACGGTCTCCAGCGGCACTGCGTGGGTCGTTCCTGCCATCTTGTCTCCTCACACTGCGGGCGCCTTCGGTCGCGGGGCCGGTGGTTCGGTCGCGGGGCCGGCGCTCCGGGCACACGGGGTCACGGGGCCGGGGCCGGGGCCGGCGGCAGCGGCGCCCGCCGGTCAGCGGTCGTTCGGGGGAAGGCCGTCGGCGGGGAGCAGCGCCCATGCGGCGAGGGTGGGCCGGTCCACCTTGCCGTTGCGGGTGAGCGGGAGCCGGTGGAGCAGGCGCAGGCCGTCCACGATCATGTGGCGGGGCAACTGCTCCGCGCAGTGCCGCTTGAGCTCCAGCAGGGTGGGCGGACGCTCACCGGCCCGCACCCCGAAGGCCACCAGCCGGGTGTCCATGCCCGTGCCCACGACCACCACGGCGGCCTCGGCGAGCGCGGGATGGCTGTGCAGCACGGCCTCGACCTCGCCCAGTTCCACCCGGAAGCCGCGCAGCTTGACCATCGTGTCGCGGCGCCCGAGGTACCGGTACCGGCCGTCGTCGAGGACCTGGACGAGGTCTCCCGTCCGGTACGGGCGGTCCCCCTGGGGTTCGTGGCCCCAGTAGCCGAGCATCACCGACGGGCCCCGTACGACGAGTTCGCCCTCTTCGCCGGGGCCGGCGCGGCGGCCGTCGTCGTGTTCGGCCCAGACCTCGTCACCCGAGCAGGCCCGGCCGATCGGGACCGGCGCGGTGTGGTCGGGCGGGAGGTCACCGACCTCCTGCCAGGTGCAGACGTTGGTCTCGGTGGGGCCGTAGAGATTGAGGAACCGGACCTTCGGCCACAGTGCGCGCAGTGCGCGCAGCTGGTTCACGGGGAAGGGCTCCCCGGCGAAGAGCAGCAGGCGCAGGGACGGCGCCCCGGTGGACAGCAGCTGCCCGGAACGCATCATGAGGACGAGTACGGAGGGCACCGAGTACCACACCGTGATCTCCCGCTCCACCAGGAAGTCCACCAACGCTCCCGGCGCGTAGGAGGCTTCCGGCGGAATCAGGTGCACGGAGGCACCGGCGCCGAACGCCACGTACAGGTCCAGGACGGACAGGTCGAAGTGGAACGGCGCGTGGTTGGCGAACCGGTCGGACGGCGCGGCGGCCAGTTCGCCCGCCGCCCATTCGACGAAGGCGAGCGCGTTGCGGTGGCTCAGGCAGACGCCCTTCGGCTCGCCGGTGGATCCCGAGGTGTAGAGGAGGTAGGCCGGGTCGTCCAAGGTAATGTCCGGCTCCGGCAGCGCCTCGGCGGACCGCGCCGCGGCGGTGGCCCAGGACGGCCCGGCGTCCCGCGCACCGGTGGACAGCACGACGGTGTCCGATCCGGCGGCGCGCAGGGCGGCGGTGCGCCGGGGCGTGGTGACGACCATCCGCGCATCACAGTCCGTCAGCAGCCGGGCGGCGCGGGCCGCCGGGATCAGCGGGTCGATCGGCACATAGGCCGCGCCCAGCCGCAGGACCCCCTGCATGGCGACGACCGCGTCCACCGACTTGTCGAGCCAGATGCCGACCCGGTCACCGGCCACCACGCCCAGGGCGGCCAGGGCCCGGCCGGCCCGGTCGGCGCCCGCGTCGAGTTCCGCGTAGCGGAGCTGCCCGTCGGGTGCGTGCACGGCCGGCGCTTCGGGGGTGCGGCGGGCCGCCGCCTTCACGAGGTGGTGCAGCATCACAGCCCCATCGCCTTCACCATCAGCTCGCGTTGCATGTCGGAGGTGCCGGAGAAGATCGTGCTGGGCAGCGCGTCGCGGAGCGCCTGCTCGATGCCGTTCTCGC
The DNA here is from genome assembly GCF_043083385.1 of Streptomyces sp. NPDC014733. Taxonomy (NCBI): domain Bacteria; kingdom Bacillati; phylum Actinomycetota; class Actinomycetes; order Kitasatosporales; family Streptomycetaceae; genus Streptomyces; species Streptomyces sp. NPDC014733. The sequence continues at coordinate 218,195 of NZ_JBIBYO010000002.1, read as the reverse complement.
TGAGCACTCCGGCACCGCCGAACAGCCGCAGCGCCTCCAGGTGGGTTTCCACGACGCTCTCGCTCGCCGCGAGCTTCGCCATGGCCACATCGAGGGCGGTCGCCGTGTTCCGGTCCCGCTTCCAGCAGGCGCGGTGGAGGAGCAGCCGGGCCGCCTCCAGACGCAGGTGGACATCGGCCAGCCGGTGCGAGACGGCCTGGTTGGACCCGATGGGGCGGCCGAACTGGTGGCGGCTGCCCGCCCGTTCGACGCACCGTTCCAGGGTCCGGCCGGCCGCGCCGAGGTAGGCGGCGAACAGGCAGGTGCGCTCCCAGCTCATGGAGCTCTGGAAGACCGCGGAGCCCGTCCCGGGGCGGCCGACCAGATGGCCGGCAGGCACCCGGCAGTGGTCGAGGGTCAACCGGCCGGCCGGGCAGCCGGCCGGGCCGAGCTTGTCGAATGCCGGGCCGGCCACCAGGCCCGGAGTGTCCCGCTCGACGACGAAGGCGCTGACGCCCAGGTGTCCGAACCGGGGGTCGGTCGTCGCGTAGACGAGGAAGAGATCGGCGACCGGGCCGTTGCTCACGAAGGACTTCTCCCCCGTGAGGAGGTACGCCCCGTCCGCCTGCCGCTCGGCGCGCGTCGTGACGGCGGTGACGTCGGAACCGGCCTCGTCCTCCGTGATGGCGTTCGCGCCGATCCACTCACCGGAGCACAGCCGGGGCAGCACCGCCGCCTTGAGTGCGGCGTCGCCGTGCTCGGCGATCGGCATCGCGCAGGCGAGCAGGTGCGCCATGGCGGCGAACACCAGGCCCATGTCCTGGCAGCTCCGGCCGAACGCCTCGGCGACCCGTGCGGTGGTCAGCGCGTCCAGGCCCGAACCGCCGTACTCGGCGGGGACCGAAAGGCCGAGAACTCCCAGCCCCGCGCACCTCTTCCAGTCCTCGTCGGTGAAAAAACCCTGCCGGGGTGGCCGGTCCCACTTCGCCACTTCATCGATCAATCGATCGTATGCGGTGTCCTGTTCCGGATTCCAGTCGAAATTCACGCGGCGATCCTATGGAGATCACGACCGACTCGTCTTCCCCTCTGCGAGCGAACCCGAATTCCTCCCGCAGTAGCATTCCACCTCCCCCCTGGTGCGGAGTCGGGGGGCGGTAACCGCTGTTGCCGACATGCACCAGAGCGGTCCGGTGATGAGCTCTCACCCGTACGACTCAGCCGTACGACGGAGGCGTACGGCGCTTTTCCGCCCAGTGGTTCATCAATCTCAGCACCACGGTGGAAGACGCGTTCCGCATCCCGTTGTTAGGTTCGCCGAGCGAAGCCACCACGAGGGAGACATCGATGGACTACGCCAAGACGTACCGGGCCCTGGAGACTTTCCTCAGGGACAAGGTTCTCCGGGGCGAGGAATCTGCCATCGAAGAAGACACCCCGCTTTTGGAGTGGGGAATCCTGACCTCGCTCACCACCATGGAACTTGTCGCCCACATCCAGCAGGAATTCGGCATCTCGATCCCGGTGGACCGGATGTTCGGAGACAACTTCAAGGACCTGCGGAGCATCACCCGGCTGGTCGTGGAGCTGGGCGGCGGTACGCCCGGAAGCGAGCCCCAGGAGACGGCAACGGCCCACGGGGCGTCCGAAGTTCAAGGCTGAAGCGAGACCGTCACACCCACACCGCGACGTCCGGCGAGAGAGGATTCCACCATGCCCGAGGTTGATTTCGACGTAGCGATAATCGGCGGTGGTCCCGCAGGTTCGACCACGGCGTCCTACCTGGCCAAGGCCGGGCTTTCCTGCGCCGTCTTCGAGGACGCGATATTCCCCCGCCCCCACGTGGGCGAGTCGCTGGTTCCGGCGACGACTCCGGTGCTCTCGGACATCGGGGCACTGCCGCTCGTCGAAGCGGCCGGCTTCCCCCGCAAGTACGGTGCGGCCTGGACCTCGGCCGCCCCCAGCAACATTCCCACGATGGGATTCAACGGGCTCTCCCACGGCTTCCGGGCGGCGGAGATCGAATTCAATGAACGCGATCAGCCCGGCGTACACCAGGAGTACACGTACCACGTCGATCGCGCGAAATTCGATCTGCTGCTCCTCCAGCACGCCCAGTCCCTGGGTGCGAACGTCTTCCAGGGCACCCGGGTCCGGAACGTCGATTTCTCCGGCCCGACGCCGCGGGTCACCCTGCGCATGGGAAAGTCGGACGTGCGGCTCTCGGCACGTATGGTCGTCGACGCCAGCGGGCGCAGCACACTCCTCGGGCGGAAACTCGACCTGAAGGTCCCGGACCCGGTCTTCAACCAGTACGCCATCCACACCTGGTTCGAGGGCCTTGACCGCACGGCGCTCTCCGCCGATTCCGAGCAGGCGGATTACATCTTCATCCATTTCCTGCCCATCACCGACACCTGGGTCTGGCAGATCCCCATCACCGACACCGTGACCAGTGTCGGCGTGGTGACGCAGAAGAAGAACTTCGCGAGTTCGAAGAGCGACCGGGAAGAGTTCTTCTGGGAGTGCGTGGGCAGCCGCCCGGAGCTGAAGGCCGCGCTGCGGGCGAGCGAGCGGGTCTCCTCCTTCAAGACGGAAGGGGACTACAGCTACGGCATGAAGGAGATCTGCGGCGACGGCTGGCTGCTGGTCGGCGATGCCGCCCGCTTCGTGGACCCGATCTTCTCCAGCGGGGTCAGCGTGGCCCTGAACAGCGCCCGGCTGGCCTCCGCCGACATCATCGCCGCCGCCCGGAAGGACTCCTTCGACAAGGCGCAGTTCACCCACTACGAGTCGACACTGCGACGGGGCGTGAAGAACTGGTACGAGTTCATCTCGATCTACTACCGGCTGAACATCCTGTTCACCGCGTTCGTCCAGGACCCGCGCTACCGGAACGACGTGCTGAAGCTGCTGCAGGGCGACGTGTACGACGACAGCGAGCCGAAGGCCCTGGAAGCCATGCGCCAGATCATCCGTCAGGTCGAGCAGGACCCGAGTCACCTCTGGCACCGGCATCTGGGCAGTCTGCGCTCGCCCAGCCTGGCCCCCATGTTCTGAGAACAGACCCCTAGGGTGAAGGAGCCCCCATGCAGAGGATAGTTCTGCCGAGCCAGGACATTCCGACCCACTGGTACAACGTCGTCGCCGACCTCCCCGCACCGCTGCCCAAGCCGCTGCACCCGGCGACCCTGGAAGAGCTGACGCCCGCGGATCTCGCGCCGCTGCTGCCGCAGGCCGTGATCGACCAGGAGTTCTCGCAGGAGCGGTGGATCGAGATCCCCGAGGAGGTCCGCGGCGTCTACGAGTCGTGGCGCCCGAGCCCCCTGTACCGGGCCGAGCGGCTCGAACGCGCGCTGGACACCCCGGCCCGCATCTACTACAAGTACGAGGGCGGCTCGCCTCCCGGTTCGCACAAGCCGAACACCGCGGTGCCGCAGGCGTTCTACAACGCCGCGGAAGGCGTCCGGCGGCTCACCACCGAGACCGGTGCCGGGCAGTGGGGCTCCGCCCTGTCCTTCGCCGGCAGCCTGTTCGGGCTGGACGTGACCGTCTACATGGTCCGGGCCTCCTACGACCACAAGCCCTACCGCCGCTCCCTCATGGAGATCTGGGGCGGCCAGGTCTTCCCTTCCCCCACCGACCGGACCCGGGCCGGCCGGGAGGCGCTGGCCAAGGAACCGGACTCCCCCGGCAGCCTCGGCATGGCCATCAGCGAGGCGGTCGAGGACGCCCTCGCCCATGACGACACCAAGTTCGCGCTGGGCTCGGCCATGAACCACGTGGTCCTGCACCAGACGGTGATCGGCCTGGAGGCCCGCAAGCAGCTGGAGATCGCCGGGAGCTACCCGGACGTGGTCGTCGGCTGTGTCGGCGGAGGCTCCAACTTCTCCGGGCTCTCCTTCCCCTTCCTGGCCGACCGCCTGTCCGGTGCCCGGCCGCACACCCGGTTCGTCGCCGCGGAACCCGCCGCCTGCCCGACGCTGACCCGCGGGACCTACGCCTACGACTACGCGGACTCCGCCGGGCTCTCCCCCGTCCTGCGGATGCACACCCTCGGCCACGAGTTCATCCCGGCCCCCATTCACGCCGGCGGCCTGCGCTTCCACGGGGACGCCCCCACCCTGTGCGCGCTCGTCGACTCCGGTCACATCGAGGCCCGGGCCCACGCCCAGAACGAGGTCTTCACCGAGGCCGTGCGGTTCGCCCGCAACGAGGGCTTCGTCATGGCCCCGGAGTCCAGCCACGCGGTACGCGGCGCGGTGGTCGAGGCGCTGGCCGCGCGCGAGGCCGGCGAGGAGCGCACCATCCTGTTCGGGCTGTCCGGACACGGCCACTTCGACATGGCGGCCTACGACGCGTTCCTGGCCGGGCGCATGGAGGACCTGGAGCTGCCCCAGACGGAGATCGAGGCGGCCCTGCAGAACCTGCCGACGCCGGCCACCCCGTAACGGCCCCCACGCCACCGGCCCGGCCGCCCCGCGGCCTGCCGCACGCCGCGCCCGCCCCTCACACAGCAAGGAGTCGTCGTATGTCCGATCCGGCGGACTGGGTGGACATCCACCACCACAGCTACTTCCCGGAGATCGTCGACCTCCTCGACCGGCACGGCATCCGCGAGATGGCCCCCGGTGTACCGGTGCCGTCGTGGACCAGGGAGCGGGCGCTGGACGTCATGGACGGGGCGGGGATCTCCGCCTCCGTCGCCTCCGTCCTGCTGCCCGATGCCGCCTTGCGCTCCCCGGTCCTCGACGCCCGGGGCCTGGCCCGCCGCACCAATGAACAGCTGGCCGCCCTGGTACGCGACCATCCGGGCCGCTTCGGCGGCCTGGCCTCGCTGCCGCTGCCCGACCTGGACGGCGCGCTCCAGGAGATCGAGTACGGCCTCGACGTCCTGGGCCTGGACGGGGTGGTCCTCAGCGCGAGCCTGGCCGACGGCACCTTTCTCGGGGATCCGCACCTCGACCCGCTGCTGCACGAGCTGAACCGGCGGCGGGCCACCGTCTTCCTCCACCCCAACCCTGCCTGCGGCTCCCACGGCGGCGGGGCGGCGGGGGCGGCGGCCATCCCGCCCGGGGTGCTGGACTTCGTCTTCGACACCACCCGTGCGGCAGTCAACCTGCTGTACGGCGGCGCGCTCGCCCGCTTCGCCGACCTGCGCGTGGTCCTGGCGCACGCGGGAGGCACCGTTCCCTATCTGAGCCTCCGGATCGACCTGGCCAAGCGCTGGATCCACACCGACCGGCCGCAGTTCGCGGCCCGGACCCCGCAGGACACCCGGGCCGCACTCGGACGCTTCTACTACGAGACCGCGCAGTCGGCGTCGCCGGAGGTGCTGAGCCTGCTCAAGGAGGTGGCCGGTGCCGACCGGATCCTCTTCGGCACCGACTACCCCTTCATCAAGGGCGACGCCGTCGACAGCTCCCTGGGCCTCGTGGACGCGTTCGCCGGATTCACCGGCGCCGAACGGCGCGCAGTGGCCTCCGGTACGGCCCGGGAGCTGATTCCGAGCCTGCGCGCCGCGGGGACGCGCTGACGCCGGGACGCCGCCGGCTCACCCCGCCCCGTCGCCGCGGGACTCCACCGGCGGCGGGGCGGCGGGGCGTCGCAGCACCATGCTGAACAGCAGCAGTTTCAGCACCGGACGCCCCTCGGCGTCGCGCATCACCCCTCTCTTCCGCAGCACCCCGCACTCGGGCCGGAACGGCGCGGGCGCGCTGTCCACCACGGTGAGGCGCCCGTGCAGCACCTCGCCCGGGCGGACCGGGCGCAGCCAGCGCAGATCGTCGACCCCGGGGGATCCGACGGCGGCGGAATCCAGCAGCAGGCTGTCCACGTAGAGCCGCATGAACAGGGAGGCGGTGTGCCAGCCGCTCGCGATCAATCCGCGGAAAGGGGACGCCTTCCCGGATTCCTCGTCTATGTGGTAGGGCTGGGGATCGAATTTCGTACCGAATTCGATGATGTCGGCCGCGGTGATCTCGCAGCTGCCCAACTCGTAGACGCTGCCCACCGGGAAGTCCTCGAAGTAGCGGGTGGATTCCCCGCCACCGTGGTGCGGATGCCCGGTCACGTCAACTCCTGGGGCGCCGCACTGCCGTTCGCCGCCCGGAACAGCAGACTGTCGCCGTCATCCGCCGCCGCGGTCGGCGCGGGCCGGTATCCGTTCTCGTACGAGTAGATGATGGCTTCCACGCGGTTCCGCAGTCCGAGCTTCCCCAGCATGCTGCGGACATGGCTTTTCACCGTGCTCTCGCCGATGGTGAGCCTGTCGGATATCTCGGCGTTGTTCATTCCGAGGGCGAGCAGCCGCATGACATCGAGCTCACGGCGGGTCAGCCCTGCCTTTTCCGTTCTCTCCGCCCACCGCCGGGAATCCCCGCCGATCCTCTCGCGCCGGCCGGTGTCCAGATCTCCGAGCGTCTGACCGGGGGCGATGAGGCGGTATCCGGCCGAGACCATCCGGATTCCCGAGACCAGTTCGTCGGAACTCGCCCGTTGCAGAAGGCATCCCGCCCGTCCCGCGCCCAGCGCGCCCAGCGGAACCTCCTCGGGCCTGTCGACGAGGGTGATCAGGCGGAGCATCCGCTCCGGGTGCGCCTCGGCGTCCCGGGCCAGCACCGATCCCAGCTCCTGCTCCGCGGTTCTGGCGCCGGCCACCACGACGTCGGGCGAGAGGGCCCGCCAGAGCCGCAAGGCGGTCTCGCTGTCGCCGGCTTCTCCCACCACCGTGATCTCCGGTCTGTTCCGCAGGATCGCCCGGAATCCGGCGCGCGCGAACTCCCGGTGGTCGAGCAGCAGGACCCGGGCCGGTAACTCCAAGGAATTCGAGGCGAGTTCCATGTTCTCAGGGCAGTACTCCACCGACATGTCTTCCCCCTCAGAAGAATGTGTCAATGCAGGAGAGCGCACCAGAATTCAGTCCCCGGACCGTTTATGATCACCGGCTCGCACAGAACGCACTCGCTCGGCCGCCGAGCCCCGGGATCTCCAGGGCCGCGCCGGATCCGGAACCACTCACCCGAACGCCGGACCGTTCGGGTCCGGGCGGGTTCCTCCCACCGGCCGACAAGGGGTGCACATCAGCCGTTCAGTCCGCCGCGAATTCAGACATCGACCGGTCAACTTCCCTGCCTTGCCCCACCGCCGGCAACTGGCGTCTCTTATATGCCTCTGGCACCATCCACGTCACATCCTTGCCGCTCGACACCTCCCACCGCAATCATGCCTCGCTGCATCGGCTTGTTTTCGTCCGCGGCCCCTCAACCGATTCACTCCGCAACTGTTCGAGTCGAGGTCGCAGGCGCCCGAACCAGCAACTGGACGCACCAATTCCGCGTACCGATCTGACCGATAATCATTCCTGTGCCGAAGGTGGCCCACCCGCCCCCCATCCATGCCCCCACGGGCATATCTCTCCTCCGCCAAGTCACCTCATCATGCTGCTGGTTGGAGAATTCGCAGGCCGGAGGCGCAGTAAGTACCATCGCCTCACCGGCCGGAGGGGCGGCCCCCGTCCTCTGTTGTCAGGGACGCGATCTCCGGCGTGTTTCCACGTTGAACAGTCAGTGATCACAGGAATATGGAGATGCTGTGCCGGAACCCATCGCGTGTGAATCGCCCGTCGAGGTCCTCAAAAGGTTAAGTGTCGACTTCTCTCTCCACGATCATGTGCCCATCCGCACCCGGACCGACATCGAGCGGGAACTCGGGCTGCCGGTGGACATGCTGCTGAAGACGATGGTCTTCCACACCGGGGAGGAATTCGTCCTGGCCGCGCTGCCGATCCGGCAGCGGGTGCACTACGGCCGCCTCGCCCGTGCCGTGGGGGTGTCCCGCGCGAAGCTGCGGCAGGCGGCACCGGAGGAACTGGAGGCGCTGGCCATGGAGCCGGGCGGGGCGAGCCCCGTGTGCGGCCGTTCCTCGGTCATCACCGTGTTCGACGAGTCCGTACGCGAGATGGACCGGGTCTACTGCGGCAGCGGCCGCGCCGACCAGACCGTGGAAGTCGACGCCCGGGAGCTGATGCGGCTGCTGGATCCGGTGATCACCTCGGTCGTCGCCGGCTGAGAGCCGCGGAGCCGGCGACGGCGCCCCTGTGCGGGAGGAGACGAAGGCCCGCACGGGGGCGCCGTGTCACGCCGAGGGACCGGTCCGGCCGGTCCTTTCGCGCCCGACGGGCTACTCCCGGTCGCCCTGATCGCTCGCGTACCGCCCCGGCGGGGAACCGGTCGCCGCATCGACCGGCGTGCCGTCCGGCACCCCGCGCGCCCCGCGCCCGTCCGTCCCGGTCTCCCGGTTCCGCCGGTCGGAGAACCGCGGCCTGCGGAGCCCGAGGCCGACGCCCACCGCCACCAGCAGGCTCCCCAGGAGCTGCGCGGCACCGAAGTACCCCGTACCGGCGAGCGGCGCGAGTACCGCGGCCGACACCGGGATGAGCCCGGCCAGCAGCGTGGCGCGCTCCGGCTGGAGCCGCCGCAGCCCCTCGTACCAGCACAGGAAGGCCACCACCGTGACCGCCACGACCAACCAGCCGAGCGCCACGGCCTCCTTGGCCGTCGGCATCCGCAACGCGGCCCCGCCGTCGACCACCACGGCCAGTACCGCGGCCTCGACCCCGGCGAAGGCACAGGCGTAGGTGGACACCAGGACCGGGCCGAGCTTGGGCAGCACCGGCATCGCCGCCAGCGAGAAGGCCACCTCACCGGCGAGCGCCAGCAACGAGTAGACCGACCCGGCGAGATCCGTCCGGCCGAACCCTTGGACGACGGCCGCCCCGACCACCACCAGCGCGGCACACACCAGCAGCCACGGCGAGATGCGCCGGCGCGCCAGGAGCGGCGTCACCAACGCCATCACCAGCGGGACGCAGCCCACCATCACGCCCACGACCGCCGGTTCCGCCGTACGCGAGGCCGCCAGTACCGCCAGGTTGAACCCCAGCAGTCCGGTGGCGCCCAACAGGGCCAGCCAGCCCATATCCCGCGGCGTGGGACGCGGACGAGAGGTCTCCCACGGCCGGGCCACGAACATGAGGACGACCGCGGCGAGGACATAGCGAAGCGCCTGGCCTCCCAGGAACGGATATCCCGTCAAAAGGCTTGAGAAAACAAATGAACTACCCACGAGAACGGATGCCGTGCCCGCAAGGACAGCGCCTGCCCGGGAAAAGTGCGACTCCATGGCGGCCACTATCTCCCAGCGTCACGACCGCAGCAATAGAATGTTGAGCCACGGCCCTGGCCGACATACTCCGTCCCTACGCGTAGTTCCGGTCGGTGCTCAAGCGGTGCGCGCGAGAATCCCTTCTTCCTTTTCCGATGCCACATCGGAACGCGCACCGGCTGAACGTCATTGCTCACCGCGAGAAGGGGTGGCGAGCCCCTATTCCGCCCACGCCGTCCTGCCCGGCCGGTCTCCCGCCCCCGGTTCGCGGACCGCCCCCGGGCGGGGAGGCGGCCGAGTGGCCGGTCCGGGGTCAGATACGGGTGGCGAGCGGCACGGACAGCTGCTTCAGCCAGGTGCCGTTGGCGATGTCACGCGCCTTGATGACGACGCGGTCGCGGTAGACGTCCACCTGGAGTCCCTGGTTGAAGCGGCCGGGGACGGTGTCCTCGCCGCCCTGGCCGTTGTCGGCGTAACCGGTCTGTACCGCACCGGTGTTGACCACCGAGAAGCCGTCGAGGTTGGCGGTGCCCGGCACGACCCGGCGCACGTACCAGTCGGACAGGGTCAGATCCCAGTGGGTGTGGCCGGTGAAGAGGAAGACGTCGCGGTGGCGTCCGAGGAGACCGAGAAGGCGGTCGGGCTGGAGGTAGTCGCTCCGGTAGAGCTTGTTGCGGGTGCCGGAGACCGTGTCGGGCAGCGGATGGTGACTGATCACCATGACGGGCTTCCGATGGCGCGCCCAGTACCGCAGGCGGTCCTCCAGCCATCGGAACTGCGCCTCGCTGAGCCACACCTCGTCCCACAGGGAGCTGTCGTGGTACTTCATGTAGCGCTCGGTGCCGAGGGTCAGGACGGGGATGCCGCCGAACGTCGTCTCCGCGAAGGTCCTGGACCGCTTGGCGAAGCGGTAGAAGCTGCGGAAGAGGGAGTCCTCGGTGGTGCCGTTGGGCCAGGTGTCCTGGGCGAGGGTGTCCGGGTCGGCCCACTTGGGGACGTAGAACTCGTGGTTGCCGATGGCCCAGGCGATCTCCCGCGGCTTCGGGCCCCGGTCCAGCGCCTGCCGCACATCGGCGTACTCGGCGTCGTAGCCGCGCGGGGTGATGTCCCCGGCGACGGCCAGGCCCGAGGAGTGCGGGTTGACGGCCTTGATGTCCTGGAGCGCCTGGGTGAAGTCGGCGAGGTCGCCCTGGATGTCGCTGAGGACGTTGAACGAAGTGACAAGCCGGCCACCACCGACGGCGGCCGGTGCGGCCTCGGCGGGTGCCTGGGCGAGGCCCCCGAGGGCCAGGGCTCCGGCGGTCGCGCTCAGCAGGGATCTGCGTTCCACGGGTCTTTCCTTCCGGCTGCCGCGCGGGAGCCGGAACGGCACCTGCGCGCGTGGGACTGGACCCGTTACCAGTAAGCGATCAAGCGGGCGGGCAGGTGAACGTAGTCCGACGTCCGGGCCGTGGGCGCGGTCGCCCCGCCGGACGTTCCCCGGAACACCTCACCCGGGCATCGTGCCCACGACAGAGTGGGCTGACGGCACCGCCCCGTTCCCAGCAGCCCGCTACGGAACCCGGGGAGAAGAGCATGGCGCAGCGGGATTCCGCAGCCGCGTAGAGCACGGGACGTGAGCCGCAGACGAAACCGGCCACGGCGTCCCGGTCGAGCACCGCGCGGCGCGCTTCCTCGGCGCCACGGGCGTTGTCCCGGTATCGGGACAACGCCCGCACCGCACCTGCGGGGCCTCAGCGAAGCCCCAGCTCAGGCCCCCTTGCCCGCCTTCTCCAGGATGGCCACGCACTCCACGTGGTGGGTCATCGGGAAGGCATCCGATCAGAGGGCACCTTGAGAAACTGCAGGTCAGGCAACACTTAACCCATCCCCTGGCACGCCTAGAAGGGGTGTCAGCGTCAAATGAGCGCCGCGGGTCCATGCTCCGCAACCCTGCGCCCCGGTCCTCCACCGTCCTATCGCGGGCCCATGTACGCGCACGGTCCAGGACCGCTCCGCGCGGAAGAGCAGAGCGAACTCCGGCAGGCCGAAGGCCCGACGGGGTCCCGACCCCAACCAGCTGCAGGCTGGCCCTCCGGGGCAGCTACACAGTCCGGGCCCACGGCATCGTCCACCGCCCGGGCCAAAGCCTCGACTTCACCGCCATCCACCCCGCAGACCTGGCGGACTTCACCGTGAACTCCTCCATGGTCTGAGCCAACTCGATCCCGCGTCCGAAGCGATGCACGTCTTCGACCGTATGGAACACGAGGTCGACCGCAACCACATCGCGCATTCCAGGAGCGCGGTTCAGCGACCGGTGTAGAGGAATCGCAGGTATCGCACGAGAGATAGCCTGCGCCAGTGTGCCTCAGCAGTCTCGGCAGCAGAGCTCAGCGCCGCATGGCGCGCACTGTTCTGCTGGAGCGTGACCGCGCGCCGGCTGAACTCCTGCCGCTGGTGACGGGCCCGGTCGCCAGCCAGGGCGTTCTCCCGGGTGAGCCGCGCCTGGCCGCTCTCCCGCTCCTTCTGTGCCTTCGTCCGTGAGGCTTCAGCTGCCGCGTCCACGGAGCGGAGTTCAGCGGCGAGGCGGGCGCGCCGGACCTCGATGCCCTGGTCGATCGACTGTCGTTCCTGTGCGGTGAGCACAGTGGGCTGACCGGCTTCGGCAGCGGCGACCAGTTGCCTGCGCCAGGCATCGAGCGCGGCGGCCTTGCCCTCACCGATACCCTGGACGTCGATACGGCGGCCGTTGCTGAGCACCAGTTCGGCGCCGACGCTGTTGTAGTGCGCGTTCCGCACGGCTCGGTATCCGGTGAAGTCGGCTGCGGTACGGATGCCCGCTGCCGCAAGCCGCGCGGCCAGTTTCGGCCCGATGCCGTGCGGCGGATTCTGGGCGATCAGCCGTCGTCCAAGACGCTCCCGCACGTAGGCGGACTGCCGGGCGGCAAGCGCCGTTCTCAGCGCCTTCCCTCGCTCCTCCGCAAGCCCAGCGATCTTCTTGTCCAGCTCCTGCCGCTTACGGACCCGGCGCTTCTCAATCTGTTGGAGCTCGCCGTAGTAGCTCGCGGTGAGCTTGCTCTGTGCGCGTGGGTGGTCCGCGGTGCGCTTCGTCTCTGCTGCGTCGAACTTCGCCCGCTCCTTTCGCAGCTTCGCCTCGGCCTTGACCGGGTCGTCGAGCTGGTCAAGTTCTGCTGTGAGCCCGGAGAGAACGGCCCATGCCTGAGCCCGCTCCGTGCGGCGGGCCCGCCCGAACACCGAGCACGCGACGGCGGCGAACACCGGGACTGCTGGACCGAGCGGGGCTGTCGAGAGGCCCACGACAAGCACCAGCGCGGTCATTGCCAGCATCAAAGGCCAGACGACGGCTACGGCGACATCCAGTGGCGTCCTGACCTGGAATCTGTCCGGTGAGGCGACCGATTGCGCGGGCTGCGTCGACGTCGCCTCAGAGGCGACGTGTCCCGCCATCCAGTCGGGCAGACCGCCCGCACCAGTGATGGCGGCATCGCTGTGAGTAGTGGTGTCCGTGTTCACCGTTGCGGCTGCGCGCTGCCTGGGCACGGCCAGGGTCAGCGGCGGCACCATGTCCAGGGGCTGGCACGCCAGGGTCCGCACCTGGTCGGCGAGTCCGCTCACCATACGGTCGGGATGAGTGAGCAGTGTCTGCAGTCGCGCCGAGCCGGCCGGGCTCGTGAAATCGTCCTCGGTGAGCAAGAGGAACTCGCCGCTGGGTTCGTGCAACCGGGACCACAGGGCCGGTTCGGAGGCGATCGCCTTCAACGAGAGGAAGATGACCCAGGCGGAGAACCGGTCAAGATCCACTCCGAAGTCATCGTTCCCCCGCAGGGGCGACTGATAGTTCCGGTGCCCTCGCTCGGTCCCGCCCAGGCCGGCCAGTGCCGGGACGTACATGCCGTCGTAGTCGACCAGCCGCAAGGTGTCGTCGCTCGCCACGAGCAGGTTGCCGTGCTGCAGATCGCCGTGGGCGATCTGGTGGTCCGCCAGGTCCCGGGTCAGTTCCTCGAACCGGTCGGCCAGGCGATCGACGGCGATCCGGTCCGCATGGTTGTCGTCGAGCCAGGAGGACAGGGTGACGGCCTCAGCCCACTCCATCTTGAGGACCGGGTAGCGTTCCCGCCCGACGCTGATGGCGTCGGGAAGGTACTCGAAGCCGAGGTTCCACGGCTGGGAGAGCTCCGCCGGATCGAGCAGGGCGAGTCGGGAGCTGATGGCCTCGTACCGGCGTTCCTGGTCCGGGACGTGACGGGTGAAGCACTTGACCGCGTACCGGCGGCCCGATGAGGGCGAGGTCAGGGAGAATACACTGGCGAAGGCGCCGGAGATGGGGCGCGGCAGGCCGAGCCCGGTCAACTCAGGCCGGGCGCCCTTGAGTTCCGGATGATGGAAGCACAGCTGGGTGTGCTGCAGGGCTTCCGCGTACTCGGCGCCGCTGGGGAACCGGCGCTGCGAACCGGTGGCCGGGCCCATGTTCACCGTCCCTCGAAATCGATCCGCACGAATGCCACGTCGTCGTTGCGCAACTGCTGGCTGTCCCGTAGCCCGTTCAGCCAGTTGTTGAAATCGTCCAGGTCGTCGGGCCCGGCGTACTCGAGAAGCTGGCCGACGGCGTCGGCCTGGTCCGGCGCCGACATGAGCCAAGCGGCCAGGGCATCCGTCATCAGGAGCAGGCGGTCTCCCGGGTGGCAGTTCCCTCCGGTGAATCTCGTCCGGTCGGCAAGGAGCGCGGCGTCACGGTTGCGGCTGCCGAAGAGATCAGGATTGGTGCCGAATTCCTCGACGGCCGACACCGGGAACGTCTGTATCAGCTGGTTGTCGCGCAGGTGGAACAGGCAGCTGTCCCCCAGCGCAGCGGCACGCCACCGCCAGGACGGTAGCGCTGCGCCGTCGTGAGGACCGCTCTCCGGGTCAACGCGCACCGTGAGCAGCGTCGCGTAGGCACCCTCCGCGAGCTTGGTGTGCTCGTACCACTTCAGTGGACGCTCTTCCGCCTGGCGAGCCAGTGTGTAGTCGGCCAGCCAGGGGTCCCACCGGGCCACCACGGACGCGGCGAACTGCTCGAAGGCAGTTCCGCCCGCCAGCGCGTCCGGCAGCGCCATGGCGTGTTCGGCCGCGGCGCGGGACAGCAATCTGGCCCAGTCCTTGGCCAGTGCGCTTTCCGTCGCTCCGTCGCAGACACCTGCCGCGAATGGCTCCCGCAGCATGTGATCGTGCGGATGCCCGGGAAGCACGGCGACGGCATCCTCGCATTCCGCTGCCGTGCTTCCTTTCTTGGGGGCCACCAGGTGCGTGACGTACACGCAGGAAGTGGAGGTCGTCACCGCAGTTCGGTGGCGCGGGTACCGATGTCGAGGAACTGGACGACCGTGGTGATGTCGGCGTTGTAGACGAAACCGCGAGTGGCCTCGCTGACCCGCTGCCCCTGCGAGGCCGCGTACGAGCGCATGTGGCTCGGCAGCGGGCTGGACATTCCGAACAAGGTCCGGGCATAGCTGTCCGGAAGGGTGTCCGCCGAGTCGGGGAACGCGGTCGGTGTGCCGCCTGCCGCGGACACGTGCAGGTTGAACAGCAGCGCCGCTCCGTCCGCTGTGGCGTGGGAGGTGAGGGCCTCGGCGGCCGCGGTGGGGTCGCCGTCGGTCGACTCGCCGTCCGTCAGGTTGATGACGATGGGCGGGAATCCGGCCGGATACCGCTCGGTCCAGCCAGCGACGAGTCCCTCCGCGTACTGCAACGCACGGTTCATCGGGGTCCCGCCGTGGGCGACCGGATCCATCCACAGAGGGAAGTTAACGGCGGTCTCCACCAGGCCGCCGGCACCGTCGGGGACCTTCTTGCTCCGCTCGTCGATGCGGGCCGGGTTGTCCGCCACCTCGCTCAGGGGGACGAGGTCCCGTCCTTCGAGCGGCCCCGCGAGCGCCGAGCCCACGGTGGCTCCGTAGCCGATGACCGCGACGTGGAAGTAGTCGCGTACGCCCTCTTCCTTCGCGCACTTGACGGAGAGTTCGGTGAGCAGGCGGTTGATGGCGTCAGCGACGACATCGGCCTTCTGCTGCGGTACTTCACCACCGATGGGATCGCTCATCGAGGTCGACTGGTCGACGAGGAAGATGATGCTCGCCGGGTTGGAGCGGCTGATCTCTGCTGTGTATGGCACGGTGAACTCCTGGCGGAATGCGAAGAAACCGGTCGTCGGAGAAGCTCGTACGACATGCCGACGCAGCGGTCTCCGGCGGGCGGGCCGGGAGACCGAGATCCCCTGGTCCGATGATAGGGACAGGCGTCGGCTGTCGCAGACGTATGGCGCTTCCCGGTCGTCCCGGTCCGTTCTGCAGCCCTGCCGGCCCCTCCCTGCACATTTCAGTTGTCGAGCCGGCCCACCACCCGTTCCGTCCGCCCGTCCCACACCTGCCAGGCAGGGATCCGCACACCGTTGGGCAGCAAGGCCGTTCGGCCGAGTGTGAGTCTCAGGTGACGTGCGGCCTCTGCGCCGGTGGACGCACCGTGGTCGAGTCGGATCCGAACGCTCTTTGAGCTGCGGCGGACGTCGAAGTCGTAGGGATAGCCGTCCAACGTGGCATTGCGGTCGATCAGGACTCCCGGAATCTCGTCCGTCAGCAGGTACTGCAGCCGGTCGCCGACGTCTTCGTCGGAATGTTCCGGGTGAACGCCGAGCGAAGGGAAGCCGTCCTTGGCCTCTGCCGCGTCGAGGAGTGCGTGCGGCATGCCGGGCCGGACCAACCAGAAGTCGCGGTCGCCGAACACGATGAGATGCGAACGGGCCCGTGTAATGGCCACGTTCCAGAGGTTGATCTCGCGGGAGAGCCAGTTGACCGCGCTCGGACGCATCCGGTCGGACGCGACGAGGGACAGGAGGATCACATCCTGCTGTCCTCCCTGGAAGGTGTGCACCGTCCCGACCCTGACCCGTGGTTCGTGCTGCCAGCGGCCGGCAATCAGGTCCTTCTGGGCCCGGAAAGGGGTGACGACACCTACGGTCGAACCGTGCGGAAGCCGCTTGAGCAGGCGCTCCACCGAGAGATGAACGCGGTCGGCCTCGTCCTGGTTCAGCCACGACCCGTTGTGGCCCCTGCGCGCTGTTCCCTTCACGTCGAGCCACTGCACGGCGTCGACTCCATCGATGCGCCGCAGCGACCGGGGGTCGGTGAGGACGGTCAGCCGGCCGCCGTAGCAGTGCCGGTTCACGATGCCGACGATGTCCGGGTGGCAGCGGAAGTGCTCGTCGAGCAGCAGCGTCTCCCCTGCCGCATGGGCAGCCGCATGGAAGGAGGAGTAGCGGCGGTGCTCGAGCCGGTGCTCGTCGAGCCAGCTCGCCCGCAGTCCTGCTCCCCGGTGCGCCTCCGCCTCCTGGCGTGGCTGCAGTGTGGTGATGTGCTGCAGCTGCATGGGGTCGCCGATCACCAGGGCGCGCCGGGCGCGGAAGAGCAGCGGCAGCACATCCGGTGCGGAGCACTGACTGGCTTCGTCCACGATGACCAGGTCGAAGAGGGCGGCCCGGTCCCGGAACCGCCGTGCGGACCGCGCGGTGACGGCCCAGCCCGGGACCTGCGGCAGGATGCGGTCCAGGGTCGACCACTGCCTCGGTGATCGGGCCCGCACAGCCTCGATGCGCTCGTGGATGGCAGCGCGGGCAGTCATCGCCTGCTCCGCCACCGACGACTGCAGCAATGCTGTCGCGGCCTCGCGGATTCGCCGGTCGGCATCCTGGAGCGTGGCGTGGAGCTGGGCGTCGTCGGGCGTCGCTTCGGCTGCGGTGCGCATCCGCCGCCAGTCGGCTTCCGCTTCGGCGAACATCAGCAGTTCGGCGAAGTCCTGACGGTCCGCGACCTGGACCGGCACAGGATCGAGCCTGCGCACGCACCGGCCGCGCAGCCATCCCCCGAAGATTCCGAGACGGGCGGCCGTACGGGCCCGGCGCAGCCACCGTCCCAGGGAGACGTCATCGCCCAGCGCGGTGGCGAGTGCCAGGGTGTCCTGGTGGTGCTTCTCCGCGTAGGCGGAACGCAGCCGGCCGAGGTCGGCGAGGTCCCGCTCCCGGCGGGCGATCTCTGCGAGCCGATGCCGCAGCGACTCCTGTGTCCGGAGATGATTCCGCAGTTCGCCCCGGTCCGTCTGGGAGGACTGCCGGGGCCGGACGCTGCGGGTGAGTTCCTCCAGTGTGCTCACCTCCTTGTCGACGACCGACTGCGCGCCTGTCCGCACGAGAAGCCCCGGGGCGAGTTCCTCGCACCGCTGCCATACCTCGTCCACCGCCTTGTTGTTGGTGGAGGCGACGAGCACGGTCTGTCCGGCCGCCCTGGCGGTGGCGACCGTGTTGACGATGAGCTGGCTCTTGCCTGTGCCGGGTGGTCCGGTGGCGACCGTGAGCCTGCGGACCATGGCGGCCCGGATGACGGCTTCCTGTCCTTCGTTGAGTTCCAGTGGCGCGACGATCTGTACGTCCTGTTCGGCGCTCGGATCCATTTCGCCCTGTGCGGTGAACGCTCCGAGTGCCGTGTCCGGGAACTGCCCGATGCTCCGCTGCAGCGTCATGTAGTCCTTCATCAGCTGCGCTGTGGCCGCGCTGTCCGACCGGGTCGCGTAGACGACCGCCACGTTGCGTGCGCCCTCATGTGCCGCGCGCAGCGAGCTGCCGTCGCCGAGGGCCCCGGGATCGAGGTGTTCAGTGTCGGGCAGCCCGAGTTCCTGCAGCAGGCTGCGCAGGTCGCGGATCATGTCCTCGCGGAATCCCGGCCGCCAGTTGGGCTGGTAGGCGGCGAGCAGTTCCCGGCCTTCGTCCTTACCCAGCCGGTTCAGGACGAGTTCGGGGTGCAGGACGATCGGTCCGGAAGGCGTGACGACGCTGCGCCCCTGTGGTCCACGTTCGACTTCGATCCGGCGCATGGCGAGCGGTGCGCACACCTGTCGTGTGCCGTCGTACAGCACGGCGACGGGGTACCCGTACCAGAGGTCGGCGCCGTCTTTCTGCGCCTGCTCGGCGAGGTCCACGACGCGCTGTGGTGCCTGCACACTGGATTCCGTGCCGGAGAGAAGGACTTCCTCCCCGGCCGGCCAGACCGTTCGCGGCGGATCGCTGCCCGCCAGCGGCAGCAGTTCGCCGGTGCGGCCCTCCACCTCCAGGCATTGCTGGTAATAGGACAGCAGCCGGGCCCATTCGGTCTCGGTGAAGGCGGAGTCGTCGTGTGCCGCCTCGGTGGGCTCGACCGGTGCCGGCGACTTGTCCCCCGCGGCGTCGGTCACTGCGGTGAGCCCGGCGGGCAGTGGCTTGAGTGCGGGGATCTGGCGGCCGGTGGCGGCGCGGGCGAGATAAATGTCGCCGGTCACGGACAGGGTGGACTGGGTCGGCGTCTGCCGACGGCCGTCCGGTGCTTTTCGCAGGTCCCGGCTGATGTGGCGGAACAGGTCGTTCGCGGAGATCTGCCCGTCGCCGTCCAGGTCCGCTCGTCCCGAATGCAGGCCTTCGACGATCGCCCGGGTGAACTGCGAAGGCTGGTCGGCATCCGTGGTGAACGCCTTCTCCCAGTGCTGGGAGGCGGTGATGACGTGTACTCCTCCGGCTTCGACCACCAACTTGGCGGCCGTCGCGGGTTCCCCCTTGCTGCGGAAGCCCTGCACCGCGCTGCCGCTGAAACAGCAGTCGAGCAGCAGCACCTTGCGGCGTGCCGCGCACTTCTCCACCTGGTCAATGACAAAGGCTGCTTCGAGGGCTGTCTGCCGCTCCCGCCCGGCCTCGGTGTCCGTCGTGACGAAGTACAGCTGACCGTCCTCGCGGTCGTACGCCCCGTGACCGCTGAGGTAGACCACCACCAGTTCATCGGGTTCCCGCGCGCTCAGGAACCCCTCGATGGCCTGCTTGATCGCCGCTTTCGGCGAGTCCTCGACCCGGGAGCACTTCTCGTACCCTCCGACGGCGGGCATCTCCAGTACCTGGCCCAGGAAGTGGATGTCCGCGCGCACCGAAGGCAGGGCGGGGTAGCTCACGTCCTGGTGGGTGGCGGTGCCCACGAGCAGGGCATGTTTTCTGCTCACCGCCCGGCTCCGGGGCCTGGGCCCGAACTGCCGTTATTGCCACCGTCCCGCAGCTTCCGGATCTCACGCCCGGAGACGCCGCCCTGGAACTCCGTGACCGTGCCGTCCGGGTGCAGGACGCGCACCTTGCGGCTCTTGCGGACTGCGACCCACGCCTTGATGGCGGTCCCGGCCAGCGTGAAGGATCCTCCCGTGAGAACGAGCACGACCTCGGGGGTCAGCAGCGCGGGCCCCTTCGAGCCCTCCACGTCGTGTGCTGGTTCCGGTGGGGCGAAGCGCACCTCGGTGTCGTCCAACCGGCGCAGAACGTCGCGGAGTTCTCGCGCCTCCAGTTCCGCGTGACGCGGGTCCGCCCCGGACACCTGAATCCGTACGGACTCGATCTGGCCTGTCATACTCCCCCTCGGGTCGTCAACTCACCTGCATATAAGGTGAGTTGTGATGCTCGCTGACGGGATGTCACCCTAGCGACTTTCTTGCACGCCAAGATCCGGGGCCTCGTTTCCCGCTCCACGCCCGCTCATCGGGAATCCGGAGGATCCGGTACAACGGCTCCCCCAGGTCGGCCCACCGCTCCAGCGCGTCTCGGTCGACCAGATGGATCCCGTAGCGCGGGCCACTGGCTCTCGCTGCTGTCGTGAACCCTCCGGTGGTGACGATCACAGCGAATTCGGCACCGTGGTCGTGGCGGTAGGTTCCATTGACCCGCTGGACGTCCTGGTCTCCGACCCTTCGATCCGGTCGCAGCCGCTTGCACTGCACGACCACTCGTCGTCGGGACCCGTCGACGACCAGTACGTCGGCTCCCTTGTCCCCGGCTCGGCCGACATGCTGCGCAGCCAGTCCGTCCCTGCGCAGCAGGGAGCAGACCGCCAGTTCGAACGCCGTGGGGTCCAGGGAATCGAGATGGGCCAGCGAATAGCGCACGGGCCCTGCGGCAAGCGCCGAGCGGCCGGCCCGCGCCATCAAGGCCGATCGCCCCGGCTTCAGTGCCAGCCCGACAGCTGCGGAAGCCAGCCCGAACCCGGTCCACACCGGCCACTGCTGGGCCACCTGCCACAGCCCGATGAGCCCTGCCATGCCTCCCAGCCCCCATGCCCACCAGGGAATCGCGGCCCACCCTCCTTGGCTGCGGCTGCGCCGCATCAGCCGGCTGCCCCGAAGAGCGTCCACACTCCGAAGGCCAGGCCGAACAGTGCGAGTCCCGCCAGGTCGGTGACCGTGACAAGGGTGAAGCCGTGATCCTGGCAACGGGCGAACAGCCCTTTTCGCCTGCGGCGGCAGGGCCGGTGGTACTGCGTCGGTCCACCGCAACGGGACACCAGCACGCATCCGCCTATGCCCAGTAACCCCACGACAAGCAGCACTGCTCCCCCGATCCCCGCTCAATCTCTTATACGTATCGGAGAGTCGCGCGTTCCGACCAGTACGTCTTCGGACGAACCGCAGGGCCCGCGTTCCGGCCTCTCGCCCACGCCCCTCACCTCCGCCGTCCCGCGCCGTCCGACAGTCCGGCCGGCGCCCCCTCCAGCCCTCTGGCCTGCCGTTGTATGGCCGCTGTCACTTCTGGACCGCTTGGTGTCAGTGTCACCGTCTAGGATTTCTTCCAGGGAATTCAGCCGGGCTGCCTGAGCCGCACCGGCAGGAATGCGACCGGCGGACACGCGCATGACACGTACATGAGCTGAGACGGGGCAGGAGCCACATGGAGGATGGCCGGTGGACGACGGTCACCGAGTCCGAGTTCGAGCACGAGCGCCGCGGCCTTGAGGCGATCCGCAGGCTCCTGCCGAACGAGGAGCCTTGGCGTGCCTGGTCGAACTTCACCTTCACGGCGAACAGCGGGCACGTCCGCGAGATCGACCTCATGGTCACCGCGCCGGCCGGTGTGTTCCTGGTCGAGCTGAAGGACTGGCACGGGTCGGTGAGCGGCGGCGGTAACAGCTGGGTGCAGACGACACCCGGCGGCACCCAGCGCCGGCACGGCAATCCGCTGCACCTGACCAATCAGAAGGCCAAGGAGCTGGCGGGCCTGATCGGGGACGTCGTGGGGCGTGGCCCCGGGCGGCCGAGGATCTGGGTGGGTGAGGCGGTCTGCTTCACCGACGACAGGTTCCGGGTGAACCTGGCGGGCGCCGACCTGAATGGCGTCTTCAAGATCAGGCAGCTGGTCGAAATGCTCGCCGTTCCGCCGGAAGATGCCCGGGGGCAGATGACCGCCGGGGTCTCGCGCCAAGTCGACGCGGCCCTCAAGCAGCTCGGCATCGCGTCCGTCCGCCGTCAGCACGAGGTGGGGTCGTATCTCCTGGAGACGAAGTCGTTCGACTCCGGTCCGACCTGGGCCGACTACCTGGGGCGTCACACCCAGTTGCACGATCTGGCGCGGGTGCGGGTCTTCCTCAGCGAGCGGGGCGCTTCGGACACCGAGCGCGCCTCGGTGGAGAAGGCCGCCGCGCGTGAGGCCACGGTACTCAGCCGGTTCCGGCACCCGGGCGTCGTCCAGCTGAAGAGCTACCTGCCGTCGGGGCATCCCGCAGGCCCGACGATTCTCTTCGACTACCACCCGGAGACCCTCAGACTCGACGACTACCTGGTGGAGCACGGCGAGCGCCTCAGCCTGCCCGGCCGTCTCGCGCTGGTCCGCCAGCTCGCCGAGACGCTCCGTTCCGCGCACTCCAACCGGCTCCACCACCGCATGCTGTCGGCGCACGCGGTGCACGTGATCCCGCGTAACCGCGGTCCGCGCGGACGCGAACTGGGCGAGGAGCAGCGCTGGCTGAGTCCCCGGCTGCAGATCGCAGACTGGCAGATCGCCTCCGGGCACAGCGCCAGCCGGGGCAAGCCGCTGACGCTGGCCACCTCCCATGTGTCCGGTCTGCACGTCTCCCAGCAGGCCGACCCGTATCTGGCCCCCGAGCTGCGGATCCCCAAGGCGGACCCGGTCCGGCTCGATGTGTACGGACTCGGCGTTCTCACGTATCTGCTCGTCACCGGGCAGGCGCCGGGTGCGACCCAGAGTGAGGTCCTGTCCCGTCTGGAGGCGGGCGAGACGCTCGCCCCGAGCGCGCTGGTGGACGGTCTCAACCCCGACATCGACGACCTGGTGGAGGCATCCACCGCGTACGAGCCGAACCGCCGCCTCTCCACGATCGACGACTTCCTGGAGATGCTGGAATTCGTCGAGGAGGCGTTCGCAGAGCAGGACACCACGGGTGGAGAGCCGACTGTCGGCGCTTCTCCGGCCCCGGAGGCCGGTGGAGAACAGACCGAGCCGGAGAAGGATCCGCTGGAAGCCGTGCCCGGTGATGTGTTCGCCGGGCGCTGGGAGATCGTGCGCCGTCTCGGTACGGGCTCGACGTCGCGGGCGTTCCTCGTCCGTGACCTGGCCGGTGAGCCCCGCCGCAGCGGCAGCCTGCCGGTAGCGGTGCTCAAGGTCGCGCTCAGCGAGGCGAAGCACGTGGTGCTCGACCGGGAGGCCGATGTCCTGGGCCGGATCCACCGGGATTCCAGCATCATCGCGCTGTACGAGCGGGAGCCGCTGACCCTCGCGGGCCGCAGGATGCTCGCCCTGGAGTACGTGGGCGACAGCCGCGCACTGGACACGGAGAGTACGGGCAAGGCCGCACGCAGACGCGAGGACACCGTCGCCCGTCAGCTGCGGGACTACGGCCGCCTCCGTATGGACCAGCTGGAGACGTACGGAAAATACCTCTTCGGCGCGGTGGAGCACCTGGAGGCGGAGGGCATCTGGCACAGGGACCTGAAGCCGGACAACATCGCGATTCGGATCCGTCCCAATGGCACCCGCCAGCTCGTGATGATCGACTTCTCGCTCGCCGGTTATCCCGCGAAGGAGATCGAGGCGGGTACCGAGGGCTATCTCGACCCCTTCGTCGGAATCATCACGCGCGGTTCGTACGACGGCCACGCCGAGCGGTACGCGCTGGCTGTCACACTGCACGAGATGGCGTCCCGCGAGCTGCCCCGCTGGGGCGACGGCTCGGTCACGCCCCGGCAGACCGATCCGAAGGAGTGGCCGTACCCGCAGCTGGCCGCCGACGCCTTCGACGACCCGGTACGGGACGGCCTGGTGGCCTTCTTCCGCAAGGCCCTGGCCCGGGACGTGAAGAACCGCTTCTCAGACCTGAAGCCGATGGAGCGCGCCTGGAACGCGATCTTCCTTGACGCCCAGCGGACGACAGCGCCGAGCTCCGGGCACGGCAACAAGGTGGTGGCGGTAGAAAGTGCTGCGCCGCAGATCGGCCAGGGCGACGACGACGCCTCGGCCGAGGAGATCCGCGACGAGCAGGCGGAGCGGGCCGACCGTTCCACCCCGCTGTCGGTGGCGGGCCTGACACTCGCAGCGCAGTCCCAGCTGTTCGACCTGGGCCTGAACACCGTGGGGGACGTGCTCGACTACTCGGTGCGGAAGTTCCTGACCGCGCCGGGCATGGGCGCACGGACCCGCACGGAGATCCAGAACCGGCAGAAGCAGTGGAACCTGCGACTCGGCAAGACACCGGCGCCGATGAGCAAGGAGGCGCTCAAGGCCGCCCGCGAGGAGGTCACCGAGCTGGAGAAGGCGGTCGCCGAATCGGTCGCGGCGGGCGGCGACACCGGGCCGGAGGTGCTGCGCTGGCTGAGTCTGGACGCCCTTGCGTCCCGACTGGTGCCGCGTCCGTCGGGCGGCAGCGCCCGTTCCAACGCGAAGGAGCGCGAGGCCGTCCGGCTGCTGCTCCGGCTTCCCAACGAGCGGGGCGAGCTGCCCGGGGGCCTTCCCTGGGTACGGCAGACGGACGTCGCCAAGGCCCTTGACCTCACGGTGGGCCGCATCCCGCAGATCGTGAAGAAATCGCGCGAGCGCTGGTACAACGATCCCGCGCTGAAGCTCCTGAGCGACGAACTGATCGACCTGGTCGCCGAGCGCGGCCGGGTCGTGCCGGTGCTCGAACTCGCCGATGCGCTGCTCGCCCAGCGGGGCAGCAAGGTCGCGAAGCGTCGGGACCGGCGTGCGCTGGCGCTGTCGCTGCTGCGTGCAGTGGTGGAGCGGGAGCAGTTCCGGGAGCAGTACGAGGAGACGCCGCCGCGGTTCCGCTACTTCCACGCCCGGCTGCCCAAGGGCGCCGACCCGGTGCTCGGACTGATCGTCATCGACGTCCGCGACGGAGAGGACAGTGACGACGGGGCCGACACCCCGACCCTGCCGGCCCTCCGGGAGTACGCGCTCAAGCTGGGTGCGCAGGCGGACGAGCTGGCGGGCCTGGAGTCCCTGCCGACGGCGAGTACGGTACTCACCAAGCTGGCCGCGGTGCGGCAGCCGCCGGGGGCGCTCGGCTGGGACGAGCGGCGGACGGCCGAGATTGCGGTCGCGGCTTCCCCGGGGGCCGCGCTCACGCCCCGCCTGGAGATCTATCCACGCGATCTGGATCTCGTACGTGCACTGCGGATCACGCAGGCCGGTGTGGTCGCTGTGCAGCCGGGTGTTGAGGAGGAGCGCCAGCCGGGGCTCACCGTCGACGCCCTGCACAAGCGGGTCGCGACCCGCTTCCCCGACCTGGGCGACGATCCCCTCGTCCCGCGCGAACTGCCGGTCGGCAGCGCGCTGGTGCGGTTGCTGAAGCAGGCCGGTTTCGAGCTGAAGCTGGCGACCCGCTACGACAAGACCCTCCGGCTCGTCCCGGATCGGCCCGCAGGGGAGTTCACCAGCGGCCTGACGTCCGCGAGCTGGGGCGTCGCGGCCTCAGCTGCGCGGCGGTCCGCGCCGACTCAGTACGACGCGGACGCGGCAGTCGCTGCGGCAGTGAAGGCCGAGCAGCGGCTCGTGCACTCGGCGGGGCAGGACGGGTTCCGGGTCCTGACCGTGCCCCACCAGGGTGCGGAGACGGCGGTACGACGGCTGGCCGGCGAGCCCTACGGGGCAGCAGTCGTATCGCTGACCGGGCTGTTCCTGGCCGAGCTGCGCGGCGTAATCGCCGAGGCGGCTCGGCCGACCTGGGAAACCGTCCTCAAGGCGGATGCCGCCGAGGCTGGCACGCGGCCTCACCAGCAGTTGCGGGTTCGTACGGACAAGGCGTGGGGGCGCGTCGAGCCGCTCCTCCGCGAGCGTCTGGCGGAGGGCGATGGTCCGCTGCTCCTCACCGACACGGCGGCGCTCGCCCGCTACGACGCGTTCGACCTCTTGGGCCGGCTCGCGGAAGAGTCCCGGCAGGGCGGCAGCCCGCTGTGGCTGCTCGTCGCCCAGTCCGACCCGGCGCGCGCGCCGAGGCTGGCCGGGCAGAGCGTTCCGTACCAGGCCGGGTTCGACGAGTGGATCGTCGTGCCGGACGCGTGGGTGGCGCGGAAACATCTCGCGCCGGATGCCGCCTGACGCACGGCGGATCGTCGCCCCTTCTCTCCTCTCTTCTCTTCTCGCCTTTTAGTCACAACTTCGGGAGTTGTTCGTGATCGACCGCAAGAGCCTCCTCAGCGACCTGCAGAAGCAGGTCAAGGCGGCAGAGACCGACCTGGACGCGCAGGTCAAGGCCGTTCCCGAGGTCGGGGTGCGGCTGCGCGGCGAGTACGACCAGGCGAAGAAGCTGGGGCGGACGGCGGCGACCTGGAACAGCTGGCTCGGGGAGCGGGTCACGCAGGTCGCGGTGGCGTGGGTGCTCGGCACGGTCTTCGTCCGGTTCAGCGAGGACAACCGGCTGATCGCGGAGCCGTACATCACGGCACCGGACGTGGCGGGGCGCGAGGTCGCCCAGGCGCGGTACGAGGAGTACATGGCGAAGGACGCCGATCCGACGTATCGCGGGTGGCTGGAGACGGCGTTCGCGGAGTTGGGCGCGGGGCAGGCGGGGCGGCTGCTGTTCGACCGGGACCACAATCCGCTGTACCAGATTCCGCTGTCGCACGACGGGGCGGGAGCGCTCCTTGCGTTCTGGCGGGAGCAGAAGGCTGCGGAGGCGGAGGACGGCTCCGGCAGCACGTCGGTGCTGGTTCACGACTTCACCGACCCGCTGAGCGAGGACGGCACGAAGGGGTGGGACACCCGGTTCCTGGGCGACCTGTACCAGGACCTGAGCGAGGCGGCGCGTAAGACGTACGCGCTGCTCCAAACCCCGGAGTTCGTGGAGGAGTTCATCCTCGACCGGACGATGACGCCAGCGGTGCGGGAGTTCGGCTTCGAAGAGCTGAAGATGATCGACCCGACCTGTGGGTCGGGGCACTTTGTGCTGGGGGCATTCCGGCGGCTGGTGCGGATGTGGGGCGAGGAGCGGCCGGAAGTCGGGGCGTACGAGCGGGTGCGGGCGGCGCTGGAGTCGGTGCACGGGGTGGACCTGAACCCGTTCGCGGTGGCGGTGGCGCGGTTCCGGCTGCTCGTTGCGGCGATGGCGGCGAGCGGGATGCGGACGTTTGCGGCGGCGCGAGAGTACGAGTGGCCGATCCAGCTGGCGGTGGGCGACTCGCTGATCAAGGACCGGCAGTTGGAGTTGCAGCTGGGGCTCGGGGAGGAGGGCGCGGCTGGCGATCCGCTGGCGGAGTTCTCGTACGCGACGGAGGACGTGCAGGAGTATCCGGGGATTCTGCAACAGGGGCGGTACCACGCGGTGGTGGGGAACCCGCCGTACATCACCGTCAAGGACAAGAAGCTCAACCAGCTATATCGGGAGCTGTACGACGCTTGCGCGGGGACGTATGCGCTGTCCGTGCCGTTCGCGCAGAGGTTCTTCGAGCTCGCCAAGCGGGGCGGGGGAGACGGGCGCGGCTACGGCATGGTCGGCCAGATCACGGCGAACTCCTTCATGAAGCGAGAGTTCGGAACGAAGCTGATCGAGGAGTTCTTCGCTCACAAGGTCGAGTTGACCGAGGTCATTGATACGTCGGGGGCATACATCCCGGGGCATGGGACGCCGACGGTGATCCTGGTGGGGCGGCCGATGGGGGGCTCAAATCGGCAGTCCTCGATACGAACCGTGCGGAGCGTACAGGGGGAGCCATCGGCACCAGAAAACCCGGAAGAGGGACTGGTCTGGCGTGCGATCGAGGACCAGATCGACCAGCCAGGAAGTGTCGGGCAGTGGGTTTCAGCGGACGACCTGGAGCGAGGTCAGCATTTCGGAAAGCATCCGTGGATCCTGGCTGACGGCGGTCTTGAGATGGTAGCGACGCTGAATGCGGCCTCCGCAACCAAGCTGAAGTCGGTAGTCGAAGAGATTGGCGCAGGCGCCGTCACACGTGAGGACGACGCCTACATGGTCGGAGCTGGAGCCTTGCGGCGCGCCAATATCACCGAGGCGCATGCGCGTGAGCTGGTCGATGGCGTCGCTGTTCGTGACTACCTCATCGACGGGGCCGAACTCTCCTTGTGGCCCTACGAAGAAGCAAACCTGGAAGCGGATGCCTCCGAGGAGGTAATTCGTTTCCTGTGGCCAATGCGAAGGTACCTGGTCGATCGAGTGGCTTTCGGGAAAACTCAAATTGAACGCGGCCTTCGCTGGTTCGAGTACTCCATGTTCTTTCGCCGCCGATACTCTCCGGCCGCAACGATTGGATTCGCTTTCGTTTCCACTCACAACCATTTTTCCCTAAACCGAGAGCCTCGTGTTTTCATCCGTAGCGCACCGGTACTGGTCCTCCCAGAAGGAGCAACGGACGAAGAGCATGTACAACTGCTGGGGCTGCTCAACAGCTCCACGGCCGGGTTCTGGCTCAAGATGGTGAGTCATGACAAGGGGATTCGCGGCGAAGGCGGCGGATTCACCAGCGACGACTGGGAGCGTTTCTACGAATTTACGGGAACCAAGCTCCAGGAATTCCCACTTCCTGTTGAGGATCCCACTGCTCTTTCCACCACTCTCAACACGCTGGCCCAACAGCTCTTCACCACAACCCCCGCCGCCCTCGCAGCCGAAGCCACCCCCACCGCCCCCGCCCTCCGCGACGCCGAAACCCGCTACGCCTCTACCCGCGCCCGCATGATCGCCCTCCAGGAAGAACTCGACTGGCAGGTCTACTCCCTCTACAACCTGCACTCCGAGGATCTCCGCCTGCCCGACTCCTCCGCCGTCCCCGAACTCGCCCTCGGCCAGCGCGCCTTCGAGATCGTGCTCGCCCGCCGGGTCAAAGCCGGCGAGGCAAGCGGCGAATGGTTCAAGCGGCACGGCTCCACCCCCATCACCGAGATCCCGTCCCGCTGGCCCGACGACTACCGCGCCCTCGTCCAGAAGCGCATCGACGTCATCGAGTCGAACCGTGCCATCGGCATGATCGAGCGCCCCGAGTACAAGCGGCGCTGGGCCACCGAGGGCTGGGACTCGATGCGGCAGAAGGCGCTGAAGTCCTGGTTGCTGGACCGCATCGAGGACCGCTCGTACTGGTTCGACGCGAACGGCAACCCCACCGTCACCACCCTCGCCCGCCTCACCGAAGCCCTCTCTGCCGACGAGGACTTCACCTCCGTCGCCGACCTCTACGCGCCCCGACAGGACCTCGCCAAGACCGTCCGCGACCTACTCTCCGAGGAGCACGTCCCGTTCGTTTCGGCCCTCCGGTACAAGCCCGCCGCGCTCAAGAAGCGGGCCGACTGGGAGCACGTCTGGGATCTCCAGCGCGAGGAGGACGCCGCGCCGGACGAGCCTGCCAAGCGGAAGATCCGGGAGCGGACGCCCGTACCGCCGAAGTACACGTCCGCGGACTTCCTCAAGCCCAGCTACTGGCGCGCCCGCGGCAAGCTCGACGTGCCCAAGGAGCGGTTCGTCTCGTACGGCACGGTGAACGCGCAGTCGCCCGAGCTGTACGGGTGGGCCGGCTGGGACCACCTGGAGCAGTCGCTTGCGCTCGCCTCGTACATCCAGACCACCGGTCTCGGCAGCGAGGAGATCGTGCCGTTCTTGGCCGGGCTCCTTGAGCTCCAGCCCTGGCTGGACCAGTGGTACGGCGAGTACGACGCCGAGTTCGGCGCCTCCCCCGCCGCCGAGATCCTCGCCTTCCGCCAGCAGAAGCAGGGCGAACTCGGCCTGACCGACGACACGTTGCGCGCCTGGCGACCCGCTCCCGCCACTCGCGCGAAGAAGGCCGCCGCCCCGAAGAAGAAGACGGCGGCCCCCGCAGAGTCCGACTGAGCAGTGCGTCTGTGAGGCGGCTGATCCGCCGCCTCACAGAAGACAGTCAGGAACCCGAACGTGCGCGGTGAAAGCCGCCCAGGCACCGGAGGCGACAGCAAACGAGTCGCGGCCAAGGTCCTTGGAGTCCCGGACGCGGACCGCTTCGGCGTCCAGCGCGACCTCGATGCAGTTGTCGCCTTCGCTTCCGCTGTAGCTGCTCTTGAACCAGTCCAGGTCTTCCGTGGTGCTCATAGCGCTCCTGGCATCTGTTCCAGCAAGCTCACCGTAGCCCGGCAAGCCAGGGCCTGGGAACGCAGCCTGCCATAGCGTTGAAAGAGAACGCTTACGTCGTTCGGAGCGGCGATCAGGCTGCTGGAGCGCTGGCCTTCGACGTAGCCGATCCACTGGTGGCCAGGCCGCTCGGCCAAGTACATCTGACCGTCGATGCCGGTGTGATCCTCCTGCCGAAGCGGCATCACCTGGATCTCCACGTTGCGTTGACTTCCAACGTCGAGTAGATGGTCGACGACGTTGCGAGTGTCCTCGACTCCTCCCAAGCGGCGTTCAAGGAGCGTTTGTTCGATGACAAAGCTGAAGGCGGTGTTCGGCCGCTGGGTGAGGAGTTGCTGACGGTCCAGCCGAGCGGCAACCTCGCGTTCCAGCTGCTCCTCAGTGACAGGCGGGAGCCTGCCGCCGAACACTGCGCGGATATATCCCTCCGGCTGCAACAACCCCGGAATCACCCGGCATTCATACGCGTACAGCGTGATTGCCTCCTCCTCGATCCCCGCCCATTGCAGGAACCAGGACGCCAGCCCGGCCTTCCTCCGCAGGCTCTTCGCCGCTGCCGCGAGGACCTTGCCCGCGACGGGCCCCAGCACTTCGGCCGTCCGGTCCGGAAGGTTCTCCGGAGGGAACCGCTTGCCCTGCTCGATCTTCGCGACGTACGCCGCCGAGTAGCGCACACGCGGTGCGAACTCCTCATGGGTTAGGCCGTCAGTCTCCCTCAGCGCCTTCAAGACGGCCCCGAACGTCTTGAAGGCTGGCGGACAGTTCGGGTTCACCACCCGCCGTCGTACTGCTGCCGCCCTGGTCCGCCGTCACCGCCGCCCCGCTTTCCGTGCCCCGCGTCGGTCAACCTGCCCATGGTTACGGGGAGTTACCCGCCCAGTCCAGGGCCTGAGCCAGTACAGATGGATCTGTATGGGTGCCGTTCCTGTCGGCACGGCAGGCACCGCCGGAAGGCTGGGCGTATGAAGGCATCACAGATCCAACCACCCCAGACCATCAGCGAGTTCACGCACGCCTTCCCTGCCACCCGACTCAGTGCGAGCCTCGCCCGCCGGGCCGCCGTGGCCCGGCTCGACGGCTGGGGCAGCCCGCCCGGCAGCCCGCTCTCCGACACCGTCGCCCTCCTCGTCGCCGATCTCGCGGCCAATGCCGCCCGCCACGACCGCGTACCGGGACGGAACTTCGAGCTACGCCTCCTCCATAAGCACGTGCGTACGACCGCGGTCGTACGCGTGGAAGTGTCCGACACCCACCCACGACGCCCCGACCCCACGACGGTCGCCATGGCCGACGCGGACGCCGACGGCGGCCGGGGACTCGCCCTCGTGGCGGCCGTCGCCGACGACTGGGGCGTCGAAAACCGCACCGGCCCGGCAAGACCGTATGGGGGCAGACCGGGCCGACCGGCCACCCGGACCCGAGCAAACCGGACCGCCCCTGACACCGGCATCGCTCACCGACGCCCGGCGGAAACTGGACTGCTCAGAGCAGCACGCGCTTGCCCTCAAGGAATCCCGCCAGCTCCGGCACCGGCAGAATCCGCACGCCCTTGCCTCCCTGGTCGAGAGCGGCACGGTAGGCGCACAGATCCCGCGGGGCGGACGTAACCACGACCGCCTCCGGGTGGCGTGCCGCGACGACGACCGCGAGCGCGTCCACCTCGTCGGGGCGCTTCCCGTCCGGCAGATCGGCCAGCGCGAGGAGCTGTCCGGCCCGCTTGGCGTCATCGGTCACCTGTCCGCCCTGGCACACGCCGCACGGCGGTGGCTCGACACTCCGGGTGCCGAAGACCACGCACTCCGGGATCAGCCTGGTCAGCGGTGTCCACCTCTTGGGCCGCCACGCCTGCGCGAGGACGGGCAGCGGGATCACCGGCGGGTGGCCCGGGCCGAGCAGCGCACGGTGCAGGAGGTGGGCCGGGCGGTCCTGCCGGTCGACGGCGATGAGCATTCCCGCGCCGTAGACGAACACCGGACGGTTCACGCGGCGGGATCCTCCGGCGCGGCCAACGCCTGGGCCATGCCGGCCCGTGCGGCCGCAACGTCCTCATCCGTGATGTCCACCACCGCGCCGGACGGCACCGGAGCGGCGTCCGTGGCCGCGATCGCGGCGTCCATGCTCGCGAACCGGCGCACCACGACCTCGTCCTCCGCCATATGCCGCCGCACCGCGGCCGTGACGTACGCCGAGACATCGAGGCCCAGCGCCGCGGAGGACTTCTTGACCGCCGCGTGCAGCACGGGGTCCATGCTGATGCTGAAACGCGTCTTCGTAGCCATACCCCAAACCGTAACACGCCGTGTTACGCGGTTGCCGTGAATCGCAGGGCCCACTGTCAGTACCGCCCTTTACGATTGATCGGGCAGCTCAGTTTCTGATCGAGCTGAAGGACCAGCCGGGCGAGGAGTATCAGAGACACCATGGCGTTCATGAGCAGGAACACCCCCCGCCCCGAGGGCCGGCCCCTTCTCCGCGAGCTGATCGACATCCCGGAGCGCGTGTCGACGTCCGACTTCGTGCTGAAGCTCGGCGAGGCCGTCACGCCAGAGGGCGCCGAGGCCGCCCTGCGGGACTACGTCGTCACCGACCGCCTGCGCGGCAACTTCGACGAGGCACTGGACCTGATCAAGTCGGCGCTCGACAGCCAGTCCTCCAAGGCTGCCTACCTGCACGGCTCGTTCGGTTCCGGTAAGTCGCACTTCATGGCGGTGCTCTACGCCCTGCTCTCCGGCCACCAGGCCGCCCGCACCAAGACGGGCCTCGACCCCGTCCGCGCCCGCCACTCCTGGCTGGACACGGGAGATCGCAAGTTCCTGCTCGTCCCGTACCACATGCTCGGCGCCAAGTCCCTTGAACAGCGCATTCTCGGCAAGTACGTGGAGCACGTACGCAAGGTGCACCCCGGCTGCGATCTGCCGCAGGTCTATCTGACCGACGGCCTCTTCGAGGACTTCGCCGCGCATCGCCGTGGCAGCGGCGACGACCGTGTGATCGCGCAGCTCGCCGAGGCCGACAGCGGCGAGGGCGACGAGTGGGGCGAGGCGTTCGCCTGGACCACCGAACTGCTCGACCGGGCCGTCGCC
This sequence comes from Streptomyces sp. NPDC014733, assembly GCF_043083385.1. Classification (NCBI taxonomy): domain Bacteria; kingdom Bacillati; phylum Actinomycetota; class Actinomycetes; order Kitasatosporales; family Streptomycetaceae; genus Streptomyces; species Streptomyces sp. NPDC014733. Next base: position 185,545 of record NZ_JBIBYO010000002.1, on the reverse strand, counting down.
GCGCAGGAGGAGCACGAGAACACCAAGGGCTTCGACCTGGACAACCCGACCACCCCGCAGGAGCTGCGGGCCCGGCTCGTCCAAGACCTGACCAAGACCCTCTTCCCGTCCTTCGCCCGCAGCGCCTCGGAGAACGCCGACGGTTTCGTCTCCCTGGACAAGGGCCTCGGCATCATCGCCGCGCACGCCAAGTCTCTCGGCTACGACGGACTCGTCCTCTTCATGGACGAGCTGATCCTGTGGCTGGCCACCCTCATCCACGACCAGAAGGCGCTCGGCCGCGAGGCCGGCAAGGTCACCAACTTTGTGGAGGGCGCCGACGAGCGCCGCGCCATCCCCGTCGTCTCGTTCATCGCCCGCCAGCGTGACCTGCGCGAGCTGGTCGGCGAGGAGATGTCCGGCGCCGCCGAGGCCGCCGTGCAGGACACGCTGAAGCTCAACGGCGGCCGATACGACTCGATCGTCCTGGAGGACCGCAACCTGCCGACGATCGCGCAGGCCCGTCTGCTGCGTCCCGTCGACGACGAGGCCGAGGCGAAGGTCGCGGCGGCCTTCGACGAGGCCAAGAAGCTCGGCCCGGACGTCTGGCAGACCCTGCTCGGCCACAAGGACTCCACCACCGGCGCGGACGAGGACGCCTTCCGGCGCACCTACCCCTTCCCGCCGGCGTTCATGGACACCCTGGTGCACATCTCCGGGGCGCTGCAGCGCTCCCGCACCGGCCTGAAGCTGATGAGCCAACTCCTGGTCGACCACCGAGACGACTGGCGGCTCGGCCAGCTCGTACCGCTCGGCGATCTGTACCCGGCGATCGTCGGCGGCGGCGACAAGGCGTTCAGCGGCGAGACCAGCGTCCACTTCGAGGCGGCGGACAAGCTGTACCGCGAGAAGCTGCGCCCGTACCTGCTGAAGACCAACCAGGTCACCGAGGACGACGTGGAGACGTACAGGCGTCGTCCGGAGACGATCAACGACCCGCAGCTGAAGGCCCGTTGCCGGGACTTCACCGGTGACAGCCGACTGATCCAGACGCTGCTCCTCTCCGCGCTCGCGCCGAGCGTCCCCGCCCTGTCCGACCTGACCCTGGCCCGCCTCAACGCGCTCAACCACGGGTCCATCACCACCCGGATCGCCGGAACCGAGATCGGCCGCCTGGAGCAGAAGGCGAAGGAATGGGCGGCGACCTTCCCCGAGATCAAGGTCGCCGGCACCGGTCCCGGCGCGGTCGTCCGCCTCGAACTGACCGGCGTCGACCTCGACGCGGTGCTCGCCAACGCCCAGGTCCACAACAACCTGGGCAACCGCCGGACCAAGATGCGCACCCTGCTCAAGGAGGCGCTCGGCGTCACCGACGGGACTGGCGGATTCGACCCGTACGACACACTCGACCTGGTGTGGAAGGGCACCGAGCGGCAGGTCGAGGTGGTCTTCGGGAACGTCGCCGACGTCGACTCGCTCTCCGACGCGGCGCTGCGGCCCAGCCAGGAGGACGCCTGGCGGCTCGTCGTCGACTTCCCTTACGACGAGGGCGAGTTCGGGCCGATGGACGACCTCCAGCGACTGCGTACGCTGCGGGAGAAGACGGGCGGCGACTCGCGGACCCTGGCCTGGCTGCCCACTCATCTCACCGACGCCACCCGCGGCGACTTCGAACGTCTCGTCGTCATCGACAAGGCACTGTCCGACGAGGCCCGCTTCGACTCCGAGTTCGCGCGCAGTCTCAACGCCGACGACAAGGCCCGTGCCAAGGGCATGCTGCAGTCGCAGCGGGAGGTCCTCACCGAGCGGGTCCTGGGCGCGCTGAAGCAGGCGTACGGACTCGCGCAGAAGCAGGAAGGCGTCGTCGACCTCGGCTTCGGCAACCACCTGGAGGCCCAGCAGCAGGTGGCGGACCTGCAGCTACCGATCGGTGCACAGATGGACGACGCCGCACGTCAGCTGTCCGGGAAGCTGCTCGCCCACCAGTTCCCCGCCCACCCCGAGCTGGATCCGGAAGGCACCGGGAAGCCGCTGCGGGCCGCCGAGATCAAGACCGTCTTCGAGTACGTGCGCAAGGCCGCCGAGGACCGTGACGGGCAGGTGGAGGTCGAGTCCAAGGACCGCAAGGTCATGGCGCGGATCGCGGGCGGCCTCAAGCTCGGTGTGATGCAGGAGGCGTACTACCGGCAGTCCAACGCCTGGCTCGACCACTTCAACGCGCAGGCCCGGCGGGACGGAGTCGCCGAGCCGACCCTGGTCAAGCTTGCCGACTGGAGCGACCAGCCCGACCCGCGCGGCCTGCCCGAGCCGCTGCGTCGGCTGCTCGCCGCCGCGTACGCGGAGATGTCCGACCGCGTGTGGGTGCGCGGCGGGGTCGCGGTCGAGCCCGCACCGCTGCCGAGCGATCTGAAGCGTGACTACGCGCTGCGGGAGCAGCCGCTGCCCACCGAAGCGGACTGGGCGGAGGCCCGCAAGCGATACGAGACGGTGTTCGGCACGCCCGCACCGCAGTTGCGGCGTGGGCGAATCGTGAACCAGTTCGCCGGGGAGATCCGCAAGGCCGCGAAGGCGTTCGCCACCGATGCAGCACGCCTCGTCACGGAGCTGGAGAAGCACCGGGGGTTCCTGCACCTGGACGACGCCTCGCCCCGCCTCGTGCTCGCCCGGCGAGCCCAGGAGCTGGTGGACGCGGTGCGGGAGGAGAACCTCGGCGCCAAGGCTGTGGTGGACCGGCTGGCCGGCTTCGACCTCGGCGGGTTCACCGCGCACCGGTACAGCATGTCGCTGACCAGTGCCCGGACCGTGGCCGATGCGCTGCAGAACACCAGCTGGGGTGAACAGCTGGAGCTGGCCGACACGCTCGGCCGGGACGGTGCGGCAATCCTGGAGCGGGTGCGCGACGCCGCGGTCGGCGACCCCGGCGACTACCCCGACCTGCCGGCCGTACTGAAGAAGGGCAGCCGGGAGGTGATGGCACTGCTGCGGTCCCGGCAGAGTCCGCCGGTGGCCCCGCAGCAGTCCGCCGCCCCGGCACCCAGCTCCGACACGGTGCCCCTGGACGGCGGCTCCGCCCATCCGCAGGTGCTGCCGACGCCGCCGCCCGCACCGCGTGATCCGGCGCGCCCGGTGGCCCGCTCCGGTGGCGGTCGGACGACGGCCGCCCGGGCGGCTGCGGAGCTGCAGGCCGAGATCGCGGCACTTGCCGCGGCCCACCCCGACGCCACCGTCGAGGTCACCTGGAAGGTCGTCGACTGATGTCCGGCACGATCACCACCACGCCCGCCGCCGAGCCGGGGCCCGCAGCTGCGGGTCCCGCCCGGCTGTCCGTGAGCACAGTCCGCCAGTTCGTCGCGGCGCGCAGCAAGCTCTGCGACGGCGCGGTCCGCGTCATGCTGCTGCGGGCCGCCCCGCAGTGGGACGGGGCTGCCGTGCAGCCGACGGTGGGCGGGACGCAGGTGCGGGTGACTGTCGCGCCGTCCGTCCTCGCGGTGCACGAGCAGATCCTGGACCACCTGGAAGCGCAGGTCCCGCCGGAGCCGCGCGTCCTCGTCGTCCTCACCGGCCGGGAGAACACCGAGCTCGACCCCGGTCTGCTCGCCCGCGTCTACAGTCGCCGCATCAGGTCCGTCGACAACTGGGAGGTCGTGCAGGAGGCGTTCGGCGCGAGCGGCCTCGACACCCGCCTGCGCGGCGAGACCTGGGCGGCCGAGGCGCTCCTGGACGCGGCGGGCACCCGGGGCTGGCGCTCGATCGGCAGGGGCGTGCTCTCCCGCGACGAGGCCCTCAGCCGGCTGACCCGGCGGCGTCTCCGCCTCGACGACAGCAGCGGGGACACACCGGCGGGACGCGTCCTGCCGGGAGAGTCGGACCGGGTCGACCCCGTCGCCCTGTTCCGGTGGGCCCTCACCCCCGGCGGCCCGGACCTCCTGCGCGAACTGCGCGGACCGGAGAAGGCCGGCCTCGCCCACTTCCTCGCCGCACCCGAACAGGGCGGCTCCACGGGCAGGGTGATCACCGCCCTGGTCGATGCCGAGCACGGCCCCGACGCAGCTGCGTACGCAGTGGTCTGCGCCGCCCTGTGGGGACACGCGGAGGCCGACCACGACCTGTACCGCGCGCGCGGCCGGGCCGAACGGTGGCTCGGCGAGCAGCCGCCCGCCCAGGGCGACGAACTCGACCGGCTCCTGGCCTCCTTCGCCCGCAGCGGTGAGGCGTACGTACGCGATCTCGTCTACCGGGGCGAGCACCGTCTCGCCGACCCGGTGCTGGCCCGGGCCGCACAGCTGGTCGCCCAGTTCGGGGCGCAGGCAGCCGCCACCGCCAGTCCGCTCCTGCCCGCCGGGCTCGACGCCCGGTTCACCGCGGTCGGTCACGCGCTGACCGGCGGCTCCGCCGAGGCGGTCACAGACTCCGTCGCTGCGCTCCGCGCGCACGCTCTTGCCACCGGCGACGGCGAGACCCGGGCCCGGATCGAGCGGGTCCGGATGGCCGTACGGCTGCAACGGTGGCTGGCCGGGAACCCCTCGGACGAGATCGAGTCGGTGACCGACGGGACGGACCGCCAGATCCGCGAACTCGGCTGGGCCGACCGCGCCCTGGAACACCTGGAGGCGGGCGGCGACCCCGACTCCGTACTCGCCGCCGCGTACAGCCGGATCGGCGACCAGGTGCGGCGGACCCGCCGCACGCTCGACCACGCCTTCTGCGAACGGCTCGCGGTGTGGACGGCGGACGGCAGCTCCCCCGGTTCCCTGCTCACCGTCGAGTCCCTCCTGACGCGGGTCGTCGCACCGGTCGTCGCCGAGCCGGGGCGCCGGGTCCTGCTGCTGCTCCTGGACGGGATGAGCGCGGCCATAGCGGCCGAGCTGGGGCAGGAATTGCGCGAACAGTGGGCCGAGTTCGACCCGCTTCCCGTGGCTCACGGCGCACCGGTGCGGCGTGCCGTGGCCGCCGCGCTGCCCACACTCACCGCTGTCTCGCGCACCTCGCTCTTCACCGGAACCCTGATGAAGGGCGACCAGAACGACGAGAAGCGGCTCTTCCCTCAGCACTCCTGCTGGCAGGGTGCCCCGGCGGCCGTCTTCCACAAGGACGACCTGCGCGGCCCCGACACCGGCTCGCCCTTCTCCACCGCCCTCGGTGAGGCCCTCGCCGACGAGCGCATGCATGTCGCCGTCGTCCTCAACACCGTCGACGACCGGCTTGCCAAGGAACAGAAGCTCGGGGACGGCGCCTGGCGGACCAAGGAGGTCGGCGGTCTCGAGCCGCTGTTGCGGGCCGCGCGTGCGAACGGCATGACCGTGCTCCTGACCTCCGACCACGGCCATGTCATCGAAGGGCGGGGCAGCAAGCTCGACGCGCCCGCAGGCACTATCGGTTCAGCCCGCCACCGCGACCCCGGCGGCCCGGTCGCCTCCTCCGAGATCACACTGGCCGGGCCGCGGGTGGTCTGGCCGGAGCCCGGCTCGCGCATCGTCGCTCTGCGCGACCACGACGCCCGGTACACCGCCCTCAAGGCGGGCTACCACGGCGGTGCGACCCTTGCCGAATTCACCATCCCGCTGCTCGCCCTGCTGCCCTTCGGCACCGAACCACCGGAAGGATGGCGGGAGTTGGGCGATCCAGCTCCGCTGTGGTGGTCGGACGAGACGGGCATCGAGACGGAATCCGGCGCCGAGGCCGCCGCCTCGTCCGGCACCGCTGCCCCCGTCGCCACGCCGTCGCGTCCGCGCGCCAAGCAGTCCAGGAAGGCCGCCCCGCCCGTGGCGGAGGGAGTCATCGGTCTCTTCGGCGATGAGGAACTCGCCCCTCTCACGCCCCAGAAGCCCGCCGACCCCGCACCGGAGACCGAAGCCCCCTCCTTCCAGGCCCAGCCGCCTGCCGTCGCGCTCGTGGAACGGCTCGTCGCCACCGAGCTGTACGCGGCGCAGCTGGACCTGCTCGCCCGGAAGCCGCGGGACCCGTCCGTCCTGCCCAAGGCGCTGGTCGCCCTCGTCGAAGCGGGCACCCTGCCCATGACCGCCCTGGCCGAACGCGCGGGCCAGCCCGCCGGCCGCGCCCCCGGTTTCGCCGCGACCCTGGCCCAGCTCCTCAACTACGACGGCGCCCAGATCCTGGAGATCCTCCCCGACAACCGCACCCTGCGCCTGCACCGGGCCCAACTGATCGAACAGTTCGGACTGCATACCCCGTGAGCACGACGAACCGGATCCGTCCGCCGGTATTCCGGCGGTCCGGCAACCTCCCTGATGGGAGACTGTCCGGGTGAACGCGTTCGGATCCTCAGCCCCTCGTGCCGGTGCACCCGTCGGCGCCGTACGCCGCCGCGCCGTCGTGGACGCACTGCGGCGCGGCGCCGTCCCCGAGAGCGGCCTCGACCTGCTCGCCACCGGCCTGGGCCGCTTCGAGCAGGCGGTCGACGAGGAACTGGACACCGTCGCCGCCGGCGGCTCGGTGTTCAAAGCGGTGCGCGGTGAGTACGGCTCCGGCAAGACCTTCTTCACCCGCTGGCTCGGCGAGCGCGCCAAGCGGCGCACCTTCGCCGTGGCCGAGGTACAGGTGTCGGAGACCGAGACCCCGCTGCACAAGCTGGAGACGGTCTACCGACGGCTCACCGAACGCCTGACCACCGCGAGCTTCCCGCCCAGCGCCCTGCGGCCCGTAGCCGATGCCTGGTTCTACGCCCTTGAGGAGGACGCGCTCGCCGACGGCGCGGCCGAGAGCGAACTGCCGCAGGCCGTGGACCGACTGCTCACCGCCCGCCTGGCCGAGGTGTCCCGCCAGGCCCCCGCCTTCGCCACCGCCCTGCGCGGGTACAAGCAGTCCCTGGACGCCGGCGACGAGGCAACCGCCGCCGCGGTGATGGCCTGGCTCGGCGGCCAGCCGCACGTCGCCGCTGCCGCACGTCGCAGCGCAGGAGTCCGCGGCGACCTCGACCACTTCGGCGCCTTCGGCTTCCTGCAAGGCCTGCTGACCATGCTCAAGGACGCAGGGCACGCCGGGCTCGTCCTCGTCCTGGACGAGGTGGAGACGCTGCAGCGGGTCCGCTCCGACGCCCGCGACAAGGCCCTCAACGCCCTGCGCCAGCTCATCGACGAGGTACATTCCGGCCGCTTCCCCGGCCTCTACCTCGTCATCACCGGCACGCCCGCTTTCTACGACGGACAGCAGGGCGTCCAGCGTCTCGCCCCGCTCGCCCAGCGCCTGGCCACCGACTTCACCACCGACCCACGCTTCGACAACCCGCGTGCCGTGCAGATCCGGCTTCCCGGATTCACCGAGGAGTCCCTGACCGGTCTGGGCGCCACCATCCGTGACCTGTACGCGGACGGCGTCTCCTCCTCCGACTCCGCCGAGCGGGTCAAGCGGCTCGCCGACGACGCGTACCTTTCGGACCTGGCAAGGGCCATGGGCGGGGCGCTGGGCGGGAAAGTCGGAGTGGCACCGCGCCTGTACCTGAAGAAGCTGGTCGGGGACGTACTCGACCGGATCGATCAGTTCGACGACTTCGATCCGCGTACGCACTACAAACTGACCCTCGGCAGCGGCGATCTCACTGCCACCGAACGCAACCTCGCCGCGCCCCCGGCGGCCGCGTCGGCCGACGACCTCGATCTCGACCTCTGATCTGTCGCCTTCCCATCCCGTTCCCGGAAGACCAAGCGCAGGGAGCCGCCCACGTGCAGGACCAGCCGCCCGGCCCCGACCCGCTCGAACGCCTCGATCCGGTCGTCCTGCACCACATCGTCAACACTCTCGGATGGCCTGATCTGCGCCCCCTGCAGAAGGCCGCCGTGGAACCGCTGATGGACGGCGAGGACGCGATCCTGCTCGCGCCGACCGCGGGCGGGAAGACGGAAGCCGCCACCTTCCCCGTCCTATCCGCCATGCGGGAACAGCACTGGACCGGCACATCTGTCCTCTACCTGGCCCCACTCAAAGCCCTCCTCAACAACCTCGTCCACCGCGTCGACACCTACGCCCAGTGGCTCGGTCGCCGCGCCGGGCTCTGGCACGGCGACACCCCGGAGTCCGTACGGCGCCGTATCCGCACCGAGTCGCCCGACTTCCTGCTCACCACACCCGAGTCGCTCGAAGCGATGCTGATCAGTGTCAAGACCGACCACACGCACATGCTCGGCCGGGTCCGTGCCGTGATCATCGACGAGGTGCACGCTTTCGCGGGTGACGACCGTGGCTGGCACCTGCTTGCCGTGCTCGAACGGCTGGAGCGGCTGGCCGGTCACCGGATCCAGCGGATCGGGCTCTCCGCCACCGTCGGCAACCCGGACGCACTGCTGACGTGGCTGCAGGGGGCACGCCCCGCCGAACGCCCGGGACGGGTCGTCGCGCCCGGCATCACCCTTCCGGACACGGCCGGGGACACCCCGCTGCCGAGGCCCGCGGGAGACGTCGAACTCGACTACGTCGGCTCGCTCGCCAACGCCGCCAAGGTGATCTCCGCCCTGCACCGCGGCGAGAAGCGTCTGGTCTTCTGCGACTCCCGCAAGCAGGTCGAGGAACTCGGTGCGGCGCTCCGGGCCCGCGACGTCACCGTGTTCCTCTCGCACGCCTCGCTCTCCACCGATGAACGGGCCCGCTCCGAGCAGGCGTTCGCCGAGGCGCGCGACTGCGTCATCGTGTCCACCTCCACCCTGGAGCTCGGCATCGACGTCGGCGACCTCGACCGCGTCATCCAGATCGACTCCCCCGGCACCGTCGCCTCGTTCCTGCAGCGGATCGGCCGCACCGGCCGCCGCGCCGGCACCTCCCGCAACTGTCTCTTCCTCGCCACCCGGCCCGAGTCGTTGCTGCAGGCCGCCGGGCTGCTCACCCTCTGGGCCCGGGGCTGGGTCGAGCCCGTCACCCCGCCACCGTCACCCCGTCACCTCGTCGCCCAGCAGCTGCTCGCGCTCACCCTGCAGGAGCACCGCATCGGCAACCGGCTCTGGCCGGCCCGGTGGAACGGCCTCGCGCCCTTCGACCGGTCGGCCGCCCCGCTCCTGAAGCACCTGATCGACGAGGGCTTCCTGGACAGCGACGACGGCATGCTCTTCATCGGCCCCGAGGCCGAGAAGCACTTCGGCCGCCGCCACTTCATGGAACTCACCGCTTCCTTCACCGCGCCGCCCGAGTTCACCGTCCTCGCCGGGCGCACCGAGATCGGCACCACCGACCCCACCGTGCTCACCGAGGAACGCCCCGGCCCGCGCCGCCTGCTGCTTGCCGGGCGCAGTTGGCAGGTCACGTTCATCGACTGGGCCCGCCGCCGTGCCTTCGTCGAACCCGTCGAGGACGGCGGTGTGGCCATATGGCAGGGCAGCGAGGCCCGCGGCCTCTCGTTCGCTCTGACCCGCGCCATGCGCGACGTCCTCCTCGGAACCGACCCCGACGTCCGACTCACCCGCCGTGCCACCGCTTCCCTCGCCGAGCTGCGCACCGATCGCGCCCCTCACGAGGTCCACCCGGCCGGCACTCTCGTGGTCCGCGATGCCGATGCCACACGCTGGTGGACCTGGGCCGGCTACCGCGCCAATGCGACCCTCGCCGCCTCCCTCGGCAACCTCGCCGATCCCGTCCAACGGCCCTCCGACACCCATCTCCGCCTGCGCCAGGACCTCTCCCCCACCAACTGGAAATCCGCCCGCGCCGAACTCCCGGGCGCCCTCACTCTACCCACCGTCGACCCGCGCGCCGTCCGCGGCCTGAAGTTCTCGGCTGCCCTCCCGCCACGCGTGGCCACCGCCACACTGGCCGAACGTCTCGCCGACTTCGACGGGGCACTGGCCACGGCGCGAGAGCCGGTACGGCTCGAATGGGGGATGTGAACTCCGCTCCTGCCGACATGAGTTCCGCTGCCGCCCCAGTTCTCTTCGCCTCTCCTCCAGGCATCGCTGTCACCTCTGCCACGCCCGCCGGGCCTCGGCCGATGAGGCCCGGCAAGAACTCCTCCCGCGCATAGCCCGACCTAGGGCGTGTTTGAAATGGGGTCACAGGGACTGCCGTATCAAGGTGAGTTGGACGGTCGCTTCGTAGCGGACGGCGAGCTTGTCGTAGCGGGTCGCGACGCCGCGGGCCTGCTTGAGGAGCCGATCCGGCACTCGACCTTGTGTCTGGCCTTGTATTTCTCGCGGTCGAAGCTGGGTGGTCGGCCGCCCGTCGAGCCTCGGCGGAGGCAGTGTCCGGCCTGGTCGCGCTTCTCCGGGATGGTGTGCGGGATCTGCCGCCGACGCAGGTACTCGCGGATCTGGCGGGAGGAGTATGCCCGGTCGGCGAGCACGTGATCGGGCCGGACGCGGGGGCGGCCGCCAGCCTCCCGGGGCACCCGGATTCGGCTCATGACCTCGGTGAACTGGGGTGCGTCGCCGCGCTGTCCGCCGGTGACCACGACCGCGAGTACGTGTCCGGACGCGTCGGCGGCCAGGTGGAGCCTGGTACTCAGGCCGCCGCGCGAGCGGCCGAGACCGTGGTCGTTCGGCTCGGCCGCCAGGCCGTCCGCGTACGTCCCGCCTGGACAACGAGCCCCCTTTTGCGGGCTCCGGCGGCGTGCTGGTGGGCCCGGCAGACCGTCGAGTCCACGGACACCTCCCACTCGATGTGCCCGGCAACATCGGCCTTGACCTGCAACTTCTCCAGGATGCGGGCCCAGGTCCCGTCGATCTGCCAACGGCGGAAGACCGAGTACGCGGTCTCCCAAGGGCCATACCTCTCCGGTATATCCCGCCACGGCGAACCCGTCCTCGCCCGCCACCAGATCCCGTCGAAGACCTGCCTCCGATCCCGCGGCTTGCGCCCCATCACCGGCAACGGTGGCAACACCGCCTCCAGACGCAGCCACTGATCGTCCGCCAGATCTCCACGAGCCATCTCAAGATCGTTTCACGGCCTTAAGCCAGATCTCAAACACGCCCTAGCTGCGTCCTCGACGACAGCCACCAGATATGTGGCGGTCAGGGAGATCCGTTCCGCATGCGCGAGTTCGAGCATGGGGCCAGCTGCTCCTCCCGGGCTGCGACGGCCAGCAGGGCGTCGAATGCGTCGCAATCGTCGTAGGCGGACGGAAGCGCGGGCAGCGCCTCCTCGCCGAGTCTGCGGACCTGGCGCCGAGCCTGCCTCGTATACACGCGGCGCATCGGCCGCGTCACGGCCGAGGATCTGGTTCAACATCTGCAGTACGGGGCCCACGCCCACTGCAAGCCACCCGTGCCCACGTACGACCCCACCTGCAAGTCCGTCAGAACGAGCGTCATTTCAGCGTCAGGACTTCCAGGACACCCGTCCGCAGACCAGGCGACAATCAGCCACTGCGCCGGAAAAGCCGAGGCCAGAGCCCACAGAGCCAAGCCATCACGCCTCGAACTGTTTCCTTCAGGGAAAGACGTCGAATCTCAGCTCGCCCTCACAAAACTGCAGGTCAGCGCCCCTTCCCCGCCTTCTCCAGGATCGCCACGCACTCCACGGGGTGGGCCATCGGGAAGATGTCGCAAATCCAGGAAAGTGACATACCAGCAGGTCAGCTACCGTTTTCCGGTCTGCCGGAGGAGCCCCCGGGCACTCGGAGCGTCAAACGAGCGTCACGACTGGCTGGAGCAGCTACCTCGCTCCATTGCTTCGGCCATGTCTGCCAACAGGATGTCAGCCACCAGTTCCTCGACCACGGCGGTCCCGTGTTCGGCCATGGCACGGGTCAGCTCGGGGTCCCAGGGAGCCTTGGTGAGTCGGCCGGGCTCGGGGCCGTGCGGTGTGCGTGCGACCGCGGCCCGGTAGTCCGCCGCCGTCATGCGCCAGGGGCGGGCCGGCGTCTTGTCCAGAAGATAGGCGGCGACGCGGATGCCTTCGCCGTCGAAGTCACCGTGATAACGGAGGATGGCACCCTGATCCGCGAGAAGGCGGAGGAGGTGGATAGCCGCGCTGTTGGGCCAGCCTGATGTGCACACGAGCGGCGGACAGTCCGGGCCGAAGCGACGTACGGCCAGAGCCAGGATGCTGGGGTTCTCCACTGCGTGGACAACGGGTTCCCGGTCGGAGGCGAGGGTGAACTCGCCCGGGACCCGCAGCTGGGCGAGTGTCAGACTGACGGCCTGGCCAACCTCGGTGCATACACGGGCCACACGGGCGAGCGACCCTTCACCGGCCGGGCGTAGTCCACCGACGAGCACGGTGGCCGACAGGTCGTCGTCGGCAACGCCCGCGCGAGTCCACAGGGCGCGCCGCTCCGCCGCGGACTCCGGCACGGCGGTGTCGTGAAGAGTCGCCAGAGCACGAAGGACGAGTGTGGACAGGCGGGTGCCGCCGTCGAGTGCGTGGGAGTCGCCCTTCAGGACCCGGGCAGCGAAGACAGGCAGGGGCTCGGCCTGGGCCGGGAGTTCCGCGAGCACTGTCAACGCGTCTGCGAGCAGGTTTCGAGTCAGTTCCGGTGAGCCACCGACCATGCCGGTGGCTCGGCACGACGCGGTCCAGCTGGCAAGCGCGGGCTGGGCCCGCACGCTGGCATGGCTGTTCAACCATGCCCACAGCTCGGCACGTTCGTCTTCCTTGCGGCGTCGTTCTGTCGCGCGATCGTCGAGGGGGCCTACGAGTTCGGTGACGGTTTCACGCACCGAGAGGCCGGACAGCTCGGTGACGGCCTCTTCCAGACGGGCCAGCGAGACGGAGGGGTGCGGATCCGGCAGGCGGTCCAGCCCCAGAAGGTCGGCAAGAGCCTCGCGCTGAGCTTCGTCGAGCGGTCCGAGGCGCACCCGCGTGACAGGGTGACCGGAGGACAGTCGGCTGTGGACTGTGCGCCAGAGCGGGCGGAGCTCGGGACGGCGCAGGGTGCGTTCACCCGGGGCCAGTCCGGTGTGAGTCATCCCGCCTCCAAATCAGTGCCGTTCCAGACGAAGCGAGCGCTGGTGACAGCGTCATCGTCCCCGTCGGTGAGGAGTTGGTGGACAGCGATGCCAGGTAGTTCACCGTAGGTGCACCACTCGTGGTCGGAGGTGACCATGAGATCAAGGTCGAGTGCGGTGAGCAGGGCGAAGACCTGTCCGCGGTTGACCGCGTCCACGCCGACGAAGACCTCGTCGAGCAGGATGGGGCGGGGCGCCAGCGGCACGGCCTCGTAGTGGGCGGCGACCGCCGCGAACAATGGCAGGTGCAGGGCGATGGCCTTCTCTCCGCCGGAGAGTGCGCCGTGCAGCTTCTTGGTCAGCGGCTGCCAGCCGGTCCCGTTCGCCCGATCGAGGCGCACGGTGAAGCGGTGCCAGGCGGTGTAGTCGAGCACCTCGCCGAGTTGCTCCTCCCAGCTCGCGGCCGTGTCACTGCCCTTGGCCTCCTCGATACGAGCGCGGAAGAAGGCGTGCAGGGCTTCCCGGTCGGCCTCGTTGACCCGGCCGGGGTCCTTGAGCAGCAGCTGACGGGCGGTGCGCGTACCCTCCGGGAGATCCGGGCGGAAGTCCCAGACAAGCTGTATGGCGACGTTGGAGGCGGTACGAACCCGCTCCAGATGCCCATTCATGCGGTGGACGAGTTCGCCGGCCTGACGGATGCGGGCGGCGAGGTGACGGCGGATGTCGCCGGTGAGGATCTGGTCGAAGAGGCTCCGCTCGGCGGTGGTGATGTCGTCACCACTGCGGTCGCGTTCCTGGGTGAGCGTGATGAGCAGGCCCGTCGCCCCCACCCGCATACCGTCCAGGGTAGCGGTGAACAGCTGGATGTCGTCGTCGGGCTCCAGATCCAGGTCGGCACGGGCACCGAGACACTGACGTGCTTCGTGGACCGCTTCGGAAAGGCGGGTCGCGGCATCGCCCAGGTTGCGTGGGGCGTGCGGGATGCCGGGCCACTTCGCCGCCGTGGCACGGGCGGCCTCCAGAGTGGCCTTCGCGCCGTCTCCGGCATCGAGTTCCGGTGTGATTCCTGCATCCTCGGCCAGCCCCACCAGACACAGATGCCGGAACCGGTGCGCCGCATGGTCCCGGGCGGCGACGGCTCGCTCCCGTCGTTCGGCATCCTGACCACTGGTTGCTCGCAGACCTCCGATACGGCCTTCCAGCCGCAGGAGGAGATCGGCTGCCCGGCCGGCTCCCTCCCGACAGCTCCGCAGTTCGGCGCGCGCCTCGGCGACACGCGCGACGATCTGTCGGTAGTCCTCGCCAACAGTGACCTCCACCGCCTCCAGGCGCGCCTTCAGTCCCGCCGCCTCGGCTTCGGCGGAAGCGGCGTTCTCGGACTGCTCCTCGGCAGCTCGGCGCGAGCGGTCTGCCTGCGCAGTGGACTGACGTGCCCTGTCGGCGGCGGCGGTCGCGGTGAGACGGGCGTCCACCCAACTGTCGGCGGTGTCCCTGAACCTGTCGATGCCGGAGGAGAGCTCATGCAACCGGTCGCGATCAGTGGGCAGTCCATGTTCAGCCGCCCGACGGCTGAGCGTGCGTAGAGCGCCTGCCACCTTGGTCTCGCACCGGTCCAGATGGGCAGCCGCGTCGCGAACGGCATCGTCCCGGGCAGCCACCTTCTCCTCGGCTCGGTCCCAGTCACGCCGACAAGCGTCGAGTTCCCGGTGGTCGGGTCGAGCCGCGCGGTCTGCGTCCAGCCGGGCGCGGCGAGCGCCGAAGCCGTGCAGTTGGTCGTCGAGCGCGGCGAGGGAGGCGTTCGTCTCGCTGATGCGCTCAGCCAGTTCACCGATCCTGCGCTGCCGGGCCCGTTGCCGCGCGAGGGCACCGATGTAGGCGGGTTCCGGCTTGCTCCACGTCCCGGTGGCGAGCGCGAGACGCCAGGCGCCGTCGGCGGAGACGGCCGCGGGGTGATCGCCTGGCAGTGAGGTGCCGTACGCGACACCGGCGAGGATGCGGGTCACGGTGTCGACCGGGACGGGGATGTCCTCCTCGGGTTTCAGCACCTCCAGCAGACTGGGCCCCGAGGCGGTCACGGCCAGAGCCGCCTCGGCTCGGGTGTCGTGCCCCGGCAGGGCCATCCCGTCGCAGGGGCTGACCCAGGCATCCAGGAGGCCCGATGCCTCCAGTGCCGCCTCCACCGCGGCCTGCACGGCGAGCGGAACACCTTCGTGGAAGGCGACCAGTCGCCACAGGGGTGCGCCCGCCGTCGCAGTGCGGGCGGTGGTGCGGGTGGGAGGGGGCAAAGGCGGCAGGTCGGTCTCGTCGCTCAGCCGTCGGACTTCCTCCGCAAGTCGGCTCCGCTCGTCCCGCAGCTTCAGACGTGCCGCTCGCGCGGTGGCCTCCGCTGTGGCGATCTCTTGTTCCAGCGGGCGTGCGGCGGCTTCGACCAGTGCCGTCACCTCAGTCTCGGTCGCGGCTCCGGCCGCCAGTTCCCCGGCGTCGGCAATGCGCAGTTCCGCGCAGGCGCCGGCCCAGGCGAGCAGCCGTTCCGCCTGTACGGCAAGGGCACCGTCCCAGGCTTCGGATGCCTCGTCCCGCCGCTCGATCGTCTCCGCGAGTCGGCTACGGGCGTCCTCCAGCAGACTCTCGGCAACACCCCGGTCGCGTACCGCGCGAGCATGCTCGTCCATCGCATCGGTGACGAGGACAACCTGCCGGCGTCGGGCGGTGACCGCACCCCTCAGCAGCCTGCGGGCCTGTCGTGCCCCGTTCTCGTCCGTCGTGTGTGCACTGGCTGCACCCAAGGGCCGACGGCCACCGGCCTCGTGCCCCGGGCTGTCTACGAGGTCCCCCACGGAATCCGTGCCGAGAAGCGTCTTCACCTCATGATGGATCGACTCCATACCTGCCGCCCGGGCCGACCGACGTGCTTCCTCGGCGGCCTCGCGCGCGTGCTCGTCGAAGGTGCGGGCCCGGGACGCCGCCTCATCGGCGTGCCTCTGGTCCTCCTCCGCGCTGATCCGAGTGGCCTGCGCAGTGGCACGCTGACGCCCGGCGACGGCTGCCGCTTCTTCCGTGCGATGGCGGAGCCGGTCGAGTTCCTCGCCCTGCTTGTACGCGTCGCTCTCGCGCAGCCCCTCAATGGTCTCCTCCAGGGCGTGCGCGCGCAGTTCCTGTTCCTCGCGCCGGGCCTGAGCGGACTCCCTTTCTTCCAGCGCCTGTTCGAGTTCCTCGATGCTCTGGCGGGCGGCGCGGGTGAGGTCGTCCATCTCCGTGGTCGCCGAGATCAGCGCGGCCGAGCCGGCACGCAGGACACGTCGTGCGTAGGCGCGCTGCCGGGATGCGACGGTCTCTGCCGCTGTCACCTCGCCGTCGAGCCGTTCGAGGTGTTCGCGCTGGCGGTCCAGCCGCTCGAAGCCTTCGGCAAGTTCAGCGATCTCGCCTTCGCCCAGTGGGGGAAGGGCACGGGACAACAGGGTGGAGAGCAGGGACGGGTCGAGCCGTTCGGACAGTTTGGGCTGGCGCAACTGGAGCAGGGCGGACAACAGCGACTCATACCGCTGCTCCCCCATGCCGGCGAACAGTTCACGTCGTACGGCCGTGCGGTAGTCGGTGGCCGAGGCATGGACATCGCCGCAGTCGCGCACGGCCTCGACCAGCGCTGCGCGTGTCAGCGGCTGTCCCGCGTCGTTGACGAGGAGCAAGCCGGCGGGGTGGGAGATCCTGGAGCCGGTGGTGAAGTAGTCGGCATGTACCCCGCTCGTGTGCACGCTCGCCTGCAGACGCGCACCACAACCGAACCACCGCTCGGCGCCATCGTCGCCGGCGCGGCGGAACTCCATCCACACATACCCGACACGGGTCTTACCGGAGGCGCCTTCGCCGAGCAGGTTCCAGTGCATGGTGCGCTCCGAACCACCAAACGTGGACAGGCGGTTCGGGCGCAGGCTGGCGTCGAAGAGGAAGGGCAGCAGGAGCTCAAGGGCCTTGGACTTGCCCGAACCATTCTGGCCGCGGAGCAGCAGGCGACCCTGGTGGAAGGTGAAGGTCTCGTCGTAGTAGCGCCAGACGTTGAGGATGCCCGCGCGGTGCGGCTGCCAGCGGCTGCGGGCCGCATCCGCCGCCGTTTCCGGTGTCGCAGGCGACTCGGCGCACTCAGGCCGCCGTGGCACCGGAAGCTCTGTCACACTCACAGCTGATCTCCTTCTGCCGCAGCGCCACCGGAAACCACGGCGCCTGTCCTCTCGCGGTGGCTCATGTCCCGCCCCGATCCGAGCTCGTCGTCCGGATCCGGACTCGTCGTCTCCGTCAGGCGGTAGCGGTACGCGGCCGGGCATGCGACGACACGCCCCCTGGCCGCGCGGACGAGCCCGACATCACGCAGGACGCGTACCGCGTCGTCGGAAAGCCGGACCGCGCCGTCCTCGGACTGATACGCCTTTGCCCAGCGCGGAAAGCGGCGCAGCAGACCCGCTCCGGCCTCGGCAAGCTGTTCGGGCAGCATTCCGGCGGGCGTGGCACAGAGTGGCTCCAGAAGGAGCAGTGCGGCAACCCTGGCAGTGGAGGTGTCGTCAGGGAAGCGGACATCGGTGGCGATCCCATCCGGGTCCACGAGCAAAAAGCCCTCCGCGCGTTCCTCCAGGAGGAAGCCGGCCTGTTCGACCGAGCGACGCAGGATCTGACGCCCAGTCAGGGACGAGACGTAGGCCAGCTCGTCCTCGGCGAGGTCCGCCCGGTGCAGCACGGGGTCGTCGAAGAGGCGACGCAGCACCGAGTGGCGCAGCCTCAGATTGTTTTGTGCATCAGTGGCGGCGCCCTCGCTGTCCGACTCGCCAGCTGTCCCGTCAACGACCGCGCCGCCGTAGCGGCGCTCCCGCACCAGGCCGATGAGGAGCTCTTCGAACCGCGTGGGCACCTCGTCCGGGAGCACGGCGATTCGGGAGGCGCCGACGGGCGCGGCAGGCAACCGCAGCAGCAGGGTGGTGTCCACGCGGTAGAGGACCTTGGCGTCCGCGGACTCGACGTACGCCTCGGTCGTACCGTCCACCGCGCGCAGCACGTCGTACGACTCCAGCAGCTTCAGGACATCGACGAATGCCATCCGCTCCGGCTTGTGGACCGGGTCGAACGCGGCCAGTGCCCGGTCGGCCGCCGTGGCCTGCACGACACGGTCGGCGAGCATGCCGATGGTCGTCATCGGCATCGACAGCAACTCGGCCGCGGTCACGCACAGCAGCGCGTAACGCAGACGGTCGAACGGGGCCCGACCGGAACGGGCCCTGCGGGCCGGGCGGGAACCATCCGGGTGGGCGCGCACCTTGGTTAGGCGGGCGTAGCCTCGGCGAGGCTCCACCACCAGGCTCCAACCGCAGGTGTAGTCGAACCACTGGGCGAGCGACTCGCGACGGCGTCGCACCAGTTCGAAGCCAGTGGGGTCGGCGGTCTCGGTAAGCAGGGGGCGGGCCAGGAGGAGGCGGATGGCGCGGGCGACCTCCTCCCGTTCCGCGGAGGCCAGTTGGTTGGCGAGGGTGCTCATCCTGCGGCCCCCCGCGGCGTGGCGTGGAGGGCCGAGGAGACGCTCGCTCCACCCGCCGCTGTGATGTGGACGACGTAGTCCGGTCCGGTCAGTGAGCCCTTCGCGGTGTGCAGTACGGCGGTGCGCTCATCGGACGGCGGGGCCAGGGTGATCTCCACCCGGCCGTCTCCCGTCGTGGCGCGCCTCAAGCCGCTCGCGTCCGGCCGGGCGGCCAGGGCACGGCCGAACAGGTCGAGTAGACGGTCGAAGACAGCGGGATCCAACGTGCCGAAGGTGGACAGACGAACAGGCCCGTCTGTCTCCAGCACCTGCCAGGCGAGTGCGATTCCCGTTCGCTCCGCGCGAGCCCGCTCTGCACGCTCCGCCCTGACAGCCGCAACGTCCCGCACCTTCGCCGTGCGAGTGAACCGCTCCGTCCGTCCACTGGTCCGCAGCAGCGCCGACACCTCCACCGGCGGGGCCTCGGACCAGGAACGGGACGACGGGATCAGCTCGGGGTCGGTGTGGGCGAGATGAGCATGCCGGGCCGAACCGAGCCCGAAGGCCGCCGACCACAGCCGGTGCAGGTCCTCTTCCGCGGGGGCCGCCGCGAACCAGCGTGCCAGCTCCCGGAAGTCCTGCACGGCACTGGAGGAGCGGCGCCGCGACTCGTTGATCCGTTCCAGAACCTGCAAGAGCGAGACGATGGCTCGCCGGGCTATGTCGTGGAGTTGCTCGATCCGAGGCCGGGCCCCGTCGTCCGCCAGGAACCACGCACGCAGGCCCACCCAGCGCGCCCGCCTGCTCTCCAGCCAGTCGGCCGCGGGATCCTCACCGGCCACCGGCGGGAGCTCTGCCCCGCGCAGGGCACGCTCGCGCAGTACGGCAGTCCCCCGCTCCTCCACCCGGGCCACGGCAGCGGCGACCGCCTGCCCGCGCCGGTCGAGGTTGACCAGGAACTCCTGCAGATACACGACGGTGGCGGCCTTGACCTCGCGGAACACCTCCAGATCAGCGCCCTCGGCGCGCAGCAGGCGCTGCAGTTCACCGTTGAACGCCTTGGTGTTCTCCACCAGAGCGTCCAGATGCCCCTCCAGCTCCCGCAGAGTGCTGAAGATCCGCCGATCGGCCGACGCGGGTTCACCGGAGAGCAGGCACAGCTCGTCGAGTCGGTCGGCGATCGCCTCCAGCACGGCCGTCTGCAGCGCGCCCGTGGAGGCGAGAACCTCAAGCGCGTGCCGCACTCCGGCAAGAGCCGCCTCACCCCGGCGGGTCAGCGAATACTGCAGGTTGCGCCGTTCGTACTCCTCGGCCGTGCGGTAGTTCTCCGCGTGCTTGTGCACCACATCCAGGAGCTCCCACTGCACGAGCTTCCTGAGCGCCTCATACAGATCCTCATCCTCGACCGCCGCCACCCAGCCGACCCCGCGCAGCCGCTCTCGCACCGCGTCGAGCCCCAGCGCCGTCTCCAGGTGTTCACCGGCCACGCCGAAGACGTCCAGCACCGCCCCGTACAGATCGGACCTCTCCACCGTCGTGAACCGAAACATCTCCGGTGGAACCCTGCGCATGCCTGTCGCCCCTCCCCGTTGCCTCGATGGACGGCTTCCGGATCTCCACCGTAGAGGAAGGCACCGACATTCAGGGGCGAGTCATAGAACAGCGGATTCAACCGGGCAGTCTCGTGAGACGGGGTTTCAGGGATCTTGTCGTCTTCTGCAGGACGACTGCGTGGCGCCGGAATCTTGCTCCTCCGTACCAACCCTTGACAAACAGCGAAACAATCGAGACAGCTCGCCGACCAGCGCTTCTCCGGCGGGGCGGCCAACGAGCGCGCGATGCTCCAGTGGGCGGGACAGTCGGGAATCGACGTGCGTCACCGCGTACCCGAAGCTCGCCTTCCCACTGGGCGGCACGGTCAGGTCCGAGGCCGTCACCCGACGCAAACGTCCTCGGCCCGACATCCGCCCTCGGCCTGCCCGAGGAGCAGACCCTCGACACAGTCGCGGAGACCACAGACGCCATGGCCGGTTCCCGGTTCAGCTCCCAGCTCCCAGCTCGCAGCGGGACTTTTCCGTACCGGATTTCGTCACCGTGACGATCAACGGCCGGTTGCGTACGATCACAGCCCGTGCCCGTCAGCTCACGTCGTCGACCGTCAGGAGGTGGGGAACCAAGCTGACAGGCGCTTGGCAATGACTGGTACATCGACGTTGTCCTGCGCGACTTCCTCGACGAACGGGCCGGCGACGGAGACATGCGGCGGGACGGTACTGGCGCTGACGCCGTTGAACCGCAGGAAGACACGCATGGCGAGCCAGGCGGTGCGCTTGTTGCCGTCGATCAGCGCGTGATTGCGAGCAACGGAGTGCAGCAGCGCCGCCGCCTTCTCGTGCAGCGTGGGATATAGCTCGGACCCGAACACGTTGGTCCGGGGCCGCTCGATCGCCGATACGAGAAGTCCCATGTCACGCACGCTGTGCTCGGTACCGTTGACCGCGCGGGCGATGGCCAGGATCTCGTCGATCTGGACGTAGCGCACTTCGGTCACTTCAGGTAGTCCAAGATCTCTGCATCGCTGTCCATGAGTTCTGCGAGAACGTCCTCGACCTTCAACTCGGCCCGCTCCTGGGCGTCGCGAATGGCCTCAATGGCGAGTTCCTGCTTGCTGCGACCCTCCCGGCGAGCACGCTCAGTGAGCTTCGCGTCAAGATCGTCGGGGAGCCGGAGTGTCATCGCCATACGGGCATGATACCGGACCGGTATCAAGGCGGCGAGGTCATACACGCCACTCGGCCTCAGACCACGCCGCCACGCTCTGCGGCCCGTACGGGCCGCGCTCTCGGCTCCAAGAAGCGTGGGGCCTGGATGGCAACTTGCGCCGCCGCCGGGGAGGCGAAGCGGGACGCCCGTACCGGAGCCCCTGCCCCGTGCCGATGGAACCGGTCCGCAGGACCCCGGCCGGAGAGGTTCGGCAGGTCGAAGCGTCCGCTTCGAGCGTCAGGTGAGCGTCGAGAATCTCCGGACGAGACCTCGACGGCGTCCGCCGATGCAAGCGTCTCTCTCATGAATGCGCAGGTCAGAAAGGTTTCGCGGGCGATCCTTCCGCTCGAACCGCTGCACGGAGAGAAACAGGTCGAGCAATCCACCTGTGCCACAAAACCGCAGGTCAGACGCCCTTCCCCGCCTTCTCAAGGATCGCCACGCACTCCACATGGTGCGTCATCGGGAAGAGGTCGAACGCCTGCATCCGCCGCGGTACGTATCCCGCCTCGCGGAAGTACGCCAGGTCGCGGGCGAGGGCGGCGGGGTCGCAGGCGACGTAGGCGATGCGGCGGGGGGTGAGGGAGGCGAGGTGGGTGACGGTCTTGCGGCCGGCGCCGGCGCGGGGCGGGTCGAGGACGATGAGGTCGGCGGAGGTGATGCCGGTGCGCGGGAGGATCTGCTCGACCTTGCCGTGTTCGATGCGGACGCGGTCGAGGTCCTGGAGGTTGTGGCGGGCGTCCTCGGCGGCGCGCTTGCCGGATTCGATGCCGAGGACCGCGCCCTTCTCGCCGACGCGTTCGGCGAGGGCACCGGCGAAGAGGCCGACACCGCAGTAGAGGTCGAGGGCGGTGTCGCCCTTCTTCGGCATCAGGCCCCGCATGACGGCCTCGACGAGGACGTCGGCGGCCATGGGGTGGACCTGCCAGAAGCCGCCGTTGCCGACGCGCCAGGTGCGGTCGGCGGCGCGCTCGCGGACGAAGGGGCGGCCGTGGACGCGGTGGATGCCGCCGTCCTTCTCGTTGACGCGCAGCACCGAGACCGGCTTGTCCAGCTCGACGATCGGCAACCGGCCGCCGGGGCGCGGGGTGAGGACGACCTGGCGGTCGTGCGAGCCGGTGGCGGCGATGGCCTCGACGGTGGCGGTCTGCGGCCAGTCGCGCTTCTCGATGCCCAGCTCGGTGACGCCGGGGGCGGCGATCAGGCAGCGGTCGACGGGCTGCACCTCGTGGGAGCGGTGCTTGCGCAGACCGGCGTGGCCGTCGGCGTCGATCGCGTACTGGACGCGGGTGCGCCACGCCGGGACCTCGCCCTTGGCGACCTTGTCACCGGGGGCGGGGGCGACGGTGCCGTCCCAGCGGGCCTCCTCGGGCGTGAGGCCGGCCAGCCGCTCCAGCTGTTCGGTGATGACGGCGCCCTTGAGGCGGCGCTGCGCGCCGGGGGCGGCGTGCTGCCAGTCGCAGCCACCGCACCTGCCGGGGCCGGAGAACGGGCAGGGCGCCTCGACGCGGTCCTTGGACGGGGTGTGGATCTCCACGGCGTCGGCGCGCAGGAAGCGGGCGCCCTCGGCGCCCTCCGTGACACGGGCGGTGACGCGCTCGCCGGGCAGCGCGTGGCGGACGAAGAGGACCTGGCCCTCGTCGGTGCGGGCGATGCAGTGGCCGCCGTGGGCGACGGGGCCGACCTCGACCTCGTACTCCTCGCCGACCAGCGACTTCTCGGGTTCTGTCTGCATGGCGGGCGAAGCTCCAAAGGGTGGGACCGGCGCGGCGGGGCCGCGGCCGGGTACGGCGGACGACAGCCTTCGAGTCTACGTGCCGTGGCCCCGTGCCCCGTGCCGGGCGCATGGCGCGCGCCCGGCACGGCCCCCTCACTTGCGGGGTGCGGCCTTGTCCTTCTTCGGCTGGCTGACCGGGCCACGGCGGACGGCGCCCGGCGCGTTCCACTCGGCGCGGCGGCGGGCGCGCTTCTTGGCCGCCTCGGAGGAGTCCAGCTGCCAGGGGACGGAGGTGACCATGACGCCGGGGGTGAACAGCAGCCGGCCCTTGAGACGCAGCGCGGACTGGTTGTGGAGCAGGTGCTCGTACCAGTGGCCGACGACGTACTCCGGGATGTAGACGGAGACGACGTCGCGCGGCGATTCGCGGCGCAGCGACTTGACATGGTCGACGACGGGGCGGGTGATCTCGCGGTAGGGCGAGGCGAGGACCTTGAGGGGGACCTCGATGCCGCGCCGTTCCCACTCGGCGCGCAGCGCCTTCGTGTCGGCCTGGTCGACGTCGACGCTGACCGCCTCCAGGGTGTCGGAGCGCATCAGCTTGGCGTAGTTCAGGGCCCGCAGGGTCGGCTTGTGGACCTTGGAGACGAGGACGAGGGAGTGCACCCGGGAGGGGCGGACGATGTCGTCGTCGGGGGTGTCCTCGGCGGCGATCTCCTCGGAGACCCGGTCGTAGTGGCGGCGGATCGCGGTCATCGTGACGAAGAAGATGACCATGCCTAGGAGGGCCACCCACGCGCCGTGGGTGAACTTCGTCAGCAGCACGACGACGAGGACCAGACCGGTGAGGGTGGCGCCGAAGGCGTTGATCGCCCGGGAGCGGTGCATGCGGTTGCGGGCCGCCGGGGACTTCTCGGTGCGCAGATGGCGGTTCCAGTGCCGGACCATGCCGATCTGGCTGAGCGTGAAGGAGACGAAGACGCCGACGATGTACAGCTGGATCAGCCGGGTGGAGTCCGCGCCATAGATGTAGACGAGGACGGCGGCGGCGCCGGCGAGCAGCACGATGCCGTTGGAGAACGCGAGGCGGTCACCGCGGGTGTGCAGCTGGCGGGGCAGATAACGGTCCTGGGCGAGGATCGAGCCGAGCAGCGGGAAGCCGTTGTAGGCGGTGTTCGCGGCCAGGAAGAGGACCAGCGCGGTCGCCGCCGCGAGGATCACGAAGAGGAACGAGCCCTTGCCGAAGACCGCCTCGGCGACCTGCGAGATGACCGGGTTCTGGGTGTATCCGGAACCGACCGGGTGGCCGTGGTTCAGCAGGTCGGTGGCGGGCTTCTCCGCCATCTTCACGCCGGTGGTCATCGCCAGCGCGATGATGCCGCAGAACATCGTGACGGCCAGACCGCCCATGAGGGCGAGGGTGGCGGCGGCGTTCTTCGACTTGGGCTTGCGGAACGCCGGGACGCCGTTGGAGATCGCCTCGACGCCGGTGAGCGCCGCACAGCCGGAGGAGAAGGCACGCAGCAGCAGGAAGATCAGCGCGAAGCCGGCCAGTCCGCCGTTCTCGGCGTGGATGGTGTAGTCGGCGGTGGGCGCCTTCATGTCGTGGCCGAGGACCAGCCCGCGGAAGACGCCCCAGAGGATCATGAGGAAGACGCCGGCGACGAAGACATACGTCGGGATGGCGAAGAGCTTGCCCGACTCCTTGACGCCGCGCAGGTTCATCAAGGTCAGCAGGACGATGATGCCGATCGCGCAGAACGTCTTGTGCTCCACGACGAACGGGATCGCCGAGCCGAGGTTCTCGACACCGGAGGAGATGGAGACGGCGACGGTCAGGACGTAGTCGACCAGCAGCGCGCTGGCGACGGTCAGGCCCGCCTTGGGTCCGAGGTTGGTGGTGGCGACCTCGTAGTCACCACCGCCGCTCGGGTAGGCGTGCACGTTCTGCCGGTACGACGCGACGACGGTGAACATCAGCACCACGACGGCGAGCGCGATCCACGGGCTGAAGTGGTAGGCGGAGACGCCTGCCACGGACAGCACCAGCAGCACCTCGCCCGGGGCGTAGGCCACGGACGAGAGCGGGTCGGAGGCGAAGACGGGGAGGGCGATGCGCTTGGGGAGAAGGGTCTCACCGAGCTTGTCGCTGCGGAGTGCGCGCCCGATCAGGATGCGTTTGGGCACGTCGGTCAGTTTGGACACGCAGAGGATGCTAAGCCTTCATCCTGAGCGCGGCCCACCCGCCACCCGGCTCGCGGGAGCGGCGGGCGGCGGACGGCACAGCGCCCTTCCGCACCCTTCACCGGACGCGCACACCTCCCTCACGGGCCCGGACGGGGTCAGCCGGTGCGCCAGGTCCGCTTGATCTCGGCCCAGCGCCGGGCCTGCTCAGGGGTGAGGCGGCCACGCAGCTCGGCGAGCTTGAGGAGGTTGGCCTCGGCGCCGCCGGTGAGCGTCTGGGCCTCGGCGCGGTAGTGGTCGTCGAGCAGCGCCTCGGTTTCCGTGTCATTCATCACGGGCACCAGCCGGGCGGCGATCTTGTTGGTGTTGCGGTACGAGCCCTGGAGCAGGAACGGCGGCTCGGTGCGGGTGGCGTCGGCCTGCGCGGCGGAGTCGATGTAGGCGCGGTTGACGGCGAGGACGGTCTCCTGGACGCGCAGCAGGGTGCGCAGCACGGCGAGGATCTGCTCCAGCTCGGCGGGGGCGTAGGGGTGGACGAGCCGGTCGGCGTGGGCGGTGGGGTCGCGGCGGGCGAGGCGGACGAGCAGGTCGGTGTCGGCGCGGTCGCGGGTGGCGAGCGGGGCGAGATGCGGGTTGGCGGTCAGCGCGTTCTCGATGTGGGAGAGGGCGAACAGCGCCTCCTTCCCGGCGAGGACGTCGCCGAGGTGGTGCACGTCGGCGCGGTTGGCGAGCATGTCGGGCAGCCGGAAGCGGCGGCCGGACTCCGTGTAGGGGTTGCCGGCCATGCAGACCGCGAACCGCTTGCCGCGCAGGTCGTAGCTGCGGGCCTCGCCGTTCCAGACGCCTTCCATACGGCGCTGGGCGTCGCAGAGCGGGATGAACTTCTGGAGGAGTTCGGGCGAGGTGTGCTGGATGTCGTCGAGGTGGAGGAGGACGTTGCTGCCCATCTCCAGGGCGAAGGAGATCTTCTCGACCTCGCGGCGGGCGGCGGCGTCGGGGGCGGCGGCCGGGTCGAGGGAGGTGGTGTGCTGCCCGAGCGCGGGGCCGTCGACCTTGACGAGGACGAGACCGAGGCGGGCGGCGACGTACTCCAGCAGGGTCGTCTTGCCGTAGCCGGGCGGGGAGAGCAGGAGCAGCAGGCCCTGGCTGTCGGTGCGGCGGTCGTCGCCCGCGGTGCCGAGCTGGGTGGCGAGGTTGTCGCCGATGAGCGGCAGGTAGACCTCGTCGATGAGGCGGTTGCGGACGAAGGCGGGCATGACCTGGGGGCGGTAGGAGTCCAGGCGCAGCCGGCGGCGTTCGGCGTCGAGGAGCGCGGTGCGGTGGCGGGTGTAGGCGCGGTGCGCGGGGACGCGGTGGGTGCGGAAGGTGCGGGTGCGGTCGAGGAGTTCGTCGAGGCGGAGCGGGAGGGTGCCGTCGGTGAGGGCCGGGTGGCTGCCGAGGAGGCCGTCGACGGTGCAGGTGACCGGGGCGTCGACGGGGCGGCGGGGCAGGTCGGGGCCGCACAGTTCGATGGCGGCGGCCTCGGGGAGGTCGGCGCGCGGGGCACCGCGGTCGTCGGCGTAGCCGCCGAGCCAGGCGGTCACGAGCTGGTGGCGGGCGGCGAGGTCGTCGCCGAGGGCGGTGAGGTCCTCGGTGAACTCCTTGACGGCGGCGGAGCCGGGGCCGCCGAGGGCCTGGTGGAAGCCGGTGAGGAGGGTACGGGCGGCGGCGCCCGTGGCGAAGCGGGGGCTGCCGTCGGCCAGCTCCTCGAAGAGGTACGCGCCGGCCTCCTCGGCCGCGGCTCCGTCGGCGAACCCGCTCAGCCCGGAGGAGGTCAGGAAGGCGGTGGCGGCGCCGGTCAGTTCCGCGGCGAGGTCGGCGGGGCCGGCGCCGCGGCCGAAGCGGGCGCGGGCCCGGGCCAGGGAGTGGGCGCGGGTGGCCCAGGCGGTGCGGGCGGCGGGGTCGGTGCCGTGGTGCCAGAAGAGCTGGGCGGCGGCGCGGACCCGCGGGGTGAAGCGGAGCAGTCCGGCGTCGGCGCGCAGCCGCAGCAGCGCGTCGAGGACGGCGGTGGCGTCCAGGTCGTGGACGCCTCGGTCGTACCCCTCGTCGTACCGGGCCTGGGCGGCGGCGCGCACCAGGCCGGGCAGGGTGCCGTCGGCCCGCGCCGCGTACAGCGCCTCCAGGGTCAGGCCGTCGTGACCGGTCTCGGCGTGGGCGAGGAGGAGGGCGGCGAGGTGTTCGGCGCGGTAGACGGCCGGGGACTCGGAGGCGAGCGGCTGGTCGTGGAACTCCCGGTCGGCGGCGAGGCGGGCGTCGTCGGCCGGGGCGCGGTAGTCGGTGCCGGTGACGGCGAAGGCGAGGCCGTCGCCGTGCGGGACGAGGGTGAGGTCGAGGGGCTGGGTGTTGACGGCGAAGCGGTGGCGGCCCAGCCGCAGCGTGCCCTCGGGGTCGTAGAGGTCGGCGCGGTCGCGGAGCGCGCGGACGGCCTCCTGGCGGGCGGCGGCGAGGCGGCCCTCCAGCTCCCCGGCGCGTACCGGGTCGGCGAGGGTGCGCAGTTCGGCGGCGGTGGCGCGGACCTTCGCGACGAGCGGGTCGGTGGCGAAGTAGGCGTGGATGTCGTCGGCGGCGGCCAGTGCGCGGGCGCGGCGGGTAACGGTGGCGAGGACGCGGTCGGCGGATTCGGCGAGCCGGTCCGTGTGGCGGGCGCGGGCGTCGAGCTGGGCCTGTTTGCGGGCGGCGAACGCCTCGTGGATCTCGTCGCGCCGCTCCGCGATCCGGGCGAGGCGGGCGTCCTGGACGTCGTCGGGTCCGCCGTCGGGGCCGCCGAAGCGGGCTTCGAGGTCCTCGACCTGGAGGAGCAGCGCGGCGAGTTGGGTGTCGCACTCCTCCGGGGTGGCGGCGTCGGCGAGCGCCCCGGCGACGGACTGGCCGAGGAGGGCGAGGCGGGCGGCGAACTCCTCCTTGCCCTCGGCCTCGGCGAGGGTGCGGCGGCGGGCGTCGAGGGTGGCGCGGGCGCGGTTGACGGCGCCGAGGGCGTCGCCGATGCGGCCGAGGACGGCGGTGCGGACGGTGGTGTCGTCGAGGTCGAGGGTGGCGACGATCTCGGTGACGGTGCGCAGGCCGTCGGCGACCTCGTCGATCCGGGCGGTGAGGGCGGCGGCGTCGGCGACGGTGGCGAGGGCGGACGCCTCGTCGGTGAGGGCGGCGACGGTGCGGTGGGTGGTGGCGAAGGCGTCGTCGGCGGCGAGGAAGGCGACGGCGCGGCGGGCGGTGGCGGCAAGGTCGTCGGTGAGCCCGGCGGAGAGCGCGTCCAGCGCGGTGCGGTCGACGTAGCGGACCTCGCGCAGCGACTCCAGGCGGCCCTGGGCGCGGCGCAGCGCGGTGAGATGGCCGACCCAGGCGGCTGCCTCGTCGGGCTGCTCGCCGCGGACCCGGCGGACCAGCGCGGTGGTCTCGGTGGTGGCGCGCGCCAGCTGTGCGGCGGCGCTGTCGCGGAGTGCGGTGACCCGGGCGAACTCCTCGACGACCTGGCCGGCGGCCGCGCCGACGGCGGCGAGGGGCTCGGCGGGCGCTCCGAGGTCGGGGTCGGTGAGCCAGTGGTGGGTGTCGGCGGCGCGGGTGGCGGCCGCCGCGAGGGCGTCGAAGACGGCGGCGGACGGCTCCGTGCCGGTGGCCATCCGGGCCACGCCGAGCAGATCGGCGATGCCGGAGACCAGTTCGGCGTTGCCGATGCGGGCGAGCGGTCCGTCGCCCTGCGGGCGGGCGGCGGCGTGGGCGTCGGAGGTGAAGGGGGTCTGCCAGATCTGCAGCGGGTGGATGCGGGCCGCCTCGGTGCCCGCGTCCCGCAGCACGGCGAGGGTGCCGTCGTCGAAGAGGGCGTGACCGCGGCCGGTGAGCGGGGCGGCGGCCTCCTCGCGGATGACGTTGTAGGGCAGCAGCAGGGTGTGGCCGTCGGTGGGGCGGCGGAAGACGTAGAGGACGTCCTCGCCGTTGGGTGAGCGCACCGCGCGGGCGAACTCCAGGCCGTCGGCGGCGGTCCCGAAGAGCTTGGTGGCGCCGGTGGCGAGGTGGTAGCCGCCGGGGAAGACGAGGCCCTGCCCGTCGGGGAGGGTGCGGCAGGCCCGGCCCACGGCGTCGATGCGGCGGACGGCGCGGGTACGCGTGTGGTAGACGAGGCAGCGGACGGTTTCCTCGTTGTACGGGCGGATGCGCAGCAGGATCAGCGGGCCGGTGCGGGCGTGCTCGACCTCGGCGTCGGCGAGCGACTGCAGCGGTTCGTCGACGGGTTCGCTGTGGATGCCGTCCGGGGTGGTGGTGTCGTTCTCGGCCTTGAGGGTGAGGTGGCCGCCGGAGACGGAGACGTAGACGGCGCCTCGGACGTCGATGTGCGGGTGGCGTCCGGCGACATGGTCCTCGCGGGTGGCGGCGGTCCAGGTGACGTCGTGGGCGGGCGGGTCGGTGAGGTCGCGTTCGCCCTGGTCGTCGAGGTAGGCGGGGGTGCCGTCGGCGGCCACCCGCCAGCGCAGCACCCGCAGGTCGCCGGGGCGCTCACCGGTACGGAAGATGGCGAGCAACAGCGCGTCGGTGCGGCGCAGTTCCCGCAGCCGGGCCTGACGGTAGTAACGGTGCAGCTCGGCGAGGTCGCGGCGGAAGCGCGGGTCCTCCAGGAGGCCGGGCAGCGCGCCGGGGGCGGCCGGGGCGAGGGTGTCGCCGTCGCGGCGGTGGAGCGCAAAGATGTCATCGGGGCCGGGGTCGGTGACGGTGGCCGGCGGGTGGTGGCCGAAGAGCAGATGGCCGCCGACCTCGACGACGTCGCCGGGCAGACAGGGCGCGGCGCTCTCCAGCCGCCCGGTGGCCCGCAGTTCCAGCCCCGCGCCGCCGAACTCCTCGGTGCGGCGGGCGTTGAGGGCGCGGGCCCGCTCGGCCAGCTCCCCCGCGGCGGCCAGCAGCCGGTCGCGCAGCACCTCGTACGTGCCGTCGCCGGGCGAGGCGTCCGGCGTACGGTCCGCGGCGTCCATGGTCTGCTGCGCGCTGTCGGTGTTCACGTTCTGGCTCTCCCGGTTCTCTCCCGGTGGCCCGGCACCGCTTGCCGGGCCACCGGGCTGCTGACGTCGTACGGGGCGGACGGGGCGGGCCCGGCGGCGCGCCCCGTCCCCTGCTGCGTACGGGCTACGCGACCGGTGCCGCGGAGCCGTTGACGGCGGCGGGGCCGTCGGGGGCCGCGGCCGGCGCGGCGGCGAGACCGCCGAGGTCACCGAGGCGCAGGCCGTCCAGGCCGTTGGCGCGGACCGCGTCCAGCAGGCCCTGGAGCGGCGCGGCCTGCGGGCCGCCGCCCGCGATCAGCCGGCCGAGCGCCGCGGCGAGGGTGAGGTCACGCAGCCCGGAGGCGCCGAGTCCGCCGAGCATCGCGCCGAGGTCGCCGGTGAACGTCGAGTGCTCCTTGTCGAGCCAGGGCGCCGCGACGGTGCGGACCGTCTCGGACCGGTCGACGAGGGCGTCGAGCCCCTTGGCGGTGCCGATGGAGCCGACGAGCTTGTCGAAGAAGGCGCTCTCGCCGCCGACGATGTCGATCCGGGCGTTCTCCAGACCGGTGGCGAGCACCGTCGCCTGCGCCTCGGCGACCTGCCGCCGCACATCGAGGTCGGCCATCCGGATCTCCTTCTCCGCGGCGAGCCGCAGCCGGTACTCCTCGTGCTCACGGCTGGCGGCGTCCAGCGCGGCCATCGCCTGGGCCTTCTCGGTGAGCCCGGCGGCCTCCGCCTTCAGCTTCTCGCCGATGGCGACCGCGTCGGCGTGCGCCTGCGCGGTGGTGCCCTCCGCCTCGGCGAGCGCCTTGGCGCGGGCGCCGTCCGCCTCGGCCCGCAGCAGCGCCGCGGCGGCCTCGGCCTCGGCGCGCCCGGACCGCTCGATGACCTCGGCGTTCCGCTCGCGGACCTGCACCTCGGCGAGGCCGGCGGCCGCCGCCTCCGCCTGTGCGCCCTCGGCGAGCCGGATCTTGGCCTGGGCGTCCAGCTCGGCGGTCTTGTGCCGGGTCTCGGCGAGGGTGATCTCCTCGGCGGCGCGGTGGGTGGCGGCCGCCTCCGCCGCCTCGGCCGCCTTGATGTCCTTGACCAGCCGCTCCTGCGCCTCGGCCTCGGCCCGGATGATCAGCGACTGCCGCTCGCGCTCCGCCTCCTCGACGGTGCGCAGCTTCTTGATCTCCTCCTCCTGCGCGGCGACGGTCTTCTCCACGGCGATGCGCTCGCGGATGACGTCGGCGATCTCCCGCTTCTCCGCCTCGACCTCCTTGTCGGCGGCGATCCGGGTCAGCTGCGTCTCCCGCTCCCGGGCGATGACCTCCAGCAGGCGGTCCTTCTCGATGCGCTCGTTCTCGATGGCGACGATCCGCTCGCGGTTCTTGACCGCCACCACGATCTCCCGCTCGCGGTTCTCGTTCTGGATTCCGAGCGCCTCCTCCGTCTTGAGGTGCGCGGACTGCGCCCGCAGCCGCTCCTCGGCCTGCACCCGCGCCGTCTCTGCCTCCTCCCGCGCCCGGACGATCTCGATCTCCCGCTGCTGCTTGATCTCCGCGTCGGCCTGGCGCCGCTGGAGTTCGAGGACGGCCTCGCGGGCGTCGACGTTCTGCCGGGTGATCTCCTTCTCCTCGTTGCGCTGGTACTCGTTGGTGCGGACGTGCTCGATCGCCGTGAGTTCGGTGATCTTGCGGATGCCCTGCGCGTCGAGGATGTTGGCGGAGTCCAGCTGCGCCAGCGGCGTCTGTTCCAGGTAGTCGATGGCCGCGTCCTCCAGGCTGTAGCCGTTGAGGTCGGTGCCGATGACCGCGATGATCCGGTCCCGGAACTCGTCCCGCATCGTGTACAGGTCCTGGAAGTCCAGCTGCTTGCCGACGGTCTTGAGCGCCTCGGAGAACTTCGCGGCGAACAGCGCCTGGAGGGTGCTGTCGTGGCTGGCGCGCTCGGTGCCGATGGCCTGGGCGACCTTGACGACGTCCTCCTTCGTCTTGTTGACGCGGACGAAGAACGCGATCCGGATGTCGGCGCGGATGTTGTCCTTGCAGATCAGGCCCTCGTGTCCGGTGCGGCCGATCTCGATGGTCTTCACCGAGATGTCCATCACCTCGGCCTTGTGCAGCACCGGCAGCACCACCGCGCCGGTGAACGTCACCTCCACCTTGCGGTACTTGGAGACGATCAGCGCCTGGCCCTGGTGGACCTTGCGGTAGAGGCGGGTCACGGCGAAGACCGCGACCAGCACGATGAGGACGGCTACGGCGACTGCTACGCCGATTCCTATGGTGAGGGCATCCATCGATTAATCCCTGTGTCGATTCGGGAGGGTGACGACGCGCGGGGCCCGGCGCGCGGCATGCGGCGGCGCGCCCAAGGGCGGGCGGGGAGCGGTTACGGCCGTGCAGCCGCGGCTCAGACGACGGGTTTGTGCGGGTCCAGCGCGCCGTCGAAGGGCGCGACCCGGAAGAACTCGCCGTCGGCGTCGTAGGCGTAGATGAGGGCGGTGCTGCCCGCGACGAGTCCGCTCTCGTCGGTGCGGACCTGGACGACGGCGGTGGAGCCGTCGTCGGCGCGGACCTCCGCCTGACCGAAGTCGGCGGCGACGCGGCCGGTGCGTACGGTGCAGACACGGCCGATGAAGTCGTCGCGGGAGGCGACCTTCTCGGGCGGCAGCAGGCGGCGGGCGAGGCGCCCGGCGAGGCGGACCCCGGCCCAGGCCACCGCGAGAGCGGCGACCAGCGTGGCGGTGCGCGCGGGCCCCTCGGGCGTCAGCGCCGCACCGGCCAGGCACACCAGCCAGGCCAGGAGCATTCCGAGCGACAGCGATACCGTCACCGGCAGTCCGGCGCCGGCCGAGTCGTCAGTGCCGGCGTGGCCACCCTCACCCCCGTCGAGGATGTGCACGCCGACGCCGCCGACCAGGACCAGCAACCAGTACACGGCGATCACGGTCAGGGCGAAACTGAAGAGCGCTGCCGGAAAGGCCAGCGCGGCTCTCAGGAAATCGGCCATGATCGTGCCCCCGTTGTGCTGCCGATGGCGGTACCGCTGTCGATGTCCGCATCGTGGCAGCAGAAGGCCGCCGGGCACATTGCCGGTTTCCGGCAATCTTTATGCGTTCTTGATGACCTGTTATCGCCATGCGACGTGCCGGGCGCGCGGAGCGGCCCGGCACACCGTCACAGCGGATTCCCCGGCCAGCCCAGCACGCGGGCGCCCAGCGCCGCGGTCTCCAGGGTGAACCGCTGCAGCCCGTCGGCGGGGTCGTAGCCGGTCAGGAACTTGATGCGCTCCAGGCGGTACGAGAGGGTGCGTACGCTCACCGACAGCCGGCGGGCCGCCTCGGCGTTGACGTATCCGGCCGCGGCACACGCCGACAACGTCTCCAGCAGCGGTTCGGCGCCGCCGCGCGCCTCGGTCAGCGGGCCCAGGACGCTGCGGACGAGGTCGGCCATGGCGGCCCGGTCGCGCAGCAGCACCGGGAAGACCAGCAGGTCCGCGGCGCGCAGCACCGGTGCGGACAGCTCCAGTTGCTCCCCCAGCTCCAGGGTGCCGAGCGCCTCTTCGTAGGAGCGGACCACTCCCTGGGCGCCGGTGTGCGGGCGGCCGATGGCGACCCGCCGGGCGCCCTCGCGTCCGGCCGCCTCGCTGCGGGCGGCGGCCGCGAAGGCTTCCAGCAGGGCCGGTTCGGCGCTCGCCGCGATGCAGATCAGCCGCCCGTCCTTGGTGGTGATCAGCGCGTCCCGCTCGCCGAAGCGGCCGATCAGCTCGCGCTCCACACGTCCGGCGAGGGGATGGACGTCGTCGTACGGGCCGCTGCCCTCGGCGACCGCGACGGCGTGCGCACGGGCCAGCCGCAGGCCGAACCGCTCCGCGCGTTCGGCCAGCCGCCCCAGGTCGCTGCGTCCGTAGAGCAGATCGTCGATGAACTCGCGGCGGGCCGCCTCCTCCTCCCGCACCGCCAGCCGGGTCGCCCGCTCATGGCCCTCACCGAGCGCGGAGACCGTCGCCTCCACGGCGCCGAGCAAGGCGTCGCCGGTACGGGCGCGTTCGCCGACCCCGGCCGCCCGGGCGACGCCGGGGAGGGTGCCCCAGAGCCTGCGGGTCTCACCGAGGTAGAGGCCGACCAGCTCCCGCAGGCCGTACCCCGCCTCGGCGGCCCGCTCCCCCAGCTCGCGCAGGGCCTCCCGCTCGGGGCGCCCGAGCGCCCGGCCGGTGGCCGAGACCTCGCCGAGCAGGATGGCATAGCCGTCGAGGAAGGAGTCGGGTATCGCGGCGGGCGTACGGCGGCTCACCGGGTGCCGCCGCGCCGCGCGCCGGTGGCGTCGCCCCGTCCCTGCCGGCCCGGCGGCCGCTCTCCCCCGTACCGCTCCACCACGTCGCGCACTCCCCGCACCTTCCTTGCCGGATCCCGGACATCTCAGTGCCCTCAATCTTGCCGGATCCCGGAAGCGGCCGGGCGCCGGCCCAGCAGATCGCCGAGTCCTTCGCGGGTGGCGGCGAGGAGGACCCGGTCCTGCGGGCGCAGCACATAGGTGTCGCCGAGTTCATGGACGAGGCGGGCGGGTTCCCGCTCCGTGCCGTCCGGTTCGGCCGCCGCGGCGGTGTCCGGTCCGGAGTCGTCGGGCGCGGAGGTGTCCACCGCCAGCACCCGCAGCCGGCCGGGTCGCAGCACCTCGGCGACGGTGCGGCCGGACAGCTCCGGATGGCCGCGCGCCTCGACGCGGGCCACCAGCAGGACCCGGCGTTCGACGGGGATCGCGCCGATGATCTGACGGCCCATGAGCGCACCGGCGAAGGCGGGTGCCGCGAGGAAGGTGACGCTGCGGCTGCGGGTCAGCGCCCGCGGATGCGCGGCGCGCAGGGTGCGGTAGACGGCGGTGGCGAACCGGTCGTCGAACAGCCGCAGCGTCACCCGCAGCCGCGGGGTGAGCGAACGGGCGTAGAGCGCCGCCTCCAGATTGGTGGAGTCCACGCTGGTCAGGGCGAGCAGCGTGCGGGCCCGTTCGATCTTGGCGGCCTCCAGGACCCCCTCGTCGGTGACGTCGCCCAGCACGACCGGCACCCGCAGCCGGCGGGCGAGCGGGATGCCCCGCGCCTCCGGGTCGGCCTCCACGCACACCACCGGGATGCCCAGTTCGTGCAGCCGGGCCAGTACCCGGGTGCCGACCTTGCCCAGGCCCAGCAGGACGACATGGCCGGACAGTCCGCGCGGCGGGCGGCGCAGCGTGGCGGCGCTGCGGAACGTGCCGAGCGCCTCCAGCACCGCGGCGATCAGCACCGGAAGGAGCATCAGCCCGGTGAGCCCGGAGAGCAGTTGGAGGACCTTGCGGGCGAGCGGTTCGTCGACGGCCGGGTCGTTGATGGCGAACAGGTCCAGGAGCGAGAGGTAGACGGCGTGCAGCGGGGGTTCGCCGGTGGTGAGGGTGGAGGCGACGGCCAGCGCCAGCACCGCGCCGACGATCCCGGCGATCGACCAGCGCAGCCGGGCGGAGAAGAGCGAGCCGAGCGGGGCGCCGCGGCCGCGCAGCGCACGGGGCCGCACCTGACGGCCCCCGTAGGCGACGGTCTCCAGGACGACGCGGCTGCCGCCCGCCTCCCGGGCCACGGCGACGGCGCCTTCGCCGGGCAGCATCACCGGCCCGTCGTCGTCACCGCGGGACGCGCCCCGGTGACGGCCGGCGGGGTGGTCCGGGCGGTGGCCGTCGTCCGGGTCGTCGGCGGACGGTGACAGCAGCGCGAGGGTGCACAGCTGGGTGCCGCGGCCCGGCGCGTCGGGACCGCGCTCCACGGCGCGCAGCAGCAGCCCGTCCGCCTCGATGACCTTGCTGGTCCCGGCGACGGCGGTGGCCGCGAGGGCGGGCGCGACGGTGTCGGCGTCGGAGAGCACGGTGGTCGAGGCGTCGATCCACTCCGCGTCCGCCGGGTCGGCGTCCGTGGCGACCGTCGCCGC
The DNA here is from genome assembly GCF_043083385.1 of Streptomyces sp. NPDC014733. Taxonomy (NCBI): domain Bacteria; kingdom Bacillati; phylum Actinomycetota; class Actinomycetes; order Kitasatosporales; family Streptomycetaceae; genus Streptomyces; species Streptomyces sp. NPDC014733. Next base: position 149,637 of record NZ_JBIBYO010000002.1, on the reverse strand, counting down.
CTGGTCGAGCAGCGCCTCCACGTGCTGGCCGAGCTTGCGGTTGTAGAGCCGGATGACCAGCCGCAGCCGGGGGTTGAGGCGGCGGGCGCGCAGCGCCGCGTGGATGTTGGTCTCGTCGTCGTCGTAGACGAGCGCCAGCGCCTCCGCCCCGGGGACCCCCGCCTCGATCAGCGTCGCGTCGTCCGCCTCGGCCGACTCCAGGATCCGTACGGTCTCCTCGGGCGGCACGCCGCCGTCCGCGCCCGGTGCGTCCGCCGGCAGCAGCGAGGTGCGGGCCACCGCGGCGGTGACCCGGCCGAGCAGCGCGGAGGCCCGGCCCAGCCCGCGCAGCGACGGCGGGATCCGGGGGCGGTGCGGTTCGCGGGCGGACGGCATGACGAGGGTGACGCGTTCGCGGTAGACGTCGCGGAGTTCGGCGGCGATGCGGTGCGCGAGGGCGTCGTCGCCGCAGACCACCATGGCGGGTGACGCCGGGGGCGGCGGGGACGACGGTGCGGAGAGGTTCTGGTGCGGCAGGTTGGGCACCCGCGTAGCGTGCCTCATGATCACCGGACGGCGCACCCGGTCGCACGGGCTCCGGATCAGGCCCGTTCGGCGCGCGCCGGGACCGCACGGGGCGGGCGCCGGACGGCACGGGGCGGGCCGCACGGGGCGGCGGCGGGGCCGCACCCGGCCGCCGTCCCGAGCCGGTGAGCCCTCCCGCGCCGACGGGTTCGTACCGGCCGAGCCGTACGGGCCGGAGCGCGGGTCCGTACCCGACGGGCACCCCGGGCCGCGCGGCGCGAGGGACGGGCCGTAAGGTGCCGCACCGGCGTACGTCCGCGAGCGCCGCCAGGCATCCGGCATCTCGTATACCGCTTCGCTCGGTGGCGGTCGCCTCACCGACCGCGCACACCACCCTTCCGGGGCGCCGCGAGGCCCCGGGGATGCGGGCGGCACCGGCGTTGACGCTTAAGCTCGTCCCCGGGCGGCGCCGTACGCGGTGCGGCCCCTTGTTGCCCGGAAAGCGGAGAAAGAAGAGTGAGCAGGGTGTTCGTGCGGGTCGGCGGAGTGACCAGGACTGCGGGGTAGGTGGACGTGCACATCGTCATCATGGGATGCGGGCGGGTCGGTTCCGCGCTCGCCCAGACCCTGGAGAGCCAGGGCCACACCATCGCCGTCGTCGACCAGGACCCGACCGCGTTCCGCCGTCTCGGCTCGTCGTTCGGCGGCCGCCGGGTGACCGGCGTCGGCTTCGACCAGGACACGCTGCGCGAGGCCGGTATCGAGGAGGCGGGCGCGTTCGCCGCGGTCTCCAGCGGCGACAACTCCAACATCATCGCCGCCCGGGTGGCCCGCGAGATGTTCGGCGTCGAGAACGTCGCGGCCCGGATCTACGACCCGCGCCGCGCCGAGGTCTACCAGCGACTGGGCATCCCCACCGTCGCCACGGTCCGCTGGACCGCCGACCAGATGCTGCGGCGCCTGCTGCCGTCCGGCGCCGAGCCGCTGTGGCGCGATCCGAGCGGCGGGGTGCAACTCGCCGAGGTGCACACCTCCCCGTCCTGGGTCGGCCACAAGATCAGCAAGCTCCAGGAGGAGACCGGCGTCCGCGTCGCCTTCCTCACCCGTCTGGGCGAGGCGATGCTGCCGACCTCCCAGACCGTGCTGCAGGAAGGCGATCTGGTGCACGTCATGATGCGCACCGACGACGTCGAAACCGTCGAGGCGGCATTCGCCGAAGGTCCCGAGGAGGCCCACGCATGAGGGTCGCGATTGCCGGAGCCGGCGCGGTGGGCCGTTCCATCGCGGGTGAGCTGCTGGAGAACGGTCACGAGATCCTGCTCATCGACAAGGCGCCGACCGCCATCTCGGTCGAGCGGGTACCGCTCGCCGAATGGCTGCTGGCCGACGCCTGCGAGATCACCTCGCTCGACGAGGCGGCGCTGCAGCGCTGCAACGTCGTCATCGCGGCGACCGGCGACGACAAGGTCAACCTCGTCGTCTCGCTGCTCGCCAAGACCGAGTACGGCGTGCCGCGCGTCGTCGCCCGGGTCAACAACCCGAAGAACGAGTGGCTGTTCAACGAGGCGTGGGGCGTCGACGTCGCCGTCTCCACGCCGCGCCTGATGTCCGCCCTCGTCGAGGAGGCGGTGAGCGTCGGCGACCTCGTCCGGCTGCTGCGCTTCAGCCACGGCGACGCCAACCTCGTCGAGCTGACGCTGCCCCCGGAGGCGGCGCTGGCCGGCACCCGGGTCGGCGACGTGGACTGGCCCGAGGACACCTCGCTGGTCACCATCATCCGCGGCACCCGCGTCCTGACGCCCAACAAGGAGGACGCGCTGGAGGCCGGTGACGAGCTGCTGTTCGTCGCGGCGCAGTCGCGCGAGGAGCAGCTGGAGGACCTGCTGTCGGTCCGCCGCAAGGACGCCTGACCCAGACGCCCGCACCGACGGCGAAGGGCCCGGGAACCGTGGTGGTTCCCGGGCCCTTCGCCGTCACGGGGCGGCCGGTCGTGCGGCGCGCCGGCCGGTCAGCGGCGGTGACGCGGGCCGCCCGACGGCTCCCGCCGCCCGGTGGCCGCCGCGCGCTCGGCCTGCTCGGCCTTCTCCGCCTCCTCGGCCGCCTCCATCTCCGCGAACACATCGATGGGCGGCGGCGCCTTCGCCAGGAAGACCCAGGTCAGATAGACCGCCAGCAGGAACGGCGGGATCTTCAGCGCGATCAGGATCCAGCCCAGCTGCGTGGTGTCCGCCCACCAGTACAGCGGGAAGAGGATCGCGCACTTGGCGAAGAGGATCAGCCCCCACGCCCAGCTCGCCTTGGCGTACGCGGTCTTACGGCCGGGGTTGCGGGTGCGCCAGGAGAGGTTCTCCTTGAACACCGGGCCCAGGATCAGGCCGATCAGCGGCACCCCCGCCACCGTCGTGACCATGTACGCCAGCGACAGGCCCAGGGTGTAGAGCATGCCCGGCAGGTAGAAGTCCTTGGCGTTGCCGGTCATCATCGCGAAGACGACACCGAACGCGACGCCGAAGACGCCGCCGAGGGCGTGCTTGAGGGTGTCCTTGCGCGCCAGCCGCACCACGGCCAGCACCAGCGACACCGCCAGCGCCGCGAGCGCGGAGGACTTCAGGTCCTTGTTGACCGTGAAGATCGCGACGAACAGCAGGCCCGGCAGCACGGTCTCCACCATGCCCCGCACCCCGCCGAACGCCTCGAACAGCGCCGCCTCGGTGACGGCTCTGCTGTCCCCGTCCGGGCCCGTCGGCGCGCCGGGCGCCGCGCCGTCGGACGGCTCGGCGGGGTGCACCGCGGCGGGTGGGTGGTTCGGGGATGCGTCAGTGGTCGGTCGGTCGGTCGACGTCACCGGCTACTCCTGTCCGAGCGGTCGGAGTTCGTACTTCGGATTGAAGAGCACCCGGCGCCCGTGGCTCATCGAGACACGGCCCGAGGCGATGAGCTTGCGGCCCGGCTCTATGCCGACGATGGAGCGGCGGCCCAGCCACACCACGTCGAGGGCGGCCGAGCCGTCGAACAGCTCGGCCTCCAGCGCGGGCACCCCGGCGCGCGGCCGCAGCGTCACATGGCGCAACGTGCCGGTGACCTTCACGATCTGCCGGTCGTCGCAGTCGGATATCCGGGTACAGCCCGTCGCCTGCGTGTCCTCCCGCAGCTCGGCGGACTGCAACTCCTCCTCGGAGGAGGACAGCCTGTCGAGCATCCGGCGGAAGCGGCCGGCCGGCTTCTCGGATCGGGTCCCAGCACTCATGAACCCAGCGTACCGGTGCCCACCGACACCGCTCACGGCATGCACACACCCGTTCCCCCGCCGCCCGCCCGGGGCCGGACCGCCCTCGGCCCGGGTGTCCGCGGGCGGTGCGGCAACACCGCGAGAGGCGGCACCGGACCTCACGGCCCCCGCGGAGCGGAAAGAGACGCCCTACGGCTCGAAGCGGTACCCCATGCCCGGCTCCGTCACGAAGTGGCGCGGATGCGACGGGTCCGCCTCCAGCTTGCGGCGCAGCTGCGCCATGTAGACCCGCAGATAGTTGGTCTCCTTGCCGTACGACGGCCCCCAGACCTCCTGGAGCAACTGCTTCTGGCTCACCAGCCGGCCCGCGTTGCGCACCAGTACCTCCAGCAGATGCCACTCGGTGGGCGTCAGCCGGATGTCGCGGCCCCCGCGGTTGACCTTCTTCGCCGCGAGATCGACGGTGAAACCCGGCGTCTCGACGACCACGTCCGCCTCCGCGGGCCCCGTCGGCTCCGCCCGGCGCACCGCGGCCCGCAGCCGCGCCAGCAACTCGTCCATCCCGAACGGCTTGGTGACATAGTCGTCGGCGCCCGCGTCCAGCGCCTCGACCTTCTCGTCCGACGTCTGCCGGGCGGACAGCACCAGGATCGGCACCCGCGTCCAGCCCCGCAGCCCCTTGATCACCTCGACGCCGTCCATGTCCGGCAGGCCCAGGTCCAGCACCACGACATCGGGATGGCGGGCCGCGGCCAGCTTGAGGGCCGTGGCCCCGTCGGCTGCCGCGTCGACCTCGTACTTGCGCGCCTTCAGGTTGATCACGAGGGCCCGCACGATCTGCGGCTCGTCATCCACCACGAGCACCCGGTTCACTGACGTTCTCCTCGCGATGTCGGGACCCCGGGCACCCGGCCCGGGGAAAAGAAAGGGATACGGGCGGCGACGGCGCCGACCGGACGGTGCGGAACGGGGACGGTGCCCCTGGGCGAGCCGCGCCCCTCGGGCCGCCCGCCTCTCCCGCTCATGTGAAGGCCCCGGCCGTCGAGGACCGCGGCCCCGCGGAGGACGGCCGGTCCTCCGCCGCCCGCAGGGTGAGCACCATCGTCATCCCGCCGCCCGGGGTGTCCTCCGCGGCGAGCGTGCCGCCCATCGCCTCGGTGAAGCCGCGCGCCACGGCCAGCCCCAGCCCCACGCCCGCACCGCGCGGCGCGTCGCCGTACCGCTGGAACGGCTCGAAGATCCGGTCCTTCGCCTCGTCCGGCACGCCCGGCCCCCGGTCGACGATCCGCAGCTCCACCCGGTCGCCCAGCGCACTCGCCGCCACCAACGCCTGCGCCCCCTCGGGGCTGTACTTCACGGCGTTCTCCACCAGATTGGCGACCGCCCGCTCCAGCAGCCCCGGATCGACCGCGACGATCGGCAGCGCCTCCGGGATGTCCAGCGTCACGCTGCCGTCCGGCACGCCGCCCAACGCCATCGGCACCACCTCGTCCAGGTCGATCTCCCGGATCAGCGGGGTGACGGTGCCGGTCTGCAACCGCGACATGTCCAGCAGATTGCCCACCAGGTGATCGAGGCGGTCGGCGCCCGCCTCGATGCCCGCCAGCAGCTCCGCCTCGTCCTCCGGCGACCACGCCACGTCGTCGGAGCGCAGCGACGTCACCGACGCCTTGATCCCGGCCAGCGGGGTGCGCAGATCGTGGCTGACCGCGGCCAGCAGCGCCGTCCGGATGCGGTTGCCCTCCGCCAGCTCCCGGGCGCGCGCCGCCTCGCCCATCAGGCGCTGCCGGTCCAGGACGACGGCCGCCTGCGCGGCGAACGCCGCCAGCACCCGGCGGTCCTCGGCCGGCAGCACCCGGCCGCTCAGCGCCAGCGCCATGTGGTCACCGACCGGCATGTCGACATCTGCGTCCTCCGGGCGGCGCAGCGGCGCCCCCTTGGCCGGTTCGCCGACCTGCCCCGCGCACGTCCACGGATCGACGTCACTGTGCCGCTCCAGCAGCGCCACCGCGTCCATCGCGAACGTCTCCCGCACCCGCTCCAGCAGCGCGTCCAGGCTGGTCTCGCCACGCAGCACGCTGCCGGCCAGGAACGAGAGGATCTCCGACTCGGCCCGCAGCCGCGCCGCCTGCTGGGTGCGGCGCGCCGCCAGGTCCACCACCGATGCCACCGACACGGCCACCGCGAAGAAGATCACGATGGCGACGATGTTCTGCGGATCGCTGACCGTCAGCGTGTGCGTCGGTGGCGTGAAGTAGAAGTTCAGCAGCAACGACCCGACCGCCGCCGACGCCAGCGCCGGCAGCCGCCCGCCCAGCAGCGCGGCCATCACCGTCAGGAAGAGGAACAGCAGCACGTCGTTGGCGAGCCCGGGCCCGTCGTCGACGCGGTACAGCAACAGCGACAGCAGCATCGGCGCCACCACCCCGACCAGCCATCCGGCCACGATCCGGGCCCGCCCCAGCCGCGCACCACGCGCCACCGGCAGTCCACGGCCCTTCGCGACCTCTTCGTGCGTGACGATGTGGACATCGAGGTCCGGACCCGACTCCCGGGCGACCGTCGCCCCCACCCCCGGCCCGAACACGTACTGCCAGCTCTTGCGGCGGCTGGAGCCCAACACGATCTGCGTGGCGTTCACCCCCCGCGCGAACTCCAGCAGCGCCGCCGGGATGTCGTCCCCGATGACGTGATGGAACGTGCCCCCGAGGTCCTCCACCAGCGTGCGCTGCACGGCCAGTTGCTTCGGCGACGCGGAGGTCAGCCCGTCGCTGCGCGCGATGTAGACGGCGAGCACCTCGCTGCCCGACCCCTTGGTCGCCATCCGGGCGGCGCGGCGGATCAGCGTACGGCCCTCGGGGCCGCCGGTGAGGCCGACGACGATGCGTTCCCGCGCCTGCCATGTGCTCCGGATGGAGTGCTCGGCGCGGTACTGCTGGAGATACTCGTCCACCCGGTCGGCGACCCACAGCAGCGCCAGTTCACGCAGTGCCGTCAGGTTGCCGGGGCGGAAGTAGTTCGACAGTGCGGCGTCGACCTTGTCCGGCTGGTAGATGTTGCCGTGCGCCATACGGCGACGCAGCGCCTGTGGCGACATGTCGACAAGCTCCAGCTGTCCGGCGCGCCGCACCACCTCGTCCGGAACGGTCTCCTGCTGCCGGACGCCGGTTATCGACTCGACGACATCCCCGAGTGACTCCAGATGCTGGATGTTGACGGTCGAGATCACCTCGATGCCCGCCTCCAGCAGCTCCTCGATGTCCTGCCAGCGCTTCTCGTTGCGCGAACCGGGCACATTGGTGTGCGCCATCTCGTCGACCACCGCGACCGCGGGGCGCCGCGCGAGTACCGCGTCGACGTCCATCTCGGTGAAGGTGGCGCCGCGGTACTCCATCTCGCGGCGCGGCACCTGCTCCAGACCGTGCAGCATCACCTCGGTGCGCGGCCGGCCGTGCGCCTCGACGAACGCCACGACGACATCCGTACCGCGCTCCGCACGCCGGTGCGCCTCGGACAACATGGCGTAGGTCTTGCCGACGCCGGGCGCCGCACCGAGATATATCCGTAGCTTGCCGCGTGCCATGGCCTCATTGTCTTACGTCAAGCCCGCCCCCACCGGGCTGGGCCTGCACCCGACAGTACCCACCACCCACCCCCCGACGGCCCCCGGGAACGGGCCCGACGCCGGTTTTGACGGGACCCTGATGGGTGAGGCGGGCGTGTCGCGGGGGCCGCGTCATGGGTCCGGCCCAGCGGTGGGCCCGGGCGGAGTGCCGGGTGCGGGGCCGCTTACCGTCATGCCTCGACGTCAGGCCGGTGCCCCTGCCGGTGCGGAGAGATGGTGCGCCGCAGCCGGGCGTTTCGTACGAAGGCGAGGCGAGTGCGGGGGGGGCGGGAGCGCGGCGGCACGACGGTCGCGGGGTGCGCGTGGGACTGCGACTGCGACGGAACCGATCGCTCCGGGGAAGCGCCACACGTGCGCCAGGCCGCGAATGACGCCGCGCCGCACCACCCCGCCGCCTCACGCAGCGATCCGGGCACCGGCCACGCCGCCCACGGGGCCACGCGCTCGGCGGCGTCCACGCCCGCTCCCACGGAGGTCGGGCTCTGTCCCGCGGCCGCACGGAGACACGGGGACCCGCACGGAGCGACGCTGCCGCGGCCTCGGCCCAGCAACCGGCGAGCGGCCCGGCACCCGTGCCCGGATCTCTCCTGCCGATCGGCTCGAAGCACGGCGCCCTCGCCCTCGCCAACGCCAACGCCAACGGTGAGAAATCGCCTCCTCCGCTCCCTCAGGAAGGGACGAAGCGCTACGGCGCTCAGCTCAGCCAATGTCCGGGACGTGTCAACGTCGACGGAATCCGGGTCATGGCGTCCCCCTTTGCCGCGTTGAGCTGTGCCTGCGTGAGGAACAGACAATCGGTGAGGTCCGCGCCCCGCACATCGGCGTCGCGGAAGTCCGCCCCGATCACATCCGCCCTCCGCAGATCGGCGCCCGAAAGATCGGCGGCGATGAGATACGCCCCTCTGAGGACGGCGCCCCGCAACCGCGCCCCACGCAGCCGCGCACCGATCAGGTCGGCGCCACGGTGATTCTTCTTCCGCCCCGGCACCTCGGCACGCACCAGCTCGCTCGCCCGCAGCAGCAGGCCGTTGACCTGCTGTCGAATCGCCGGAACATCGGCCCCGGTGATCTCCTCCGCGCTGCCGCGCGTGACTCCGTCGAGATCGTCGAACGCCCGGCGCAACTCGCCCCGCACCGTTCGAGCCTGCGGCCACTCCAACGCCTCGGCCAGATAGCGCAGCAGCTCATGAAGCTGCCGCATGACGGGGAACACCTCGAACATCCGGCGGGCCGTCACAGGGTTCTCCCGCCAGTGCCGCCCGGCGAACGTCACCTGCGAGACCTTCTGCCCGGCACCGAAACAGTCGAAGACCGTGCATCCGGCAAAGCCACGCTCACGAAGCTGGTGGTGGATGCCGCAACGGAAGTCGTCCCGCAGATTGGCGCAGGGCGTGCCCGCTGCCTTGCCGACGGCGAAGTCGGACGAGGCATCGAACGGCAGGGCGACGCAGCACAGGCCGAAACACCTCGCACAGTCCGACCGCAAATCCGCAGCAGCGGCGTTCAGCACAGGCAGTTCACGCTTCTCGGGCACCGTCCGCCATCTCCCACCACACGAAAGGCGCCACCGATCGCCACGCCGAGAAGCGGCATTGTTTCCCAACCGCCGGGCCTCACGCCTCTGCTTTTCCTTCGGGCCCCACCCCCACCCCTTTCCCCCTCCCACCGCCACCGCCACCGAACGCGCAAGCACACCTCACAGGACCAGGCGCAGCAGGTCACGAGGCACTGGCCACGGACACAACCCACACCTCACAAGCGCGGGCACCGCCCCCGATCCACCAACTCACGCTCCCGCTCCACGCACGCACCGCAGTTCACGCCCGCTGCACGCCACTCCCCTGCCCCGCCCGGCAACCCCCGGTCGACGGCCACCTCGACACACCGCCAACGGGCCACGAACTCCCACTCCCCGGGCCCACCTGGCCAGATGCCGCCTACCGGTCTCCCCCTTGTTCGCCCGCCTTGATCACCCCGTCACTCAACTCAAGCACCCGATCCGCCAGACCGACGAGGTGCGGGTCGTGGGTCGCGACCAGCGCCGTCACCCCCTCGCTGCGGACCACGGCCCGCAGCAGCTCCATCACCTCTCTGCCGGTATCGGCGTCCAGTTGCCCGGTGGGCTCGTCCGCGATGAGGAGAGACGGCTGGTTGGCGAGCGCCCGGGCAATGGCGACGCGCTGCTGCTGCCCGCCGGAGAGTTCACCGGGACGCTGCTTCATGTGGCCGGCGAGCCCGACGAGGGACAACAGCAACGCCACCCGCTCCTCCCGCTCTCGCGACGGCATACGGCGCAGGCGTAGCGGAACCCCGACGTTCTCGGCCGCGCTGAGTATCGGTATCAGCCCGAACGTCTGGAAGACGAAGCCGATGCGATCACGCCGCATCTCCAGCAGACCGTTCTCGTCCAGGTCGGCCAGGGCCGTCCCGTCCACGGTGACCTGCCCCGCATCAGGGGTGTCGAGCCCGCCGACGAGGTTGAGGAGCGTGGTCTTCCCCGAACCTGACCGCCCGCGCAGGGCGACGAGTTCGCCTCTCGGCACTTCACAGGACAGCCCGCGCAGCGCGTGCACCGCTCCCGCGGCCCGGCCATAGCTCCGGTGCAGGTCCCGCACCACAACCATGGGCCGGTCCGATGTGTCGACCATGGTCCCCGCCCCCTCGGCAGTCACCGCCCCACCGCTCGGCCGCATATCACCGCGCCGCGCCGGCCCCTTACCGAACTTCCCTCGGCCACTCTGCTCGCCGCTCCCGCTCCCGACCGCCATGTCCACTCCCCCGTCCTCGTAATGCGCTCCCTGCGCATACACCGCTCAGTCCGTGCGCCAGCCGGGTCTTCCCCACCAGTCTCCCGGCGTCCGAGCTTTCACCGCCCACAGACCGCCCCGCGGCCCACGTCGCGCGGTGGTGCTCACCGACGGCGTCAGTATGCGTAGAGCCAGACCGACCGGACAACGCCTGTGGACAACTCACGCATCAGCCCGGATCAGGCACCGAGTCACCAGCCCCCTGGCGGTCCGACACCTCGCCGCACGGCTGCCGCACCTCACCCAAGCCGAGAGCCGCCCGGCCCAGGTCACCACACCCTCCCCTCCTACCCTTGACCCTGACACCGTGTGAGGCCGTGCACTGAGGGGCGTCATGTTCACCATCGGAGACTTCGCCCGGCACGGCCGCGTGTCCGTCCGCATGTTGCGTCATTACGACGCACTCGGGCTGCTGCGCCCCGCCCATGTCGACCCCGTCAACGGCTACCGCTTCTACGAGGCGGCCCAACTCGCCCGCCTCAACCGTGTCCTCGCACTGAAAGACCTCGGCTTCACGCTCCAACAGGTCCAAGAAATCCTCGACGAGACGGTGGGACCCGAGCAGTTGCGCGGGATGCTGCGGCTACGGCAGGCAGAGCTGGAGGCGGCCATGGCGGCGGCAGCGGCACGGCTGATACGCGTCGAGACGAGGCTCCGGTCGATCGAAAGCGAAGGACATATGAGCCCCGACGAGGTAGTGATCAAGCGCACTCCGCCGGTACGCGTCGCCGAACTCAGCGCCACGGCTGACAGCTTCGCGCCGGAAGCGATCGGTCCGGTCGTGGGACCGCTCTTCGACGAGCTGTGCCGCCGACTCGACCGCGCATCCGTGACACCCGCCGGCCCGTCGATCGCGTACTACGAAGCGGCCCCCGGCTCCGGAGAGGCGGTACTCGTCCACGCAGCGATTCCCGTCACGGCTACGCCCGGGGGCCCGCACGGGTTGACCGTCGTGGACCTGCCCGCGATCGAGAACGCGGCGACCATCGTGCACCGCGGCTCCATGGACGCCGTCCTCCCCACGGCCCAGACACTGGCCCACTGGATCGACGCGAACGGCTACCGCTCCGCCGGCTACGCCCGCGAGCTCTATCTCGCCTGTGACGACGACCCGGACCAATGGGTCACCGAACTCCAGGAGCCCTTTACCCGCCGCTGACCGCAACAGTGACAGTCACCTGACCGCCAACCGACATCAGAACATCCCCCAACACCAGCGACAGCGACACGGCGCAGTGACGCAGTGACGCAGTGACGCAGTGACGCAGTGACGCAGTGACGCAGTGACGCAGTGACGCAGTGACGCAGTGACGCAGTGACGCAGTGACGCAGTG